>NZ_CP013251.1:3435089-4066964 GCF_001583435.1 Endozoicomonas montiporae CL-33 | reverse complement strand
TACTTCAATGGCATAATGATGCTTGAAGCTGTCGTAAGCCTTGATAAACACATCGCGGTTAACAATGCCCGGCTGGTCGCCTGCCATATCATCAACCAGTGCGCGTTTGACCAGTGACGGGATACCGTTACCGACCCAGAGGCGAACTTTGTCTTCACCGGCTTTGGGCAGGTTCATATCATCCAGCATGGCATCAATAGAGATAGCCAGATCGGGCACACTATCAACCAGCGTTCCATCCAGATCGTACATGATCAGCTGTGGCAGTTTTCCCGCCGTGAATTCAGTCAGTTTCATGTCTTACTATTACCTGATTGCGTTTGGAAGGCCGAATGGGTGTTCATTAAACCGGGTCAGCTTTGGACAGTTCTTCGCGCATCTGGCCAATAACGGTTTTGTAGTCCTCGGCATTGAAGATGGCAGAACCGGCGACAAAGGCATCGGCACCGGCTTCAGCGATCTGGCGAATGTTCTGGACGCCTACGCCACCATCGACTTCAAGGCGGATATCCAGACCGCTGTTATCGATCATTTTGCGAACATGACGCAGCTTTTTCAGGGTGGAAGGGATAAACTTCTGACCGCCAAATCCGGGGTTTACGGACATCAGCAGGATCATGTCCAGTTTATCAATCACATATTCAATGATATCGGGGCTGGTGGCCGGATTCAGCACCAGACCGGCTTTACAGCCGCCTTCACGGATCATCTGCAGGGTGCGGTCGATATGCCGGGAGGCTTCCGGGTGGAAGGTGATCATACTGGCACCGGCTTCAATAAAGTCGGGGATAAGGCGATCCACCGGGCTAGCCATCAGGTGAACATCGACAGGCGCTGTGACACCATGATTTCGCAGAGCCTTGCAGACCATTGGGCCGATGGTTAAATTGGGAACATAGTGGTTGTCCATCACATCGAAGTGAACCCAGTCGGCTCCAGCTTGGATGACCTGATCCACTTCTTCACCCAGACGGGCAAAATCGGCAGAAAGAATGCTGGGAGCAATAATAAAGTCACGCATTGTGCAGTGTTCCAGTCTATAGGTCTGTCAGGGTTTGGCAGGATTTTAGCGGTTTGCCGGGCAGATGTCAGTTCTTGTTGCTAAGGGTTTGGTGCAAGGGTTTGGATGGCAGGGGAACTATTCCTGAAATAGCTATCAAAGATGAGACTGCGTTTGTTTACCAGGGAGATTGATTATGCGCTATCTATTGCCAGCGATTGCTGGACTGATCCTGAACGGTTGCTCGTATCTTCAACATCACCAGGACGTACGTCCTAATGTGTCGGGCACCCACCGGGTTGTCCTGAACACGGAAGACCGGCAGTCAGGTTATCAGAAGGCAAAACCTCAGGCAGACCACTTTTGTAAAAGCCAGAGCAAGGTGGCTTTCATTGTCAGCGAAAACTACCGCTACACCGGGAGTCTCAGTGAAGCGGACTATCATGCCCTGAAAGCGGCTGCCAAGGTGGTGAAAAAGGCTGGTGGAGCCTCCTGGCTGTGGGGACGGGACGAGAATTCCCGTGAATCGGGCGAAGTGGCAGCAGTGGGTGGAAGCATCGTCGAAGATGCCATTGGCCCCGGCTATGTCTACACCCTCGATTTCCAGTGCCAATAATGCGGAGACCGGCTTTTCAGGGTGAAAAAGGCATGGCGGTTGATCATTTCAATAGCAACATATGTCATATTTCACCCACCTCTATCCGTAATTGGCCAAATTGTCCAGATAATTACCTCAAGAGGGGTTTTTTTCCTGTTTTCAGCCGCTATAATACGGCTCCCGTTTCCCAATTGAGCGCCCAATGTTTGAGCAGGCCGATTCGGGAACTATTAGCCTGGTTTCTAATTCTGCAAAGTTCACGCTGCGCAGGAACGGCCAAGTAAGAACAGGTATTGCATCTGTAATACTCTTGAGGCGAATTTAATGAAAACTTTTAGTGCAAAGCCAGAAACTGTAAAACGTGACTGGTATGTAGTAGACGCTGAGGGCAAAACCCTGGGTCGTCTGGCTACCGAGATTGCTTCCCGTCTGCGCGGTAAGCACAAGCCTGAATACACTCCTCACGTTGACACCGGCGATTACATCGTTGTTATCAATGCTGAGAAAGTACATGTATCTGGCCGTAAAGCTACTGATAAGATGTACCATCGCCACACCGGCTATGTTGGTGGTCTGAAGTCTATGAGCTTCGAAAAAATGATCGCTCACAAGCCAGAGATGGTTATCGAAACTGCTGTTAAAGGCATGCTGCCACGTGGTCCTCTGGGTCGCGCTATGTACAGCAAGCTGAAAGTGTACGCTGGTGCCGAGCACAAGCACACTGCACAGCAGCCAAAGCAACTGGAAATTTAATCGGGGGTAGTCATGTCTGTGACTCAATACTACGGTACTGGACGTCGTAAGTCTTCTACCGCTCGCGTATTTCTGAAGTCTGGCTCTGGCAGCATCGTTGTTAACGGTCGCTCCCTGGACGAGTACTTTGGTCGTGAAACTGCTCGCATGGTCGTTCGTCAGCCTCTGGAACTGACTGAACTGCTCGAGAAGTTCGACATCAAAATCACTGTTTCCGGTGGTGGTGGTTCTGGTCAGGCTGGTGCTATCCGTCACGGTATCACCCGTGCACTGATGCAGTATGATGAGAGCCTGCGTCCTTCTCTGCGCAAAGCGGGTTACGTTACCCGTGACGCTCGTGAAGTTGAACGTAAGAAGGTCGGTCTGCGCAAAGCGCGTAAGCGTCCACAGTTCTCCAAGCGTTAATGGGAATACGTCTACGGACGTTTTCTCAGTGGTTCCCTTGCCGGGAACCGCGCTACAAAAAATGCCTGCTTTCCGCAGGCATTTTTTTTGTCTGAAGAAAATGTCGGACAGGCATGCAGGAAAGTCCGCGTAAAATAAATCGTCATATCGACCAAGGGGCCTACAAAATCCTTACAAAATACAAACCAAGCCTTTTTAGAAAGCGGTAAAAGCAGTATCATTACGTACCACCATATTAAGTGGGTAGGTAAAAATACAGAATGGTGAGAACGGGGGATGAGGAAAAAATACTTTAAAACCGGTGTTTTTTTCTCAACAAGAGTCATCATCTCTTAACTCCCTGCTAATATCCCACCCATGAACAAAAAGAAGTCAATGGGCAAAGTCGCCCGGATGGGGAGAGTAGGTTAATGAGTGACAACGGCGTAAATACTGGCCGGCGCCGCTTTCTCGTGGCTGCAACTTCGGTGGTGGGGGCTGCCGGAGCTGTCGGGGTTGCTACACCTTTTATCAAATCATGGAATCCAAGTGCCAAAGCCAAAGCGGCTGGCGCTCCTGTGAAGGTGAATCTCAGCAAGCTTGAGCCGGGACAGCAGATCGTAGTGGAGTGGCGGGGGAAACCCGTTTTTGTAGTCCGTCGAACCCCGGAGATGCTGAAGGAAATTCAGGCGGTAGACGGCAAGGTGCGCGACCCGGGTTCCGATAAATCAGAGCAACCCGATTACGCTAAAAACGAATACCGTTCTGTCAAAGACGAGTTTCTTATTCTTGTGGGTTTGTGTACCCACCTTGGTTGTTCTCCCAAATATCTCCCTGAAGTCAAACCCATGGAATTTGATGCCGGCTGGAAAGGTGGCTATCACTGCCCGTGCCATGGTTCCAAGTTTGATCTGGCGGGTCGGGTTTACAAAGGTGTGCCGGCACCAACAAATCTTGAGGTGCCTCCGTACAGCTATGAAAGCGACTCGGTCATCATCATTGGCCAGGATAAGGAGAATGCATGATGAATAGTCTGCTGAACTGGGTCAATGAGCGGCTTCCCGTGGTGCGAGCCTGGGAAGATCATCTGGCCAAATATTATGCGCCGAAAAACTTCAATGTCTGGTACTTCTTTGGCTCGCTGGCATTACTGGTGTTGGTTAACCAGCTTCTGACCGGTATCTGGCTGACCATGAGTTATGTGCCCGATGCGGAGAAAGCCTTTGCGTCCGTTGAGTACATTATGCGCGACGTTGAGTATGGCTGGCTGATTCGCTATATGCACTCAACCGGAGCGTCATTTTTCTTTATTGTGGTCTATTGCCACATGTTCCGTGGTCTGCTCTATGGTTCCTATCAGACGCCAAGGGAGTTGATCTGGATATTTGGCATGGCCATTTATCTGGCTCTGATGGCTGAAGCCTTTATGGGTTATATGCTGCCATGGGGGCAGATGTCTTACTGGGGTGCTCAGGTAATTATTTCCCTGTTTGGCGCTATTCCATGGATTGGTGCGGATCTGCAGCAGTGGATTCGTGGAGACTTCCTGATTTCCGGTATTACCCTTAACCGGTTCTTTGCGTTGCATGTGGTGGCACTGCCCATTGTTATTCTGGGTTTGGTTGTGTTGCATATTCTTGCGCTGCATGAAGTAGGCTCCAACAATCCTGACGGAATCGATATCAAAAAGAACAAAGGACCTGACGGTATTCCTCTGGATGGTATTCCTTTCCACCCTTACTACACCGTGAAAGATTTGGTGGGCGTTGCAGTATTTCTGTTTGTTTTCTGTGGTGTGATTTTCTTCATGCCGGAGATGGGCGGGTTCTTCCTTGAGCATGCCAATTTTGAACAGGCAGATGCATTGAAAACTCCCGAGCATATTGCACCTGTGTGGTACTTCGGCGCGTTTTACTCCATTTTGCGTGCGATCACGTTTGATGTCGGGCCGATAGACTCGAAGCTGGGTGGCTTTATTGCGATGGGGGCAGCTATTGCCATTCTGTTTGTACTGCCCTGGCTGGATCGTAGTCGTGTCAGGTCGATTCGCTATAAGGGAGTAATCAGTAAGATTGCCATTGTCGTTTTTGCCTTTGTGTTCGTTCTCCTGACCTGGCTGGGTACTCAGCCTGCTACGGTCACTTACACATTGATCGCCCAGATTTGCACTGTGCTGTATTTTGCATTCTTCCTGTTGATGCCGTTCTACACAAGGATGGAGAAAACAAAACCTGTACCTGAAAGGGTGACCGGCTGATGAAAAAAACAATACTTACACTGTTGCTGTCTTTTTATTCGGTATTGGCTTTTTCTGCTGGCAGTGGTTATCCATTGGATAAAATTGAAACTGACCCTTCGGATAAGCCATCCTTGCAGCGGGGTGCTGCACTGTATCAAAACTATTGCAGTGGCTGTCATTCTACCGAGTTTCAGCGTTATGAGCGTGTAGCTGATGATCTGGGTATTCCCCATGACCTGATGATGGAAAACCTGGTATTCAACAAAGATGCCAAAATTGGTGACCTGATGACCAATGCCATGGCAAAAGAAGACGCCAAGGTCTGGTTTGGTGCGGCTCCGCCGGATTTAACCATGGTGGCTCGTGTTCGTGGGGATGACTGGGTTTACACCTACCTGAAAACATTTTATGAAGATCCTAAACGCCCATGGGGCGTGAATAACAAGGTGTTTCCTGATGTCGGTATGCCTCATGTGCTAGCCGAGTTGCAGGGCGTGCAGCTCGACAGCTGCAACGGTGAAGACCCAACGAAACGAGACCCTCTGACCGGGCAGACCATTTGTGGTTTGACGGTTGATCCTGAGCGAAAGGGTTCCATGACTCCGGCTGAGTACGATCAGGCTATGTATGATCTGGTGAACTTTCTGGCTTACTCTGCAGAGCCGATGAAGGCACAGCGTCAGCAGCTGGGTATTTATGTCATGTTGTTCCTGGTTCTGCTGTTCATCTTTACCTTCCTGCTCAAGCGAGAGTACTGGAAAGATGTGCATTAACGTCTGACATTTGAGAGATAAAAAAACGGCGCTTTCTTAGTGCCGTTTTTTTTGCCATTAACATTTTCTGCTGTCTGTGGTTATCAGACCAGGAGTTGTACTCTGGCTGAATGTTATTGGCATTGCTACCATTGCACCTTTGTTTTTATGAACTTGTTTTTATGAATTAGTGTCATGCAGGCGGCTGAGTTTCCACATTGTATGGCAGGGTGAGAGAGCTTCATGAGTAAATCCCTTAGAGATCAGTTGATGAAAGCCGGTCTGGCGACCAAGCAGCAGGCTTTGAAAGCGAAAACAACCAGCAAGAAAAAGAAGAAGCAGGCGGTTAAGTCTGGTGAAATGACCGAGCAGGAAAAGCGTCGCATTGAGCTGGAAAAAGAGCGAGCAGCGCAGGCTGAGCGGGACCGTGATTTGAACCGAAAGCTGGAAGAGGAGCGTCAGCAAAAAGCAGTTGGGGCTCAGGTTCGACAGCTGATTGAAACCAATGCCATGTCCCGTGAGGGTGGTGAAGTGGGTTACAACTTTGTCGTCGATAAGAAGGTGAAGAAAATTTATGTGACGCAAGAAATGCAGGAGCGTCTGAGCCGGGGCTTGTTTGCCATTGGTATTCTGCTGGAAGCCGATGGTTCAGAAGTCTTTCATGTTATCCCTGCGCCGGTAGCCGCGAAGATTAACGAACGTATTCCTGAAGCGGTGGTTATTCACGACAACAGTGCAGAAGAGCTGACCAGTGAAGAGGAAGACTGGTACAAGGACTTTGAGATTCCGGACGACCTGATGTGGTAAGAGGATCAGGGGGGCTATCAGCCCCCTCTGAGAATCATTGCATCCTGATGATTATTCAGCAGTAGCAATCACTTCAATTTCAACTTTCACATCTTTTGGCAGACGTGCGACTTCTACCAGGCTGCGAGCAGGGAACGGGAAGGTGAAGTACTGTTTGTAGACTTCATTGATGTCAGTGAAGTCGTTCATGTCTTTGACAAACACAGTGGCTTTACGCACTTTGTCCATGCTGCTGCCGGCGGCTTCGAGCACTGCTTTTACGTTTTTCAGGCACTGATGCGCCTGGGCCTTGGTGTCGTCCTGCATTTCACCGGTTTCCGGGTCGATGGGCAGCTGGCCGGAAGTGATGATCAGATTGCCGAACTGAATGCCCTGAGAGTATGGGCCGATCGCTGGCGGTGCATCTGGAGTTTCGATCACTTTATCCATGGTGATGTCATTACCTGAGAGTTTACGTGGGGGAGGATTATGAATGGCGAGATTTTAGTGTGCTTCGGTGCTTTTGTCATCGTGCCTGACTAAGCAAGTTAAAGGATTTGAGTACAAATACTTATCTAACGTTTGTGCCTGTCAGTCGTTTTGTCAATAAAGCTTTTTAATTCAGGCTGGGTTTGAAAAAGAAACTGTAAAATATGATGGCCTTTTTAATTAATATATTAAATTAAAAACTGGCCGGTACTTGGATAAAAAGATCAGGCACTGGCCGTTCATTATTACAAGACCGCAGTCTTTTAAAAAATTCAGAACACTCTTCATTCCTCTTCATTCGTTTTTGCATTGTCGGATTTGCCAGGTTATCAAACCAGTACTCCCAGCCCATCGTGTCGTTGGCATCCTGCGCCTGACTGCCCGTCAGAGAAAAAACAGCTGTTCTCCATTGCCAAGTTTCAAAATATAGGTGGCTCCGGACAGCTGTTTGGGGATTTTCGGGCAGGATAACTCGACATTGTGAAGGGCAACGTTCTTTCTGTTATTAACTTCGGTTTGATAAATGCTCCGCTCTGTTTCTGAGCGTTTTTTTAAACCGTCACGAGCGTACGAAATATATAAGTTGATGGCTTTGTGACGGGCCAGCAGGCGGATCGTTTCGGTCCTTTATGGTTTTTATGCGCTTGGTATCTTGCCTGACTGATTCGGGAAGTGAGTCGTAATTAATCTTTCCGTTGTGATTGCATAACGGCGTGGTGGGACGATCCGTATGAATAATGGCTGTTGCACTTTTTATGCTGCCGTTTTGAAGCATCTTGATAATCGATTGCTCAAAGGCGCGTTGAAAAGTAACAGCGATTGGACGAGTAAGACTGTCCGGACCATTCAGTTTGACATAACTTCGCTGTCGGGCAGGCTCCGTCGGTAGCATTTCTCTGATGGCCGCTGGACGACTGATAAGTAATTCAGGGCTGTAGGTTTGTATATTGTGGCAAATTTCATGCAGTCCGCCATTGTGTAAGGCGTTATAAGCCGGTCTTGGAGGCGGCGCTTCCGTTACCAGAGAGGCGTGAGTGTTTTGCAATAACAGAAAACTCAAGAGTGCTTACCTGATATAGCCAGATGTAAGAGATGAACTCCTTGTCATTGCAAACGATATCCATGATTCACACTGTTTCGATTTTGACTGAATCATTAACGGCAAGTTTCCGTTCAATGGGAATTGTCTGATGTGGCTTACAATTCAATGTCCAGCCCGCACTCGCGCAGATAGTCCAGAACCTGATGGTAGCGTTTGTCTACCGGGGCGCTTTGCAGACCGCCAAACCAGTATCGCCAGAGAGTGTTCCCGTTTCCGTCAGCAGCCTGCTTGCCATTGTTGCCAAAATACAGCGAGTTTCCCCGTTTAGTCGTTAATACATAGGAGGCTCCCACTATGTCATCAGGCATTTCAGTGCAGGCCATTTCCAAGTCATGGAGGCTGATATTTTCCGGGTTGCTGACTTCGCCCCGGTAAATAGCCTGCTCCGCCGGAGAGCGCTGGTTTAAACCATCGTGAACATAGGCAACATAGAGGTCGATGGGGGCTGATCTGGCCATTCGTCGAAGTGTAATGGTGCGATCTTCTATGGTTTTACGGCGCATTGCATCGTCTTGCATGGTCAGGGGCAGGGTGGCAGTGAGGGATTTGCCTGCCGGGTTGCAGAGGGGCGTTGTAGGTTTACGTGTGTGTATGATTGCTGTGGCCTGTGTAATGTGTGATTCATCGACCATGTTGACCAGACTTTGTTCGAAAGCTTTCTGAAAGCTGACGGCAATGGGTCTTGTTTCCTGATCGGTGCCAGCAATCTTGATTTCGGACGATTTCCGTAAGGGGGTAATGGCAAGACGGGTAATGTCGGTCTTAACGTCATTGCTCAGTTCGTCATCGCTGAAGATAATGGTGGAAATGTCCGCAAGCATTGTCATTTTCAGCTCGTTGACGTCCAGAGTGAGAAATTCGTGGCTCTCTTCCTGTTCTGCCTGTGTTGAGCCACAGCCTGTTATTATCGCTGTAAATACCAGCAGCAGGCTGATAAGCAGGGATTTTGAGCCTGATGGCTGATTGGTCTGACAGTGCTTTTGATGATGCAATGCTTGAGCTTCCTAGTTTTATGGAATTGCAAATATAGTCAATACAAGCATTGTTCGCCAAAATGTTCCAAGTCGTTATTTCCAACCCAAATCAAGTCAATTCATATTGTCCGGGTTTGAATCATATATGGAACTTTAGTGCATTAACTGTGTCCTATAGGCATTCAACTTAAATGGAATGTCGAGATTTACTATGGAATGTGCTGCGTCTAATAATAAACCGCCTGTTTCTGATGTGGCCCGGGGCGGCCGCACGCCGGACGATGAACAAGTAGTACGATATAGAGATCGCACTTTGGCATCGTTCCCTGCTTCAAAGCAGATGCCAGATGCTGATACTGCTTGCTCTGTATCTGAGAAACGTTTGCCTGACTATTGCATTTCGCAATTTGAATCCGTAAGTGCCAGTTCGGAAAAGCTTCCAGTCAGATGTCCGGACTGGTTTAAAGCTTATAAAGAAACTGTTTTTGTGCCCATTGGCAACTTTTACAACCAGAGCCGTAAAACGACTACAAATCCAGCATTTCTCAATACTGCCAATGCGTTCAGCCCTACCTATAATAATGTGGTGATTGCTCTGATGAAGCTTCAGGTGGCTTGTGAGGAGAATGCTTTTACCGCAGAGCAGAAAAGTATCATTGCGGGTTGGCTGGATGATGCATTCGAGTACTTCCCGGTAGGCTGGAGGGAGTTGCCTCTTGCCCTCAGTCCTGATGTTAAAAGATGGAAGATTAAAGCCTGTGATAAATGCTTTGAGCCAAGACTAAAGTCTAACCGCGAACGCTATATGCAGGAAACCAAGCGTGAGCAGTTTATTCCACCCTGGATGAACAAGGAAGTGAATGGTCTGGACCTGGGTGATGTGTACTTAACTTATTACTCTCTTCGAAACAGTACTATCAGGGAAGGCGAGCCAATCACTGCCAAGGGACTCTCTGAAAGGGAACCTGGTCTCAATGATTGGTTAGTTGCTTTTAAGCACGAAGAATACATTTGTCAGGAATCCGATATTTCAGAGGTGTCGTACAACAGTATGAGTCACAGGCTTTCTCTTGTTGATAAAGAGATAGCAGCGATAACAACGCCCGTGGAAGTAGATAAAGAAGAGGTAAAGACTATAGAGCTACAACCACAACACAAATTCAGCTGGACTGGTCTTGAGGTACTGGCTGATTCGGGAACCCCTGAAGTTGAGTCCAGTCAAGAAGCAGGAAGCCGCTTCAGTCGATCAGACAGTTCAAGAAGTATTGGATTAAATTGTTCTGTCAAGTTGTCACGGTACCATGAAGATTATCGCTATATAACTGTAGGCGGCTTGCTAAAAGCTGTTCGAAAGCGTTCCAGATTACCAACTCCGGATAAGGTCTCAGGTCAGGAAGACGGCAAAACTTTGTCACCGCAGCCTGAGCAGAAAAGACAGAAAGTACAGCTAGATGAAATGCCTTCAACTTCCGGTGAAGTCTTGCCTTTGAGCTTTTTACCTGAATGTTCGGGTCCGGTTCAAGAAGCATTCGATTTCAAAATACAGCCCGGTTTTTTCTCTGTTAAAGGTCTCACGCTTATGGGACTTGGTCTTGGCAGTGAGAGTGATTTGTACCGAAAGGCGGGAGACCTCAATTTTGTTGGCAAGACCGCTATTAAGTACAACAAAGACTATCAAGTTAGTGGAGCTGGGCTCATGCAGGTGCTCGAATTGACCCTGAATAATATGACTCAGCCAGAGAGTTCAACGTATGACAAAGATGGCTGGAAGGTTCAGCTGGAACATGTGCAATGTTGTCTGGAAGTGCTGAAGAAGGGTTTGGAAGACTATTGTAAAATTCTTAGTAACGTTTTTCGTGATGGTGTTAGTCCAGAAGCTTTGGAGGTAAGAACTAATCAGATGTGTCACGCTCAAGAGGCAGTGTTGGAGCTGGATCGTCTGGCAGCGGTGATCAGCTCTTGTCAGGCCGGTGGTGATGTCGCTTTGATTAAGGATTATTTAAATTCTGAAAGAACTCCGGGTATGCATGAACACATTAAAGCGGTCTTTGATACAGAGCTTCGACAATCTAACTGGTTCATGCCGTTACAGCCGTCAGCACCTAAGCTTCTGAACGTTGATAGTGAGCAATCACAGCTGTTCTCAGAAAGCCTCAGGCAGAAGCTCCCTCAAAGCGAGCAGAAAGAAGCGTTAATTGATCACTTTGCTGCAGTTCGATTGCTGGTCAAAGAGCTCCCCGGGGTGATGAAAAAATGCTCCCAAAAAGATCATGAACAGGGTCAGCAGTCGGCGCTGAATGATCTTTTGTTTATGGGGCGTCTTGTTGATTATCTCAAAGATCTGAACCATCTTCATTATCTCAGTACACAGCAGTTTCCTGAGCTGAGCGAAGCGGACGCGACTTCTAAAACAGCTTATGAAGGGCAGTCGCTCGCTGATGATCAGGTGGTGTGGAGGCATGTGCATGTTTTGCTATCTATAAAGGATACTTTGAATTCTTTCACTCAGAAATTTTTCAATGACGCCGGTGAATATAGAAATACCAGAAAAGGTATAGGTAATAATGAAATTGGGAAAATCAAAAAAGTGACCAACATGCTCGATAACCAGCTAGTGGGAAGCCTTATTTCTCATAGCAATGGTTAATTGGTTGGGTTGCCCACCCTCTCTCGCTATAATGCAACGTTTTTAATTCCTCTGACTGGGAATTCTGATGACAGTTCGTACCCGTGTTGCGCCGTCCCCTACAGGCGATCCTCATGTAGGCACCGCTTATATTGCCCTGTTTAACCTGGCGTTTGCCAAAAGTCAGGGTGGTCAATTCCTGCTGCGTATTGAAGACACAGATCAGGCTCGCAGTACGCCTGAATCAGAACAGCAGATTATGGACTCTTTGCGCTGGCTGGGTCTGGACTGGGATGAAGGTCCGGATGTTGGTGGTGATAAGGGCCCGTATCGCCAGAGCGAGCGCCGTGATATTTACGCAGAACATGCACAGATATTGCTGGATAAAGGCCATGCCTTCCGTTGCTTCTGTTCTTCCGAACGTCTGGACGCGCTGCGTGCCGAGCAAGCCGCTAACAAACAGGCTTCTGGTTACGACGGACACTGCCTGCATCTGAGTGAAGACGACGTTCAGGCTAAGCTGGCTGCTGGTGAAGAACATGTTGTGCGTATGAAGATTCCGGCAGAAGGCACCTGCAAGTTTGACGATATGCTGCGTGGCACCATCGAAATCGACTGGTCTCAGGTCGATATGCAGGTTCTGGTGAAAGGCGACGGTATGCCAACTTACCATCTGGCGAACGTTGTAGACGATCATCTGATGGAAATCACCCACGTTATTCGTGGTGAAGAGTGGATTAACTCCGCACCTAAACATCAGCTGTTGTACAAATACTTCGGTTGGGAAATGCCGGTACTGTGTCACATGCCACTGCTGCGTAACCCTGACAAGAGCAAATTGTCCAAGCGTAAGAACCCTACCAGCATCACTTACTACCGTGACGCCGGTTACCTGCCGGAAGTTTTGTTGAACTACCTTGGTCGTATGGGTTGGTCTATGCC
Source organism: Endozoicomonas montiporae CL-33 (assembly GCF_001583435.1). Lineage (NCBI taxonomy): Bacteria > Pseudomonadati > Pseudomonadota > Gammaproteobacteria > Oceanospirillales > Endozoicomonadaceae > Endozoicomonas > Endozoicomonas montiporae. The sequence goes on along the minus strand of NZ_CP013251.1, from coordinate 4,054,319 downwards.
CGACGAACGTGAGAAGTTCAGTCTGCAGGATATGCTGGAAAACTTCGACATTACCCGGGTGTCTCTGGGTGGACCTATTTTCGATCAGGAGAAACTGTCCTGGCTGAACGCCAGCTGGATTCGCGAAGACCTGAGTGCTGAAGAATTTGCAGATCGCTTGCATGGCTGGCTGCTGAACAAAGACTTCATTATGAAGTTTCTGCCGTTCGCTCAGGGGCGTGTTGAGCGACTGAGTGATTTTGCACCAATGGCGGCGTTTATGTTCTCCGGCATGCTGGATCTGGGTGCTGAAGACTTTGCTCATAAAAAGCTGGAAGAAGCTGAAGTGAAAAAGGTTCTGCAGTTTACGCTGTGGCGTCTTGAGCAACTGCGCCAGTGGAATAAAGGCAATATCTTTAACGAGATTAAAACGTTATCCAAGGAAATGGGCCTGAAGCTGGGTGATTTTAACCATCCGATCTTTGTTGCGATTGCCGGTACACCCAACTCATGGTCGGTGATGGACTCCATGGAAATTCTTGGTGCCGACATGACTCGTGCTCGTTTGCGTCATGCCGTTGCCGTTCTGGGTGGGGTGTCCAAGAAAGAAGGTAAACGACTGGAGAAGGAGTTTAAGGCTCTTGGTGCAGAAGCGTCCTGATGTCGTGTATTGCTTCAATCATTTCTGTGTATAAGTAGCTTCTATACCTTCTACATAGAGTATCGAAAAAGAGGTTGGTGTTGTTCCGGCCTCTTTTTGTATGTGACTCAAAAAAAGAACAACGGACTTCTACTGTTCTAAAGCCTATATACCAAGGCTTCACTTATAACTATTTGAAACGACCAGAAGTTTTTTCATAAGTGATGCTTGACAGGATAGGGGGGCATCCATATCATTCGCCCTGCGTTTCGGGGGCAGCCACTCACAACGAGTTGGAAGTTCTCAAAACAAGTGAATATTGGGGCCTTAGCTCAGCTGGGAGAGCGCAACACTGGCAGTGTTGAGGTCAGCGGTTCGATCCCGCTAGGCTCCACCACTCTTTCTTTAAAAAGAGCATCTTTATACGGTGAGTATAAGGATGATTTTGCGTCCCGTTCGTCTAGTGGCCTAGGACACTGCCCTTTCACGGCAGTAACAGGGGTTCGAGTCCCCTACGGGATGCCACTTCCTTTGACGCAATCAGTTAGCCATAAATACTGATTACGTTTCGACCCGGTGATGTCGTTAAATAGCTTCCATATTGCGGGAATAGCTCAGTTGGTAGAGCACAACCTTGCCAAGGTTGGGGTCGCGAGTTCGAGTCTCGTTTCCCGCTCCAGTTTAAAGTTTGGGTGTGAACACAACCTTGCCAAGGTTGGGGTCGTCTCTTTATAGCAAGAGCGAGTCTCGTTTCCCGCTCCAAACAAATAGGCTTTATGCACAAGCATAAAGACACAGAATTGTGTCCCGTTCGTCTAGTGGCCTAGGACACTGCCCTTTCACGGCAGTAACAGGGGTTCGAGTCCCCTACGGGATGCCATTTTCAAGACATGAAGTAAGTCTTTAAAAAAACTTCAAGCGGGAATGGCTCAGTTGTTAGAGCGCAACCTTGCCAAGGTTGGGGTCGCCTCCGGGTTAAAGAGTGAGTCTCGTTTCCCAGACTTCGAAGAAGTCTTAAAAAATCTTCACTGCGGGAATAGCTCAGTTGGTAGAGCACAACCTTGCCAAGGTTGGGGTCGCGAGTTCGAGTCTCGTTTCCCGCTCCAGTTTAAAATTTGGGTGTGAACACAATCTTAACAAGGTTGGGGTCGTCTCTTTATAGCAAGAGCGAGTCTCGTTTCCCGCTCCAAATAAATAGGCTTTATGCACAAGCATAAAGACACAGGAAATTGTGTCCCGTTCGTCTAGTGGCCTAGGACACTGCCCTTTCACGGCAGTAACAGGGGTTCGAGTCCCCTACGGGATGCCATTTTTCAGAGTTGAAGCTCTCAAAAACTTCAAGCGGGAATAGCTCAGTTGGTAGAGCACAACCTTGCCAAGGCTGGGGTCGCCTCCGGGTTAGAGAGTGAGTCTCGTTTCCCAGACTTCGAAGAAGTCTTAAAAGATCTTCACTGCGGGAATAGCTCAGTTGGTAGAGCACAACCTTGCCAAGGTTGGGGTCGCGAGTTCGAGTCTCGTTTCCCGCTCCAAATTAGGCTTTATGCATGAGCATAAAGGCACAGGATGTGTCCCGTTCGTCTAGTGGCCTAGGACACTGCCCTTTCACGGCAGTAACAGGGGTTCGAGTCCCCTACGGGATGCCATTTTCAGAGTTGAAGCTCTCAAAAACTTCACTGCGGGAATAGCTCAGTTGGTAGAGCACAACCTTGGCAAGGTTGGGGTCGCCTCCGGGTTAAAGAGTGAGTCTCGTTTCCCAGACTTCGAAGAAGTCTTAAAAAATCTTCACTGCGGGAATAGCTCAGTTGGTAGAGCACAACCTTGCCAAGGTTGGGGTCGCCTCCGGTTTAAAGAGTGAGTCTCGTTTCCCAGACTTCGAAGAAGTCTTAAAAAATCTTCACTGCGGGAATAGCTCAGTTGGTAGAACACAACCTTGCCAAGGTTGGGGTCGCCTCCGGTTTAAAGAGTGAGTCTCGTTTCCCAGACTTCGAAGAAGTCTTAAAAAATCTTCACTGCGGGAATAGCTCAGTTGGTAGAGCACAACCTTGCCAAGGTTGGGGTCGCCTCCGGTTTAAAGAGTGAGTCTCGTTTCCCAGACTTCGAAGAAGTCTTAAAAAATCTTCACTGCGGGAATAGCTCAGTTGGTAGAGCACAACCTTGCCAAGGTTGGGGTCGCGAGTTCGAGTCTCGTTTCCCGCTCCAAATACAGGCTTTATGCGATACCAAAGCATAAAGGCGCAAGAAATTGTGTCCCGTTCGTCTAGTGGCCTAGGACACTGCCCTTTCACGGCAGTAACAGGGGTTCGAGTCCCCTACGGGATGCCATTTTCAAGACATGAAGTAAGTCTTTAAAAACTTCAGACGGGAATAGCTCAGTTGGTAGAGCACAACCTTGCCAAGGTTGGGGTCGCCTCCGGTTTAAAGAGTGAGTCTCGTTTCCCAGACTTCGAAGAAGTCTTAAAAGATCTTCACTGCGGGAATAGCTCAGTTGGTAGAGCACAACCTTGCCAAGGTTGGGGTCGCGAGTTCGAGTCTCGTTTCCCGCTCCAAATACAGGCTTTATGCGATACCAAAGCATAAAGGCGCAAGAAATTGTGTCCCGTTCGTCTAGTGGCCTAGGACACTGCCCTTTCACGGCAGTAACAGGGGTTCGAGTCCCCTACGGGATGCCATATTCAGAAAAGCCCGGTGCTTACGCGCCGGGCTTTTTGCGTTTTTGAGTGTACGACTCCCCTATATCCCTGCCAACCCCCTCAATCGCTGCTATTTTCTTAATCAAAATTACAAATGAGAAAAAATAATGATGGTACGTTTTTGGCTGTCAGGCTTGCTGTTGTTGGCAAGTCTGCTGAGCGCCGATGATTCAGTAAAAGTGGTTGTCGTCACTGGAGCTTCTTCCGGTATTGGGAAGAGTCTGGTGGAAGTGCTGGCAGCGGATAAGGCTTATAAAGTTTATGGCACGACACGGCAGGCTGATCTGGTTGGTGACTATAAAGGCTATTCGCTGGTGAGAATGGATCCGGCGAGTACGGAGTCTGTCAATGTTGCCATGAAAGCGATTGGTGACCGGGAGTCAAAGATAGATGTGTTGGTCAATAATGCCGCTTACATGGTGTTGGGTTCAGTGGAGAGTGTCGATCCTGACCAGTTGCTGGATATGCTGAATGTCAATGTGGTTGGTTATGCGAGAGCGACACGCGCTGTTTTGCCTTATATGCGCCAGCAGAAATCGGGTCTGGTGGTGAACATGAGTAGCTCGCAGGCTTTTGAACCGAGAGGGTTGATGGAGTCTTACTCAGCGACAAGGTCTGCTATTGAAACCTTATCTCTGGGTCAGTCGGCCTACCTTGAGGATTATGGTGTCAAAGTGGTGGTCTTTGAGCCGGGAGCAACGAATACCAATATTGGCAGAAACGCTGTGAGCGGTTCAGTGAGTGTGCAGGGTGATACTGCCGGTGCGAAAACTGAACGTTTACGGAATATGATGTTGGATCGGTTGGAGAAAGGGGCTTCTTCAAAAGAGGTTGCAGAAAGGATTGTCGATGTTATTACAGATGAATCCCCCGATTTTCGTACACCTGTTGATGTTAAGGTGCTTGAGCGGGCCTGGTTTGTCTATCGAGACCCTGAGGGTAATGAGTTAAGAGATAAATTGCGGGGTAATTATTTATATTTTCTCAAAACCTGGGGGAGTCATTCCATGGCTGTAAAAAGCAACTAGCGGTTGACAGTAAGGCAGCAAATCCCTATTATTTTGCCTCGTTCGCTGTCAGCGCTGCTTCCAAAGATAATCAATAACTACTTGATTTTAAATGAGAAAGCAGCATAATGCAGTAACAAGATTTGGGGCCTTAGCTCAGCTGGGAGAGCGCAACACTGGCAGTGTTGAGGTCAGCGGTTCGATCCCGCTAGGCTCCACCAAATTTCAAAAATCAGGCGACTGCTTGGTTATGAAATGTGTCCCGTTCGTCTAGTGGCCTAGGACACTGCCCTTTCACGGCAGTAACAGGGGTTCGAGTCCCCTACGGGATGCCATTTTTCAGAGTTGAAGCTCTCAAAAACTTCAAGCGGGAATAGCTCAGTTGGTAGAGCACAACCTTGCCAAGGTTGGGGTCGCGAGTTCGAGTCTCGTTTCCCGCTCCAATATATAAACAAACCAGTCCATCGTGACTGGTTTTTTTTATGCCTGAAATTTATGATTCAGTCAGGGCAGGGTTGAGGTCGTCTTTTTATGTAAGGATTTGTCTGAAAATAAGTTCCGTATTTCACTATCGCTTACCTCAAGCCATTACTGGCTGATGATTGCAGCAAATCGGGAAGTTATTTTTAGACGATTCCTTAGGTAAAACTGCATCATCGAGTGACACAAACATAAGGTTCCGATGCACCTCTTGTGTTTCCCGCAAACGGGTCAATAACCATGGTGCCCCCTTTCCTCGTCCGGGTCCTCCCGAGCGGAGTTCCCCGTTGTCATCAGTACTATGGGACACTAAGACTTCCAGTACCTACTACCCGGTCACTTATGGATTCGCTTCCGGGCTCCAGTGCCTTGCTTCGGATTTGCTTTGTCCGGCTTGAAGCTAAGCCAGACAACCGGGTTCTGATCAACCAGAGAACCAATGGTGAATTTACACTGGTCAACACTGGGTCTCACAGGTTCCTGAGAAATCCGTCCTGTACCTTTGCCCCGGCCTCAGAGCCCAGCCGAGCTGCCATACCCTCACCAAGTCGGGTTGGCAGTGCTGACCACAACCAACAAAATGAAGTCCTCAACGGTCACATGATTTCGAGACTCAATCCCGCGGCTTTAGTACCTGCTGTTTACGCTTCACAACCAGCGTTACCACTGGCTATGCAAGACTCGCTTCCGGCTGATGGTTAGTCTTTACCGGGTGGGAGTCGAACCCACTGGATTTCAACGAATTATTTCAGTTCATATCAAACCTCCCATATTCTCAGGCTGAACCTGTCGCAAGCTGGTATCACGCAGGCAGGCCGCTGGATAAGCTGATACCTACCAATCTTATACCAATTCCGTTTTCTAAATATGACCATGAGCAAGCCAATCCAAATCGCTGGGCAAGGAAGAACGACGAGTAATAGCTGGCTATTGCGAGGAGTTCTGACGCAGAACCAGCGGTTTGGAATGGCTGCGCAATTCATGTTTAGAAGACGGAATTGGTATTATACCCCGGTTACGACAACTCGTAGTCAGTGCTTCAGGCAATCTGGCAATGGCTGTTGCCTACTGATTTTGAGCAGTTACGCAAAAGACTGTACAGGGGCGTTTCTATAGAGAATGCCTTTATTAAAGATTGCTCTCTTATCTGGTTAAAAAAGCGCTGTCACCCGCTTCACCTTTGTCACTTGTATATACCTCGTTTCCAGTTTTACTACCAAGAAATTTTAATTCATTTTCTTCTTGGTTGTTTTTTGGCTTGTGGCCTTTAGAACCAAAAGTGTTTGAGTACAGCCACAGGACAGGCCCTGCCAGCCTCAGGAATATTTTATTGTAAACATACTCGTGACCGGGCAGTGAGAACCTGCTGTATGCTCCGCTTGACAGAAGAAGTATTGTGTAAGTACCAAAAGCAGCAGCCACCGTATAGCCAACGCCTTCACCAGCACTGATGCCACTGGATGATTGTTCTCCTATATGAGCCCGGGCAGCCGGTGAAATCGGGCAGCTACCCTGTATCAGCCCAAGAACATGTGACGGTATTCCATTGTGGTTAACGGAGAAGCAGCGGTTATTGGATACCTCCACAGTGCCATCGATGCGGGCAGCTTCATTTGCGAGTCTGGCAACTGTCAGATCAATCGTTCGTCTGGTTTCATCGGATGTACCAATAGCAATGTTGTCTTTGATAATGGCATTGATAGCGTCTGTATGGTTTGGCAGCTCTATATTGATGCCAGCCGAAGCAGACTCTGTGTCCTGAACATTGCCATGAACGTTCAGGGTTTTGTAGTGACGGACATCAATGGCAGTCAGTGCAGACTCGCCATCATTTGAGTCTGTAAAGTGGTTACTGAAAATACCAATAGTCTGGTCGTCGGTCCGGCAGCCCTGACAGCTGGCATAAATGGGGGCTCTCTGCAGTCCTCCTGAAAAGAAATTATTGCCACTGATCAGTACATCGCCTGATGAGTTCTGGACCTCGATATAATGGTAAGGTGCTTTTTCGTTCTCCCTGTTTGCGTGATATTGAAAATCATTACCACTCATCAGGAGTTTGCCTTCATAGTTGACGGCCTTGACTGCAGTGCTGAGAGGATCGCCCTGTGAATCTCCAAACGCCGAGATATCCCAGGTCATGTCTCTGGTGAAGAAACCATGACCTGTACCGGCATCATCAAGGAGAACCAGTGCACCTGCTTCGGCAGGATAATTGGCCGAAGGTTTAACCACCGCATTCCCAATGCCGACCAGCGCCACGGTCTTAAGAATATGGAGTGGTTCGTCCAGTGCATAACTGCCTGCGTGAAGCAGGATAACCTTGCCGGACTCTGAAGTCGTGGTTATTTCGTTAATCAGTTCCTGACTGTTTTTAACCATAACCGCTTCAGAGAACGTTGTTTGTATTTCCAGCTTCTGAAGGTCATCCGTAAGCTTCTGACAAACTTGTGCTTCAGAACAGGTCAGCTGGTCACACGGACTGCTGATAATGGGGGGTGATGACCGCATCTTTCCGATTCGACTTGGCATGGGAGTGCCGCAGCTATTGACTGTGGCTGTAGCCAAAACAGGCGGGGAAGGTGTAACAGAGGGTGTAAAACGTGCCAGTGCCGCCGATGCTGAAGCACTCACTTTCAGGCCGGGGGTATAGCGATAATTTTTATCGGCTAACTCCAGAATCTCAAGCTCATAGTAGTCGTTTTTGGTTACGCTTACATAGCCCGATAAGTTGCCATCATCTTCAAAAGAACTCTTGTCAAGTTCCAGCTTAATGGTTCTGCCTTTTCTCGGCATGTCCTTATGCGCTTTGTTACCTTGTATGGAAGCATTTATGATTTGTTGGTTATTGAAAAATTTAATTTTTATGTTACCCAGAGCGTACTTGTCTTTCTGAATATTGTCGTTGATTTTCAGGCGTTGATAACCACCAAGGTAGATAGCGTTTGAATACAAATATCTTTCAAGTGCACCTTCAACAGCAGAGGCTTTAAATTCATTCGATTCAATCTCAATTTCTGCCTGACTTTTTATGGCACTGGAACTCAAAATGCCATTTAATGATGATGTATCATCACAAGTATTGTAGCCAAAGTAGTACTTATGACCGGCGTTACCCAACAGAGAAGTAGTATAACTGAACCAACTGAAATACTTATTGCTAAAGCGGTTCTGGTAAATCCGTATGTCTCCGTTATAACCCTTTGCGTAAACAATGGCGTCAAAATAGTAGTGATCGCTGCCTGCCCACTCCAGGTTCCAGCTGTAAAAACCGGTATCCCGAGGGTTCGATATGGTGTTCAGGATAAGCAGTGAATACAACTTATTACGGCTGCCAGCTGAGTCGCCTGCTGGCTTTATAACAGGCAGTCTGTCGTCTTCATCTTTTAGGCCAATCATTGCAGTCCGGTGAGTGGCGGACAGAGCTTTTGACAGCTCATAGGTGCCCGGGTTCAATAGAACAATGCGGCCACGAATGGCTCTGCCATCATCGCCGGTCGTTTTATTGACGGCGTCGATCAACTCCGTCGAATTGTTAACCAGAATGGCGTGTGAAAACTTAGGCTTATCCGAAGCAGGCCCAGAGGCTTTTTTGTTTTCGAGAAATGCCTTACAGGCTGCAAATGCAGTTGTGTGCGCCCGGATATCATTACATGGTTTTGCTTTCGCGGGTGCCGGACTGACCGATGCGGTTACAGAGACCAGTAACCGGGCTGGCGTAATGCTGCCAACGGAAACGTCAGGAGATACATGGGTCGATGGGGTAGCTTTTACCGTTGATGACGTTGCACCGGGTGATGGTGTTTTGTCTGGTCTGTAATCAACATGGCTGGAGCTAACAACAAATGCATGGGAAAACTCTTCAGGATTAACTGAAGCTCCAGGGGTTTTGAAAAAGTGGTTACAGACATTTCGGGCTTTTTCATCATCCCTCAACCTGTCACAGGGATTCAGGAGGGCTGTGGGGGGGGCGCTAACGAAAGCTGTTGAAGAAGCCGTTGGAGTGATTGCTGAAACCGCTGTGGACTTTAGAACGGCGGCTGAAGGACGTGATACCGCCAATGAAGGAGACGATGCAATTTGCACTGTTGTTGATGGTTTTTCTGCCCTGTTTCCAAGGGAGGGCAGGTGGGTGGTTGTGTTTTTTGGGGAAGAGGTTGTGCCCGGGGTATCGCCATCACTGGCACTGTAAGTGGAAAAAGAAAAAACGCAGACGGTTAGAAAAAAAATAGATAAAGAACAACGCAGTTTATACGTAAAATAACAAATAGTTCTGGATGAACTTTTCATAATATTTGGCAGGCCGTCTCTATAAAAATTAAAACGTATCTTCGGTGCCAGATTGTATGAGTAGTTAGTTGTATCGGTCATTCACCACCTAAGCTGACATTTTCCTGATTTCTGCTGTTTATCAAAAAAGCAAATATCAGGAAACTGCATTATGCCCCTATTCAGTATCGCACTCAGATTCAGAACATAGACACTTTCGGTCTGGTAGCCGGTATGTGCAACTTCTTCGCCAATAAGCCTCTCGATAAACTGATACGGGAAGGCATTAAACCAGAGCACATGAACGACAAAGTTCTGGGAAGAACACTGGACGAACTCTTTGAACAGGATGTCAGTAAAGTCTATTCCGAGCTGGCTATCAAGGTGGTAAAACACCTCAAATTACCGTGCGATGCGCTAAACCTTGATTGCACCGGGTTTCATGTCGATGGTCGTTATTCTGCCTTATGAGGAACACCTTTGGGTTTCTTATATGAGAACCCCTGTTGGTGCAACCATTTGTTAAGCCCTGAAACGGTATACTTGATGCCCCATCTGTCAGAAACGTAGGCGACAACTATGCTGACACAGGGGGCTGGTGGGTATGGGCATAGGTGAATTCTGTGAGATGTTCAACAAGCAATTGGGTTTGCACATCGGACAAATAACCTTCACTGCCGCCATTTTCCGGCTTCAACTTCTCTTGCTTGAGATAGTCATCCAAGTGGCGACTGATGCTGTGCTCACTTAACCTCAGCGCTTGTGCAATAAATTTGATTGACCACCCTTCAGAGCTCAGCAAAACGGCTTTAATGCGGTCACACTCACGGGCATCACGCACTTTTTTATGGCGTGACTCCAGAGCTGACTTTTGCTTGAGAGCGAGGGTGATTTTCGGCATGGTCGTACCATGAAGAAAAACCATCTAAAAATCAACCATCTAAAAAAAACAATCATTTTCAGTGGCGACGGGTCTATCAAGAAATTTTAATTCATTTTCTTCTTGGTTGTTTTTTGGCTTGTGGCCTTTAGAACCAAAAGTGTTTGAGTACAGCCACAGGACAGGCCCTGCCAGCCTCAGGAATATTTTATTGTAAACATACTCGTGACCGGGCAGTGAGAACCTGCTGTATGCTCCGCTTGACAGAAGAAGTATTGTGTAAGTACCAAAAGCAGCAGCCACCGTATAGCCAACGCCTTCACCAGCACTGATGCCACTGGATGATTGTTCTCCTATATGAGCCCGGGCAGCCGGTGAAATCGGGCAGCTACCCTGTATCAGCCCAAGAACATGTGACGGTATTCCATTGTGGTTAACGGAGAAGCAGCGGTTATTGGATACCTCCACAGTGCCATCGATGCGGGCAGCTTCATTTGCGAGTCTGGCAACTGTCAGATCAATCGTTCGTCTGGTTTCATCGGATGTACCAATAGCAATGTTGTCTTTGATAATGGCATTGATAGCGTCTGTATGGTTTGGCAGCTCTATATTGATGCCAGCCGAAGCAGACTCTGTGTCCTGAACATTGCCATGAACGTTCAGGGTTTTGTAGTGACGGACATCAATGGCAGTCAGTGCAGACTCGCCATCATTTGAGTCTGTAAAGTGGTTACTGAAAATACCAATAGTCTGGTCGTCGGTCCGGCAGCCCTGACAGCTGGCATAAATGGGGGCTCTCTGCAGTCCTCCTGAAAAGAAATTATTGCCACTGATCAGTACATCGCCTGATGAGTTCTGGACCTCGATATAATGGTAAGGTGCTTTTTCGTTCTCCCTGTTTGCGTGATATTGAAAATCATTACCACTCATCAGGAGTTTGCCTTCATAGTTGACGGCCTTGACTGCAGTGCTGAGAGGATCGCCCTGTGAATCTCCAAACGCCGAGATATCCCAGGTCATGTCTCTGGTGAAGAAACCATGACCTGTACCGGCATCATCAAGGAGAACCAGTGCACCTGCTTCGGCAGGATAATTGGCCGAAGGTTTAACCACCGCATTCCCAATGCCGACCAGCGCCACGGTCTTAAGAATATGGAGTGGTTCGTCCAGTGCATAACTGCCTGCGTGAAGCAGGATAACCTTGCCGGACTCTGAAGTCGTGGTTATTTCGTTAATCAGTTCCTGACTGTTTTTAACCATAACCGCTTCAGAGAACGTTGTTTGTATTTCCAGCTTCTGAAGGTCATCCGTAAGCTTCTGACAAACTTGTGCTTCAGAACAGGTCAGCTGGTCACACGGACTGCTGATAATGGGGGGTGATGACCGCATCTTTCCGATTCGACTTGGCATGGGAGTGCCGCAGCTATTGACTGTGGCTGTAGCCAAAACAGGCGGGGAAGGTGTAACAGAGGGTGTAAAACGTGCCAGTGCCGCCGATGCTGAAGCAAGCTGTTTGCCTGCTCTGTAATCAACATGGTTGGAGGAAAGTCCATATTCTTTAAGTGTGTAGTAGTCATTTCCTGCAACATGAAGCTTTCCGGTGATCTTCACGGATTCTTCGGGAGAGTGGAAGGACCGAAAGAGAATTCTGCGCTGAAGCTCCGGTGCGTTTTTATGGGCAATGTTGTTGAGTACATAGCCATCTATGTTTTTTTCATTTTTATGGTCTGTGATATAGATATTGCCTGCAGCCTCTTTGGTTTCCTGCCGGTTACCAATGATCCCGAAGCGCATGTAACCTCTGACGACAATTGAATACTTTGAACGCAGTTGGTTATTTGTGATAGGAATGTTGCTGTGGAAATGGTTATCGAGAACTTCAAGTCCTGGTTTTGCTGTTTCGCAGATATCACTTAAACAAGTAACCAAAACAGGAGTATATGTTAAATAACCGGTATCAAACCGGTTGTTTTCTATAACCGCACCACCAATAGCATTCAATAGCAGGATATAGTGACTCGTCAAACCGGGTCTTGCTTCCGAGAATTTGTTTTCATAAATCCGAAGCTCCCCCTCATAAGATTGGCTGTCAATGGCTCCCATGAACAGTTGTAAGGTTGTGCCCTTGTGATTGGTGGTGTTCCAGTGAATGTGATGACTGTAGAAGCCGGATTCAACTACCGTTGAATCATGGTAGAGGTGAGCCAGAGAGTTTTTGTTCGATTTGAAGTTGCCAGCATCAATTTCAATGACCGGATATTCACCGTCTTCAACGGTTCCGACCAGGGCTATTTTGTCCCTAATATACAGTGTGCGGGTCAGTTGATAGGTGCCACTTTTCAAGACAATCAGTTTGCTGGTTTTTGCACTGCCTGACAGGAATTTTCCTGTCACTGCGTCGTCCAGTTCCTTTGCATTGTTGACCACCACGGCCGTGGAAAAAGTGTGACCAGCAGAGGCTGTTTTGTTTTCGAGAAATGCCTTGCAGGCAGCAAATGCGGTTGTGTGCGTCCGGATATCATTACATGGTTTTGTTTTCGCGAGTGCCGGACTGACCGATGCGGTGACAGAGACCGGTAACCGGGCTGGCGTAATGCTGCCAACGGAAACGTCAGGAGATACATGGGTCGACGGGGCAGCTTTTACCGTTGATGACGTTGCACCGGGTGATGGTGTGGCTGCTGTTGTTTGTGAAGATACAATCCGTGATGAAGCAAGCTGTTTGTCTGGTCTGTAATCAACATGGCTGGAGCTAACAACAAATGCATGGGAAAACTCTTCAGGATTAACTGAAGCTCCGGGGGTTTTGAAAAAGTGGTTACAGATATTTCGGGCTTTTTCATCATCCCTCAACCTGTCACAGGGATTCAGGAGGGCTGTGGTGGCGCTAACGAAAGCTGTTGAAGTAGCCGTTGGAGTGATTGCTGCAACCGCTGTAGACTTTAGAGCGGCGGCTGAAGGACGTGATGCCGCCAATAAAGGAGACGATGCAATTTGCACTGTTGTTGATGGTTTTTCTGCCCTTTTTCCAAGGGAGGGCAGGTGGGTGGTTGTGTTTTTTGGGGAATAGGTTGTGCCCGGGGGGGTATCGCCATCACTGGCACTGTAAGTGGAAAAAGAAAAAACGCAGACGGTTAGAAAAAAAACAGATAAAGAACAACGCAGTTTATACGTAAAATAAAGAATAGTTATGGATGGACTTTTCATAATATTTGGCAGGCCGTCTCTATAAAAATTAAAACGTATCTTCGGTGCTAGATTTTATGAGTAGTTATACCAATTCCCCCTTTCTAAACATGAATTGCGCAGCCATTCTGAATCACGGGAGCTGCGTTGGAGTTCCTCGCAATAACCAAAGGGCACAAGTAGCTCGCTATTACTCGTCTTTTCGCTTTATGCCCTTCAGGGTATTGTCCCGCGACCCAGAATGGTTTGCTCATGGTCATATTTAGAAAGCGGAATTGGTATTAGTTGTGTCCGTCATTCACCACCTAACCTGACATTTTCCTGATTTCTGCTATTTATCAAAAAAGCAAATATCAGGAAACTGCATTAGTTCTGGGAACAGGGTTTACGCATCAAATTAAAACAATCGTACCTATCTTGTAGAGGCTGAATATTAACGACTACAGATTTTCAAAGTACGACTGTTCGGTTTGGAATTGGTGAAAATCAGGAGATATAAAACCTACTGTCGTTTAAAAATCCTGAGAGTTTGATTATTTCAACTTCTTTTCAGCTGTGTGTTAGAGAAAACAACTCCCTAATCGGCATTTGCTAGTTCAGATTGATGCGTAAGCCCTGGTTCTGGGAAGAACACTGGACGAACTCTTCGAACAGGATGTCAGTAAAGTCTATTCCGAGCTGGCTATCAAGGGGGTAAAACACCTCAAATTACCGTGCGATGCGCTAAACCTTGATGGCACCGGGGGCAGTTGTGGTTATTTTAAATTTCCATCGATGAGAGTTGATCGTTCGATCATAATGCCGGCTGGTAGTTGTGTTGTAGTTGTGTTGTAGTTGTGTTGTAGTTGTGTTGTAGTTGTGCAGTTTGTTTCTGGTGGCAGGTACGTTTGATTGGTCTTTGCAATTGAAAGCAATGAGATATGGCAGTCTGTGTGTTGGTCGCTGATGCGATTAAGAACTGAGGTTGTATCAGTTTCATCTTCTGCAAATACGTGGTCGAAGGCTGTTATGGTTAATGCTGAAGTTAAGACTGCAACTCGCCTCAGTCTCTTCGAAAAGAGTGCCATAGTGCTTTATCCCTTTTATCTGATATGTGTAATTAAGGGGTAAGCGTAGCTAGGAGCCTGTCCGAGAATAGTCTGCCCTACTGCGGTCGTAGTAAATTGGTCTAAAAATCCGATTTTGTTCGTCAAATAGCTCGCTATTCTCCTCTCAAAACCGAATTTTTATCCTCAATTTTCTACGATCCTCGCTACGGGCGCTATTCTCGGACAGGCTCCTAGTACTTTTTAACTGTGAAAAAGAATTGTTTTTATTTAGATTATTTGTAGGGAGGTGGATGCTTTTTGCCACCTCCTGATAGATACGGTTAATAATTCAACATTGCTGCCCCACGAGCACCGCCGGCATCACCAAATCGTGCTTTACGCACTTCAGGCAGTTTCCCGATTTTAAGCGTGTATTTTTTCATGAGTGGTGGAACAAGGTCGTAAAGCTCATCAAAATTTGAAAGACCGCCGCCCAGTACGAATACGCCAGGATCAATCACGTTGGTCAGACTTCCCAGTCCACAGGCCAGTAGTTCGGTGTAGAGTTTGATGGTTTTTTCAGCATGGCTGTCCTGATGGCGGTAACGCTGAATGATGTCTTTGCCTTCTGCCTGTGTGCCTGAAACGTGTCTGTAAATGATTTCCAGTCCGCGGCCGGACAGATAGTTATCCAGGCAGCCGCGCAGGCCGCAGCCGCAATCGATGATGGGGAAATCGTTGCCGCCGAGTTCCAGTGCTTGAAAAGGCAGAGGTGTGTGTCCCCATTCTCCTGCCAGATTATTTTGACCGTTATAAATCCTGTTCTTTACGTATATTCCGCCGCCGCAGCCGGTGCCTAAAATAACGCCGAAGACGCTATCGTAGCCTTCTCCTGCACCACCAATGGCTTCTGAAACGGTGAAGCAGTTGGCGTCGTTTTCTATTTTAACCGGACGATTTAACAGGTATTCAAGGTCTGCTAACAGGTTTTTACCGTTGCCGCAGGGTATGTTGGCAATCAGTGCTTTGGCTGAATCAGGTTCTATGAATCCGGGTATACCGATGCCGACGCAGCCACGTACGTTGAGCTGGTCGTCAGTATCCAGAATCAGGTTTTTTATACTTTGCCTGAAAGTGTCATAACAGTCGGTAGGTGTTGGTATGCGTTTGCTGAAGGTTCTTTCGTGGCGATCATTGTAGGCCGCCAGTTCCATTTTGGTACCGCCAATGTCCAGTCCATACAACATATCTGACGTTCTCCGCTTTATTTTGAAATTTATAGGATCAGGGATGTGATGGACGTTATAACACTTACATGATTGTCGCTAAATGATCCAGCTCATGAAACCGGTTGCGCTATGACTGGCAACCGGCTGCTGTCATTACTGTACTCTTATTACTGTACTTTAGGGTCGAGCTTGCCTTGGCTGTACAGGTCGAACATGGTTTCCAGACTCAGAGCCCGGATTTTGGAAGCGTTGCCTGCTGTTTCAAACGCCTGATAACGTTGAAGGCAGATGTCTTTCATTGCTTTGGTGGCAACGGTCAGGTATTTGCGAGGGTCAAACTCTGATTTGTTTTCCTGCATGAAACGGCGGATAGCACCGGTTGAAGCCAGTCGCAGGTCGGTGTCGATATTCACCTTACGCACGCCGTGGCGGATGCCTTCCTGAATCTGTTCAACGGGTACGCCATAGGTTTCCGGTATTTCACCACCATTGTCGTTAATGATTTTGAGCCAGTCCTGAGGAACAGAGGATGATCCATGCATCACCAGATGGGTGTTGGGGATGCGTTTGTGTATGTCACGAATGCGGTCAATGGCAAGAATGTCACCTGTTGGCGGACGGGTAAATTTATAAGCGCCATGGCTGGTGCCGCAGGCAATGGCCAGTGCATCCACATGGGTAGCCTGAACAAAGTCGGCGGCTTCGTCAGGGTCTGTTAATAATTGATCGTGAGACAGTTTGCCGACAGCGCCTACGCCGTCTTCTTCGCCGGCTTCTCCGGTTTCCAATGAGCCGAGACAGCCCAGCTCACCTTCCACTGAAACACCGCAGGCGTGTGCCATTTCAACGGTTCGTCGTGTGACATCGATATTGTATTCGTAACTGGATGGTGTTTTGCCGTCGTCTTTTAGTGAGCCGTCCATCATGACAGAGGAAAAGCCCAGTTGTATTGAGCGTTGGCAGACGGCGGGGCTGGTGCCGTGATCCTGATGCATCACCACAGGAATGTGTGGGAACTCTTCTATGGCAGCCAGAATCAGGTGTCTGAGAAAAGGGGCTCCGGCGTATTTTCTGGCACCGGCGGATGCCTGAACAATGACCGGTGAATCGGTTTCATCGGCGGCTTCCATAATGGCGCGCATCTGTTCCAGGTTGTTAACATTGAACGCAGGAACGCCATAGTTGTTCTCGGCAGCGTGGTCGAGAAGCTGTCTGAGACTGATGAGAGCCATGCTTGCTCCTTTTTTATTAGTAACTGATGTTACGCACCTTAAACGAAGGAATCAGGGCTACAGAGCAATGACCTCGTTCGGAAATCTTGATGATTCGTAGAGGGTGCGTAACTCCAGTTAGTAAAAGAGGGTTGAGGGAATTTGGTATTGTTCGAGTTATGAGGACTGACCTTATTATCGCCATGCCGGAGTCGGGATGCAAAGGTCGTTATAGATGTAAAGGTGGTTATAAATGATAAGAATAAGGAGGGAGGGGGAGAAGAATCCAGCAGCCGGAAGGCTGCTGGAAAGAAGTCAGGACTTACGCCTTGCCTTCAGAACCGAATTCACGGATCTTGCCCATTACGGTTTCAACGATCGCTTCTTTACCAGGACCGATAACCTTACGTGGGTCGTAAACTTTAGCGTCGGAAGCCAGAACTTCACGTACCATCTTGGTCCATGCGATCTGGTTTTCGGTGTTTACGTTGATTTTTGCAGTACCGCGGCTGATAGCATTCTGGATATCAGCTGTTGGGATACCAGTACCACCGTGCAGTACCAGAGGTACGCCGGTCAGTTCGTTGATTTCCTGCATTTCAGCGAAGCCCAGGTTTGGCTCGCCAGCGTATTCGCCGTGTACGGAACCCAGAGCCGGAGCCAGGCAGTCCAGACCGGTGCGCTCAACCAGCTCTTTACATTCCTGTGCGTCAGCGTAGATAACGCCGTCAGCGATAACGTCGTCTTCCTGACCGCCAACGACACCCAGCTCGGCTTCAACAGAAACACCGCGAGCGTGAGCGTATTCAACAACAGTCTTGGTCATCTCAACGTTGCCTTCGAATGGGCCGTGAGAACCGTCGATCATTACGGAAGTGAAACCAGCGTCGATGGCTTCCTTACACTTCTCGATGCTGGAGCCGTGGTCCAGGTGAATAGCAACAGGAACAGTGATTTCCATGCTTTCGATCAGAGCGCCAACCATAGCGGTGATCAGCTTGAAACCGCCCATGTAGCGAGCAGCGCCTTCAGATACACCCAGAATAACCGGAGCGTTGGTTTTCTGAGCGGCAGTCAGGATAGCCTGAGTCCATTCCAGGTTGTTGATGTTGAACTGGCCTACGGCGTATTTGCCTTCGCGTGCCTTGTTCAGCATTTCAGTCATAGATACCAGAGCCATAAACGATTCCTCGGTCAGTGGTAGCAGTTGTGATGCATCCCAGAAAGGTTTGCTTCATCGAGTTTTATCAACCTGACGTTCGTCAGGTTGAATTGAACTGGGAGTGAATGTCTTTATATGACAGTGTTCTAATAATTACTGTCATCATTAACATTCTGATTGTCAGGTTAATTGCTTTTTTAAATCAAAAGGCCAGAAATGATGTAAAGAAGTCTTTCCCAATCTGTTAGATATTGAAAAATTGTTTCTTAATACTGTCTGGTCTTACCTGTTACAGCGCTAACAGTGTATAAATACAGTTAATGTATTTAACGCCTTAGCCGCATTGAATGGACATTGATTACGAAAGCCTGACAACACAATCTCGCTATTGTGCGACATTTGGCAATTATATACAAATGCCTCGTTGTTCTTGTAGTGCTGGTGCTGAGTACTAATACGTACAAGGCTCCCGGAGGTTGCGCAATACGGTGCTTTTGATGTGATCCGTTGTCCGGGTGCAGTGGTGGCAAGGAAATACTGATACAGGTCAGGGAAATTCACATAACGGTGTTGTAATTTTCCCCGGCTAGATAAATTTGGGCAGAGATTGTCTGGAATTCACATTTTAAATGAAAAAACACTATATAAATCTGTATTTCATATATCATACTGTTTGATTATGAGTGCAAATGTTTTTTTGTTTGGCTATTGGTCTGGTGGGTGTTTTGCAGAGCATTTCACCGGATGTTGCACTATCTTGATTTGATTAATTGCTTCTGACAGTTTCGATGCTTTATTTCATTTGAAAATGTTGAATGTGATTTGATGTCAAAGCCTGTGCATGGCTGTGTGAAGATTCGGTCATTCTGTTTGAAACTAAATGATTAAATATTATTGATGTTTTGTGTTAAATGTTTTTGTTATATGCAAACGTCAGTATTAGATTGATATAAATGTGGGTGGTTTATGTTCTCAGGCATCATTGCTTCCTCCGGCGTTGCCATTGGTAAAGCATTTGTCCTTAAAGAAGCTGAATTTCAAATCAGCGATGGCGTACTGGACAGCTCTGAAGTAGACGCAAACATTGCGCGCTTCAAAGAGGCGATCGCTAAAACCGTTGAACAGCTGGAAACAATCCGCGACAAGGCGGCAGCCAAGCTGGGTGAAGAAGAAGCGGAAGTTTTCGAAGGTCACATTCTGGTGGCGACTGACGAAGAGCTGGAAGAAGAAGTTGTTGAAGCGATCAAGGGCCTGAAGCCTGCTGATGCAGCGCTGAGTGAAACCATCGCAGCGAACGTTGCGATGCTGGCAGAGCTGGATGACCCTTACCTGCGTGAGCGTGTTGCTGACATCAAGGACGTTGGTCGTCGCATGATCAAGAACCTGCTGGGCATCGACATGGCTTCTCTGGAAGACGTTGATCACGGCACCATCATCATCGCTGATGACCTGACGCCTTCCGAAACTTCCCAGATTGACCTTGAGCGTGTATGGGGCTTCATCACTAACATTGGTGGCCGTACTTCCCACTCTGCGATCATGGCCCGTTCTCTGGAACTGCCAGCTATCGTGGGTGCCAAGGTAGCCACTGACAGTATTCAGAATGGCGATACCGTTGTTCTGGACGCGATCAACAACAAGGTTCTGGTTAACCCGGACCTGTCTGCTATCGATTCCTACAAAACCCTGCAGGCGCAGCTGGACGAAGAGCGTAAAGAACTGTCCAAGCTGAAAGATCTGCCATGCACCACCGTTGATGGCAAGCAGTTCGAAATCTGCTCCAACATCGGTACCGTAAAAGACACTGAAGGTGCCAACCGTCACGGCGCTGAAGGTGTGGGTCTGTATCGTACCGAGTTCCTGTTCATGGACCGTACCCAGATGCCGACCGAAGAAGAACAGTTTGAAGCGTACAAGGCCGTTGCAGAAGCAATGAGCGATCGTCCTGTTGTTATCCGTACTCTGGATATCGGTGGTGACAAGGATCTGCCTTACCTGGATCTGCCGCATGAGCTGAACCCGTTCCTGGGCTGGCGTGCAATCCGTATGTGCTTCGACAAGCCTGAGATTCTGAACACCCAGCTGCGTGCCATTCTGCGTGCTTCTGCGTTCGGTAAGCTGAAGATCATGTTCCCGATGGTGATTTCTGTTGAAGAAGCCCGTCGTCTGAAGCAGATCGTTGCTGACGTGAAAGCGGAACTGAGCAAAGAAGGCATCGCGTTCGACGATACCGTTGAAGTGGGTATCATGGTTGAAACACCAGCTGCTGTGATGGTTGCTGACCTGCTGATTCAGGAAATGGACTTCTTCTCCATCGGTACCAACGACCTGACCCAGTACATTCTGGCGGTAGACCGTGGTAACGAAATGATCGCGGACATGTACGATCCAATGGCTCCGGCTGTTCTGCGTGCCATCAAGCGTGTCATCGACTGCTCCCACGAAGCAGGCAAGTGGACCGGTATGTGTGGCGAAATGGCGGGCGACGAGCGTGCTTCCCTGATTCTGGCGGGTCTGGGTCTGGACGAGTTCTCCATGAGTGCCACCTCTATTCCACGTGTTAAGAAAGTTCTGCGTAGCCACAAGTACGAAGAGCTGAAAGTGATGGCTGAAGCGGCTGTAAACCAGCCAACCACTGAAGACGTAAAAGCATTGCTGAACGACTTTATTGCCAAGCACTAAGCTGTCTGTGACGTATGATTGCTGAATCATACGCTCATAACAGAAGCCTGCCGTCAGGCAGGCTTCTGTAAGTCTGAGATTGTAATGTTAGCCAATTATCATTTCCGGATTCCAAGCAGCTTTAAGTACTTTGTTTTATAAATAGACGAAGGTTATTTGGCATGCGGAAATGGTAACCACCTTAAGCTTGAACGCAGTGATGGTCGTTAAACGACTACTGACTGCAGGACAGTTCACACAATAAAGAACTGCCAACAACGAAATATAAAGAGGGGCTGGCAATGACCAGCTCCGGATAGCGGTAACGCGTCAGAATAGCTGTTAATGACACGGCACGACGTTTATACCGGCTAGGAGCCTGCCGGCCTTAAGACTGTCCTACTGCGGTTGCAATAAATTGGTCTAAAAACTCCTGATTTTTCGTTGAATAGCTTGCTATTCGCCTCAAAATCAGAAGCTTTTATCCTCAATTTCTTGCAATCCTCGCTACGGACGCATAAGGCCGACAGGCTCCTGGAGCCTGAATGAATGAACGAATCAGGCTTGGAAGGATTTCGATGACAAGTATGAGGTAATGCAAATGGCCAATGATAAGCCTTTAGCGAAAGAAGGGCGGTCAGCCAAAGCAGTAAAACAGGAAACCGGTAAGACAGAGGTTGAGGTTCAACTCGACGCTCTGCTGGATCGAGCCAAAGCGGCTCGTGAAAAATACCTGGAGCTGGATCAGGAAGCGATCGACCGAATCAATAAGGCGATGGCGCTTGCTGGTCAGGCAGCGCATATGGAACTGGCGCGTATGGCGGTTGAAGAAACCGGCCGTGGTATTCTGGAAGACAAGGTGACCAAAAACATCTTCTCGACCGAGTACATTCATCACTCCATCAAGTACGACAAGACTGTCGGCGTTATTGAAGATAATCAGGAAGAAGACTTCATGCTGGTGGCGGAGCCAGTGGGTATTGTCTGCGGTATTACCCCGGTGACGAATCCGACGTCTACCACCATGTTCAAATCCATTATTTCCGCCAAGACCCGTAACCCGATTGTCTTTGCTTTCCATCCGTCTGCCCAGAAGTGTTCCAGTGAAGCCGCCCGCATTCTGCGTGATGCTGCCATCGAAGCCGGCGCGCCGGAAGACTGTATTCTGTGGGTAGAAAAACCTTCTCTGGAAGCCACTCAGAAGCTGATGATTCACCCGGATATTTCCGTCATTCTGGCCACCGGTGGTTCCGGCATGGTTCGTGCGGCTTACTCTTCCGGTAAACCGGCTTTGGGTGTAGGTCCGGGTAACGTACCTTGTGTGATTGACCGCACTGCTGACCTGAAGCAGGCGACCAATGACCTGGTGATGTCCAAGAGTTTTGACAATGGCATGATCTGCGCCTCAGAGCAGGCAGCGATTGTTCATGAAGCCGTTTACCCGCAGTTCATCAAAGAGATGAAGGCGCTGAATGTTTACTTCACTAACCCTGAAGAAACCAGAAAACTGGCGGAAGTAGTGATTGTAGACGGGCACGTTAACAGCAAAATTGTTGGCATGAAGCCGGTGGTGATTGCTGAAATGGCAGGGATCAAGATCCCTGAAAATACCCGTGTTATTGCTGCTGAAATTGAAGGTGTCGGGCCTGAATTCCCGCTGTCGCGCGAGAAGCTGTCTCCGGTACTGGGTGTTCTGAAGGCTCGTGATTCCAAGCACGGTATCGAGCTGGCTGACAAGATGCTGAACTTTGGTGGTCTGGGTCACTCTGCGGTACTGCACGCGCAGGATGATGATGTTATCGATCAGTTCTCTCTGGCGATGAAGGCTGGTCGTATTATCATCAATTCACCGTCTACCCACGGTGCTATTGGTGATCTGTACAACACCAACATGCCGTCACTGACTCTGGGTTGTGGCACCTATGGTGGTAACAGCACCACGTCCAACGTTTCAGCGGTTAACCTGATTAACGTTAAACGTGTGGCGAAGCGTCGTGTGAGCATGCAGTGGTTTAAACTGCCACGTAAAATCTACTTTGAAGCCAACTCCCTGCAGTATCTTGAGAAGATGCCAGACATCTCTCGTGTATTTATCGTCACCGATGAAACCATTCAGAGTCTGGGTTACGTTGACAAGATTCAGTACCACCTGAGTCGCCGTCAGGTGCCTGTGCAGGTGCGCGTTTTCAATCAGGTTGAACCTGATCCGTCACTGGCCACTATTCGTGCCGGTGCTGAAGATATGGATCGTTTCCAGCCAGACGTGATTATCGCTCTGGGTGGTGGTTCTCCCATCGATGCGGCGAAAGGCATGTGGTTGTTCCACGAGCAGCCCGGAGCTGACTTCGAAGGCATGGCACAGAAGTTCCTGGATATCCGCAAGCGTGTCTACAAGTTCCCGAAACTGGGTAAGAAAGCGCGTCTGGTAGCCATTCCAACCACGTCCGGTACCGGTTCTGAAGTGACTTCCTTTGCGGTGATTACTGACAAGGAAAAAGGCATCAAGTACCCGCTGGCGGATTACGAGCTGACACCGGATGTGGCGATTCTGGATCCGAATCTGGTCGCGACTGTGCCTAAGAAGGTGACGGCGGACACCGGTCTGGACGTACTAACTCACGCTCTGGAAGCTTTTGTGTCGGTGATGGCGTCTGATTACACCGATGCTCTGGCGATGAAGGCTATTCAACTGACCTTTGACTACCTGCCAGCGTCGTACGAGTCTGCCGACAAGCGTGCCCGTGAGAAGATGCACAACGCTTCCTGTATTGCAGGTATGGCCTTTGCCAACGCTTTCCTGGGTATCAATCACTCCATGGCGCACAAACTGGGTCATGAGATGAAGATCCCTCATGGTCTGGCAAATGCTCTGCTGCTGCCACATGTGATTGAATACAACGGTAACAGCAAGCCTTCCAAGGTAGCGACCTTCCCGAAATACGATCACTACATCGCACACGAGAAGTACGCTGAAGTAGCCAAGACTCTGGGTCTGCCGCACAGCACCACTGATGAAGGGGTTAAATCACTGGCAAATGCCGTTCGTGACCTGATGAAGAAAGTGGGCATGCCTGGCTCCCTGAAGGAAATGGGCTTCAACGAGAAAGAGTTCCTGGCGAAGGTGCCGGAACTGGCCGCTCATGCCTTTGAAGATCAGTGCACCACGGCCAACCCTCGTATGCCTCTGGTGACCGAGCTGGAAGGGCTGCTTAAAAAGGCTTACTACGGCGAATAAGCTCACTGCTGTGTAGTCTTTAGCGATAAAACGTAGAACGATAAATGGGGCAGATGATGAAAGACGCATCTGCCCCATTTTTTTGTCTAATAACTGCGGTTGATATAGGTGCTTATAGCCCAGTGGCGGTGGCTTAAGCACTTATTTCTTAAAAACAAAGGGCTGTAGGTTGGGATGAACGAAGTGACTCCCAACACGGTGAATCCCTTGAAGGGCATGGGTTTTATAGCTGTAGTGTTGCGGTGACAGGTTGATAGTGACCGTGTTGGGAGGTCGCGTTCCGCTCGTCCCAACCTACAGTCCGAACTCGTTGAGACAGCGTGCAGAGCTACTGTGTTCTTGGGTTCAGTGCCATTGGCTTATAGCCAGCCTTGCAGTAGCTTGTAATGCACAGGGTTTTCAGCACAGGCATAAAAACCACATTCCAGAAAAGCTGAAACCATATTCACCGAAACCACTAAATAACAGAGGACAACGGCCAGTTTTATCCATGCGGGTTGTGCTCCGAAGCCGATGAAAGCGGATGAAACGCTGAAATGGCTGGGAACAAGAAAAGTTAAAGAAACGGTTGCAATAATGGTGGTGAAGCAGAGAAATGACCAGGTGTAAAAGTGCCAGCTGAAAACTGTTCCTCCGTAGCCCGGATTACCGGGAATAACATGGAGGCTGATTTGGCGCAGTGCTATGCCTGCCCCCAGCATGGCTGATACCAGTAAAATACCGTAATGCCAGGGTCGTGTACCGTAAAAAATATTCAGCAAAATCGCGAACATGCAACCGGTAAAGGCAATGCGCTGAAGTAAGCAGAGTGGGCAGGGCAGGTCGTGACAGGCAAACTGGTTAAGCAGGGCAAATCCCAGAACGCCTGAAAGAGCTAAAAGTCCCAGGGCGTTTATTTGTCGCCATAGGTTTGAAACAACAAGTGGTTCGTTCTGACTCATGATCATTTCCTAGAGCATTATGGACAAGGTGTCGAATCCGTCATGTTGCAGCCAATAAACGGCCACCAGGTAGGAAAGAAAAAATACACCCAGTGCCGGTTTTAACCGGTTTTTCAGAATGAAGCTAAAAGCTATCAGTAGTAACAGAAAGATAGTGCCAGCCATAACAATCATCACTCTTGAATATCTGATTTGAAATGTAGTCCATAGGCCGAAGACAGGAGGGATACACAACTATAACAATCCTTGGTAAAAACCGTTAAGCTGTCGTGCGCTGTGCGTTATAGGAAGGTGCAGCGGTTTCTACATTCTATCTGTGCATTAGTACCGGATCGATGGAGATGTGAGTATGACGGTGTTGGGTCAATTTATCTAAAATTGAGCCAAATCATTATGTTACAGTCTCTTCCCGAGACATAATGTTGCAGTATATTGGGACTTGGTTGCTTATGGTTGATTCTAGCACTGTATTTGTTGTAGACGACGATGACTCGATTCGTGATCTGCTGGCCAGCTATCTGAAAAAGAATGGCTATAACGTCATTGCTGCGAATAGTGGTGAAAGCTTTTTGCAGGAGTTCCAGGAGTGGCGATCGGCTGGAGAGGATGAGTCTCGCGTCATTGTCGTGCTGGATATCATGATGCCCGGTATGGATGGCTTTGACGTCTGCCGTGAATTGCGTACTTTCTCAAAAGCGCCGGTAATAATGCTGACAGCGGTTTCCGATGAAATGGATAGAATCATTGGTCTGGAAATGGGCGCTGACGATTATCTGGGTAAACCCTTCAACCCTCGCGAATTGCTGGCACGTATTAAAGCCATCTTTCGTCGTAGTGAGCAGGTGGCAGAGCCTAAGACATCGGGTCGCTATGCCGTGTTTAATGGTTTCTGTCTGGATAAGGTGACCCGCGAACTGGTCTCTCCGGATGGTGAACCTGTGCCATTAACCGGTGCTGACTATAACCTGCTGATGTTGTTTATCCGCAATCAGGGGAAAGTGCTCAGTCGTGAGAGCATTGCAGAAGTAACGCGCAAGCGTAATTCGGCACCGATGGATCGTTTTATTGATGTGAATGTTAGTCGTTTACGGCAGTGTCTGGGTGAAAACGCCCGTGCGCCGGAGCTGATCAAAACGGTCAGAGGTCAGGGTTACATTCTGACTACAGAAGTTGAGTGGGTTGATAAAGTGCCTGCATAAATAAAGCACAGCATGAGGAAGTAGCTGTTTGACTGAGTTTGTTGATGTTCATGCCGAGGCGGCATCGGGTCAGGGTGGTGTTTCCAAACCTGCGGGCCATAAAAGCACCAGAACCGGGTGGCGTCGATTAGCGTCCCAGGGTCGGGCTTTGCTGCCAGACTCCCTGCCGGGAAGGTTTTTCATGTTTATGCTGTTGCTGGTGTTTGCCTCTCAGCTCATGATCAGCGTGGTCTGGAATTATCAGACCCGAACAACTCAGGAAAAAGCGTTGGAAAATGTTGTATTCAATATGGCGATGCGAGTGTCGTCTACCATTGAATACTTTGACTCCCTGCCCAATCGCTACCGTCATATTATTCTGGACCAGCTTCGGGATATGGGCGGTACGCGCTATTTTGTTACCCTCAATCGTGATTTTATCGAGATTGATGAGCTGGCAAGAACCCGCAGTAAAGACATCGTCATTAATGGCTTTCAGGATACTCTGGATGCCTTTCATGCCAATGGTGATATCAGTATTGCGTTTTCGGCACCGGAAACACTGCGGGTGTTTAATAACGACACTTACCTGATGGAGCTGACAGAAAGTTGGGGCCAGCATGCACTGATTGTGGAGCCTCTGTCGTTGCCTATTCTGGTGATACAGGTGCCGGTCTCCAATAATGAGTGGCTCTATCTGGCTACCCTCATGCCGGATTACGCCATTATGTCCTCGAGTCTCCCCGTGGATTTGCAGCTTATTTATCTGTTTGCACTCACCGTTTTGCTGTTGTTTGGCAGCTGGATGATTTATGTATTGACCCGCCCTGTAAAACAATTATCCAAAGCCGCTGAAAACTTTGGCAGGAGTTTTGAGCCTGTGTATCTGCCAGAAAAAGGTGCGATAGAGTTTAAAACGACTGCCGGTGCGTTTAACCGGATGCAGAGAAATATTCAGCACTTTCTGAATGATCGAAAACAGCTGTTTTCAGGTATTTCCCATGACTTGAAGACTCCGCTGACACGGCTCCGTTTGCGCGCTGAAATGCTGGATGACGATGATGAACGACAGGGATTTGTTGAAGACATTGATCACCTGGATATGATGGTACGCAGTGCTTTGCAAATGGTTCGCGATACCGACATTCATGAAAATCCGGAGCCGGTTGACCTTAAACAGGTGCTAGAAAATATTGCCAGAGCCGGTCAGTCCGTTGGACAGAAGATCAGTCTGAAATACCATGAGCATGAGTTGGTGACCGGCAAGCCGCTGGCATTGCGGCGTTGTCTTGAAAACCTGATAGATAACGCGGTTGTTTATGGTGGTAATGCCGATGTCTCTCTTTCTATTGAAGAGGGGCAGAACCTGATTGTGATCAGAGACAAGGGGCCTGGACTTCCTGAGGGTATGGAAGAAGAAGTGTTTCAGCCTTATCGACGTTTTGAACATGGTCAGGCCTGTAATCCGGGTGGTAATGGTCTTGGGCTTATTACAGCAAGGCATCTGGCGGGTACTCATGGTGGGGACCTGTCGCTTCGGAATCATCCTGAGGGTGGGCTTGAAGTTACACTGACTATTCCTTTCGACTCGTAATTTATCTTCCCTTAAGTAAGTGGCTCTGAATCGTCATGCAATCAGAGCCATGCTTTCTTAAAAACTGGAGTTACGCACCCTCTACGAATCATCAAGATTTCCGAACGAGGTCATTGCTCTGTAGCCCTGATTCCTTCGTTTAAGGTGCGTAACATCAGTTAAAAATTTTATGCAGGTGATGTCAAAGGCTTGCAGTCTGGTTCGTCCAGCTCAACTATCTGAGTCTTAATGCTTTCAGATTGCGGCCCAAAGATAATCTGCAAGTTCTTTCCAACGACGACGACTGCTCTTGCCCCCAGTGCTTTTAGCCGTTCCTGATCAACCACGTCTGCATCGTTAACACTAATACGCAGACGTGTAATACAGGCGTCGATGGTCTTAAGATTATTGTTTCCACCCAGCGCATGTACAAGGTTTCTTGCCAGTTCAGGTGTAACCGCCAGCTTTTCATTAGACACTGGTTGATCTTCCCGCCCAGGTGTTTTCAGGTTGAAATAATGAATGGTAAAGCGGAAGACGAAATAATAAATGGCGGTGAAACATAACCCGACAGGGATCAGCAGGAAGGGTTTGTTGCCGATGCTGAAGAACAGTACATAGTCAATCAGTCCGTGTGAGAACGAGGCGCCCATGCGAATGTCGAGTAGATTGGTGACCATAAAGGCAATGCCGGCCAATACAGCGTGAATAGCATAAAGCATTGGCGCAATGTACATGAAGGCGAACTCGATGGGTTCGGTGATGCCGCTCATCATGGCCGCCAGAATGGCTGAAAACATTAACCCGGCAACGCGCTTTTTATTCTCAGGTCTGGCACTGTGCCAAATGGCAATGGCTGCACCGGGTAAGCCAAACATCTTGAACAGGAAACCTCCGGCAAGGAATCCTGCGCTGGGGTCTCCGGCAAAAAAGCGGGCAATGTCGCCGGTCACCACTTCACCGGTGGCGGTGACAAATTCGCCCATCAGCATCTGGAAAGGAATGTTCCAGATATGATGAATGCCCAATGGAATCAGCAGGCGTTCGACAAATCCATAGAGAAAGCCCATGCTGCCCGGACTGGTTTCGATGGCCTGTTGGCTGAATGAGTTCAGGGCGCTTTCTACCGGCATCCAGATATACGTCAGAACCACACCGAGAAGAATGGCAGCAAAGGCTGAAACAATGGGCACAAAGCGAATGCCTTCAAAGAAACCAATATAATCGGGCAACTTCAGTTTGTGGAATCGGTTGAATAGAACTGCTGTCAGGATGCCTGCCAGTATCCCGCCCAGAATGCCCGTATTAATGGTTTCAATACCCAGTACTGTTACTGTATCCAGCTGAAGGTACTGAGCCATCTCTCCCATGGTGGCCAGCATAACCAGATAAGCGACAACGGCTGTTAATGTGGCGGTGCCGGTATTGTTTGTGAGGCCAAGGGCGGTGCCGATGGCAAACAATAGTGGCAGGTTGCCAAAAATGACACTGCCAGTTTTGATCATGACACCATTAAGCAGGTCGGGAATAAGGGTAAAGTTGGCACTGCCTATGCCAAGCAGGATACCAGCTATGGGCAGTATCATTACTGGCAGCATCAGTGAGCGCCCTGTCTTTTGCAGTACGCTGAATGCATTTTGCATCGTTGGAAAACCTCTTGTCAGTCAATAGTCGTCAGACACAGCGTTGTTATGTGGGAGTGCTTTGTCGTGGTTGCTGTGGGTGGATGAAGGCTATCAGTCGTGAGAGAGTGTTTTTTTTGTCTTAACTCAATAAAAAAAGACGAAGACTGTGTTCAAGAGGGTGTAAACGTTTTCATCTATTCTGTAATTCTGAGTACATATTCCAGATGACTATTGGTGGTGAGGGGTTGTGGTAGAAAATGAGGAATACCTGTAGAGAGGTATTCCTGAAAGCCGCTAGTTCTTTGAA
The DNA here is from genome assembly GCF_001583435.1 of Endozoicomonas montiporae CL-33. Classification (NCBI taxonomy): domain Bacteria; kingdom Pseudomonadati; phylum Pseudomonadota; class Gammaproteobacteria; order Oceanospirillales; family Endozoicomonadaceae; genus Endozoicomonas; species Endozoicomonas montiporae. Next base: position 4,025,041 of record NZ_CP013251.1, on the reverse strand, counting down.
AGCGTTGATTGTTGCCCTGATGCTGTTTTGGCTTCAGGTAGCTCAAAGCAAGTCAGTACATCCTCTTCAAAATACGGCGACTGGTTGACCCGGAACAGGTAGTCTACTTTGAGAAACTGGTTTGCAAAAGCGTGCAGTAAAGGGACAATGTTCTCGCGTTGCTCAACCACCTTATGAGAGTCTGTCTCACCAATGTAATTCCCATCCTGAATCGCGATTCCAAGGGGTACGCTAAAATCACTCTCGTGCATCATGGCCAGAGCGTGGTTCAGTTGAGCGCGCCGATGAACCATCAGGTCCGGAGCGCCAAGACCAACGCCGATCTCTTCACCGCATTCATACAGAGCTCTGAGGTAACCTTTGTCGTCCCACGGCAGCCATTCGCCGGGCATAAAGTTGGCGTATTGCATGGTGGTACTTTCTGGAAAAGCCTCACCCAGTGCTTTCATGTTCGATTTGATGCCATTGACGAACTTTACTTCAGAAAAACCGGGGTCAATGTCGGATGTGGTGGCGGTGGCCGATTCCTGCAGGTTGATTCCGGCGATTTGCCCATCGAATGTTTCACCGAGTTTACCAATAAGCTTTGCAAATCTCTCCTGAACGGCAGGATCCCAGCGGCGTGCGGTCCAGCCATTTTGCTCGCCCTGTTGATTCATACGAGGCACTGAGCCACCTCCGTATTTTGCATCATCAAGATAGTCAGGAACGCCGCGAAGGCCCGGATCAAAGGTTGCGTCCTGTAGCTGAATGAAGAGCTTTTTATCGTGTTTGGCCAGATAGTCCAGATCTTCCTGGATGATTGAGAAGTCGTATTGATCTTCTTCCGGCTCCCGTAGTGCCTACATTATTTGCGCCCCGGAAAAGCGTTCGTGAGTGAGTGGTGGGTGATTGATGAGAGAGCTGCAGTCGCGCGCGAAGTAGACAGAATGTTTGATATTATCCCGGGCGATAGGGCAGCTTGCTTCTTTATAGTCATGATACGACTCTAAGTAACGGTCTGCGTGATTTAAAAAAACGGGGACACCCTTGAGAGGTGTCCCCGTTTCTGTTGCTTATTTAATCCGCTAAAGGATTATTAAGCAGTTGCTGGAGCCATGCCGCCAGACTTGTTCAGTTCGTTCATTTCAGTCTTGATGTTCTCAGACTGTGGACCGAAGATAGCCTGCATGTTGTTACCAACAACCATTACGCCACGAGCGCCCAGTGCCTTGATAGCAGCCTGATCAACGTTCTTCACGTCAACAACCGCTACACGCAGACGAGTGATACAAGCGTCGATGGACTTGATGTTAGCGTTGCCACCGAAAGCTTCAATCAGCTTGCCAGCCAGTTCTGGGCCAACTTCGACCTTGCCGCCAGCAGATTCGTCTTCGCGACCTGGTGTCTTCAGGTTGAACCTGGCGATAACAAAGCGGAATACGCTGTAGTACAGAGCCGCATAAACCAGACCCAGTGGGATCAGCCAGAAGGACTTGGTACCGATACCTGCGAACAGAGCGAAGTCGATGAAGCCGTGGGAGAAGGACGCGCCCATCTTGATTTCCAGGAAGTTGGTAATCACGAAGGCGAAGCCAGCCAGTACCGCGTGGATCACGTACAGGGCAGGTGCCAGGAACATGAACGAGAATTCGATTGGCTCGGTGATACCGGTCAGCATGGAAGTCAGGGCTGCGGAGATCATGATACCGCCAACACGCTTCTGTTGCTTGGTCTTGGCAGAGTGCCACATAGCGATAGCGGCAGCAGGCAGGCCGAACATCTTGAACAGGAAGCCGCCTGCCAGGAAGCCAGCAGTCGGGTCACCCGCGAAGAAGCGTGGGATGTCGCCGTTGAATACCTGACCTGCTTCGTTGATGAACTGACCCATTTCCATCTGGAAAGGAACGTTCCATACGTGGTGGATACCGAATGGAATCAGCAGACGCTCGATGAAGCCGTATACGAAGCCCATAGCAACCGGGTTACCTTCTGCAGCGTAGAAGCCGAAGGTGTCGATGGCGCGACCGATGGGAGGCCATACGAACGCCATGATGGCACCCAGGGCAATGGCGCCGAAAGCGGTTACGATTGGCACGAAACGCTTGCCCGCAAAGAAACCCAGATACTCAGGCAGCTGGATCTTGTAGAAGCGGTTAAACATGAACGCCGCCAGGGCACCGGACAGAATACCACCGAATACGCCGGTATCGATGGAGGTGATGCCCATAATGGACTTGGTTTCAACACCCATCAGGCCTGCAACCAGACCCATGGTGGCCAGCATAACAACGTAACCCACGATAGCCGCCAGAGTGGAGACGCCGTCGTTGTCAGTCAGACCCAGTACCGCACCAATGGCGAACAGCAGTGGCAGGTTGCCGAATACGGCACCACCGGCCTGTTCCATCACCTGACTCAGCAGGGAAGGCAGGAAACTAAAATCAGCAGCACCGATACCCAGCAGGATACCCGCGACTGGCAGAATGGCTACAGGCAGCATCAGCGCTCGGCCGATTTTCTGCAGCACCCCAAAGGCGTTTTGCAACATGGTGTGAAACCTCGTGATGATTGAGTCTGGTCAACGGCACACACACTGTTGTCAGGTGTGAGCCTGTGTTTGATTGTTATCGTGGGCGGAGAGTATCAAAACGTCCGTACCTCTTGGGTAAAGGAGGTAAACGAAATGTAACGAACTCTTTCTGCAAAAAGTGCGAACGAAAATGCATTGCTGTAAGTCAATTTCGTGTCAATAAGTCATGGCTATTTTGCGGGGGCCAAAAGCGCTGCAGATAGCGATATGACTGCCTGTTCGGGAGTGGCGGTCGGGACGGACATATAGCTGCTGACAAAGTTGATGACGGGTGCCTGAAGGGACTCTTTAACCGCCATTCCGTGAATGATACTGGGTACAAGAGTGCCTTCTTTGATGCTTTTGTTTAGCGCATTCAGACTCTTTTTCTGACAACCTTCGAGTTGATCTGTGGCGTCCATTCGAACAGGAATGGAACCTTTTTTATCGGTGAAGGCGATCTGGGTTTCCTTGTTCATGAGTTGTTGTGCCAGCCATTGCTGAGCTTGACGGTCTTTGAAGCGTTTGCGGTTGAAAATGACAAAGCTGTCGATGTTATAGATGAAATGATCTTCGGTACCAAAGGCGGGGCGACAGTAGAAATCTACGCCTTCGAGCTGATCGCTCATTTTGAACTCTCCCAACGCCCAGTCTCCCATCAGCATCACTGCGGCCTCATCGTTGATGATTTCCCTGGTTGCCTGATCCCAGGGCCTTCTGCTCCGGTCATTGGGTGTTAAAGATGTAATCTGCTTCAGCTTGCGAAACACTTTGATCATGGTGGGGCTGGTCAGTGCTTCTTCATCATGCTCAACCAGAGCCTGACGGTAAAAGTCTGCTCCGCCTTCTGAAAGTACAACAGACTCGAAAATGGCTGCCTGCTGCCAGGGTTCGCCACCGTGTGTCAGTGGAATGAATCCTGCTCGACGCAAGCGTGGGGCAATGGCAATCAGGTCATCCCAACTGGATGGGATTGCCAACCCGGTGTCTTCAAAGGCGGTTGGATTAATCCAGAGCCAGTTGTTGCGATGAATGCCTACCGGAATGCCGTAGTAACGGTCACGGAACTGCACCGTGTCCAATACAAACTGTGGCAGGACATTTCGCCATTGATTGCGGTTTGCAGAGCCGTCAATGTGTCTCAGCAAGTCAAGGCTGGCCCAGTTCTGAATGCCCATACCACTGATCTGCGCAGCATGAGGCGGGTTTCCAGAGATAATCTGGGACTTCAATACAGTCATGGCTTTGCCGCCGCCGCCGCCAACAATAGCCTGATCAGCCCAGGCAAATCCCGACCGGGCATAATGTTGCTTTAATACATCAACCGCTGCGGCTTCACTGGGGGAGGTCCACCAGTGGAGCACATTGATAAAGCCCCGGGTTTCGTTATGGGGTGTAGTTCCTGCCACCACTGAAGAGGCCAGACAGGTTAGAAGTGTTGTTATCAGCAGGCGCAGAATCATGGGTGAGCATTCAACCGTTGGTTTGTTACGAGCTTCGTTAAAAAATCGGGGAGATTTAAACAGAACTTGTTAATCCATCACTGGAAGGACTATTTTGCAGTAGACCAAATTACAGGTTAATGGCCGGTCTTAAATACGTGCAACTACTTGAAGTGCAGCTTTGTAACCCGTTACATTTTCATCCGAAAACTGATTTCGGCATTCTTTGATCGAAATCAAACAGCAAAAATAATGACATGCAGGGGTACGGTTGTGGATGTTTTAGGTTATTTGCAGCGTTTGGGTAAGGCATTGATGTTGCCAATAGCAACGTTACCTATTGCTGCCCTGCTGTTGCGCATCGGGCAACCGGATTTGCTGGATATTGCCTTTATGGCAGAAGCGGGCAATGCAATTTTCAGTCACTTGCCACTGTTATTTGCCATGGGTATTGCCGCCGGACTTTCGGAAGATGATGCTGGTTCCGCAGTGCTGGCAGGTGCGGTCGGTTACTTTGTATTGACGGCAGCAGCCAAAACCATCAATACAAACATCGATATGTCGTTTTTTGGCGGCATTATTGCCGGTGTTATTGCCGGGCATAGCTATAACCGTTTTCATACCGTTCAGTTGCCACAATACCTGGCTTTCTTTGGTGGTAAAAGGCTTGTGCCGATAATGACGGGCCTGATTGCCCTTGTGATGTCTGTGGTTGCCGGATTTGTCTGGCCTGCCATTCAGTCTGGTATTGATGCTTTTGCAACCGGGGTTGCTGATTCTGGCTCTTTAGGGGAGTTCATTTATGGCGTGCTGAACAGGGCGCTCATTCCTGTTGGTTTGCACCATGTTGTTAATTCTGTATTCTGGTTTGGTCTGGGTGAATATACGGATGCGGCGGGTCACATTGTTCATGGCGACTTGCCACGTTTCTTTGCAGGCGACCCCACGGCAGGCGTGTTTATGGCTGGTTTTTATCCAGTTATGATGTTTGGCTTGCCAGCGGCTGCCCTGGCGATGTATCTTGCTGCACCCAGAAAGAATCGGGCGAAAGTGGGTGGCCTGCTGTTTTCGGTTGGCCTGACAGCCTTTCTTACCGGTGTGACTGAGCCTTTGGAATTTTTATTTGTTTTTCAGGCTCCGGGTTTGTATGTCGTCCATGCCGTTCTGACCGGCTTATTGCTGGTGGTGACTAACTGGTTTGGCGTACTTCATGGTTTTGGTTTTTCCGCCGGTGCCTTTGATATGGTACTTAACTGGGGGCTGGCCACTAAACCTGTGACCCTGGTCATTATTGGTCTGGCTTTTGCTGTGATTTACTTCTGCACCTTCTATTTTGCGATCAGGGTGTTTAACCTGAAAACGCCGGGTCGTGATGAAGAGGATGTTGAACAGGGGGCGGACAGGGAGATTTCCGAATCCGGGCGAGCCAGGCAATTTATTGAGTTGCTGGGCGGTAAAGACAACTTTGATTCTGTATCCGCCTGTATTACCCGCTTACGACTGACTCTGGTAGATCGTGATAAAATTGATGAGCCGGGCCTTAAAGCTATGGGGGCTAAGGGAGTGGTGAAGCTTGGTGCCAATAACCTTCAGGTTATTCTGGGGCCACAGGCAGAAATTATTGCCGGAGAAATCAGGCAGGAACTGGCGTAACGGCTGTTCTGAAAGGTTTTGCAAACATGACAATAGTGACAAGCCGCTATATCAATTCGTTTTACTTTCTATTTCAATAGAATTGTAAGGGGTTGCCGTTGTGTGGCCCCGTTGATTTTTAGTTTGAGCATCCGGATGTGCTGATTTATTATTTTTAAATCCAGCCGCTTCAACGCTCGCAAAATCTCCACGCTTATTGAGAGAAATACAATGTTCAAGAAAGACGTAGTTATTACTGCTGAAAATGGTCTGCACACTCGTCCAGCTGCTCAGTTCGTAAAAGAAGCCAAAGGCTTCGAATGCGACATCAAACTGGAAGCTGCTGGCAAGCAGGCGAGCGCCAAGAGTCTGTTCAAGCTGCAGACTCTGGGTCTGACCCAAGGCTCCACCGTGACCATCATCGGTGAAGGCGAAGGTGCTGAAGGTGCGGTATCTCACCTGGCTGAGTTCATCACCACCCTGAAGTAATGATTTCTCTGATCCGCTGTCCGGATCGGCCGGCAGATGTTTGATGGTCCTTTTAACGACTGATTTGTAGTCGAAACTCATCGAAAGTTAGGTATAGCCGCTAATGATGGCTATATTTCAATCTGCAGGCAAAGAGATAAAAATGACTGGAAACAGCCTCAGGCACAGCAAGTGCATGAGATTGCTTCTAGAATAAGCTGAGCAAACTCGGAAGTATCAGGTTGCAACATGATGTTGTTTAAAGGCTGGTGCTTGCTGGGGTGGCTCGGCTTTTTGTCGTCTGTGAACTGTCCTACTGAGGCAGACAGCTACTGGTAGCGGGCAGGCTTGTTTCAGGAAACTCTCAGGCTGGTATGTTTTGGGGGTATTTTCGACTCAGGCTCTGTGGTTGACCAATAGTTGATTTTATTGATCAGGATCAGTTTTTTTGACCGGGTGATATAGCGTGTTCACGTCTGTGTCTTGTCGTGCATTTTGCTGTAATGATTGGAGTGGTTCTGGGTATACATTGTTTATCCTGTGAACGGCTTGCCTGTTGCTGTCCTGATGTGTGAATGTTTGTTTAGTGAGGCTGGTAATCTCTGTAAACCCTTGTGTTTAAAGGTGTTTGTAGAGATGGGTAGGTATTTTCACTAGGCTGCATTCGCTCAAAAAATCCTATTTACTAAAGGCTATAGCGGCTTGTCCGCTGTGACTAAGGGTATTGGAGACGTCATGATCAAAATCGCTATCAACGGCTACGGCCGTATCGGCCGTAATGTTCTGCGTGCACTGTATGAAGCAGGTCGCCGTGATGAATACCAGATCGTTGCTATCAACGACCTGGGCGATGCAAAAATTAACACTCACCTGACCAAGTACGACACCGTACACGGTCGTTTCAACGCTCAGGTTGAAGAAGGTGAAAACGCGCTGTTCGTAAACGGCGACGAAATCAAAACTTTCTCCGAGCGCGATCCATCCAACCTGCCATGGGCTGAGCTGGGTGTTGACGTAGTATTCGAATGTACTGGCGTATTCCGTTCCAAGGACGCTTGTCAGCCTCACCTGGACGCTGGTGCGAAGAAAGTAATCATCTCTGCTCCTGGTTCTAACGTAGACGCTACTATCGTTTACGGTGTTAACCACGAGACTCTGACTTCTGACATGACCGTTATCTCTAACGCGTCTTGCACCACTAACTGCCTGGCGCCAATTGCCAAGCCGCTGAATGATGCTTTGGGCATTGAAAAGGGTCTGATGACGACTATTCATGCTTACACAAATGATCAGCGTCTGTCTGACGTATACCATAGCGACCTGTACCGTGCTCGTGCTGCTGCACAGAACATGATCCCGACTGCTACTGGTGCTGCTGCTGCTGTTGGTCTGGTTGTTCCAGAACTGAAAGGCAAGTTCGACGGTATGGCTGTTCGCGTACCTACCATCAACGTATCTCTGGTAGACCTGAGCTTCGTTGCTGGCCGCGAAACTACTGTTGAAGAAGTAAACGAAATCGTTGCTGCTGCGGCCAAGTCTTCCGAAGCTATGAGCAAGGTTCTGCACGTGAACTACCAGCCTCTGGTTTCCATGGACTTCAACCATTGCCCGTTCTCTTCCAGCTTCGATGCGACCCAGACTCGCGTGCAAGGCAACCTGGTTAAGGTAATGTCCTGGTACGACAACGAGTGGGGCTTCTCCAACCGTATGCTGGACACCGCTAAGGCTTTCATGAACGCCTAAGTGTTGTTTGAATGAAAACACAGGCTCTTTTTCGGGCCTGTGTTTTTGTTGTAAAAGCCGGATAAGAAAAGTGTCACTTTTTATCCGCAGAAGATGTAAACAGCCGTTTTACTCATGTTTTACTCGAAATGTTTCTTCATGAGTTGTAATTGGACTGTGTTATGAGCAGTAGTAAAAAGAAGACGGTGCTCGTATTTTCAGAGTTTTCTGAATAGACCCTCGTGGCCGAACGTATCTGTTCACATTGACTGTTGTCACAGAGCAGGCTGGTCAAAGTTCATCACCCACAACAGGTCGAAGACTATACTGTCTCAAGAGACTGCCTTCTTTTTTCTGTTGTTTGCCGTACCGTGTATCCATTAATCATCAATCACGAATGAGCTCATTAACCGGGCTTTCTGATTGTTTGTTGATGGGCTCGTTGATGGCTCGTTGAAGGCTCGTTAAAGGAGAGTATTGAGCTGTAGAGCTACAACCGGTTGTCATTAAGCTGTCATACGAATGTCATTGGCAGGAAAATCCAGCAGTCCGGTTGAATTGCCACACAGGTGATCCACAGGTCAAACTTGAGAGGATAGCATGCTCAGACGTACGAAAATTGTCGCCACGCTCGGTCCTGCTACGCAGACCGATGAGCAGTTAACAAAGCTGATAAAGGCTGGTGTTAATGTTGTCCGCCTGAATTTTTCCCACGGTGATGCTGAAGATCACCGCACCCGTGCGGAACAGGTTCGCACGATCTCTACCCGCCTTGGGCGCAGTATCGCCATATTGGGTGACCTGCAGGGACCTAAGATACGCATTGGTCGTTTTCAGAACGGAAAAATTCATTTGCCCGACGGGGCAGAATTTGTTCTGGATGCAGAGCTTTCTATTGAAGCCGGTGATGAAACCCGGGTTGGACTCTCATACAAAGATTTACCTAATGACTGCAAAGTCGGCGATGTTTTGTTACTCGATGATGGCCGCCTGAGCCTGCAGGTCATCAAAATTGATGGTTCGCGCATTGTGACCACCACTCTGGACGGTGGCGAACTCTCAAACAACAAAGGCATCAATCTGGCGGGCGGTGGACTATCGGCAGACGCGTTAACCGATAAAGATAAAGCTGATATCCAGCTGGCGGCTGATATCGGGGTGGATTATCTGGCCGTCTCTTTTGTCCGCAGCCCTGATGACTTGCATCTGGCGCGTCAATTAATGCGTAAGGCTGGAGGCACTGCCAGTATTCTGTCCAAAATTGAACGTGCAGAAGTGGTGGCTGATCCCGGATTGCTTGAAGCCGTTATCCGGGCATCCGACGCTGTGATGGTGGCTCGGGGCGACCTGGGCGTTGAGATTGGTGATGCCGAGCTGATTGGCGTTCAGAAAAATATGATCAATGAAGCCCGCCGCCTGAACCGTCCGGTGATTACAGCCACCCAGATGATGGAATCCATGATACACAACACCCAGCCGACCCGTGCGGAGGTGTTTGATGTCGCCAATGCCGTGCTGGATGGTACGGATGCCGTGATGTTATCGGGTGAAACAGCCACCGGCAGGCGTCCGCATGAAGTGGTTAAGGCCATGTGCCGCATTTGCTCGGGTGCTGAAAAAAATCCTGAACTGATTGCTCATGTGGATCGAGAGGCCGTAGGCAGTTTTGAAGAAACAGATGAAGCCATTGCACTGGCAGCCACTTATGCGGCCAATAATCTTGGGGTTAAGGCCATTGTCTGTCTGACCAAGTCCGGTGCAACACCTTTATGGGTTTCCCGTATCAATACGGAACTGCCCATTATTGCCCTGACTCGCTACAAAACGACCGAGCGTCGTGTGGCTCTGTACCGGGGTGTTGAGGCTGTCGCTTTTGACAGTGGCAGTAAGTACGGTCCTGAAGTGAATGACCGTGCTATTAAAGAATTGAAAGAGCGTGGCTTGCTGGAGCCCGGCGACCGAATCATTCTGACCAAAGGGGAGAGTGAAGAGGTTGAAGGAGGCACCAACACCATGCAGATCATTACTGTTAAATAAATCCGTCGCACTGAAAGCGCATCGAGTCATCTTCACTCTTTTTCGGAAGATACTTTATTAACGCGACTTGTAACGCGAGTTTCAGACAAGTTTCAAGACTAGGGAGACGAACAGAACCATGGCAGAGATGAAAAAAATTGGCGTTCTAACTTCGGGTGGTGATGCTCCGGGTATGAATGCTGCCATTCGTTCCGTTGTACGCAGCTGCATTTACTACGGTGTTCAGCCGGTGGCGATTCATGAAGGCTACAAGGGTCTGATTGAAAACAACATGGAAGAGGTTAACGCCCGTTCCGTTGCCAATATCATCAACCAGGGTGGTACTTTCCTGAAATCTGCCCGTTGTGCAGAGTTCCGTACGCCTGAAGGCCGTACCAAGGCGTTTGAAAACGCCAAAGCAGCCGGTCTGGACGGACTGGTTGTGATCGGTGGTGACGGTTCTTTTACCGGCGCCATGCTGATTGAAAAAGAACACGGTATGCCTTGTATCGGTGTTCCGGGCACTATCGATAACGATATCTTCGGTACAGATTACACCATCGGCTACGATACGGCTCTGAATACAGCGGTAGAAGCGATTGACAAAATTCGCGACACGGCGACTTCTCACAACCGCCTGTTCCTGATTGAGGTAATGGGTCGTGATGCAGGTTTTATCGCCCTGAACAGCGGTATTGCTGCAGGCGCTGAAGAAATCCTGATTCCTGAAGAAGACCACTCTGTTGATAAGCTGATGGATTCTCTGCAGAACAGCGGTCGTGCCGGTAAAACCTCCAGCATCGTCGTGGTGTCTGAAGGTGAAAAGATTGGCGGTGTGGTTGAACTGGGTCGTGCAGTGGAAGAAAGCTTCCCTGAATACGAAGTAAAAGTGACCGTACTGGGTCATATCCAGCGTGGTGGCAAGCCGACCTGTGTTGACCGTGTACTGGCCAGCCGTCTGGGCGTTGCAGCCGTTGAGAAGCTGCGCGAAGGTATAAGCGGCGTCATGGTGGGTGTTCGTGACCAGAAAGTGGTGACCACGCCTCTGGAAGAAGCCATCAGCAAGCATAATGCGATTGATGACGATCTGCTGAGAGTTGCAGACATCGTAACTGTCTGATAAATAGAGAGTTATTAAAAAATGCCCCGCCAAGGCGGGGCGTTTTTTTGTTAACGAAGACTCTGGATGCAGCCAGAGCCATCGTTAATTCAGAGAAAGGGTTATAAGTATTCAGCATGGCTGAGTACTTATAACCGTCTAAAATCCAATCCATCTTATTATGTGGGATAAGTAGTATGGGTCTGTTCGATTCAATCAAGAAAAGCATGGGTCTCGGTGGCGAAGAAGGCACTGTGATCAAGTCACCTCTGACGGGTGAAATCCTGCCAATCGAAGAAGTGCCAGACGCGGTATTTTCCGAGAAAGTAGTAGGCGACGGCATTGCCATCAACCCGACTGGTAACAAGATGGTTGCACCTTGCGACGGTGAAATCGGCAAAATCTTTGAAACCAACCACGCTTTCAGCATGGAAACTCCTTCCGGCGTTGAGCTGTTTGTTCACTTCGGTATCGACACCGTTGAACTGAAGGGTGAAGGTTTCAAGCGTATCGCTTCCGAAGGTCAGACTGTAAAAGCTGGCGACACCATCATCGAAGTGGACCTGGAATTCCTGAAAGCTAACGCCAACAGCGTTATCACTCCGGTTGTTATCTCCAACATGGACGACGTTGAGTCTCTGGAGAAGTCTACCGGTGCAGTGACTGAAGGTGCTAGCGACCTGCTCGTGGTTAAAATGAAGTAAATTCTACTTCATTGCCTTTTCAGCCCCCGTGCACTTAACGGGGGCTGTCTTCTCCTTACCTCTGTTCTCCTTCTTCTCCTCATTGTCAGTATTCCTAACCAGCCTGTCAGTGATGAATGCTTACTTCTGAACTAAGCTTTCGTCCAGTTTATAAACGTCATTTTCGATGACATCAACGACCAATGGACTGGATCAGTATGAAAGCATTACCTGTCTTACCCTTGACACTTCTTTGTCTGCTGGCGGTTCCTGTCTGGGCTGTGCCGGTGGATTCAAGACAATCGCAAACACCACCTGTTCAGGAAAGTGATCAGGATCGTATTAAAGCAGCCAATGATGCGCGTCAGGCCGAGATCGATGAAATGGTTCGCAAGTTGAATGCGATGGGCTTTGATTTTAAGCGGCCTGTTGAAAATGATGATTCTGAAGGTTCAGCCCAACAGCAGCCTGAGGCACCTGTCAATTCCGGGAAATCTGTCCGGTCTATGAGTATCGGAGACCTGCTTGATTATCAGGATCAGCTGCGTGACCGTCTGGCACAACTGGAAGATAAAGAGCGAAAGGCGAAAGAAAAAGACCGTCTTCGGGCGGAAACAGCAAAGAAAGCTCAGACAGAAAAGAATGAGGCTATTCATCAGCTAAGAGAAGTGGAAGCCGAGCTGGGCGATGTGCTGATTCGTCGGGCTTTGAAGGGGGTAGGGAAAATGGTGCCCGCTCCTAAATTCAATGATTATGACAAGACTAAAGAAACACCAGAGGCTGAGCCAGCACCGGAACAGGCGTATTCAGAATACCCGGAACATGAATACATTGATTATGAAATTGAGGCGCCGGTGCTGATGACCGGAAAGCCTGCCAGAAAAATTCGGGTGAAAGCCCGAAAAGGGGTTATGGAGTTGCATCAGGAAATTCAGGATTTGAACAAGGTTCTGATTGACAGTGCAAAGCGCATGACCGGTAAGCCGTTCTGATTGCCACTGGCTCAACAGTCAGTGTCTCCCTTCCAAAGAGTGATTTAAATCAACACCCTTCCGCTATTCGCTGTTAATGTTCTTAGCAGGGCTTTGGAGTAGTTGGCATGTTGCGAAACGTTGAAGTAGAAATTTGTGTTAATAGCCAGAGTGAAGCGTATGTTCGGCGTGCAGTTTGTGCCGCTGAACAGGGTGGCGCGAGTCGAATAGAGCTGTGTGCGGCCATGGAAGAGGATGGTCTGACCCCTGCCGTTGAACACATCCATGCGGCCAGACAGTCTTTTGAGTCTGATGGTCTCATGGTGATGGTTCGTCCACGTTCCGGTCATTTTTTCTACAGTCTTGAAGAAAGTGATGTCATGGTCAGGCAGATAGAAATGGCTGCACAGGCTGGCGCTGATGGTGTTGTGTTTGGCGGGTTGAGAGCCCGTGATCATGGCATTGATGAAGGTTTGTTGGAGCGATTGCTGGATGTGACAAGAGGACTCAACTTGAAAACCACGTTTCACCGGGCTTTTGATGCCACTGTGGAGCCTGTTCGTTCTCTGGATATTCTTATGCAATACGGTGTTGATCGTGTATTGACCAGTGGAATGCCGTGGGGCTCTGATGCAAGCGCGCTGAAAGGCATTTCCTTACTGAGGCAGCTTATTACTCAGGCGGGTAATGCTATTGAAATCGTTATAGGTGGCGGCATCACTCCTGCGAACAGTCACAGTTTGTTGAGTCAGTTGCCAGTAACGGGTCGTGTCAGTCTTCATGCTTATAGCGGAGTTCTGGAAGAAGGGAATGTGTCGTCTAAATGTGTGGAAATGATCGGTCAGAAGAGTTTTGGAGAGTGTTAAGGAGTAGTCCTGAAATTAATGGCACTGACTTAAGGGTAAGCACTATGCCTACCAACTGACTCACCGTGTTGGGAGTCACTTCGTTCGTCCCAACCTACAGCCCTTTGTTTTTAAAGGTTTGATGCTTAAGTCTGCGCCATTGATCTATCACATGGTTTTGATGGCTTCCTGCATTTCGGTTCGGATGTTGTCTGACTGCGGCCCGAAAATCGCCTGCATGTTTTTTCCAACGACGACAACGGCCGTAGCTCCCAGCGATTTTATTCGATCCTGATCGACATCCTCTACGGAGTTAACGGTAATTCTCAGGCGGGTGATGCAGGCGTCAAGGTTTTTGATATTGCCTTTGCCGCCAAATGCTTCCACAAGGTTTCTTGCCAGTTCCGGTGAAACTTCCACTTTACCTTTACGGGTTTCCTCTTCGCGTCCCGGAGTTTTTAAGTCCAGAGCCAGAATGGCGATCCGGAACACGCTGTAATACACGGCGGCATAAACCAGACCAAGGCCAATGATCCAGGAAGGTTTGGTGGCAATGGTGTAGTAAAGAACATAGTCAATCATTCCGTTGGAGAATGACATCGCCATTTTTACATCCAGATAGTTGGTAATGGCAAATGCCAGACCCGCCAGGAATGCGTGGATAACATAAAGAATGGGCGCGACAAACAGGAATGAGAATTCGATGGGTTCGGTAATACCGGTTAACAGGGATGTCAGGGCGGCAGATACCATTATGCCGCCAACAGCTGCCCGGTTTTTGGGTTTGGCACAGTGCCACATGGCAATGGCAGCAGCAGGGAGTCCGAACATCTTGAACAGATAGCCGCCAGCCAGAAAACCGGCAGTGGGGTCGCCTGCAAAGAAGCGCCCGATATCACCGGTGTACACATTGCCGGCACTGTCGATGTACTGACCCATTTCCATGTGGAAGGGCACGTTCCAGATATGGTGCAGACCAAAAGGAATCAGGCCTCGTTCAACCACGCCGTAAACAAATCCGGCCAGTACAGGGTTTTCGGTTACAGACCATCGGGAGAACGCATCAATGCCTTCATGAATTGAAGGCCAGATAAAGCTCAGTACCCCACCGAGGATAATGGCCCACAGCGCCGTTATGATTGGAACAAAGCGTTTTCCGGCAAAGAAACCCAGGTATTCGGGTAGCTGGATTTTGTAATACCGGTTGAACATCACAGAGGCCAGAAGACCTGCCAGAATCCCGCCAAAAACGCCCGTATCAATGGAGTCTACCCCCATGATGACACTGGGTTCTACGCCCAGCTGCTGAGCCATGACCCCCATGGTTCCCAGCATGACAACATAGCCCACAACGGCAGCAACGGAGGCAACGCCGTCATTCTCGGACAAGCCTATGGCAGTACCAATCGCAAAGATGATGGGCAGATTGCCAAACACCATCCCGCCCGCCTGCGCCATAACGCTGGACATAAGGTCTGGTATAAAGGAAAAACCGGCACTGCCTACGCCGAGCAGTATGCCTGCTACAGGCAGTACGGCTACGGGTAACATCAGTGCTCGACCAATTTTCTGCAGTGTGCCGAACACAGTTTTAACCATGGGGAAAAACTCCAGAAGGATTCTGCTGGGCAGCAACGTCAGAGTCGTGTCTTATACCAAATCCACCTTCTAAACATGAATTGCGCAGCCATTCTGAATCACGTGAGCTGCGTTGGAACTCCTCGCAATAGCTCTTGCTATTACTCGTCGTTCCGCCTTGTCCCGCGACTCAGAATGACTTGCTCATGGTCATATTTAGAAAGCGGAATTGGTATTAGTGGAGAAAATAACGCTGCAAGTTAAGAGGTAAAACTCTGGAAGCATAGACTAAATGTGTGACTCGGCAATCTCATTCTCGCAGAGTAAATTAAAGCTCTGCTTTATGTATTCCGGTTTGGTGGAGGTAAAATCAGGCTTGTTTCTTTTGGGGTTCGGGCTAAAAAGTTTATCTGAAAATGAGGGCTCGGTTCTCCAGCCGGGGAAGGGAAGAGCTTTTTTTCTGTTTCGCCCGGTGGAGTTGAGTTGCTGTTTTGTCAGATCGTATTGAAGAGCCTTTCAGGCGTTTCTGAGTCTGGTGACCTCGTTGTAGTCTGTCAGCTCTATTTCTCTCTGTTGCAGAGCCTTTGTAAGCGCGTCCGAGGTCAGAATTTCAAACTCTGTTACTCTGGCCTGTGTGTAAGAACTGGCCTTCATGAGTTCGGGGTCGATGTAGGCCGGATGGCACATTACTTCAAGAAGGGTATTGTGTCCCCGGGTGTTCAGCTCTTCATCAACAATGTTCAGCAGCATGTCCAGACTGACATCACCGTAGAAGTGATCGGTAAAGCGATAGCTGTAATCCCTGATTTGAGTCACTTCACTGGAATCTACCGTTCGGTAAGGGATGCCGTACTCTGTGGAAAGCTGTTTAATGACGGGTTGAGCAATAGGGTGACCATAACAGTGATGGTGGCCATCCAGATGCGAAGGTGTCAGCCCGAGTCCGATGAAGTGTTCAATCTGGGCCCGGAATTCTTGCTCAATTTCTTTTGGGCAAAGCGTATTATTGCTGTAGAAACTCAGCTGATCGAGAAACTGTCCGGATGAATCGACCAGTGTCGTCAGGTTTTTGCACAAAGGTTTTCCGGCAGTCAGACGCAAATGAATACCGACAGCCAGTTGTGGATTGGCTTTTGCCAGTTCAACACCGTGAGCTTCCCCTGGCATCCCAATCATCATGGTGGTAGAGCGAACAACACCTGAACGAAAAGCATCTATGATGCCGTAATTGACGCCCGGGCTCAGGCCGAAATCGTCTGCATTGATTATCAGTTTCATGCTTTTTCCCTGATGGCAGAGCTGAAAAGAAGAGATTTCCTTTTCAGCTCGCTGATTTTTATGTTGTCTGGAATTGAGGCAGGTAGTCGGCATTCTGTTCCAGAATGTCATTCAGGATAAGCTTCGCTACTTTGGCACTGGGAATCAGAGGGTTAGCCACCAGAGCCTGAAGTGCCATTCCGTAGTCCCCTTTCACTGCGGCATCAATGGCCAGCTGTTCATAAGCTTTTACACTGCTGGCAAGACCAATCTGGTTTTCAGGTAATCTTCCCTGAGACAGGGGGTGGGCACCGGCACTGTCGATCACTGAGCTGATTTCAACCACTGCATCATCGGGAAGGTTACTGATAGCACCTTTATTCATGGTATTAACGACATTGATCGCGCCGGTATCATTGTAAAGCGCATCAACCAGATTGAGCGAAACATCGGAATAATAAGCACCGCCCCGTTGTTCAAGCTGTTCAGGTTTTTCTGCCAGATCAGGATCCTGATACAGTTTGAACAGTTCCTGCTCGGTCTTTATTACTACTTCTGCGCGGGTGCCTGAACTGGCTGCAGACTCCAGCTCTTCGTTCAGCATATCGTCCTGCATGTAGAAGTAACGGTGGTAAGGGCAGGGAACTACGCCCAGTGATTTGAGAAACTGTGGGTCCCAGGGGGACTCGTGAATATTGTTCATATTCATCTGTGCGCCGTCGCACAGCTTATCAATAATCTGCTCCGTGACGTCTTTTCCGTCCAGACGAATATTACTCATCCAGACCAGATGGTTTAGCCCGGCAAAATTGACTTTCACTCGGTCAATGGAAGCACCCAGTGCTTCTGCGGTTTGGTGGTGCATGTTAATAGGAACATTGCATAAACCGAGTGCTTTAACGGATGTGTATTTCTGCACGGCTTCAGTGACCATGCCAGCGGGATTGGTAAAGTTAATCAGCCAGGCGTCGGGTGCCAGTTCTTCCATTTCTTTGCAGATGTCCAGAATGACCGGAATGGTACGCAGTGCTTTGGCAAAACCACCAGGTCCCGTAGTTTCCTGACCAATAACCTTGTATTTCAGTGGAATTCGCTCGTCTCTGGCTCGCGCCTGCAAGCCCCCGACCCGCAGCTGGGTCATGACAAAACGGGCACCCTGAATGGCTTCTCTGCGATTGAAGGTATGACGGATTTCAATGTTTAGCCCCGCCCGAGCGACCATTCTTTGAGCCAGCTGAGTGATGATGTCGAGTTTTTCTTTCCCGGCTTCAACATCCACCAGATCAATCCGGGTGACAGGCAAGCGTTCAATACGTTTTATGACCCCTTCAATCAGTTCCGGTGTATAACTGCTTCCCCCGCCAATTACGGCTAGCTTTAAAGATTCCATTGACTTACCTGTATCGTTTGTTGAGCACGACTGTTAGCAGCCATCTCATTTATAGTTGGGTCGTTAAGATTAAAATTAGGGCATTTCAGTCAATGCCAAACATCTTTGTTATACAGGTCAGTAGCCGTAAGAATGGCCGGTTCTTCAGAGGGTCTGACCTTTGGTTATAAGCACGATTTAACGGACTGCCTGATTCTCAGCTCTCCTTCAAAGTGCTGATGTGCCGGTTTATTGAAGCCTTCAATATGCATCTGGTTCATCAACAGCGTGCCTGCAACACTGGCCATTTCGGTAATCGGGAAATGCAAAGCCGAAACATGGGGTGTCAGTAGAGTACACAGGTCAACACTGTCGTAACTGATCAGTGAGATGTCGTCTGGCACTTTTATCCCCTGCTCCTGTAAAGCATCCATGCAACCGACTGCCATTTCTTCACTGCAGGCATAGACGGCCGTAATAGTCTTTCCGGTTTTCAGAATCTGTTTCATGCCCCGGTAACCGGATTCCCGGTCGTAACCGCCTTCGGTGACCAGTTCCATATCCAGAGGAATCGCTTTTTCTTTGAGTTTGTTGGCATACCCCTGAAAGCGCTGACGGGCGTTGTCCTTGAATAATTTACCGGCCAGACAGGCTATCTGTTGGTGGCCCTGCTCCATCAGCACCTGAACGGCCTTCTCACCAGCGGCGACATGGTCAAAGGTCACACAGCGGTCAGACAGAGCTTCAATATGACGATCCAGCAAAACAAAGGGTGGGAGTTTTTCTGCCAGTTCTATCAGTTCCTCGTCGCTCAGGTACCGAACATGCAACAACAGGCCGTCGCAACGCATATTCGTCAAATGCTCAAGAGCTGCCCGTTCACTGTCGGCAGAATGTTTTCCCTGAGTGACAATCATGACTTTTCCAGCCGTGTCTACCACTTGCTGTACCTGTGCCATCAGGTCTCCGAAGAATCCCCCGCGAAAAGACGACACCATAAGGCCAATAGTGTTTGACGTATTGCATGCCAGCGACTGAGCCACGGGGTTAGGGCGGTAATCCAGTTCCTTGATAGCGGCATTGACCCGATCGCGGGTGCTTTCTGTTACTTGTCCAGTGTTATTGAGCACTCTTGAAACGGTTGCCCGTGATACCTGTGCATGTTCTGCTACGTCTTTTATCGTGGCCATAGTGAGTCTTTCTGATTTTAAATGGGAAAACTGGCATTATCCCCGTTGTGCCAGCCTTCTGTGAAGCGTAATTAATTCGTTGACCATTTCCTGTGCGAGCATGGAGGTCATTAAATGATCCTGTGCATGAACCATGACCAGAGTCATGGGTGTTTTGCCTGTACCCTGATCCTGCTCGATCAGTTTTGTCTGAACTTTATGAGCCTCTTTGGCCGCTTCCGCTGACTCATTCATCAGGCTTTCTGCACCGTCAAAGTCACCTTCTTTTGCCTTGCTCAGAGCCTCGTAGGCATAGCTTCGGGCTTGTCCTGAGTTGATGATGATATCCATCACTACTGCTTCAAGATCCATGCTTTACTCCAGTCTTTCACTGTTCATGACCGGGGTCAGTGTACCGTGCCCGAACGGCTTTTGAAACCGGTTACTGAGACCGGTTACATTAACTGAGAACAAGTTTGATTCATGTCAAACTTATTGTCTTACATGAATCAGTCCCCGAACGCTTTTTGAGCAATAGAAGGTATCGATAGCGGCATGTACGACAAAAATAAGTAAAAGGCGAAGTTTATTGATTTGTGTCAATTCGAAACTACGTAGCAATACGTATAGTTAGAGCCGTGAACGATTCACCAACCAGATAAGCTAAAAATAACTCCTGTCTGGATCTGGTAGCGTCAGACAAGTCTCACAACTCCTGTGATGGATACAATAACAGAAGCGGGAACCGCCAAAACAGCCAGCCAGTAAAAACCCGGGTTTGAGGGGATCCGGGTATTTTTTTGTTTGTTAAGTTCACCTGTGTTGATGTCGATAAATTTTTAGATATTTCTAAAAATACCCTTTTATCGTTCTATGTAGGATGAAAAGAACGTAATAAGATAGACACATTGATACACAGGTAATGAAGTGTCATGCATATTCTGATTACAGGTGGCACAGGTTTTATAGGCAGGCGTGTTGTTCGCGCGCTCATCAGGGATGGACACAAGGTGTCGGTCTACAGTCGGCAGTCTCCCAGTGATGTCAGAAGACTGTTGACCAGTTCCGTCCGCCCTGTGCAGTCATTTACCGCCATCAATCCATCAACCGGCTTTGACGCCATCATCAATCTGGCGGGTGAGCCGATTATGGCAAAGCGCTGGTCTCATAAGCGCAAAAGGCTGTTACTCGACAGTCGGGTAGGCGTCACCAGCGAGCTGGTGGATCTGATTGAACGTCTGGAAACTCGTCCCCAAGTATTGATTAGCTGTTCTGCTATAGGGTACTACGGGCATCACGATATTTCAGAACCTCAGAATGAATCATCGCCAGCGGGTTCCGATTTTGCAGCGTCACTGTGTGAACGCTGGGAGCAGTCGGCAAAGCGGGCTGAAAATTTTGGTGTCAGAGTTTGCATTGTCCGAACCGGGCTGGTTTTACATCAAAACAACGGTGCCCTGCACGAAATGCTGCCACCGTTTCGACTTGGACTGGGAGGTCCCATCGGCTCGGGCAGGCAAATGATGTCGTGGATTCACTCCGACGATATGACCCGAATCATTCTGTTTCTGTTAAACAATGAATCCCTGAGAGGTGCTTTCAACGCAACCGCGCCGAATCCGGTGTCTAACCGGGAGTTTGCTACGGCGCTGGGCAGGGCGCTGCGTCGTCCGGCTTTGATTCCGGTTCCTGTTATTGCGTTGAAACTGCTGCTGGGTGAATCGGCCACCATGGTCACGAATGGGCAGGCTGCGATTCCAGAACGTTTACAGGAAGCAGGTTTTACCTGGGAACAGCCCGACATTGATGCTGCCCTGAAACAACTTCTGGTCAAACCCTCTTATTTTTAAACTCACTGGCAAAGACAGGTTTTACCTGTCTTTTTTTGCTCTTAGCCGTATATAATAACATCGCCGTTTATAACAATAGCATTGCCATTATTACAATAACTACCCGGCAGACAATGAATCAGGCTCTAACAATAAAATCCCTGCACAAAACCTACGACAATGGTTTTCAGGCACTGAAGGGAATTGATCTGACTGTCCATGAAGGCGACTTTTACGCTTTGCTTGGCCCTAATGGTGCGGGTAAGTCAACCGCCATTGGCGTTGTTTCTACTCTGGTGAGAAAAACGTCGGGCTATGTCGAAGTGTTTGGTCATAATCTGGACAAAGACCTTACCCATGCAAAGCGTATGCTCGGTGTGGTTCCGCAGGAATTTAATTTTAACCAGTTTGAAAAAGTCAAAGATGTGGTCATGACCCAGGCGGGTTATTACGGAATTCCCGGCCGCATTGCCCGGCAACGTTCAGAAAAATACCTGAAGCAATTGGGGCTGTGGGATAAGCGCAATACCATGTCCCGAATGCTTTCGGGCGGTATGAAACGTCGTCTGATGATTGCCCGGGCTCTGATACACGACCCAAAACTTCTGATTCTGGATGAGCCGACGGCAGGTGTGGATATCGAACTCAGACGTTCGCTGTGGGAATTTGTTCAGGAAATTAATGAGCAGGGCACCACGATTATCCTGACGACACATTATCTGGAAGAAGCAGAACAGCTTTGTCGGAATATCGGGATTATCGACAAAGGTGAAATTATAGAAAGCACCAGCATCAAAGCACTGTTGAGTCAGTTGCAACAGGAAAGCTTTGTGCTGGATCTTAAGGAACCGCTGACGGAGTTACCCAGTTTTGCCGGTTATGAAGTTAAGCGAGTTGAAGAGAACAGCATTGAAGTGGAAGTGGGTAAGCAGCAGGGTGTGAATGACCTGTTTCGTCAACTCAGCGATTACCGGATTGAAGTCGCCAGTATGCGTAACAAAGCGAACCGGCTGGAAGAACTGTTTATGAAGATGACGTCAGCCCATGCTCAACCAGCAGTGGAAGCGGTGCCTGTTTCCAACAGTAAACCCGGGCGAGGATAGACAATGGCTTCAGAATGGCAGTATCAGGCTGTTGCGTTCAAAACTATTTTTGTTCGGGAGGTGCGCCGGTTTATGCGCATCTGGCCTCAGACCCTGTTGCCGCCGGTCATTACCATGGCGCTGTATTTTATTATTTTTGGCACAGTGATTGGTTCCCGCATTGGTGAAATGGCGGGCTTTGACTATATGACCTTTGTCGTGCCCGGTCTGGCGATGATGTCGGTGATTACCAACAGCTTTACCAATGTGGTGTCCAGTTTTTTCAGCAGCAAGTTTCAGCGCAGCGTTGAAGAATTGCTCGTCTCTCCGGTGTCCAGCAGTGTGATTCTGCTGGGGTACGTATTGGGAGGTACGGTCAGAGGTTTATTGGTTGGCATACTGGTGATGATGATGGGTGCCTTTTTTGTCGATCTTCAGATCTACAGCATTTCCATCACTCTGCTGGCAGTCTTGATGACAGCGGTTCTGTTTGCGTTGGGCGGATTTATCAATGCCATCTTTGCCAAGAAGTTCGATGATATTTCCATTATCCCCACCTTTGTGCTGATGCCCATGACCTATCTGGGCGGCGTATTTTATTCCATAGAACTCTTGCCTGAGCCCTGGCGATCCGTTTCCATGCTGAACCCGATTCTCTATCAGGTAAATGCATTCCGGTACGGCATTCTGGGGGAAGATGGCGGTGTTAATGTCACCATGGCGTTTGTAGTGATGGCTCTGGCGATTGTCCTGTTCGGTGCTGTTGCCCTTTGGTTGCTCAGAACCGGAAAAGGGTTGAGGACGTAATACTCGATGCTGCAGTTTTACCTAAACAAGTAACGTATTTATCTCGATTCTAAGCTGCATCTAAAAGTTTAAACTTCCGGGCGTGTGCTTTGAGTGAGTCAGTTGCCTTTTGTTCTCCCAGGTCTCTACCAGCCATATGCCTGCTCGACTCCCGCTTGGGCAAAGTATGCTCTAAGGCTAAGGCCAGAGCCTTAAGCTCGGTATCTGGATCTTCCGATTCAACCACTGATTTCACCGTAGCAAGCAAGGCTTCTGCATTGAGGCGTTCGATCAGACAGCCTGCGGGCATTCCGGCCTGTTTGTTTTTCAGTAGGACGAATTGCTCAGGGTGCAGTAACAGCATGTGTTCGCACAGCAGGCTCAGGATCACGCCGCGCTGCGATCCGTCAGCACCTTGCTGTTTGCTCAACCTGTTCCAGCCACAATGAGCTTTCCAGTCTTGAATGAAACCTCGACCAACCACCTCAAGGTGTAAATCCTGGCTATGTCGGTATGCCGCCATGACATATCTGAAGCCACCAGATAGCGATAATCCTCTTCACCCTCATACTTCAGGGCAATAACAAAACGTCTTTTCCCATGAGCCTTAACATACAGCCGAGCAGCCAGCATCGTGACCTGCTCTTCTTTGCCACCGCGTATTATGAGTTGAGTTTCAGCGCCTTTCTGGCGCGAAAAGTAAGCTTTGAGAGTCGCTTCCGAGTGGTTTCGGTTGGATACTTTCTGATTCGAGCGCAGTTGGCTGACAACCTGGGCTCCGCCTGTTATTTCCGCAGCCTTATCCATAAAGTCTCCTGTGCCATACAGTGCATCAGCGAGAATTGCTTTGATCGTAATGTTGGGAAACGAATCAACAAATTCTTGCAGCATAACCAGCGTCAACGACTGCATGGTGGGGTAACGAACATGATCTGGCTCAGGACGGTTCGGTCGTTCTTTTTTCTGAATGCCTTGCTTCCTGAGCGCCTTGTCTTTCTTCCTCCATGCAGATAACTCAGGGTCAGGAATATAAAAGCGAAACCCTACTGGAAAGGTAGCTACTTCAGTAACGAGCACCATAAACACCAGTTCCTGCCCATTAAAATAACCACCTGTTGATTTGTCTTTTATCTTATGGGCACCGTCGATTTTTGAAGTCCTTTTAGTGCGCTTTTTTCCTGTATCGTCGATAGCAAGGGTTCCACTTTGTATTCCATAGCGTAGAAGAATATTTCTGACGCTGGCCTGTAGCAGGCTTTGCCATGCAATTTCTGCTTGATAAAACATCCAGCACAGACGGGTCGCTTTGAATCTGCCTAAGCTTCTGCGCTCAAAAGCAGCCCAGTTAATAGTTTTAGTTACCACGATTCCCATGATAAAAACGCCCAGTGCCACTTTCTGGGATCTACTCAACTGCGCAGAGGAATTGATGGACTTGAGCGAATCATTCAAAGCATCCAGAAAGGCAGTGACAACGGGTAATGGGCGAATTAGCAAGATACGACACTTGACGGTTATTAAGTTCCTATGAGATCTTACCTCCAACCTGCTGCTGTGGCTATGATGGAATCTCGCAAGGCTTGAATTCGGAGCTGCAGTAGTAGTCTGCTCTTATGCCACCCTGCCATTTCCTGCTCTCCCTCAAATATCAAAAACTGCAGCATCGAGTAATAAAGTAGTCTGTTTGAATAAAAGACTGTCATCCACGATAATTCACGCCCTGAACGACTATTTTTCAGTCAGACTCTGACATAAAGGCGTAAATGATCATGGCGAATTCGGTCGAAATGTCCCAGCTGGGCAAGACCAGTCTGTACGAAACGGAATACAACCCTTCCATTCTTTTTCCCATTCCCCGTAAAGAGAAGCAGGAACAGCTGGGGCTTGACCCGCAAAACCTGCCTTATGTGGGTTGTGATGTCTGGTACGCCTATGAAATTTCCTGGCTGAATGGTCGCGGTAAGCCGGTGGCGATGGTCGCCCGTTTCGAGCTGCCCTGCGACTCTCCCTGCCTGATTGAGTCCAAGTCGTTCAAACTGTACCTGAACTCTTTTAATCAGAGTCGGTTCGAGAGTGTATCAGCAGCCCGTGAGACGATGGTGAAAGACTTGTCTGACGCGGCGGGTGCACCGGTGAAGGTCGAGTTGATGACCGTGGCTGAAATGGAAGTCTTTGGCTTCAGTAAGGCTCCGGGCACCTGTGTGGACGAACTGGATGTTGCCATTGATACCTACATGTACCAGCCGGATTTTCTGACCAAGGGTGACGGGAAGGTTGAAGAAGCCATTCATTCCAACCTGTTGAAGTCCAATTGCCCGGTCACCGGACAGCCTGACTGGGGCACCATTGTGGTGGAGTACAAGGGAGAGGCGATCAACCACGAATCGTTCCTGCGTTATATTTGTTCTTTCCGTGAACATCAGGAATTTCACGAGCAGTGTGCTGAGCGAGTGTTTACTGACATTCAGCAACGGTTCCAGATGGATGAGTTGACGGTGTATGCCCAGTACGTACGTCGTGGTGGTCTGGATATCAATCCATGGCGCAGTACTCATCACAAAGAAACCAATCGTCTGCGTCTGGTCAGGCAATAAATAGCGGTAAAACAGTTCCAATAACTGACCAGTGTTGTATATTTGGGACAGGCTTTTTAGCAGGTTTGTGTTGTCCTGACATAGCCTGCTGAACAGCATCCAGTAATAATAATGAGAACAATATCATGATCTGGATTATCGCCCTTGTCCTTCTGATTATTCTTGGCAATCTGTTCTGGTTGCTGCCTTCCCGCGCAGAGCGTCACCGAATGTCGTTGCGTAATAAAGCCATCAAGCTCGGGTTAAGCTGTCGTGAGATTAAAGGTGCCAGTGCGTTGCCTGTGGGTGTAGATCCGACTGATGGTCCATGGCTGGAGTATTCGCTGCCTATTGAAGCTTCCGATGAAATGGTGGCGGTTTCCATGGAAAAAAGCCCGGAGGGAATCTGGAGCGGTTCTGCAGGCATTACCCGGGACTGGCTGACGGCTTTACCAGACTCTGTGGTTCGGGTGATCTGCAGGGAAAACACAGTGGCAGTGCTGTGGAATGAACGGGGTGAAAAGCCGGATGTGAAGCTCATTTGCCAGTTTCTGAATCGACTGGCTGAATCCTTTAAATGGTTGTAATCAATCTGTTTTTTTCAGCAGGGCATTGGCACTGTTGTTAAGGAGTCAATTTGTAGCCCTGCTGTATTTCATTAGTTCAGGAACGGTGGTGAGTAGGCCGAACAAATGGTATGAACCAACCGCCAGTCATTCGATTTAAGCTCTAGCGTACTAAAATACGCCGCTGCTTTTTGACCAGCAGAGATAGCCGAGATTATTTCAGTGCCCAGCCTGAAGATTTATTAAGGTCATACGCCATATACCAGAATAGATACACTGCCATCTGCTTAAAACTATGAAATATCGTTTTTTGTGCTGCCTCTAACTCAGTCAGCATCAGGTTCATCCAGCCACCCTCTTTCAGGATCAAGCCTTAACATGGAATGAAAAGCATCCACATAGACAGAGGCCTGATAATAGGTTCGACCCCGGTAAGTCCGACCTAAGGTCGCCAGATAGATGATATTCTGAATCTGTGATGCATTGGCAAAACCTCTGATAATAAAAATTCGATAGAGGCCATGTTGATAGTTAACAACAACGGTACAGGTTGATTCTGGTATATCAGATTCAGAGACCGTCTGATCTCTGAACTCTCTTAAATAATAATTTGATACCACTGACTCAAGTTCTGCTGAGCCCGGTTCGGCTGGTTCAATCTCTGTCGAGGAAGATTCTGCTGCTTGAGTCCCGGCTGCTTTGGTTTCCAGAATAATTTCATTTCGCTCAAACTCTGAAAGTCGAACGGTCGGCTGCCTTTCGGCTCTCAAATAGGCAACAACAGTATTATGCAGAGTTCCAATATGTTCGACCCTCAGTGATCGGTAGCTGGAAGAAAATCCGGGCAGAAAGCCAATAGGAAACAACCGGAAACGAAAGTTAGCGGATTCATAATCCTCAACCGGAATGCTGTGTTCAATTGAACCGGCAAGAAACATGCTATCCCTTGGAAAATACTGCATCAGATCCGGCCCCTCTGAAAACCCCGCTACCACTTCCTCCACCATATCAGTAGAATGGCCTTGACGTGATTCAGGCAGAGAATAAGCAAATGGCCTTTTGTCTTCATCATACTGGGTAATCACTTTTTTTTCGATTACTCCTTTTTTACTGTAAAACCAAGTTACGTCCATCTTTGCAACTGAGGAAATGGAAACCAGTACCAAAATCATTGGTAATGTAGAGATGATTTTTTTATTCAACGTATTATCTCCGTAAATGGCACCTTAACAAAATAGCTATTATTCTTTCTGCTGCCTTAATTAAAGGGGATATAGAATTGCTTCCTCCAAATTGATTTAAACAACCGGTCATTTAAAACAAAAAAACTGGAACGTTTTTTCAAGAAATCTTACGGTTTGTACAAGGGCTATCAAACAGCGCAACATCAAAGTTTTAAAGTAACATTAATAACCTATGCTTTAATTTCGTCAGTACGGATGTTACCGGATAACAAAATATAATGACTGAGAAAACACTTTGAAGAATCAGGAGGTACCTATGAATAGACAACTAAACATTCTGATTATTGTTTTCATCACTGTCAGTCACAAGGTAATTGCTCTTGATGAAATATCATCAGCCGGTCTGTTATCTTATTTCACAGTCAACCATCTGAAACCGGGGCTAACACTTGAGATTCATGACTCTCTTCTTTCCTCCCGTTCTTCCATCAGTCTTTTCTACCGGGGAAGCATCAATGCTCCTGTTGCTACAGGCTACCTTACCTACAGTAAACTGGGGAAACGGTTCCCGGAGTAACAGCGTTTGGCTTTTTGAATTGTTTCAGATCATGTAGAGGATCGCCATCCAGTGGTGACCAGAATCATCTAGAGGCCAGCAATCAGGCATCTCCAACACTTCCTTTAAGAACATCAGACAATTATGGGGCTGGTGGTGATGGTAACAAGCCTCCTTTTTCAAATTACGAGAAAACGCTCTCGGATTCAGACCCTATGGCGGGAGAAAGAAGGGCCTATCTGACGCTGATCCGACAACTCTTGCAGGTCATCACCAGAAATCCGTACAAAATCTATGAGATACAGGAGGTACTGAATATTGTTCCAAACCATGCACTGATAAGCTGGGCAGAGAGCTTTGTCATGGCATCACCCACCGGGCCGAGGTCATCCTCCATACTGGAAGTCGAAGAATGTGAGAGTGCTGACTGGGTCCGTGTTTTTTCAGCCCTGTCAGAGCATTACAGGAACATCGATATCGATCCGGAGTTAGTCATTGATTTTTTTATATCTCATGACTGCGCTGATGAGCTTAGCATGCTTATCCAGTCCGGATCTGAATGTACAGTAATGACCGGTCTATCAACCAGCAGCCGGTAACAGTACAGTCCCAGCTTCATCAGCCAACCGCAGGAACTTACTACAGCTATGCCGACCCGGGAACGATTCAGCAAAAGCCTGACCATGCAATACTGTAATCAATCTGTTTTTTTCAGCAGGGCATTGGCACTGCTGTTAAGGGTTTTGATGATTCGCCGGACTTCATGATCTTCTATTGAGTTAAGATCCAGTGACATTGAAAACCCTTTGGTTTCAAATTCCAGTAGTTTTTTGTTGGAGCCGAGGTTTCTCCGGAAGTCCAGCACCCGGTATGTCAAAACTGGACGACTAAAGCCTTTTACTGGAAGCTCGCCCATGGGTTCGCAGAGAATGACATCTCTGACCAGCGACCGGGTTTCATGGGAAATCAGTATTTCTCCGGCGTCAGCAACGCTTTCCAGACGACTGGCAAGGTTTACCTCTTTGCCAATAATGGTGTAATCCATGCGGTTGTCTGCGCCAAAGTTACCCACCGTACAATAACCGGTGTTGATGCCCATGCGAATTTCAAGGGGTTTCTCGATCCCCTGATCAAGCCACTTTTTTCGCAGTACCTGCATCTGCTCACGCATGGCTAAGGCCATGGATACAGCCGCTCTGGCATCGGCTTTGGGTCCCCGGGTTTTTGGGTCGCCGAAAAAGACAACGATACTGTCTCCGACAAATTTGTCGATGGTGCCACCGTGTTGCAGCGCTATGTTCGACATTTTCGTCAGGTACTGGTTCAGCAGTTCCGTCAGGGTTTCCGGTTCCAGTTCTTCAGAGAGCTCGGTAAAACCTTTGATATCCGAAAAAAACAGGGTCAGTTTTTTGCGTTGACTGCCCAGCTTGACCGCTTTCTTGCCCAGAAAGATGGATTCCCAGACTTGCGGTGAAAGGTATTTGGACAGGTTGTGTGCCAGCTTCGTATAACGTTTTTGCTGCTCTTCTGCTTCCTGCTTGAGGCCGGTGAATGCTTTGTGCTTCTGACGCAGCTGCCGTGATTGAATAAACCTAAATTCAGCAGTTGAGCGATTACCCACCGCGCTCTAAGAGAGCAATGCCAGCTACTATCCTGCTAAACCTTGCTTTCGCTTAACTTGAGTTAATAAGCTGGACAGGCGTAATAATTTCACCTTTTGTTAAAAATTTCGACACAGCCCTCGTTAATATTCGGCACCAGATATCAATTGGAGTCAACTGCGCTGCAGTCTTCTTAATGGCATCAAAAAATACACAGAGATCTTCCTGCATTGTTTGGATCTTTTTTATCAAATTATGCTGACTGGTAATCGTTATTTTTTTCTTACGCCCACTCTCTGTTAACTTGCCAATAGCACTCATCAATAATGGCCTGCTGGTTATTGCTTCTTTATGCGAATCAGGATTGCTCAGTCTTACAAACAAAGTCCACCAGTTATATGCCAGTGCAACCATCCTTGATAGAATACGACATCGCTTTATATCCTTGGTTGTGTAACCTCCCCATCCCCAGTGATTTTTGATTTCATCAAAATTATTTTCACAGTCAGCTCTGTCTCTGTAATGATCTATGATGGATACAACGTCATTATCAAGACTGGTCACTAATACTGAGTACTCAAAGAGTTTGATGTTTTCAGGGTCTGAGATAAAAGCGATTTCTTTTTGCTTCTTATTATTCTCTTTCTCCAGCAACAGAGAATCACCTGATAATCTTCTTCGAACAATAATGATTCGTCTTGATTTCTCCCAACCACCTAGTTTTAATTCTGACTCCTTGCCTTCCCAATATCTGTTGTAGCGAACCCATCCCCCGCTACAGTGCGCATGGTATATGGACTTTTTGACGTTGGCTGTCTCTTTACTTTGAATAGATAGCCACAATTTGCTTGTTCGAGTTCTGACATCACTCTGTCACTGCCCCAGTCACAATCACCTCGAACAAATTCAGGCCAACACTCTTTGGTAGACGGTTTAATAGATTTATTAAACCGGGCAATGAATGCTTACTGTTTCCTTTATCACCGGGCTGAACTTCAACATCAAGAACCAGCTTTAAATTAGCCATCATGTAAGAATGATAAGTATGTGAAGGACGCCCTTTCTTATGAGGGTTATAACCTGTTTCTGCTCCTTCCTGACTTCCGTAAATGGTTTTTATCGTAACGTCGACATCTAATATCCATGGTAACTTTAATAAGGGTTCATAGCATTCCTGCAAATGATGCTGCATCCATTCAACACCTTCTTTCTCATCTATTTGAGTAAACCCCGACGAGCAGAATCATCACTGACTACCCTTGTCATACCCAGTAATTTGGGATTCACTCCATCCCCGGTTAACGTTCCAATATGAGCATAACGTTTGTGACCTGAGAGTATTGAGAGAAAAAGGGAACCTATTACATTAACTTTTTCAGGTGCGTTATTGCTTTTGTAAGTTAAAGGGCAATCTTCAACCCATGGTTCAAATCTACAACCTGTTTTTAAAAACTGAATAAAAAAGGGTAACTGCCCCATTGGTGTGACTGATGCGCCAGGTTCCCACTCAACATGGATTTTTCCCTCAAACGTGTCCACTTCAAGAGAGGTCGTTGAGCACTTTTTGCTGAGTTCTTTAAGTTCACCTTTTGGGTGAACAGATTTTGGTGGAAAAATCATCTGTATCCCTCTTCGCAGATGGGGTTACAGTTTAGTCGGGATTCTCAAGTGATGAATTTAGGATAAAAGAATGCAGTGCGAAGGTGACAATGCTGAGCAGGGTCATTTCCGGGGGCATGACCACGGTTTGGGTTGATATAGGTAGTGAATAAGCCCTATGGCTGCCAGTATGGAGGGAACACTGTAGAGCAGCGACCGGGTTCCGAAACGGATCAGTCCGGTGGAGATTAACATAGTGACAAACAGAGGGGTTTCAAGCAGTGGCAGGCAACTGATGGTTAATAATGCGCCCAGATTAAGAGCGTCCGCCATGTGCGACAGCATCAGCGCATTGCGGTTTGTGTATCGCTTCAGAAAAAATAATACCAGCGTGGCGACATGGGGGTAGGCAATACAGTATACGACGAAGATGAAACGATCTTCAGGGATACTGCCAAGATACATGCCGAACGCTATCGCCAGGCCGACCAGACTATAAGACAGAAACCTTAAGGGGTAGTTTCTGCAAACCGGTTGGCGAAGTAGACTGCCAGTGGTGTTCTCGCTCATGGGCTTGTCAGTTTTTATTCTTATTTTCCAGATGTGAATTATTCCACAGTTTTGCTTTCGAAATACAATTTTTATTGGGAGATGCTTTTAAAGTGGCCTCTCGGAGTCACCGGCCTCATTTCATGCTAGTGTATTGACCTGCAAACCACAGTCAGGGGGAGTGATGATGGATATGTTGCAAGGGCTGCACCAGAGAGTTTCTACACCACAGCTGACCGAACCAGCTCCGGATGCCGAACAGTTGGAAAAGATGTTTCAGGCGGCCTTGCGTGCTCCCGATCATGCCCGTTTACGCCCCTGGCGTTTTCTGACTATCAGTGGCGAAGCCCGGCACGCACTGGGTGAAGTATTTGCCAAGGCGGCTTTGGCAGAAAAGCCGGATCTGGCACCGGAAGCGATTACCCGTTTTAAAGGATTGCCACTCAGAGCCCCCTTGCTGGTGGCTCTGATCTGTCAGGTGAAACAGCATCCTAAAGTACCGGCTGTTGAACAGCAGTTGTCAGTGGGGGCGGCGGCTCAGAATATACTGAATGCTGCCTATGCGCTGGGTGTGGGTGCCATGTGGCGAACCGGTGCGGTGAATTATCATCCGGAAACAGCAAAAGGTCTCGGGTTGTCCGAAAATGAGCAGTTGCTGGGGTTTATTTATATGGGAACACCCGGTGGCTCCGCGAAAAAGCAGGAACCACTGGAAACAAAGGATTATGTGACGTCGTGGCAGGGCTGAAAGGTTCACTCAATGGGTAACATGGGAATAATGTAGTCTTCCCAGTCTTCTTCCGGCACCTGCTGCTCAGGAATGGCAAATACCTGTACCGATATTCCGGCTTCGTGGACACTGTTGTCCGAGCCGGAAATCAACCGGTGCCATTTGGGCAATGGTTGGCCTTCCGCCAACAGCCTGTAGGCACAGGTGTCAGGTAACCAGTGAAACTGCGGGATGTCTTCAAGCCCCAGTTTCAGGCAACCCGGAACCTTTGCCTTACGGTTTGGATAGTCAGCGCACTGGCAGGAATGTGTGTCCAGAAGCTGACAGGCGATGGCGGTGTAATAAACCTCACCGGTTTCTTCGTCTTCAAGCTTGTGCAGGCAGCAGCGACCGCAACCATCGCACAGGCTTTCCCATTCTTCCCGGGTCATTTCAGACAGGGTTTTCTGTTCCCAGAAATGTTGTTCAGTCATAGTCAGTCAAAGGTGTTGGGATCAGTTCAGAAACGAAAACCGGGCACAGCTTCTGCTTCTGTTTCAATACTTTGCAGCTCTACCGGTTGTGGGTTGCCCGGAAAGATAAATCGGGCGCTGGCGGACAGTTCATCCAGCGCTGGTCCACGCAAAATGTAGGGAAGGCAGAAAGTACGTCTTCCGTCGTGTTGATCAAAGGTTTCGGTCAGAGTGGGCTTGTCCGGATAACCAGCCAGTTCCGGAATAACCGTCTTCAGCTTCTGATCGCGGATCTTTTCTTCAATGCTGACCTGCCGGATGTCGTCATTGTCCAGCCTGAATAATGCGGTATCAAAGCACCAGCCTCCTGCCCGGCCATCTTCAAATTCATAAGCCGGATGGAAGTAAGGGCGGGTGGTGACGGCCAGATAGTCTTCCTCTACAGGCTTAGAAGCGTTTGCTGTAGCCGTCAGGAAACCCAGTAAAAGCACCAGTGTACAGTGTGTCGTCAATTTCATAGTAGAGGGGTTACAACCTTTTATATTGAGGGTCAGCGCTGCGCTGCCTGCTTCTCTGAATCGGAGGGAGGCATCTGCAAATAGAAGCCTTTGTCTTCTATCTCGCTGATGACTTTATCCACCTCAACTCTCGCCAGTTGTCGTTCCGGGGTGAGCAGTAAATCCATAACATGCTGCTCTTTGCCAAACATGCCCATGAGTGCAGCGGGTACCTTCTGCAACTGCTCCTGCTTGAGAACATAAAGGTACATTTCTTCTCGGCGACTGCTTTTATAGATAGAGACCAGTAACTTCTTCATGATGCTATTTTCTGGTTATTGTTCGGGTTGGTTGAGTTGTTCAATCATGGGTTCTACAAACACTTCACGACGCCAGCCTCTGGCTTGCTCCGGCACGATAAACTGACCGTGTTCCAGCCGGCTTCGGAGCAGGGAAGAAAGCAGTTTGTTCAGCATTAGCAGCTCTACAGAAATATTGAGTTCCTGTGCTTTTTCACTGGTGTACTGTTTCACCTGTTTGCCATGTTCTTTGGCGGATTTTGGCAGAGGAGCAGGCAGGGGTTCAGGGTATTGCTCTCTGGG
Organism: Endozoicomonas montiporae CL-33; assembly: GCF_001583435.1. Classification (NCBI taxonomy): domain Bacteria; kingdom Pseudomonadati; phylum Pseudomonadota; class Gammaproteobacteria; order Oceanospirillales; family Endozoicomonadaceae; genus Endozoicomonas; species Endozoicomonas montiporae. The sequence goes on along the minus strand of NZ_CP013251.1, from coordinate 3,991,633 downwards.
CAATTCACTGGCCATTTTGATCAGGCTGAGAATTTCTTCCCCGTAATGGCGTATAACAGTATGTCGCATATCCTGAATAGCCGACAGTGAACGGGCATTGTCCGGCATATAGCGCGCCAGTGGCCACAGAGAACCTTTGGGAATGACTCTGTTTCTGGGTACATTGCTGCGGCGTGCTTCACGTTCACGGTATTCTGCCAGAGCCTTGAGTACGCACAACTGTTTCGGACGAAGCTGCCAGGCACGTTTGACCTCTTTCCACTGTTCTTCCGGATCGGGGTAGAGATCGCCTTTGGACAGGTTTGCACAATCTTCCAGCAACCAGTGCCATTGGGGTAATGGCTGTAAGCGTTCTTTGAGCAGCTGGTAAACCTCAAGCAGATGCACCACATCAAGCGTGGCATAACTGACCTGAACATCGGTCAGGGGGCGCTGCAACCAGTCAGAACGGGTGGCATCTTTGGGCAGGTCAATATCCAGCAGTGTTTTCAGCAGATTCTGATAACCCAGTGAATGCCCCAGACCGGCATAAGACGCCGCCAGCTGTGTGTCGAACATAGCAGCGGGTTTCTTACCGGTCAGAAGGTGAAACACTTCGATGTCTTCACTACAGGCGTGCAACACTTTAACGACTTCTTCACTGTTCAACAGTTGTGCAAAAGGTTGCCAGTTGTCGATGGTGACAGGGTCGAGCAGAAAGACTTCCTGACCTGTGCCCAGTTGAATCAGACCGGGTTTCGGGTAAAAAGTATCGGTGCGAATGAATTCGGTATCCAGCGCGATGGCATCCAGTTTCAGCCATTGGGTGCAGTACGTGGCAAGAGTGTCGTTGTCTGTAACCCAGATGGGATCAGGATGTGGGACTGGCATAATCGACCGCTGTCAGAGTAAATGGCCATTATAAAAAAATGGGCATTTAATGCGAATGAATAATTGCCGAAGCATTAATGTCTTTTTTGGTCAGGCTGCTAATTTGGTCAGGTTATTAGTAGTTCAATCGTCCAGTCTGACCTGTCAGTGAGTCAGCCGGGGTTGGTAAATGATCCAGTTGGCTGGCAGGATCCTGGTAGGCAGGCACAGGTAATACGGTCATCCAGTGATTGGTATCATGCACCAGAATCATGGTATCTCTGGTCATAACATTGAAAATATCCTGTTGTTGCACATGGTGTTGACTGCCTGACGGGTCAACCAGAGTCGCTATTATCGGCGAACCGGCTGCGATGGCGGCATTATCAAATACCATAACCGGAACCTGTAATATGGGCGCGATCAGTGTGTGCAACATATCAGTGGTACCCCATAACTGAACATTTGGACGGTTTACATGAAACGCCGCGGCAATGGCATTGAGATCGATGTTATCAGGATGCATGGCTGCCAGCTGCATAGCGAAGGGAGCCAGAGCCAGAAACAGTTCCTGCCCGCTGTTAATGTTTGCAAAGGCTGATGTTGCGTCGCGGTGCTCGTTGAGCCAGAGAGCAATGGCATTAAACAGACAGAGGTGATCCGCCTCAACATCAACGATGGCTCTATTCCGGGGTGACAGAAACTCGTTCAGGCGGCTGTATGAAATAGGTTGAGCGGGGTGCGAAGCCAGTGACAGGCCATTCAACTGTTCAAGAAGTGACTGAATATTGGAAGGCCGGATCATGCTCCTCTTGAGTTTGTTGCCGAGCTTTTTAAAAGTGAGCTGTCGGTTCTCTTTATAAAACTGACTCACTATCTCCCTGATCACTCTGAGACTGTGATAATGAGCTTCTTCAGAGACAGGCTCAGCCCCCAGGTTCCAGTGGCGTTCCATGTTATGGGCTGCTTTCAAAGCCTCTTCAAACGTATTGTAAAGCGTATGCGGTTTGCGAAGATCAACTCGCTGCTTTCGCGAGGAATTGCTTTTAGCAGACAGTGACGATGTCTCTTTTTGCTGTCCGGGATTGAGTTGATGCTTTAATGACTCGAGTGACTGTTTGAACTGAGCTTCTCTGGAAGGCGGTTCGTTATCCGCGGCTTTCTTAGGTTCGGCAGATGGCATATCAAGAATGAAGTCTCTTCTCAGTGTATAGGTTTCAAGCAGGGCATCGACGCCTTCCGAGATCAGGTGTTTTATTTGCTCAAGCTGAGTACCCTCCTGCTTAAGAATGGCGAGCAGCTCTTCAGCCTGAGACTTTGCCAGAAGACTTTCTCTCTGTGATGCAGGAATGAAACTCAGACGTTGTATTGATTTGAGATGGTATTCAGCCGAGTGTTTAATCGGTTCATCCAGCGTTTTTGCCTGCGAAATAAATTGTTCCGACAATGTGTTGAGGCGCTTTTTATCGACAGGCTGATGTATGGCATGGCGCATGGTATCGCGCACCAGCTGAATTTGACCAAATGACTGGCGAATCTGTTTCAGCTGCTCCTCTCCGGGCACGAAGTAGGTGTCAGCAATGGCCGAATAGATGATGGCCTCACCCAGTAGCGAAGGGTTGGCACTCAGTGCTTCCTGAAACAGTGAGCGAGCATTGGCAAACTGACTGCCAGCCAGCTTGCGGGCTCCTTGCTGGTAGAGTATTTCCCATGGTTCTTGCTGCTCAGGCTCAGGCGTGTTTGATGCAGGCGACGGTTCCGGAGCGTCAGAGGTATTGTCAACAGCCTGCATTGGACGGGAGTGAGTGATGCCTTTGCTGCTCATCAGACTTCTGCCTTGCCTCGCCTTGCTCAGTACTGCCTGTCTTTCCTGATACTCCTTCTCCAGCTCTTGCAATAAGCTATTCGCTCGCTTTTTAGCGAAGTCTTCTTTTGTCTGCTGTTTGAGCTTCTTGTATTGGTGAATGAAATCACTCCAGCCAACAGTGTCAATATTGATACGTTTTGCCTGTTGTTCGAACTGCAGTAGTTGCCCAACCGGAATATCCTGATTTGGCATCAACTCTAATAGCTTGCTCCAGATAATCAGAAATAGATCATGGGTTAATGCCGTTTTGTCACTGCCATTGTTCTCCGCCTCAGAATAGGTGTCTGTGAAATAAGTCTCACTCAGATGCCGGGCGAGCAGTAACATCAGTTCAACATCGTTATTATCAATAAAGGCCAGACCAGCAATGCTGAACATATCGTAGATACGTTCGTCGTCTTCGAAGTTCCATTGGTTGTTAATGGTAATACTGAATAGTCTGGCGACGAGATGGTATATTTTTTCAGGTAGTTTATCACTGCCCTGATCGTAATGTATGGATAGCACAGTGTCGATCAAAGCCTGATTGGTGTCGTAACGGATTGACATGAACTGGGTTGAACGTAAGCCCTCGGTAGAGAGTATGGCTGGCAGAGCACTGTAACAGTCCGCAATAAAATCGATGAAGGTGGTTTGTTCACCGTTAATGGTCATCGTTTCGAGTAGCTGATCGGTTGTCATATCCCCGGTTCGGATCAGCAACGTTTCCATGGCAGTTCGGATTGACTGATAAATGGCTTTCAGGTTCTGGAGGCTATTACCTGTTTTCCTGTTTCCGGTTCGCTTTTTTGGGAAGGCAATCGTTCTTCTGACAGAATCCAGCTGACTCAATAACTGCGCGGTTGTATCAATAGCAGGCATTGCCAACGCTATGTCAGGAACACCATACTCGCTTTGTTGTTTCAGCTCTTTAATTTGTTTGTCGAGCTGTTTTGATAATTGTATAGCCTCCTGCGGACTCAGTGTTCTGGTCGGATGATGGAGCGGTTTTATTGTTTTTTTGGAGAATGATGTTGCAAAATTAAAATGTTCAGATAAGGCCAGTTGATGATTGTGAAGGTTAATTATGGGTAATGGCTCTGCTCTCGCTATTAGCCATAGGTGAGTATAGTAACGGGTTTCATGATGTTCGTTGTAAGAGTTCTGAATGGTAACGGCAGGTGGCAAATAGACGACCAGTGCTGAATCTGTTGCAATAGTTTCACTGGAAGTGGCTGTTGATGGAGGGGGTTCCGGCGTTTGATCTGTGGAGTCGATCTGCTTCGCTTCAACAGGTATAGAAATCTTGTTTAATGAGCGGTTGAGTTCAGCGGAACGTAATGACACAGAGGCTGTTTCAGGAAATCATATCAGGCACGTACTGGTAATGTGGCTGAGCCGGATCATTAGATACCAGTAGTTATTATTGCCTATTAGCTCGATGGCGTGATCACCACAGAAGTCTGTATTAAAGTCCTCTAAACCTGTCCCATAGATATCGAAGACAAGGGTATCTGAACTTTCAGATGCTGCCGCATTGTTTTGAGGTAGTAGTTGATTCAGAGAAGGGATAATCAATAAGCTGTGTTGAGATTGCCGACTCCATGGTGTTTGGCTGTCCTGGCGCAGGTTTGGAATAAATGTTTCAAGATTCAATGGAATGTCGAGGTGCTGATTTAAGAGGCCGATGACTCTGGTATAGTCATTGCCTCCCAGCTGCAGGAACGAGGCTTCCTGACTCGGGATAAAGGTTGAAAGAAGCGTACTGCTGTGCCCTGAATTATAACCTGCTAAACCATCAATAAGTCCGTTTTTTTGGATTAAAAAGATGGATGTTTCCTCGCTATTGTTCAGGCTGCCGGTGGGCACAACGAGATTCCACTCAGGTAGTGTTGAATGAGCGCTATTGACAGACAGCAAACTGAATAAAAACAGACCTGCGACGAATATTGAACATCGACATCCAAGCATAATTATTATCTTTATTGGATAAAAAAGGGTTGCCTCTGACACGTCAGAAATTGGAACAAAGATACAAAGTAGTAGAAAAAACTGAAGGGTGAATAATTATTTTTAATTTGGCAGAGTTGATCGTTATGCCAATTTATCTGTAGTAAATGGCATAGAGGTCTTACGATTCAGATAAAAACGGGTTGTGAGGGTAAGGGCTACCCTCACAACAGATCATTTAACGAGAGGACTGAAGAGCCAGGATGCGGTCTTCCAGAGGAGGATGACTGGTAAACATGGCGGCAATGCCGCTTTTCAGCCCACTGCGAATACCAAAGGCACTCATGGTGGCAGGCATAACGCTGGGAGCATCGTATTCAGAGCGCAGACGCTCAAGGGCTGCAATCATATCGCTGCGGCCCGCCAGCTCTGCACCGGCCTGGTCGGCGCGGAATTCCCGCTGACGGGAGAACCACATAACAATGGCACTGGCAAGAATACCCAGCACTATTTCTGCCACGATGCTGGTGATGTAGTAACCAATACCCACCCCGCCAGCGTTATCATCATCACGACGCAGGAAGCTGTCCACGGCGTAGCCAATGATCCGGGCAAAGAACATCACAAAGGTGTTAACAACCCCTTGAATCAGGCTGAGAGTGACCATATCGCCATTGGCAACGTGTCCGATTTCATGCCCGATAACGGCTCTGGCTTCCCTTGGACTGAAGCGATCCAGAAGGCCCTGGCTGACCGCCACCAGTGCAGCGTTTTTGTTCCAGCCGGTGGCAAAGGCGTTGGACTCGGGAGAAGGGAAAATACCCACTTCCGGCATGCCGATGCCCGCCTTGTCGGACAGTTCTTTCACTGTATCCAGCAACCAGCGTTCCTGCTCGGTACGTGGCTGGTCAATGATCTGGGTGCCGGTGCCCATTTTGGCCATGGTTTTGGACAGCATCAGGGAGACAAAGGAGCCAGCGAATCCGAATACGGCACAGAACGCCAGCAGTGCGCCCATATCCAGCCCGTTCGCAGTCAGAAAGCGGCCGACACCGAGAATGTTAAGGGTGATGCTTGCCACCAGCATAACTGCAAGGTTTGTGGCCAGAAATAGCAGTATTCTTTTCATTAGCAGATTGGATACCTGTATTGATTCAATGTTGACCAGACGGTTTACAAATCTGACCATTGGATATTGGAAATATGATGTGAGTTAAGGTGTTTATCAATAGCGATTAATTACTTTTACAGTTTGCTGAAAGATCACTCAGACATCTCTTTCGGCTCGTGGTGATAATTGCTGGAGAAGAAGCGTGAGGCCACCTGACAAATGGTATCACTGCTGCCGGATTTTAGCGCCTGTTTCATTGACCAGAGCAGTGTTGAGCGTTTACGGATAATGCTTGCAGGTGTTGAGGGCTCTGGCTCACAGGGAGAAAACCGGCTCAGTCGTAAAAAGGCTTTTTCGGTCAGAACCACCTGATCCAGTCCTTCAGTCCGGACGCGATCCTGATAACGAATATACCCTTCTGCAGCCAGCCATAACAACGTATCAAAGCAAGCCTGGTGGCGGTGCGAAGCTATGCCGTATTCATCGGTCTCAAAGCGCCCGATGATGTCATCGATATACACGGATGTCAGACGGGGGAAAACCTCATGCAGTCGTACCAGAATACGTGTGCAATCATGGTAGAAGTCGTCGATATGAATGTCTGCCATGACCTTCCCCTGTCTATGTTAATTTAATGGCTCAGTCACTGCTTGTATCGGCTCAGAAAGCGTTCCAGCTTAGTGGCAACCGACTCAAGATCCTCAACCCTGGGCAGAGTGATAATTCTCAGATGATCCGGATCTGGCCAGTTGAAGGCAGTACCCTGAACCAGCAATATTTTCTCCTGAAGCAGAAGATCCAGTACCAGCTTTTCATCATCGTGGATCGGGTACATCTTTGGGTCCAGCTTTGGAAAAACGTAGAGTGCGCCTTTCGGTTTGACACAGGAAACACCGGGAATCTGATCCAGCATGCTGTAAATGGTATTGCGCTGATCCAGCAGTCGGCCACCGGGCAATAACAGATCATTGATACTCTGGTAACCTCCCAGCGAGGTCTGAATGGCATACTGCGCCGGTACATTGGAACACAATCGCATGGAAGCCAGCATTTCCAGACCTTCCAGATAGTCCTGAGCCAGATGCTTGGGCCCGCTGGCAATCAGCCAGCCAGCGCGAAAACCGGCTGCCCGGTAAGACTTGGACAGACCATTAAATGAAATACACAACACATCGTCGGCAATGGAGGCCAGTGCCGTATGTTCAGTGCCGTCATAAAGTATTTTGTCGTAGATTTCGTCAGCGTAAATGATCAGTTCATGCTCGCGCGCCAGCTGCACAATCTGTTCCAGCAGTTCCTCGGGATACACAGCCCCTGTCGGGTTGTTGGGATTGATGACAACAATGCCACGGGTTTTTGAGGTGATCTTACTGCGGATATCTTCTATGTCCGGATACCAGTCAGATTGTTCATCACACAGGTAATGTACGGCACGACCTCCGGACAGGTTGACGGCAGCGGTCCACAACGGGTAATCCGGCGCCGGTACCAGCATTTCATCGCCATTATTCAGCAGTGCCTGCATGGCCATTACCACCAGTTCACTGACTCCGTTGCCGATGATGATGTCGTCCAGTTCCACCTGGGGAAAGTTCTTCTGCTGGCAGTACTGCATAATGGCTTTTCGTGCCGAAAACAGACCTCTTGAGTCCGAATAACCCTGGGCGTTGGGCAGGTTGCGGATCATGTCCTGAACAATTTCTTCAGGTGCTTCAAGGTCAAAAGCTGCAGGGTTGCCAGTGTTCAGTTTCAGAATACGGTGGCCTTCTTCTTCAAGGCGTTTTGCTTCTCGCAATACTGGGCCGCGAATGTCGTAACAGACATTATCCAGTTTCAGGGATTTTTCGATTGCCTTCATGGTGATACCGGTAATACTACTTCCTGCTGGCGGGCGTTATGGTGTCAGAGACTCTCCGCTCGAAGTGTCTGACAGGCACAGCTTAAAGGGTTAATTCTGGTTTTAGTCGGTTTTTTCGAGCTTTTGTGTGAAAAAAGACGCTATTTCAGGGTAATTTATCGCCGTCTTCTACTGATGTCTAGCCTGATGTGTTAATTCTTAACCTTGGTTTCGGGAGCAGAAAAAATAATGAAGATTGAAAAAACAGAAGAACAGTGGCGTGAACAGCTGACCGATGAACAGTTCCGGGTGTGTCGTCAGTCCGGTACTGAAGCCCCTTTTTCGGGTGAATACGCTGTTTTTGAACGCGGTGGTCATTATCACTGTGTCTGCTGTGATCAGTTGTTATTTGATTCAAGCACGAAGTTTGATGCAGGCTGTGGTTGGCCCAGTTTCTGGGAGGCCGTCGATCAGGAGGCCGTTGTTTATCGGGAAGACCACAGTCATGGCATGCATAGAACGGAGGTTCGCTGTGCGCGCTGTGACGCTCATCTTGGGCATGTTTTTCCGGATGGTCCTGAACCAACGGGTCACCGGTATTGCATGAACTCGGTGGCTCTGAACTTCAGGGAAAACAGTGAAAAGTGACTGTTTCCGTTAAGGAGTGACCCATCGAGCCAGAGTACTTTGCAGTTTTTTCCGGTTGAAAGGTTTGGCAATGTAATCATTCATGCCCGCCTCAAGGCATTTGTCTTTATGTTCGCTGAGGGTGTTGGCAGTGAGCGCTATAATCGGAGTACTTCGTGTTTTCGGCAGTCTCCGAAGCGCTTCTGTGGTCGAGAAACCATCCATGCCCGGCATATTACAGTCCATAAAGATCACGTTATAAGGTTTTTCCCGACAATACCGGATGCACAAACGACCACTGTCTGCGGTATCGACCTGATAACCCAGTTGCTGCAGCATTTCTCCGGCAACCATACGGTTTACCGGGTTATCGTCTACCACCAGTAACGCGGGCGGGTTATTGTCAGCAGACGAAAGCTCGGAACAAGCATTACTGGTGGCTTGTGCAGCCGGCTGTATGGCTGCTTTTTCAGAAACGTTCCGGCGGGCAGCGATCAGCAAAATAATAAGAAACAAGGAACCTGCGGTTGCAGAGGCAAGGTATTGGGCTGCGGATTGTATAAATTGTTCTCCGGGCTGTCTGATATCTGCCACCACCTTTAGCCAGAGCTCTGGCGATGACTGACCGGGATTTTTCTGGATTTCCCTTATATAAGTACGATCTGAACCAAACAGCAGTGTAACCGGCTAGGGTAAGGCTTCTTTAGACGTCTCATGTCGGGTACTGGTTAATAACTGCCCATCAGTTGCGATTAAACGGACTTCTTTGATGAACGGGTGTTGCGACAGGCTGGTCATCTGGTGTTCTAACGCCTGTTGTGAATACTGAGCGGTTGATGCTGGTAGGAACAAGGCTGCAAGTTGTTCTTCAATAGTGAGGTCAACTATACGGCTATAGTCGTTATAGCTGGACAGTAAAAAGAACAGGCAGGTGGTGAACCCCAGAAAAAGAATGCCCCAGATGTAGAGGAATAATGAATGGTTTGTTTCGGTTTTATTTATTCTTGCCATGCAGGACAGGCGTCAGTGCGTTGCTTTTCTGAGTTTCTACTCTTTTTAGATCTGAAAAGCAACGTATTCAAGGGTTATCAAGGTTTCAGAATACTCTTTAACCCTCAATCTTCCATATCTTCATCTCCCTCGAAATACTCTTCAGAGTCATAACTCTGTACACCATCCATTTCATCCTCATCAATATCCTCCTGATAACCCGTTTCATCCTGGTTAAGTTGATTGTCAGAAGTTTCTTCAGTGCTGGTGTTCATATAGTCGCCCTCGGTTCCCTCTTCCGATGTGGCATTCTGGTAATCACTATAGTCGTAGTCATCATTTGCGATCAGATCTTCAGGGATTAACAGCATTATGGAAGCCAGCAGTATTGCCGGGAAAAAACGCGGTGATAATCGTTTCATAGTGACTGTCTCTGTTTGTTGTCTTTGGAATATTTATGTCAGTATCGAAGGGAGAGAATGTTGATTCTCTCCCTGATTTACAGGTTAGCGGCGACCACCCCTTCTTCCTTGTGGCTCATCTGACTCCTCTTCAGGGGCTTCTTCGTCTTCGTCCTCATCATCATCGTTTTCGTATGGATCTCTTTCTTTGTTGGGTGCGGACTCTTTTTCCTTACTGACATCCGGAGTCTCTTTTCTATCGTCCCCACTTGCCACTGATTTGCTCTCTTCAGTGTTGTCTGTGTCTGACGGAACCGTTTCAGCTTGTTCTGTGCTTGAAGTGTCAATTGTATGATTATGATCGGTATCATCCCGACGAGTCGCTGTCCGAGCTTTTGTCGGCTCATCTTCAGAAACCGGTGGATTCTGGTCGAGTTTTTCACCCGCCACGTTGCCGGTGTTTTGACTGTTTTCCGGATCGGTTGGGCTCGCTTTATTCTCTGTCACAGATGCTGTGCCGACATTATCGGGAATGTGATAGCCGAGAACATTTTTATAAATCCATCCTTCTGCATCCTGTCGTTTTTCATTGGCTGCGTATGCCATGCTAGCAGCAGTATCAATAGTTGTTTTAAGTACGCCAATGCCAGCATTAACTGGAGGTGTGGCAAGACCGATGGCTGGCAACAGAACATTGGCTGAAAAACCAGACTCATTCATAGCCCAGGCAGTATATCCACCAATAGTGCCTATCCATGATGAAACGAAGTTCTGTTCTCTGCTTCGGCTGGCAAAATCAGGCTTGCCTTCCATGTTATAAGTGCCCTGCTCGTAACCTGAGAGAGTGTCAAGACCAGTAACCTTGGCAACTCGTGCTCCCATGGTGGCCACCTCTTTTACCCTGTCTGTAACGGGGGTTGCCCATGCATAATCACGACCCGGAGCGAAATAGGTGTCTTCTGCATTGAGGCTGTATTTTTGCAGGTTGTTTTTAACCCATTTGGTTGAGCTTTCTTTGGCATCTGCTGGTACGCCATTGGCCCGATCCTGCATTTCGGCCCAACCCTCAAGGCCATACTTGGCATCAGCCAGACCATTATAAGCCCAGTCATAAAAGACGGCTTTAGTAACGTGATAGGCCACCACGCTGCCAAAGCCGGGTGACCAGTAGGCTTGTGCTGGTAACCCTTGAGCTGCTCTGGCTGGGTTCGTAATGGCAAATGTTCTGGCATTTAAAATAGGAATAAAAGCCTTACCCCAGATTTTGGTGGAAATATAGTTCTGCGCAACGGTTGCCAATGGCCGACCGGCCTTCATGACCATGGTTTGCCCCATGTAGTCGTGAAAACCATTCCAGCCTTTGGCGATTGAGAGCCATGTGTCGGTGTAATACCTGTCTTCCGGTGAGGACTGGTCGGAATACAAAGGCGCCACGCCGTCCATCCATGCCGCGAAGTTTTTCATGGCGGGGTCAATGGCTTCGATCATCATCTTGTTGTACTGGCTGCCCCGGGTCATATCGGCAATAACCCCGACTGCAGCGTATTGCAGTGAGTGCCAGGCCGTATTCCAGCTGAAGACCGCATTTTCACCATTGAATTGCAGTACAGCGCCAATTTCCTGAGCGCCAACCGGAGCCTGAACGAGGAAAGCAGCCGGTCTGAGAACATTGTTCATAAAGTCAGCCCGGTCACCCAGTACGTGTTGGAATTTTTCATCGTAAACCCGAAGGAACTCACGACCGAAAAAGTTAAGAATGTCGGAAATAACCTGCTTTTGATGTTCTCCGGAAACTAGTCCGGCAGCCCTCAGGAATTCATCCAGCCCTTCAGCGCTACCCCTGATGGCAGCAATCAGGTTTCTACCTTTGTTGTAGGCAATATCGTCCAGATAGACATTGAGACGATTTCTGAAGTGCAGGTATATCAGGGCTTCTGCGGTGTAAAGAGAAGAGATTCCGACACTGTAGGTGCCGTCTTTTAAAGTGGTCGCAGCTTGACTGGCGTAGGCTTTCATTGCGGTCACTTTCGGCTGGATACTGTCTTCGTATTGGCTGATATACGCATTCGACGCATCAAGAAGAGCTATTCTTAAGAGCTGCGCTTTGTTTTTTCCGGGAAATAAATTATTTTTGGTGACGTATTTAATCCAATTGACGCACATTTCTTTCGTCAAGCCGAGCTGATCCAGATCATCCTGCTGCGGTGCTCGTTGATCAGGATCAACAGCATAGCCATCACGAACGTAGAATTCCATGGTCTCTGTAACTTGCTGTTGAGACCTTGGATTTTTCTGGATTGCCCGCTGGAACAGTCTTAAAAACTGCATGTAGGACTGTTCTGTCTTGTTGGCATTGATATGGGCTCTGGCTGACGATTCCGGTGTGTCTGGATCCATTGCTTCAGCATTTTTTTGCAGTACCGCTATGACATGACGTTTTTGATAACGTCCTGAAATACCCTCAATTTCCCGCATTTTATCCAGCATTGGCTTAAAGTGTTTGCTGTTTTTTATCAGTCGATGAGTGATTGCTACCAGAGATTCCGGGTTGATTTTATCGTTAGCCAGTGCTTTCAACCAGACGGCCTCGACTGGAGTTGTGAAGGTGAAAAGCTCAAAGGCTTCCAATGGCACGCCTGCCTGCTTAAGTCTGAGTAAATCACCCATAACCAGCGCTTCTGCACTGCCCAGATCAAGTTCAAGATGTTCATCAATGTAAGTGGCATCATCCGCTTCCAATTTTTCGCTGACAGGAATCTTGTATATCGGGGCTGTCGAGCCGCTGAACAGCTGCTCAACAATCAGCTCTTGCTCGTCCAGTGTGATAGTCTCTTCGGTTTCCGGATCCCGGCCTGTCAGTATCAATTCCCATTCCGGTCCGTATGCCTTAAAACCTGCCCTGTTTGTGAGGTGGTTCTTAATAAAATCCTGAACATCCTTATTTTTAAAGGCTTCCTTTTCCAGAGGCTTCAGGTGAGATAAAATCGCCTGTTTCAACTCCTGATCGTCATAGAGTCTCTGCTTTGCGGCTTTTTTTACAAACCCCGTTGTTGCCAGTACTTCGGCAGTACCCCCAAGTAGCTCCTGCACTTGTTCGAACGTTGTTTTTTCTGCTTCCAGCTGTCGATTTTGTTTCTCAAGCGTCAGATAACTTGTCACGGTTTTACCAGGGTACTGTGTGACCATTCTGGCTACTGAGCGAATCATATTAAGCTCTTCATATTCAGAAGAGGCCCACTGGTGTAACTGTCTGACTTTTTCCGTATCTGGATGGCCGCCGGGTTTACCGACTAATTCTGTAGGATCCAGATTGCATTCTCTACACTCTTTGTAGAAAGCCTCTATTCTTTTCACATCTTTTTGGTAGCGATCAGGGTTGATATCTGGAATGTCATCATACAGTCCGTAATCGCCTTCAATGGTCGGGATTGTTTTTGATGCTGTTGCGGAAGCTTTAGAAATGTCATTCGCCATTCTTTTTGCAAGGCCAAGATCTCTAGGCTGAAGTTTTCTGGCAGCATGAAGTACTTCAGCGTTCGTAGAGTCTTTACTGATTTGATCGAGTGCAGCCGCAATGGTTGTCATGCCTTCGAGCTCTAGCGCTTCGGGTTGTTCCGCTGTGCGCTTGAAGTCAAGGAGAGTTGTGCGGAAATTCTCAATACTTTCCAACTCCATGGCTGCGTTATACAGATCATGACGGACTTTAGCGACATCTATACCTTGTATAGCAACATAATCACCAAACGCCTCTCGGATGTACTTTTGAACTAAAATGGGCGTTTCCTTACCGGCATTGATGGCTTTTTTCATAGCCTTTTGCATCCTGGCCTTATGTCTTTTGACACTGAGATACTGAAGAAAGCCTCTGGCTGTGTCTGAGGATGGGTCCTCTATCCAGGGGGTTATAATACCCAAAGCTTCCTCTGCCTGTTTCTGGCTCCATTCAGGGTCAGGGGTTTCAATCAGTATTTGAAGCTTAAGCATATCTCTGTGTACTGTTGCGTCTACGTTAATATCGAGTTCTTTATTGGCTACAAAGGTTTCCCATTGTCGTTTAAATTCAGCAGGATCCTTAACGTTTATCAGAGTTTCAAGCGCCTGTAGTTCGGCCTTTCTTTCGGGTGGGGTATGACCGCGCGTTTTTAAACCTCCATGTGAATCGAACTTAGGCATGTCTGAACCGTCGGGAAACCTTTCTCTGTCAGGCAAATCCGTATCAATAATGATTTTCAAACCAACGGCAAGTTTATCAGCTGTATTCACCAGTGGGTCGTTTTCCAGATCTTTAATCTGTTGTCTTGTTCCTCTTAGCGTCGGGTTCTTTGGCAGACTCTCAAGCTTTGCTTTCAGCTCGTTGTAATGAGGGGTTTCAGCTCCCGGATCTTCTTTATAGCCAAGCAGTTTGACATTTTTCAGTTCTTCCTGAACCTGGGTAAGCGTTTCTACCAGAGCTTCTTGCTGTTCAAACTGCTCTGCGTCAAAGTCGCCAGAATCCAGATATCTTGCTGTTAATGATTTTACTGCGTCAAATTTACTGAGTTCCTGCTCTATCTCTTCTATCTCAGCAATGGCCGTCTTGCTCCGAATAGCATGCCAAATAACTGCGTATTCTGTTGGTGCTTCACGAGCCAGTCTTCCTGCCAGATCAACCTCATCAGGTGATGGGTGATTAATCATCTGCAGTCGGATTGGAGTGATACTATCAGGTGAGAGGCCTGCATCGGCGAGCACCCCCAGCTCGGCACTGACCCTTTTGAGTTTTTCCGGAGATGCATAGTATTGAAATAATTTGCCCAGTGTACTCTGGTCAGTAGGCCGGGTGACGCCCAATCGGCTGGCAATGACTGCAAACGCTTCAGGGTCGGCAATTTGACCGTGGGCATCCAGCACACGACCTGGCGTAAGCCCAGGCTGAGCAGCCAGTTGCTCAAGCAGTTGATTATTACCGATATGAGTGAGGACTCGCCTTACAGAAACTATATCTCTGATCAGACTATGCTGTTTATCTTCTTCGTAATCCCATTTAGAAGCAACGGCATTAACAAAGCGCCTTAAGGCGTGGTGTTCAGTTTCTGACATTAACTCTTTTGGCATAACCACCAGTTTTTCATGCTCTTGCAGCCATTCACGGGCTTGTACGCCTTTGTTATAGGCAGTAATGCCTGCTGTCAGGTCGTCGTAAAGATCCGGGTTTTCCTGAAGCACTTTTCTTTGCTCAAGAATCTTTTTCGGGTTGGCTTTTTCCTGCGCAATGTCAAGATGTTTGACGGTCAGCTTGCTGGATTCAGGATGTCGCCCAAGTAATCGAACCTCTGTTTGGAGTTTTTTCAGATAGACCCTGCTATTATTTCTTAACAGTTGAACAACCCCCAATACCTCCTGAGATCGGTCTTGAAGACCAACTTTCGCAAGTGCTTTATCAAATTCAGCCTCATTTTCCCGTGGCAAGGCACCGGTGTCATCAATGAGAGGTACAAGGGTATCGACTGCATTGATCAGTATGTCGTATTCACTGTCTGTAAGGCGGGTCAGCAGTCTGGCAGAAAGAATCACCTGCTCCTTGTTGAATTGATTAGGAAGCATTAGACGGAGGTCTCTCAACGGGTCGGCCCAACGTAGATCTCTCAGGGCTTCATCCTCGGGAAATTTAGCCAGTTCGGCAGACGAATAAACTTCATCGTCCACAACAATATTGCCGATTTTGGCCATACGCTCTTTGAAATCATTCTCTGCAGCATTCTGTGAACGTACTTTTTCATGGTATGCAAAGCGGTACTGTTTTCGGTATTTTTGGGCTTCCATCACGGTTTGGGAATCAAACCGGGAACGAGCCAGTTTTATGTCTTCTTCAGTGATATGTAAAGGTTGTACTTTATCGATTCCACCATATGTCTTGATGGACTCAAAAGTATTGACAATTAACCATTTAGGTTGTTTTGTCAGCGTAACCAGATCATTCAGGGCCGTTTCGTCTATTCCATAGGCTTCCGCTAACCCTTTAAGGTAAGCTTCATTAATTACCTTTGTTGAAGAGTCTATATATTTGTGAAGCTCCGACAAATCATCATAGAATAAGCCTTGGTTCTTCTCCTCGATACGGGATAATACAACGCCTGCTGATTTTACGAACCGGGTCAGTTCACCGGCTGTCAGGTGGTCTGGAGCTATGCCCGTAATTACTTTAAGAGCCGCCAGTGTGCTCTCTGAGGGAAGATTGTCTTCATTCGGAAACTCATCCAGTTCCAGCTCGCTGGGGACAACAGGGGTCTTGACTAGCCATCGTTGGAAGTTTTCCAACATTATCTGTTGCCAGGTATTTTCATATTTTTCAGGTGCATGTTTGTAAACCTCATGCATTGATGCCAGCGTCTCATAGTCACCCTCTCCAAGTACAGATAGAATATGATGCCGCTCAAGACGATCCAGTAAGGATTCATCCATCACTTTGATTGAGCTGACTGCGTTGCCAAAAGTCTGGACATCATTAGCGTTGAAACGTGTAATGACCTGAAGGAATTGATCCGTGTCTTCAGTCTGGTATTTTTCACGTATATGTGATTCAAAAGCGCCTTTCTTTTCAGGATTAATTCTGGGAAGTTCGCCTGCTGTATCGGGTTGCAGAAGAAAGCTTTTCAGTGTATCTAGATCTTCAACCAATGTCTCTATGGTTGCTGTAGTCGATTCTTCTTGAAAATGATCGACCAAAGGAGCCATATACCTCAACCAGTTAACAATGGCTTCTGGCTGCATGTCTTCGGGCAGGTTTAATTCTTTTAAAGCACTGAACTCGGTATAACTTAAAATGGTTTCGTGCATTACGAGCTCTGGATCAAGCAGTTCATTCTTGGCCCGTCTTAAATAGGTAGTAGAATGTACCTTGCGTTCCAGTTCACCTCTGCCTTGTTCTTTAAAATCGTCGATATCACTGATTCGTTGTAAAGTTGAAGTGGCGGCACCACGGGATTCATATCCGGGGAACGTGCCATCTAAGGTTTCCCCTATCTTTCCAACGGCTGCATTGATATCTCTTTCCTTACTTTCCAAGGTTTCAACTTTAGCATTCAGTTGTTCTATTTCGTTCTGAAGGCGCTTGATTGTTTTCTCATTGGAATCGCTAGCTACGGTTTCCTGTTTGATCGGTGGTCCGGAAGGTGCTGACTGTCTGTCGGCTTCTAATTGTTTTCCTAATTCCTTTGTTGTCCGGGTTAATTTATACTGCAAATGTTCGGCTGCTTCCTCATTTGTTTCTTCGCCAACGGGCTGCAGGATTTCTTTTAGTGACTTTTGTGCTGCGTCGTGTTCGTCAGTGAGTTTTCTCGCCTTGCTCAAGGCTTTATCGGCTTGGTTTTTGCGATCTTTCTGTTGACCAAGCTGTAGGGTGAGTTTTTCTACTTCGGATCTCTTGGTTGTCAGTTCTTCCTGCAGCTTCGTAACTCCGCTTACAGCGGCTGTGAGTTTATCCTTAAGGCTCTGTTGTTGCTCAGTTGTATCGGTCAGTCTCGAGTTAAACTGCTCTACAACAGGTACAGGGTCTTCATTTTCTCCAATACCTAGTAATGCAGCAAGACTGCCAAGCTTTTTGTCCAACTCATCCTTTTCATTGGCAGCTGTTTCAATTTTGCTTTTCAGCTGCGCTGAGTGTACTAAGTCCCTGTTGCTTTCAGTCTTTTGTTCTTCCAATAGTTGAGTATACTGCCGATCTTTCTCAGTTAAGTCAGTTTGGAGTTTTTCTACAGTAGGAATGAGCTCGTCATCACTGGTAATTCCTAAAACCTTTAAAAGCTCTATATTTTTATCTTGTAATACCTTGAACTCGCTCTTAGCGAAAGATAGCTCATCTTCAGTGTCCACTTTAACTGAAGTGGCCTGTTCGCTCTCCTTTTTAAGTACATCTAATACTTTTTCAGTGGTTGCATCTTTGCCTAATCCTGCTGTTTGCTTCAGGGCAGCGAAGCTATTTCTGGCAGAGTCCAGTTTATCTGTTAAGCTTTCCAGCTTTCCTGTAAACTTTTTTTGTTTATTGCCCAGCTCAAGAAGTATATTCTTGAGCGAGTCTGCCTTTTCTTTCTGTTCAGTCTTTAAATCAGTCTTTAAATTAGCGATTTTCTGACTAACACGCTTGGCAGCATCCAGTAATGTTTCGCCCTTTTCTGCGCCAGCCGCCTTTCTGATGACTTCTTCAGCTTCTTCCCGTGTGTGGGGGGCTACTTTGGCGGAAAGGCCAAGCATTCTGTGGTATCGCTTGATGTTGCTTTCGATATATTTGTCAATATGTTCCAGTCCATCATCGGAAGGAATCGCCCCACTGGTGTCTGGCAAAAGGGAAGCAGCACCGGTGAAAGCATCGCTTAATACAAAACCACTGATTTCCGGGTTGAGTGAAAATTGACTTTGTATCAGATCAGGCAGTGATTTCTGGTGGACTCGGACGGCTATGCCACTTTGCTCTTCAGGGGAGAAGGTCGTTGTCTGCCACTTCTTGCGTAGCTTGGCATCACATAGAATGCGAACTTCCTCAAAAGCGGCGAGCTGCTCCATATCGGCTTTGTCTGGAGTAGTGCCACTGGTTTGATAGTCGGCACTTAACTGTATGAGTTTTTTGAATGAGGCACTGAATGCTTTTTGACGAAGGTCTTTTACCGTGTCTCTGGTCATTTTCAGTGGCTCGAACTCACCAGCCTCTTTCATAAGCTGGTGGCGCTTCAAATAGGCTGTCGATATGCCTGAATGAGGGATATAGGTGGCTGTGACGGGGTCAGTCAGTGTTTCCTGCTTAAACAGAAATACCGGGGTGTTGATCCCTGCCAGATGCTCAACTTTTCTTGCGCCAAACCTGATGCCGGGTTGGTTTGCAAGCATTAACCGGAGGGGAGAAGGTTTACCCGGGTCGCCATCAGTGTCTCCCTTCCATAAAGGGTGGTCGCCAACAGCCTGTGGCAATTGTTTGCTGACCCAGGCTGTTGTCATAGCGGCAATGGCACTATCAGTGTCAACCATGGCCACTTTTTCTGGCAGATGAGTGCCAGGTGATAAGTCATTAATAAAGGGAGCTGTCTGTTCGATAACTGCTACGCTTTCTGTTGCAAATGTTATGAAATTCTCATTTTCAAAGCCTTGCAGTTCATCTATAGTCGCAAGTTTTTCCAGAACTCTTCGTGTTCCGGCAACAGTGACTATACCGGTGTCTGATTCCGTCAGCTTTGTATCTCCCAGCTCACTAGAGAGTTTGTTTGTAAATGCATCCTTCAGGTGCGGATGCATATGGAACCTTACATCCCCTGAAGCAAGGTCTTCCGTCATGGCCAGCAGTGGAATATTGTTTTTGTGAATAATAACGGCAAAACGAGACGGGCGGGCAGAGCCTTCTACGTCCGGGCTGCCTGTCTGAATGGTGACTGTGATGCCTTTGCTCTTTAACTCGTGGACCTGTTGTAAGTAAGGCTGGGTAAAGTCGTGGTCTTTGCCCGAGGTCTCTATGTTGTCAAAAAAATTAACTGAATCTGCTTTTGGATATGAATGGGTAACAGGTTCAGGTAGTAGTTGCGTGCCATCGTGCTTCCATACAAAGAGGCCAAAATCAGTTTCTTCCCCAGAGAGAGTAGTACAGATGAACGATGAGCTAATCGCCGCTGCAATGGCACTTTTTATAAAACCGGGACGTTTGTTACTCATTCTACTACCTCAAAGCGTTTGGAAAATAGCAAAGCGTTGCGTGAAAAAAATGATATTAAACAAAGACTTTTAGCAGTTAATGAGATAGCTGCAAGTCGATGACTGCCATTTTGATTTTTTGACCATGGAATTACGGGAATTACTCCCGAAAGGTTTGGCTTGTAGGGCAGTTGGAGGAAATTCAGGGTCTATATAAAAAATTGAAATAAAAATTATTTTTTTATTGGTTTGATGTGCAGATATAAAAAAGCCGCAAGCAGACAAGCTGTTTACGGCTTCAATCCTGATTTAAACGTTGTTTGAATCAGGCGGCTTTTGCGGCACCAATATACTGGCTGCGCAGTTCTTCAATTTTCTGAATATAACCGTTGTATTCAGGCGAACCATCGTGTGAGTAGTTCAGGTTCTTGAACAGACCGGTCAGTTTCACGAAGTAGTCACGGGCCACTTCTTTATCAGCAAAGTTGTAGTGCTGGCGAATCAGGCTGACAGCCAGTTCGAAGCAGGCTTTCTGACGTGGCAGCGGGCAGCTGCTGTCTACGTCGTCGAAGGCATCCTGCTGCAGGTAAACCATGTCGAGCAGGAAGGATTTCTGGAAAGTCACGTAGTCTTCCAGGGTCACACCCTCTTCACCGGTTACCTGCATCATCTGGTTAATGCTGTCGCCCTGTACCAGCAGCTTTTGCATTTCCTTAACGTCTTCCACCCACTCCGGAGACAGGTTGTTACCGTACCAGTCTTTCAGCTGATCCAGATAACGGGACCAGGAGATCAGTGGGTCAATGGCCGGGTAGAAACGCTTGTAAGCGCGGTCGTAGGACAGGCCCAGGAAGGTTTTCACGGTACCCAGAGTCGCCTGAGTCACCGGCTCCTCAAAGTTACCACCGGCAGGTGATACGGAACCGATCATGGTCAGAGAGCCTTCCTGCTCCTCTTCATTGGTGATCACACCGCAACGCTCGTAAACACCCTTGATGGCGGAGTCCATATAGGCCGGGAAACCTTCTTCACCCGGAATCTCTTCCAGACGGTTGGAGGTTTCACGCATGGCCTGCGCCCAACGGGAGGTGGAGTCAGCCAGAGCCAGAATGTTGTAACCCATCTGACGGTAGTACTCACCCAGCGTCAGACCGGTATAGATGGAGGCTTCACGCGCTGCTACCGGCATGGAAGAAGTGTTACAGATGATCACGGTACGGTCGATCAGTGCGCCGCCAGTGGTCGGGTCCTGCAGGTGCGGGAATTCTTCGATGGTTTCTACCACCTCACCGGCACGCTCACCGCAGGCGGTCACGATAACGATGTCAGCGTTACTGTAACGGGAGAAAGAGTGCATCAGTACGGTTTTACCGGAACCGAACGGACCCGGAATACAACCGGTACCACCACGGGCAATCGGGAAGAAGGTGTCAACGATACGCTGTGTCGTTACCAGAGGTGTGTTCGGGTACTGACGAGTGGTTTTACCTTTCTTCTGCAGTGTTTCGGAAATAGAGCGACGCACCGGCCATTTCTGGTACATGGTCAGCTCGACTTCTTCGCCACGCTCATTTTTTACTCGTGCCACCACGGTATCTACAGAGAAGGTGCCTTCCTGAATCCAGACAACTTCCACTTCACCATCGGTGTCGAATGGAATCATGATTTTGTGGGTGAAACGACCTTCCGGTACGGTACCAAAGGTTTCACCGGCACGCAGCTTGTCGCCAATCTTGGCAACAGCGGTGAAGGCCCAGGTCTGGGCACGGTCCAGGGATTCTACGGCAACACCGCGCTGCAGGAATTTGCCGTGAATGGCTGCCAGACGCTCCAGCGGGTTCTGCAGACCGTCGTAGATCATGCCCAGAATACCTGGTCCCAGATCCACCGACAGCAGCTGACCGGTTTGCAGGATACCGTCGCCTACCGCAACACCACGGGTGTCTTCAAACACCTGGATGTCGGCGGTGTTACCACGAACCCGCAGTACTTCGGCCATCAGCTGCTCTTCAACGGCTTCGTTGGAGCGTCGGCTTGGCAGAACGTACACTACTTCGTTTTTGACCAGTGGCTTTTCGCTGGTGCTTTCGATGGTGATGATGTCGCCCATCACCGCTACGACTCTTGCCGTAGGCTGAATGTCAGCAGACTCGTTCGTAAGTTTTTCACTCATAATTTCTGTTTCCAATGTGCCCGCTCAAGGGCGTAGGTTGAGAGGTGCTATGCTCGTCCCAACCTACCTGTATATTTAGCCTGTCAGGCAGCAGTGCCGGGCAGTTGCTTAACAAACTCGCCCAGAGCCTGATCGGTCAGCTCGCGGAAACGCTCCATTGCCTGCTCGCCATCGAAGGCGGTCCAGCGGGCAACCAGGCTCCAGCGCAGCACGTAAATAATAACGGCTTCAAAGTCGAAGCTATGCTTACGACCAACGTCGTCCAGCTTGCGCCACACGGCTTCCAATAGAGTCTTTTCCAGCGTCAGGTAGTCCTGCTTGTTCAGGCACTCGATAACCGTTGGAATCCATGGGAAGGCGTGCTGCAGTCCCAGGGTCGGGTTACTCCAGTTACGACGGATGTAAGCGTAACGGGAGCCGTAACTCCACTGGGGGTCACCAGGTGCCTGTGCTCCGCGCATTTTACGACGCAGGGCGGCGACCACGGTGCGCATATCCAGACGCCAGTCCACCAGTTCTTTCAGGGTTTCGCTGGTTAGCTCTGCACTCAGGCGTGCCGCCAGCCGGATCAGCGCGGCTTCGTCCACGTCTTCACCCAGGTGGCTCCAGTGCATCAGCTGTTCGACCTTGATCAGGGTGTCACGGTCTTCCCTGGACAGCATGGACAGACGTCGATCCAGCTGCAGACGGGAGATCGGTGTGATCTTGCTGTCAAACAGGGAGTCGATATGCGGCAACGATGTCAGCAAGGTGTAGTAGGCATTTTCTGCCATTTCATTCTCCTTGGCTTATATACCCATCGCCTTTTAAGATGCGGGGTGTTGGAATGACCTGCATCTGCAATAGGTGTATTAATTGGGTCGAACGAACGTCCGACCCAATTAATTATTTAACGATGCCTTCCAGCAGGGCACGGAAACGTGGCTGCAGGTGACGCAGTAGCACGGCAGCTACGGCTTCATCGTCCAGCTCAACTTCGATGTCCTTGTCTTTCAGACGGAAACCGATACCGGTGTTGTCGTCGATAGCGAAGGTCACGCCCTCACCCAGCATGTCGGCGGCTTGTTTGGTCACAAACTCCAGCAGCGGGCCTTTCTTCACCAGCTCCGGGTGTGAACGCAGTTCGTCCACTCCGATCACCTTGCGTGGCAGAACTACTTCAACGTTGTCTTCACCGCGCAGATTGTTTTCGCCAGCCACTTCCAGAATCATCTTCTGCAGCAGCTCTTCTTTTTCCATGGAGCTGCTGACAACGGCTGTCACTTGCTGGGAGAACTGTTCCAGCAGGTAATCTTTCAGTTCCAGAATGGCATTACGCTCTGCCAGTTGTAGGGCTTCCTTACCGGCTTTGGTAATGAAGTCTGCTTCTTCACGAGCCTTGCCGACAATGGCGTCTGCTTTGGTCTGTGCTTCTTTAATCAGCTCGGCGGCTTTTGCCTCGGCGTCGCTGATGATTTTGTCCGCTTCAGTACGGCCGTTCTGAACACCCTGCTTGCGCAGCTTTTCAATCAGTTCCTGAACGCCAACGGACGCTTTACCTTCGGGGTGCATCGCTGCAGTCATTGTGTGTTTCCTCTGATTTCCATTGGCTGAACCAGTCACCGGTTAAACCGTGCTGGCTCAGCATCATCACGGGATGCGTCAGACGGCTCAGGCGCCGATAGCCTGACCCATAACCAGAGCGAATACGAAAGCAAATACCGCAAAGCCTTCTACGATCGCTGCAGGAGCGATGGACAGACCGAAGACTTCAGGCTTGTTCTTGGAAGCGTTGATAGCCGCAGCAACTGCCTGACCCTGGTAAGTTGCAGAGTACATCAGGGCAACACCGGTCAGCAGACCAATACCGAACAGACCCGGAGCAGTGGCTTCAGTCACACCCAGACCGCTCAGGGTGAACATGATCACGATACCGTAGATAACCTGGGAAGAAGGCATTGCCGACAGACCCACGAATTTACCGTAGCCACTCTCAACGTCCAGCATTGCACCACAAGCTGCCTGACCGGCTACCGAACAACCAATCGCAGAGCCTACCGCGCCCAGTGCAACCGGAGCGAAAACACCCAACCAGCCCAGTGCAATAATTAACTGTTCCATTATCAATCCTCTTTCTTACTAAATGCTTTAAACGGGTAGCCCTCGTCGGACAGACCCCAGTTAACAAATTCAATGACGTTCAGACGCATGCCGTGAACCACGCCGCTCATAATACAAAGAGCGAAGTTTAAGACGTGACCCAGCAGCAGAATCAGACCTGCAAACAAGACACCGCTGACGGGGCTGGAATGCAGTACGCCCATTGCCAGAGAGTTAAAGGTCATGGCAAGGGACGCACCGGACAGGCCGAGTGCGAACAGACGCATATAACTCAGAACATCACCAAAGGCCGATGTGATGCTGTAAACCGCTTTCAGACCGTCCAGACCGCGCAGGAACAGGTCTCCTGCCGAGCGAACCTTTCGGGTACTGGTAAACAGAAACACAAACGCACCACCCAGGATCATCATGCCCGGACCGGCGAGATCAGCGAACACTTCCGGAAGCGTTCCGGTCATGCCAAGCCAGATGCTCAGTCCGCCGCCCATCACCAGTGCCCATCCCAGCGGGGAGAGAGCAAAGCTGCTGGAGCGATTCACCCAGGCGGTCATGATGTTGGCGACCATCAGATGGGCTACACCGATAAATACCGAGAGCTTCATCATGGCGTTGTAGTCGTTCAGGTCTACGAAGGCGATACTGTCGAGTATCCCGCCACCGGGCGAGGCTCCGAAGTAACTGCCAATCATGGCACCCCAGACGATACCCACAGCAGACATGAAATAAGCCAGATTCATCAGGCGGGAACCTGCTTCGGACTTTTTCAGTTTGCCGCGGAACATGAAGACGATGAGACCGAACAGAAAACTGTACATCACATCGGACATGATCATGCCGAAGAACAGCGAGAACGAGTAGAACACTACGTTGCCCGGATCCCACGCCCGATAATTCGGGGTTTGGAAGAAACCCAGAGCATCGGCACCACCACCGGTGCCCGGCGTTTTTTCCAGCAGCGTTGGTGGCTGGTCGTTTTCGGTCGGTTCTTCAAACAGTGCAGCGACACCGTTCTCGATACAGAAGGCTTCTGCCGCCTGTTGTTCACTTTCCGGCATCCAGCCCTGAACCAGGAAAAAGGCCTGTTCATCCAGCGTGCCGCTCTGGGCTTCTGCCAGCTCTGCAGCGTCCTGTTTGGCTGCTACTGCCTGACTTAACAGGTAGTTCCAGCGGGTCAGGGCTTCGCGCTCTGCAAACAGGTCTTCCAGAAGCTGCTCGGACTCTTCCAGTTCGTCTTCGAGACGAGACAGGGGCACGATACCAACGTGCGAACGTGCCACCGGCAACAGGTCTTCGGCAGGTTCCTGCTCACTGATCACGATCACGTAGGCCATTTTCTGCCGGTCGTCTTTTGCCATCAACTGCCAGGGCAGCTCGATGTCATCCAGTGCAGGCAGGTCGCCCTGTGGCAGAGCGTAGAACCAGAGACGCTGACCGCTCAGCTCGGACAGTTCCGGAAAGTGGAACTCGCCCCAGGGGCGCACTTCACGGATACGTTCTTCCAGTTTGTCACGGGCATCGCTGACTTCGCGAGTGCTGGATTTGTTGACCAGTACTTCACGAACAATGGTGTCAATGTCCGCAGCGGACTTGTCTTTCACCTGTCGTCTGGCTCTGGGCGCGCGCTCCAGCCATGCCAGTGCTTCACTGGCTTCTGCCGGTTGCATGCGTACCGAAGCTTCTGCAGGCTGGTCCGTTAACGGGATCAGATGCAGGCAGCCCATCGCCTGCAGTCCCTGCAGAACATGAGCCTTGTCCTGGCTCTGTCCGTACAGGGTGATCTTTTTAAGTTGTTTTATAGCCATGTCTTATTCCCAGATACATTGCCTCTCTTTGCAAGGCGCAGCCGCTTGCCAGGAGTCGCCATTTAGCCAGCCGCAGCGGCTTTGGCTTCCTGCGCCAGTACCTTGCCCTTGGAGAGCTTGGCGTTCATTACGCTGGCGCGGTCCTGGTCGGACATGTAAATCTGGATTTTCTGGATGTTCTTCTTGGTCTGAGGAATCAGTACCTTGGAGAACAGGTTGACTCGCTGAGAAGTCGTACGGGTTGCCTTGTCGAGTTCAGCGTGACGCAGTTCGCGTACCTGATATTCAACACGCAGTCGTACCATCTTCTGCAACAGTTCCACCAGGAAATCCACCCAGTGAGGCTTGGCCAGGTCGCTGTATGGCGTCAGTTCGATATCGATGTTGCCCACCGCTGGAACAGTGGTTCCGACAATGTTTTCATCGATCAGTTTGACGTTTTTGACACGCACCAGATTTTCTACCGGAACGTCGGCGCGAGCCAACATAGGTAGTTGTGCCTGTACCAGACGTTCAACGTCCGCCAGTTCGGTGCGAGCCTCAGCCAGTGCCTCTTCCGCTTTTTTACGTTCAGCCATCAGCTGTTGGCGCTTCAGTTCCAGTGCCGGCAGATAACGGTTGTACGTTTTCAAGCTGCGCTTTTCTTTGTTAAGCGAACTTTTGTTGAGGGCTACCTTGGCCATGGTTTATGCCTCTGCTGCGGCCGTTTTATTAGCCCCGGCGGTTTGTTCCTCGACACCAACAGCTGCTTGCTCTTCATTAGCAAGGCCGGGCCAGTATTTCTCCAGCAGGCTCTGCTTCATCAGGGTTTCGCCCGGTTCAAAGCATTCCGCCAGAGTTTCCCAGCACAGATCCAGAGCGTCTTCGAGGCTCATGGCCGCATCCAGAGACATGAAGCGTTCTTTGAACAGGTCGCCGAACCGGATGGTTTTCAGGTCGTAGCTGGACAGTTCAAACGCCATGGCCTGCTTCTGCTTGGCATTCACGGAGTCGGAATAGAAACGGATCATGGTGTTCATGATCGGCGCGTGGTCGTCACGGGTCTCTTTACCCTGAACCATCTGCTTCAGACGTGACAGGGAACCGAACGGATCCAGTACACCGTCGTGCAGGTAGAACTGACCTTCGGTGATGTAGCCGGTGTTATCCGGTACCGGGTGGGTTACGTCGTTACCCGGCATGGTGGTTACCGCCAGAATGGTGACGGAACCGGCACCTTTGTAGTCGCAGGCTTTTTCGTAACGCTTCGCCAGCTGGGAGTACAGGTCACCCATGTAACCCCGGTTGGCCGGGATCTTGTCCATGGCAACACCGATTTCCTTCATCGCGTCAGCGTAGGAAGTCATGTCGGTCAGGAGAACCAGTACCTTCTTGGACTCTTCCACCGCAAAGTGTTCAGCCACTGCCAGCGCCATGTCCGGTGTCAGCAGACGTTCTACTGTCGGGTCGGAGGCCTGGTTGGTGAACATAACGGTACGGGAAGATACACCGGCCTTCTCGAATTCGTTACGGAAGAAATGGTAATCGTCAAAGATCAGACCCATGCCACCGAATACTACGACGTCGGCTTCTGCCTGAATCGCAATACGGGCCAGGAAGCGGTTGTAAGGTTCACCCGCCACGGAGAAGATAGGAATCTTCTGGGACTCTACCAGTGTGTTGAATACGTCGATCATTGGTACGTTAGTACGCACCATGCGTGACGCCAATACACGACGAACAGGGTTTACAGAAGGACCGTCGATCTCCACCTTGGGGTCCTGTTCCAGCGCAGGGCCGCCGTCAATCGGCTCACCGGCACCGTTAAAGATACGGCCAAGGATGTTTGGAGAGTAAGTCGCTTTCATCGGCTCACCCAAAAAGCATACGGCGGCACCCGTAGAAAGACCTTTGGTGCCTGCGAATACCTGCAGGGAAACCTCTTCATGGTCGATCTTGATGATCTGGGCCATGGAGTACGGCTGACCATTCTGCTCGATCAATGCCAGGTCGCCGTAATTGGCCCGGGCATTGCCTTCCGTCAGGTTTGGCACTTGAACGCGAATAAGGTCACCAACAATGCTGAGAATGTTGGTGTATCGCAATAAGCTCTGGGGCATCTCTGCTCCTCTGTACTGCTCGGAGCCTGTTGGACTAAATCAGTAGCCTGATAGTGGTACAGATAATCCGTTCAGGTTCCATGGAAAACACAGTGTTTCAGACAGAAACACTCATACCAATGCCCTCAATTGAGGCTGTTGCAAAAGAACGGAGTAGCTTTGACAGCAACCAGAGCGCCAAAGACGCCAAACCTTTGCAACAACCCCAAGCGATATAAGACATGCGTCCTATATTTGTTTCAGAAAATTCTGGTGTAAGGGCGACCCAAAATCTCTCAATAGTAGACAATCTCAGCGCTTTCGCTTGAAGAAGACGCTGATGCGCTGATACGTGTTCCGGCTTCACCGGAGAGGACGCTGGCAGCGTTGTGCAGATTGCCTATTGCACAAAACCTTCGACGGCCACGGGCTGACTGATCAGCCGGTTTGCTTTCACATGACTGATGGTTACCCGGTGGCTCATTGCTCAGATAGCCACTGGCGGCTTTTACCTTTGGTGCCATCGCGGTGTCATTGAACCCCAGTGATTCGAGACGCTGGATGTCAATACTGCGAATCGGTCTTGCCTGTGGATGGCCGGGTTTGTCAACAACGGCATCGATGCTGGACAGCATCAGCAAGGCGTTGGCATTCAGAGTGCGTGCAATCAATGCCGCAGTTTCGTCTCTGTCTACCATGGCTTCTACACCATGAAGGTGGTTATCCGGACTTTTACGGACGGGCAGACCACCGCCGCAGCCACAGATAACGAACATATTGTCAGCGGCGACCAGATGTTTCAGCGTCTCCATTTCCAGAACTTCTCCGGGAGCCGGAGCAGGCACCATCCGGCGATACAGTATTCCGGTCTGTTGCAGTACCCAGTCGGGGTTCTGTTCCTGAATCAGCTGCGCCTGTACTCTGTTGTACAGTGGTCCTATATATCGCGTTGGCTGCATCATTGCCGGGTCATTGGTGTCAACCAGCGTCAGGTGCGTCATGCTGCAAAAGGATTTTTGCGGCAGCTGGTTTCTCAATGCCTGTTCCAGTAGAAAGCCAATCATGGCCCGGGTCTGGGCGCCCAGAACATCGGCAGTTCCTGTGTTCAAGTCAGCGCAGTTACCATTCATCAGGGTCAGCAGGCCGATTGCGGGCCCGTTGCCGTGCAGCAATATCACCTGATGTTGGTTGGCTATTTCAGCAATGCATTGGGCTGCGTGTTGAATGCATTGTCGCAGTGCGTGTGAATTGAGCGGTTGCTCTCTTTGCACAATCGCACTGTCTCCCAGGGCAATGACAACCAGCATTGAACGTCTCCGGTCGAACAAGGCCGCTGGGAATACGGGGGATTAATCGCCCAGTGTTGCCACCATGACAGCCTTGATGGTATGCATTCGGTTTTCAGCCTGATCAAACACGATGGAGTGGTCAGACTCGAAGACCTCTTCGGTGACTTCCAGCCCTTTCATGCCCTCTTCACCTTTGAAGAAGTGTTCAGCAATTTCTTGACCAATAGTGGTTTCGTCATTGTGGAACGCAGGCAAACAGTGCAGGAAGCGAACATCCGGATTGCCGGTTTTTGCCAGCAGGTTCTGGTTGACCTGATAAGGGGTCATCAGTTTTACCCGTTCTTCCCAGGCCTCCATCGGCTCACCCATGGATACCCAGACGTCGGTGTAAATGAAGTCACAGCCACTAACTGCTTCTTCGACAGAGTCTGTGATGGTCAGCTTTGCACCTGTGTCTCTGGCAATGCGACGACATTGTTCAACCAGTGCTTCATCGGGAGCAAAACCAGCCGGAGCGGCAATTCGGAAGTCCACACCCATTTTAGCTGAACCCACCAGAAGTGAGTTGGCGACATTGTTGCGTCCATCGCCGGTATAACAAAGTTTCAGCTGGTTCAGTGGACGACCATTGCCGTGTTCAATCATGGTCAGGAAATCAGCCAGAATCTGCGTTGGGTGCCATTCGTTAGTCAGGCCGTTCCATACGGGAACACCGGCGAATTCTGCAAGTTCTTCGACGTGCTGTTGTAAATGTCCGCGAAATTCGATGCCATCATACATGCGTCCCAGTACTCTGGCTGTGTCTTTTACGGACTCCTTACTTCCCATTTGTGAACCGCTGGAAATGTAAGTCACACAGGCTCCCTGATCAAAAGCAGCTACCTCGAAGGCACACCGTGTGCGGGTGGACGCTTTTTCAAAGATCAGGGCAATGTTTTTGTTTTGTAAAAAACGGGGTTCATCGCGCGATTGCTTTGCAGCTTTTAATTCGCGGGATAGTTTCAGCAGGCTGTTGATTTCTTCAGGGGTAAAATCCAGAAGCTTGACGAAGTGACGATTTTTCAGTCTGAAATCCATAATATTGCTCTTTTTTAATTAATTTCCTGTCAGAGTATTTGGGATAAAAGTCCAACAAATACCCCGAATAAACAGAAAAGGTTGGATCGCTGATTGAGTGGCTGCTGTTTTTTGGAATGAATTGATTCCAGAATAAACAGAGTCCTAATCGCAGAATCGAACATCTTCTATCGCATCAGGCCTTATGTCCAGACATTGAATGCGAATAAGTAATATCGGGTAGAATAGCGTGCAGTTATCACGCTGATGAAAAAATTCTAAACAACCCTGTATGCCGAATCGTGAAAACCCATATCGTTTACGGATTGAACACAACGGGTATAGATTATCGCTGACGTATGTAGATGGCACTACGTATAAATACGTTTGCGCAATGGTAGGGCGCAGCATTTATTCGGAATTGCTTGGTTTGTGGCGTTTTCTGATCTCGCTTTGCAGGCTGCCCGGGGTGTTATTCCCTATCATTGCGATGTTTTACTGGGATTAAATACTTAATATGTAAATTTTATTTACACTCAGCTGTTGTTGATTGTTATTGGTAGAATGCGTTTGTTGCCAATTGGTCACTAATGGTTTCGCCTGTAATGGCATCGACAATCAGGCGCTTCCGTAAACCGTTTTCATTCAGATAAACAATTTCTCTGACAGGAACGTTTTTTCGGTTTTTTGAGGTTGTCCTGAGTATAACCATATATTTATGGGTCTTGCGTGCCTCGCTAATAATATCTCTCAGTGGCACCTGTTTACCGGAGGGTTTTAACTCAAAGGTATGTTCATCCAGTAATAAACCGGTATAAGCATCCATTCGCGCATGCCAGCGTTTTTTCCGGATGTCGGTAAATTCAATCACCCGGACTTCATTGCCACCCTCGTTCTCCATCCATGTTTTGGTGATATTGGCAATCTGGTGATTCTTGCGCAGGTTGCCCAGCGTTTTTTCCAGAGGCATTGGTGTGCGCATGGTCACCAGTTCAATTTCTTTACCGGTAAAGGCGTCGATGACCAGACGCTGCATTCCATGCCGACCGGGTTTTAGCTCAGAATTAAAATCGATAAGACGAACCGTGCGCCGGTCTTCCTGAATAAGGCGGGCGTTATAAACGACAACGTTTCCATGCTGCTTGCGCATCTGGCTGATAATTTGTTCCAGCGGTATCGGGCGCTTGGTGGTTGTGTTTGGCAGACTATGGGCTGGTATTGCAGCGGTCAGGGTGACAGCAAGCAGCGGTGCCAGTACAAACTGTATTTTTGACCGTATAAAAGCATTCATAATGACCTTCCTTATGAAGGCATTGACGTTCTTGTTAGCCAATGATGGTGACTCGTTGTCGCACAGTTATACCCATCGCCTTTCAAGATGCTACGTTGTTGTCTGCGTTCGCTCACCCCGATCACCTACTACTCGTAGGCTCACGGGGCTTCGCTCACTTGTCGCCTAGTAGCATCTTGAAATCCAATGGGTATACATGTTATTTCAGAGGCTGTAGGACTATCACTACAGGTGTTACAGCAAAAAAACTGACCGGATATCAGGCTTCACGGCTGTCGCACTGAACAGCAAACTCTGCATTCGATAACTTTAGGACTGATTCGGGGAAAAGCAAGGCAGGTTCCTTTCAGCTCATCACTGAAAGAAACCTGCGGGCAAGGGTGCTACTGAGCGTAGGCTTTGCGAACTTCTTCAGCAATGATAGCAATGCCCTTTTCAACGGTTGCATTGTCCCGGGTGAAGGTCATACGTATGCATTCATGTTTATGTCGCCAGTCGTCTATTCCCGGGAAAAAGTAATGACCGGAGACCACCAGTACATGGCGACGCTTCAGTCTTTCATAGAGTTCAAGACTGGAAATGGGCAGGTCTTTGAACCAGAGCCACAGGAACATGGCGCCTTCGGGTTTGTGAACCTGCCAGGGGAGTTCATTGTCCATATGGCGGTGCAGGCACTGCACGGCATATTCTGCCTTTTCTTTGTAGAACGGACGAATCAGTGAATTGCTGATATCGACAATGCTGTCATCACGCACCATATCGAGTGCGAGCAGACTGCCAAAGCTGTTCGGAGCAAGGTTCATAATGGCATTAATGCCGGTTAGCGCTTTGGTGATTTCTTCGTTGGCGATGACGATGCCGGTACGGGCCGCAGGCAAACCCAGTTTCGAAAGGGTCAGGCACAGGATGGTGTTGCTGTTCCACTGTGGTTTGGCGCTGGTGTAGATCAGGTTAGGAAACGGTGTGCCATAGGCTCCGTCAATGATTAGGGGAATATCGTGCGAGCGGGCAAGGCTGTCCAGATGGCTGACTTCTTCGTCTGTCAGGACATTACCGGACGGGTTGGTGGGTCTGGAAGCACACAATGCACCGGTGGATTCATTGATGGTCAGATTGGCGAAATCAACCCGATATTTGAATTCGTGAGGGCCAGTCTGGTCGATGGTCGGGCGGCTGGCTGTGAAAAAGTTTTCACTCAGGCCTGCATCGGCATATCCGATGTATTCCGGAGCGATAGGAAGCTGGATGCGTTTGTGTGAGCCGTCGTCAAAATCACCGGCAAACATGTTAAACAGCATAAAGAAGCCTGCCTGACTGCCATTGGTCAGAGCAATGTTGCGTTCGCTTAGTTGCCAGCCAAACTGGCGGTTAAGAAAAGCGGCCAGTTCGTGAATGAACTCTTTTTCTCCCTGGGGCGGATCGTAGGTGCCTACCAGTCGGGTGAATTCGTTCTGGCTGTCCAGAATGCGTTGCAGGCGGGCACGAAAGACATCTTCCACTTCAGGAATATGGGCTGGATTACCGCCGCCCATCATAATCATCTCGTCGTCTGTTGCCAGAGCATTACCAAGATCATCCATTAACGAGAGTATGCCGGAGTGAGTTGTGAACTTGGTACCAAAGGTGGAAAGCTTCATGCTTGCCTCGATTCTTATTGATAATACTGCAAAGGGGCAATTCTAACTGACTAATGCGGACTCTGCATGGTCTTGGTGAAAGCCTTTGTCAGATGTCATTACTGCTGACAACCTTGTTATGAACTTTTCGTTGAAGCACTGGTTCCAATCTGCATATTTTCTAAATCTGGTTGAATAAGGAAGATAAAATCTATGCAGCCTGTTATTAATACAGCTGGAACCGTGATATCGCAACTTGCCCGGTTTGCTAATGCTCTGACTAGCCCTATCAGGGGGTTATGGAGAACGATGCGATCAGTCAGGACGGTGACAGTTCTGGCACTTCTATCTGCTGCTCACTACTTTTTTAATCGCAACCGAGACTCCGCTCCCCGCAATGAGGCCGTTACTGAACGTCACGTCAGACCTGCGACCAATGCGGCATCTTCTACCAGAGGTGGTGTACATCGACGGGGTGACCCGGACCGTCCACGGGATACCGGTGAACAGCGCCCTGGTGTTGTGGACTCCAGAGGGGTACTGAGTCGAGGCTCTCGCAGTTCTGCTTCTGCCCTTCAGCAAGATTATCGCTCTGACCACGGTCAGGGAAGGCGGCTTAACGATGGTAATGGCCCAGCAAGAGCTGAGGTAAGGCGTCCAGCGAATACTGCAAACTCAACCAGAGGCGGTGTATATAGTTGGGGAGACCCGGGTCGTCCTCGGAACATCGATGACCAACGCCCTGGTTATGTGGATACCAGTGGGATATTGAGTCGAGGCCCTCGCAGTTCTCCTTCTGCCTCTCAACAAAACTTCCGCTCTGACCCAGGTCAGTTAATACGGGCCAATGTCATTAATGAAGCGGCAAGAGCCGGCGAAATTCAGTCACGTGTCAAAGAAGTCCTAAGGGATCACATTCGAAATACCTTAAGACTTACAGTTAATGAACAGCAACTTAATTTATTAGCGGTGATCTATTCCGGCAAGGTTATTGATCACTGCGCTCGCCTGGGAAGAAGTCTGTTCGATGTGCCTGATTTTATAGATATGAGAATCTCCGGCTATATCACAAGGATGGTCGTCAGCCGCGATGAGCTTCAGGACGCTCTGAACCGTTGATCAGGGTGTGGGCTCTGGACCAATAACTGGTTCAGGGCTCTTCTTAAACAGCTATAGTGCTTTATTCATTCATCAAACTATCTGTTAATCAACCTGCGTAATATTTTCAAGTTGAATCAGGTTTTCCACGGCCTGCCCCCTGCTTTTGCCACAAAGCTGGGACTCTGCCTGAAAACTCAGGCATACGGCTGGACGTTCCGGCTTGCCAAACATTTTGCACAGGTTGTTGTCGTCCAATTGTACACAGCGCACTCCAGCAGGTTTTCCTTCTGGCATACCGGGTATGGGACTAGAGATAGAGGGTGCAATGCAGCAGGCACCGCACCCGAGTCGGCATTTCATAGCTGTTATCCGGAAAAAGCGTGGGATTGTACCCTGATCCGGAGAGAAAAGTGAGCGATCTGACTTTAATTGGCTTTCATAGATTAAGCCTTCAGCTCAACCTCGGGCAGAGGGTATTCATCGACCACCACTTTTTCGACAGCTGGCATGATTTCAGCCTTGCCTTTAACAACGGTTTTACCATCCTGATTGACGACATTGGTGGAAACAGTTGCACGTTTGCGGCGCTCGTTAATGTCCAGCACTTCCAGTTTAACGGTCACAGTGTCGCCTACCTTGACCGGACGCATAAACTTCACTTCCTGAGACAGGTAGATACCGCCGGGGCCGGGCAGTTTGGTCGCCAGTGCGCAGGAAATCAGCGACGATGTCCACATGCCGTGGGCAATACGACCCTCGAACTGGGTGGTGGCGGCATAGTCTTTATCAAGATGAACCGGATTAGTGTCGCCAGAAACCTTGGCAAACAGCAACAGGTCTTCTTCGGTCAGAGTGCGGGTCAGGGAGTCTGTCTGGCCCACAGTGAGTTCTTCAAAGGGGATGTTTTCCAGCTGGCGCATACGTCATTGATACCAATATTAAATTTTAGCTTCCAGCCATTCTATCAGGTCTGAGATAACCTGCTCACGATTAATTTCATTCAGCATCTCGTGACGGCCTTCAGGGTAGAGTGTCAGCGTGACATCTTTGATGCCCGCTTTCTGTAGTGCTTTTGCAAGTTTGTGTTGTCCGTTTTTTTCCGGTGGTGATGACGGTGCGCTGACCGGATCGTGGGTGCCACCCACCACCCGAACGGGCAGGCTGGAGTTGATGTGCTGAAGTGCAGAAACCGATGAAATGGATTGTAGTCCTCCAAACAGGTCGTACCACAGCCGGTTGCTGGCGCGCTGGCCGCAGAGTGGATCGTTTATGTAGGCATCCACGGTGGCCGGATCCCTGGAAAGCCAGTCAAACTCGGTGCGGTTGGGTTTGAAGGCTTTGTTGTATTGACCAAAGACCAGAGCATGAATAATCGGGCTTTGTCCGGTTTTGCCCTGCCGGAAGCTTTCAAAGCGCGCAACCCCCCGTCCCAGCTTCAGTAGTGGCTGTGGAGCGAAATTGGAGCCGGACAATACAGCGCCGGCCAGTGATCTGGGTGCACCGTCGATAAGGTAACTTTGCAGTATGTAGCTGCCCATGCTGTGCCCCAGCAGAAAGAGAGGCTTGCCGGGGTGCTGCTCTTTAATGTGTTGAACCACAATATCAAGATCTTCTACCACTTTGTCCCATCCGCGTTTGTGGGCAAAAATGCCGGGTTGGGTGGCAGCGGGGCCGTGTCCACGATGGTTGTGGGCAAAAACGTCAAATCCGGCATTGTTCAGCTGAAGTGCGAGATTCTGATAGCGAGAAGCGTGTTCGCTGAGTCCATGGCTGATATGGATGACAGCTTTTGGCTGATCACATGACCATTGGAAGACCGGAATAATATGACCGTCATCAGCTGGCAGGTTTATTGTTTGATCCATGCTCATTCTGGCTCGATTATTTTTTGCGTAGTTATACCATCGTATTGGTTTTATGTCCGTATCTTTACAGATGACTGGTTGCTATGTGAAACCGATGCTCAGGTTTTCGACTTGCTATTCCTGTATACCATATTCACTTTTTAACTGCTTCCATAGCTGGTTGCCTATGACGGCAGAGACCTCTCTTTGAAACCGGGCGTTAAGAATCGTTTTGGTATCGGGTGTGATAAGAAAGGGGAGAAGTCTGTCCAGGTTCGAATCATGCTTTTGCAGTGCCTGATCCAGAGCTTGCCAGAACAGTGCTCCCTTTCGATAGATCACCTGCTGGGTGACAAAGTCGTTTTGCTGTAATCGCCCCCACGCATCGGATAAGCCAATATCCAGTTCCGGGCTTTTGCTGGTCAAGGTAGGCCGCTTCGCGGCGACTTTTTGATCTGTGCAGCCCTCCAACAACTGATAAAGCTTCCACACTTTTTCTTGTCTATCCTTGCTGTCTCTGGTTGTAAAACAACAAAGGATAACCTGATTACCACCGAACCTACGCCATAATGCAGGTGCTATAATAAACGACGAAGTAATGCATTATTGGAGGCTAAGCTGATGCGTAAAAATGTCATTCAGTTCCAAAAAGGCATTGGTATTATGCAATTTCTGGCCAGTTACGGTACTGAAGAACAATGCCATGATGCGGTATTCTCGTGGCGTTGGCAGACGGCTTTCAGTGTCCGGCATGTGGCTCTCACAGTTACTGCCAACTCCACCGAAAGGCTGAATTTCAATGTAATCGCTGTCACCAACAGACGTCTCTTACCAGTAATACCATCTTTGATTCAACAAAGCTGCCTCTGACCACATGGTTTTTAGCCATATATCTGATCACTCAGAATAAAGCAGGTATTTCTGCTTTGACGCTGCACCGACAACTCGGTATCTCTTACAATGCTGCGTTTCGCATGAAACACAAGCTCATGCAGGTGATGATGGAAAGAGATAATAGCTGGCATCTGAGTGGCTTTGTTCAAGTTGATGATGCTTACTGGGGTGGCGAGATACATGGAGGTCGTCGTGGCAGGGGTTCAGAAAATAAAGCTCCATTTGTAGCAGCAGTTCAGACCAACTCGAAGAACCACCCTATTTATATGAGTTTCAATGCTGTAGACAACTTTCGACGTAAAACAATTAAAGATTGGGCTGAGCATGCTTTGAAAAAGGGTACACACGTTGTTAGTGATGGGCTGTCATGTTTTCGGGGCATTGATGATGCGGATTGTGAGCACATAGCAGTTATTACTGGCGGAGGCCATGCATCAATGAAGAATAAGCTGTTTACCTGGGTAAACACCATGCTCGGTAATGTTAAAATGGCGATTGCAGGCACTTACCATAAGCTGAATCCAAAGCATTTGCCTCGTTACTTGTCCGAGTTCAACTATCGTTTTAACCGACGCTTTGATATGCCTTCAATGATCACGAGGCTTGGGAAAGCAGCTGTCAATACAGCTCCCATGCCGGAACGACTACTTAAGCTACCAGATGTTCAATGGCAGTCGTGATAGCCATTACCAGATAATCAAAAGACAAAAGTTGCTTAATCATCTTTTCGGGTGGTGATGTAAGCCTTTGCCTGGTTGGCACTGATAGAAGTAGATCTTGCTGTAATAATTGGGGTAGAAGCTCTCATGACTCCTGTTTCCTTTAGCAATACTGGAGAACTCTTATTAATTCTCTGCAGGGTTATAAGCGGAAAGAATGAAAAGACATGCGGATATTCTCAAATTGGCATTACCTGTGTTTTGGCGTACGATCAATGGTAATCAGGAAGGATAAAGACTATTAAAAGTCTAATTTTTCAGATACTGCCCTTCGTATCTTTTGCCTGTTTGGCCGAGTCACAGACTCACAGTTTTATCGTTGAGCTTGGATACAATGCGGATTCGCCAAACCAGAATTTATCTATAAAGCTTGAGTCGGACACATTGCCTGCAATGCAGATGGTTGATATGGAACCTTTACAAGGCAAACCAACAGAAATTATCAGCACAAACTGCTATTCAGGCTCAGACACGCCACCTGAAGATAAGCCCTATAGGCCAAGAGGTCTCTGGGAAAGCCTGACAACGGTTGTTGAGTCGGTTACTTTGCAACTGCTCTATGCCTCCAATGAAGTCATAGGTTACGAGCTGCTTCTGACACTTCAGGAAGACTCGCTATCCCCTCAACCTTTTTTATGGATACCCGTGGTAGCGACTGTTGTCGTTGGTTGGTTATCCAGAAATCGCTGGAACCCGGAAACGCCACTATTTAATCAACTCGATGAGCAAGAGTTTAACAAGCAACATGAACTTCAGATAATCTCATTTATGTTCGAGCCGCCTTCCAATAGCTCTCATTCATCAATGGTTCTATTCGACCCCCCGCAACCAAACTATCCTCATTCGTCTCGGGTCTACAATGCCAGGGCTAATACTCATGGTGGTGGTGATGGTGGCGGCTGGCAAGAAAGCCAGCATACCTTAGGTGATAACTGTTACATCGGCTGCTGCTGGGGAAGGTGCCAATATGCACTGCCTAATGAAGCACTTGTGTACGATAATCAGTACGACACCGATCAGTATAAAAATATATTCGCTGATGGATATGGGCAGCAAACATACGGGCAGGCCAATACTGAAAAGGATTACACCGGGGGGACAAACCATAGTACACATACTGAAAACTGTGTATGGGTGAGTTGCCTTGATCCAACTTTTTTTTTCGATTCGGATTCTGAAAGTACAGATGCTGCTACTCACTTTACTTCAATGAATTCTAACTCCTGCACTACAGAAGCGAACAGTACAACACCTTCAAAATCAGTCGCAATTGTCAACCCTAGTTGCAGAACAAGAATTGATAGCAGCCATATAGAAAATACAAATAGCTCTAGCCGAAGTAAAGTGGGTATGAATCGAGAAGACGAAAAAAATCACTTTCAATGCAATATCTGTGACAGGACGTTCGTAAGTAAAAATAGCCTGTACAGTCACAAAAGCCATTACCACTCAGGAGGGCTAATCTGCCCTGAGTGTAGAGAGGAGCTGCCCAGCAAAAAAGCGCTGTATGATCACAACCGGAGTAAGCACACCGGAGTGCAAATCTGCCTTGTGTGTAACGAGGAGCTGCCCAACAAAAAAGCGCTGGATGATCACAACCGGAGTGAGCACACCGAAGAGCAAACCTGCCCTGTGCCTGAGTGTTGCAAGAAGCTGCCCAGCAAAAAAGCGCTGTCGAATCACAAAAGCCAGTACCACACCGGAAAGCAAGTCTGCACAGTGTGTAGCAAGACGCTGCCCAACAAAAGAGCGCTGTATTATCACAAAAAAAAGCATTGAAGGCGCAAGTCTGTTCATGTGGATCCGAAAGGTAAAGAGTGATTCGGCTTCCAACACGCCTTAAAGAACTGTTCCATAAGAATGGCTTGTGGTGGCGTTTTTATCAGAAATACAAACACCGTATGCGCTCCGCCATCGTGGATAACGTCATCAAAATGCTCAGCTGCGGACTGACCGTTCGTGGCTATGCCGTGTTTCAGTGCAGCAATCAGAGCTGTACCCATCAAAAGAAAATCTGTTTCAGTTGCAAAAGCCGGTTCTGCCCCACCTGCGGCAAGAAACTCACGGATCAATGGATAGAAAAACAGAAAGACACCCTTCCTGATACCAAGTGGCAGCACATCACTTTCACTATGCCTTCGGAGCTTTGGGAGATATTCCGATATTTATTGTCCGGGCTTTGAGCCAAAGCCAGAGTGGCGATGAAATAGAATAATGCAATTGAGAAAAGGCACTTCATGAAGAGCATCTCTGGTTACGATGTTTAGGGCAGGAAGGTTTTGATTTCAATGTTGATTGATATATCAGATGTTCTTTAGAGAAAGCTTTATTATAAGTAGTGAATATTGATTGAGGTTGCTTTAAATTTCCGGAGTATTGTCAGTATCGTTAGTATTTATGCGCTGTCGTTCAGTTGATTATGAGGCACAACGGTATAAATCAAGAAATACCGCTTTTAAATGAATGTCCTGTTTAGCTAAACGCAGTTTTAACCCTGTTACAATAAACAACAAGGTATTTACCGAAGACTGCCTGTTCGTAAAATGTCAAAACTGATAACCTTTCGCCGCCGGGGTTGGGCAGGGGTTACCAAAACCTTTGCATTCAGCCCGATCTGATTCAATTTTGACCGTATTGAGTGGTAACGGATTTCGTGATTTCTATGTCTAAAGGGCAGCTGCCGCAACGCACCGGTTCCCTCCTCGTTAGTGCTCAGGGAGGGCAGCAGTGACTAACAGTAATTTCTGGCATGACAAGTTCTGGCATGACAAGTACCCTGATGGCGTACCATCCGAGATAGACACCGGACAGTACCGTTCTATTCTGGACGTTCTGGACTATTCCGCCCGCAAATACGCCGACAAGCCGGTGTTCAGTAATCTGGGGAAAACGCTTTCTTATGCAGAGCTGCATCACCAGAGTGGCCTGTTCTGCAGTTACCTGCAAAACCATACCGATTTACGTCCGGGTGACCGTATTGCCGTTATGTTGCCAAACCTGCTGCAATTCCCTGTTGCAGTGTTTGGCGCTTTGCGTGCCGGTCTGGTGGTAGTAAACACCAACCCGCTGTACACCGAGCGTGAAATGGAGCACCAGTTTAATGACTCCGGTGCCAAGGCTCTGGTGGTGCTTTCCAATATGGCGCATATGGCTGAGCGAGTGGTACCTAAAACCAGCATCAAGCATGTTGTCATTACGAATGTCGGTGATATGTTGCCAGCCGTTAAACGGGTACTGGTCAATGCTGTAGTGAAGCACGTTAAGAAAATGGTGCCGGACTACGTGGTGCCTGGTGCAATACCATTCACAAAAGCCATGAAACTGGGTGCGTTGAATAATCCTCTGGATGCTCGCAAAGAAGGCGATGAAACGGCTGTGCTGCAGTACACCGGTGGTACGACAGGTGTCGCGAAAGGGGCGATGCTGACCCACCGTAATATTCTCAGCAATATGTTCCAGACCAAAGCGATGGTGGCTCGCAATCTGGAAGACGGCAAAGAGCTGCTGATTGCACCGCTGCCGCTGTACCATATTTTCGCTTTCACCGTTCATTGCATGGTGGGCATGCTGGTGGGCGCTCATAACCTGCTGATTACCAATCCGCGGGATATGAAAACCTTTATGAAAGACATCAAGGGTAAACCGTTCAGCATGTTTGTTGGTCTGAACACCCTGTTTGTGGGACTAATGAAAAATGAAGAGTTCCGCCAGATGGATTTCAGCCACCTGAAAAACACGGTTTCCGGTGGTATGGCGTTGCAGATGGACACGGCGGAGCGCTGGGAACAGCTGACCGGTTGTAAGATCTGTGAAGGCTATGGCATGACCGAAACCTCGCCCATTGTCACCATCAACCCACTTGATCGCATCAAGCTGGGTACTATCGGTATTCCGGTACCTTCCTGTGAGCTGAAGGTGATTGATGATGATGGCAATGACCTTGGACTGAACGAGGTGGGTGAACTGTGCGTTCGTGGCCCGCAGGTCATGAAAGGTTACTGGGAGAACGATGAAGCCACTGCTGACAGCATTGATGCGGACGGCTGGCTGAAAACCGGTGATATTGCCACCATCGACGATGAGGGTTATGCCACCATTGTTGACCGTAAAAAAGATATGATCTGCATTTCCGGTTTCAACGTTTACCCGAATGAACTGGAAGAAGTGCTGGCGATGCATCCTGATGTTACTCAGAGTGCGGCTATCGGCGTTCCCCATGAGCGCAGCGGTGAAGCGATCAAGGTGTTTATTGTCTCTTCTAATCCTCAGTTGAATCGTGATGATGTGATTGCTCATCTGCGTAAGCATGTGACTGGTTACAAGGTGCCTAAACAGGTTGAGTTCCGCGATCAGTTGCCAACCACGAACGTAGGTAAAATTCTGCGTCGTGAATTGCGTGACGAAGAGTTGAAAAAGCTGGCGGCATAGGTAAGTACTTAATACTTACGATTGTTGTTTATAAAGAAAGGGCGGGTATAATCCCGCCCTTTCTTTATCTATCGATATCAGATCGCAGGAGAGCTGAGTGTCCGGTAAAAACGAACTACGCAGTGCCATTGACCAGTGCATGATCAGGGATCGCTATCTCCTGCGGCGGCAGTTGCAGCGCCTGAAGCGCAGCGATGAGCCAGCACTGAAAAAGCTGCAGGATCGTATCGAACGCTCAATGAGCCGCGCTCAGGCGCGGGCTGCCGCTATTCCTGCGGTGGAATACGATGATGCGCTTCCGGTCGTGCAGCGTCGTGATGAAATTGCCAAAGCCATTCGTGATCATCAGGTAGTGGTGATTGCCGGTGAAACCGGCTCGGGTAAAACCACCCAGTTACCCAAAATCTGCCTTGAGGCGGGTCGGGGTGTGCACGGCCTGATTGGTCACACCCAGCCACGACGACTGGCAGCCCGGTCGGTGTCCAGTCGTATTGCCGAAGAGTTGAAAGTGCCTGTAGGTGAGCAGGTGGGTTATCAGGTACGTTTTACCGACCACGGCAATGAAAACACCCTGGTCAAACTGATGACCGACGGTATTCTGCTGGCTGAGGTTCAGAATGACCGTTTTCTGAATCGTTACGACACCATCATTATCGATGAGGCGCACGAACGCAGCCTGAACATCGATTTCCTGATGGGCTACCTGAAGCATCTGCTACCCAAACGCCCTGACCTGAAGGTGATCATCACTTCGGCGACCATCGACGTTGAACGTTTTTCGAAGCATTTTAATAACGCCCCGGTGATTGAAGTGTCGGGTCGTACTTATCCCGTTGATGTGAACTATCGGCCTTTGGAAGATCTGGAACTTGAAGGCCGTGATGCGGATCAGCGTTTACAGCAAGGCATTCTGGCTTCCCTGAGAGAAATTGAAGACCTTGAGCGAGGCTCTAAAGGTGGCAGGCTGAGTGACGTGCTGGTGTTTCTCAGCGGTGAACGTGAAATTCGTGAAACGGCAAAGTTTCTGCGTGATGCCCGCCTGCCACACACAGAGATTCTTCCCCTCTATGCCCGTTTGTCGGCGGCAGAACAGAACCGTATTTTTCAGTCGCACTCCGGGCGTCGTGTGATTCTTTCCACAAACGTCGCGGAAACCTCTCTGACGGTTCCCGGTATTCGTTATGTGATTGATCCGGGTACGGCGAGGATCAGCCGTTACAGCGTTCGCTCAAAAGTACAGCGGCTGCCTGTTGAACCGGTTTCCCAGGCATCTGCCAATCAGCGGAAAGGCCGCTGTGGTCGTGTGGCAGAAGGTATTTGTTTCCGACTGTACAGTGAAGAAGACTTTCTTTCACGCCCTGAGTTTACCGATGCTGAAATCCTGCGAACCAATCTGGCGGCGGTTATTTTGCAAATGCTGCGATTGGGGCTGGGTGATATTGCTGCTTTCCCGTTTGTGGATTCGCCTGACTCTAAAGCCATTAACGACGGTTTTAAATTATTGCAGGAGCTGGGGGCGGTTAATGACGGTCGTCGCATGACCCGTGTTGGACGACAGCTTTCGCAGC
The DNA here is from genome assembly GCF_001583435.1 of Endozoicomonas montiporae CL-33. NCBI lineage: Bacteria > Pseudomonadati > Pseudomonadota > Gammaproteobacteria > Oceanospirillales > Endozoicomonadaceae > Endozoicomonas > Endozoicomonas montiporae. The sequence goes on along the minus strand of NZ_CP013251.1, from coordinate 3,948,412 downwards.
TGCCGGTTGACCCGAGACTGGCACGTATGCTCATTGAGGCTGATAAAAACCGGGCATTGAATGAACTGTTGATTATCACCAGTGCGCTGGCGATTCAGGACCCGAGAGAACGTCCGGCAGAGAAACAGCAGGCAGCGGATCAGCGTCATCGGGAACATTATCACGACGACTCGGACTTTATGAGTTTTGTTCAGCTCTGGGAGAGTTACGAAGAGCAGCGTCAGGAACTGTCCCAGAATCAGTTGCGTAAATACTGTAAGCAACAGTTCTTGTCGTTTATGCGCATGCGCGAATGGCGTGACCTTCATCGTCAGCTGGCTTTGGCCTGCAAAGATATTGGGCTGAAAACAAACGATGACGCGGCCAGCTATGGCGACGTTCATAAGTCGCTGCTGGCCGGTTTGTTGTCTCATTTGGGTAACAAGGATGAAGAAGCGGATTACATGGGGGCGAGAAATCGTCGTTTTTATCTGTTCCCGGCTTCAACTCTGTACAAACGCAAACCCAAATGGGTGATGACGGCGGAACTGGTTGAAACGTCCCGACTGTTTGCCCGGGTCAATGCCAAAATTGAACCCCAGTGGATCGAGCCTCTGGCGGGTCATCTGGTGAAGCGGAATTACTTTGAGCCGCACTGGGAGAAAAAGCGTTCTCAGGTGGTCGCTTATGAGCAGGTGACACTGTACGGGTTGATTATTGTCGGGCGTCGTCGTGTGAACTATGGCGCTATCGATCCAGTGGTTTCCCGAGAGTTGTTTATTCGAGAAGCGTTGGTTGAAGGGCATTATCAGTCAAAGGGTGCTTTCCAGCAGCATAATCTCGACCTGATCGGTGAGGTGGATGAGCTGGAAGCCAAATCCCGTCGTCGGGATATTATGGTCGATCCGGAAACCCTTTATGCGTTTTACGATGAACGCCTGCCGGAAGGCATTCACAATGGCGCTGGTTTTGAGAAGTGGCGATCTTCCGCTGAGAAGGAGCAGCCTCAGCTGTTGTTTCTGACTAAAGAGTATCTGATGCGTCACGATGCGGATCAGGTAACTGAGAACAAATATCCGGATCGTTTACGCTGGGAAGGTCTGGAACTGCCGCTGACGTATCATTTTGAACCGGGCGCTATTGACGACGGTGTGACCCTGACGTTGCCGGTTCAGGCATTGCGTCTGTTGCCCAAACACCGCCTTGATTGGCTGGTGCCGGGTATGTTGTACGACAAGTGTGTAGCGCTGGTACGGGCGTTGCCAAAAGCGGTTCGGAAGAACTTTGTGCCAGTGCCGGATTATGTTCGTGGTGCCATGGAAGCCATGTCGATTTGTGATGAGCCGTTAACCGAGATTCTTGGTCATCATCTGCATCGTATGGCAGGGGTTCGCATTCTGGAAGAGCACTGGAATGTGGATGATCTTGACCCGCATCTGCGCATGAATTTCCGCCTGATTGATGAGAATGGCAAAGTGTTGGGGCAGGGACGCGATCTGGTCAAATTAAAAGAAAAGTTTGGCAACCAGTCGCAGGACAGCCTGCGTAAACTGACTGACAGTTCTCTGGAACAGGAAGGTCTGAAAGACTGGAGCTGTGGTGAGCTGCCACAGGAAATCACGCGTAAAGTCGGCGGGCTGGTGCTGAAAACCTACCCGGCTCTGGTGGATCAGAAAAACAGTGTGGCGGTGAAACTGTTTGAAGATCAGGGCATGGCGGCGAATGAGCATCGAAAAGGATTAACACGACTGTTCCGGTTCAAACTGTCAAACCAGCTGAAGTTTGCGCTGGGTAAGATGAAAAGTCTTGCTCAGGTGAAACTGCTGACCACCGGTATTGTTCAGGCGAGGGCATTAGAGGATGACCTGCAGAATTTCCTGATTGCTGAAGTGTTTGTCCGGAACCCTGAAGAGTGGCCGAGAAATCAGGAGGCTTTTCAGGCACTGGTGGATCAGCGCAAGGGTAATCTGGTGCCTTTTGCTGAGGACATCGACAAACTATTGCTGGAGATTTTTAAAACCGCTCACTCTGTCAGTAAGAACCTCAAGGGCAAGATTTCTTTTGATCGAGCGTTTTCTCTGGCGGATATCAAGGCGCACCTGGGGCAACTGATTTATCCTGGCTTTATGCAGGATGCAGGTAGTGAATGGCTGAGACATTATCCTCGCTTTCTGCGGGGAATTGAGCTTCGTCAGGAAAAATTGCCAGCCCAGATCAATAAAGACAGGGCATGGACGGAAGAACTGACCCTGCTTTATCAGGGCTGGGAAAAGCGTCGTGAAATTCACCGGAAACATAAACTGATGGATGAGAAATTGATGCTGTACCGCTGGATGCTGGAAGAGTATCGGGTATCACTGTTTGCCCAGCAGCTGGGAACCCGTTTTCCAGTGTCTGCCAAGCGACTGCGTAAACTCTGGGAAGAGGTTCAGGATGTTTAAACACCTATAATGTGACTGAATCTATTTAAAATGCCACCGAAATATAATCAGGTGGCATTTTTTATCGATAAGTAGCTGACCATTCGGAATCGAATATTTCTGGCTAATTGATCAAGTGCTATGCAAGGCGCAACGGCGGGAGCATAGCAAGCTATGTGACCAGAGTTGTAACGCCGCAGAGTGCTTGAGCAAGGAGTCAGAAATATATGATTTCGTGTGGTCAGATACTTACCTCTCATGATCAGAACAATCAGCAAGGAGGCTGAAATGATCAGAACTTTCTTAACGGTTATAGCCGTCTGTTTTTCATTAAACCTCTTGGCAAACAAAGAACTTGATTATCCGACTGGTGATAATTGGGAAGAGCAGACCGCTGTAGATGCTTCTGAAGATGCTTCTGAAGATGCTTCTAGAGATGTTTCTGAAGATGCTTCTGAGGATAGCTTTGATCCTGCTGGAATGTTCAATGATGAAGAAAGTGGAATTAACGATTATCAGGATGAGCAGTTTGATTCTGGCTATGAAGATGAGTATTACGATGAATCAATGAGTAGTGATGATGATTCGGAAGCGTATGATGACTTTGAGGGTGAAGATGACTATTCAGATCCAGAGGGTTATGAAGAAGAGTAATTGGTCATTCCTTGTGTTTAAACAAAGCCTTTAGTGTTAAAGCTTTATTGCAAAGGCTTTGTTTTCAGGTTCAATGTTTGTTACGTGACAGTCACTAAACTTTATTTTAATTGTCACGTCAAAGTAACACTACCCCACCAATATACCTCCCCGCACTAATAAGAAAAACGCCAACACACGAATAAGAACGAAAACATATCAAGGAGAGTTTGATGAAACTCAAGGCTATTTCTATGACTGTTGCTGCTGCAACAGCAGGGGTTGTTTTGTCTGCCAATGCCGGTGTTGTTAAAACAGAAGGTGAAGATATTATTATCAGCACCAAAAAAGGCGGGCTGGAGCTAAAGACAGAAAGCGGTGACTTTTCTTTTAAAGTCAGTGGCAAACTGCAATGGGATTATGCCAGCTACGACGATCTTTATGCGGGTATTGCAAAAGCAGATGACAAAGGACGTAAAGGTTATATTCGCCGGGCTGAGATTGGTTTCAGTGGCAAAGCCTACGGAGACTGGAAGTATAAGCTTTCCATGGAAAACAAAGACGACACCATCAAGCTTGATGACGCTAAAATCACCTACACCGGTTTTAAAACCGTTGATGTGACTGTTGGCCGCTGGGGTAGGGATTATGGTCTGGAAAACACAGTGAGCTCGTCCTGGATTATGGGCATTGAACGTTCCATGATGTACGACTTCCTGCAGGGTGGCGAAGGTAACAACTATGGTATTGAGTTCGCTACTGGCGGTGATAATTACACGGCAGTGTTTGGCATCCATAATGATGACCAGACTGATGAAAAAACCGGTGAAGAGCGTCTGGCCAGTTACGTTGTTCGGGGAACCTTTGCTCCCGTTATGGAAGACAATATGCTGGTGCACTTGGGACTTAACTACTACAACAAGAATCCGGATGCCAAGAATAAAGTAACACTGGGAACAACAGTGGGGCTGAAGAAAGGCTACGAGCTTAAACTGGAAATTGAAAAGGTAAAATCTGATTCCGAATACCTGCTTGAGGCCGCTGCCCAGTTTCAGTCATTGCAGCTTCAGGCTGAATACGCAGTCAGAAATCTGAAATCCGATAATGCTAATTCGGATGTGACAGTGTCTGCTTACTACGCTCAGGCATCATACATGCTGGATGGTGGTAAGCGTTCCTATAAAGACGGCGCATTTGGTTCGCCCAAAGGTGGTCAGTGGGAAGTGTTTGGTCGTTACAGTGATGTAAACCTTGATATCGACAGCGCCACCGATGATGTCAAACTGAGCAGCTATACACTGGGTGTGAATTACTTCCCTACCAAGAATATTCGTGCCAGCCTGAATTATGTTACTGGCAAGCTGGATGACGATGCCGTCACTGCTGATCAGAACGATAAAGGTTCAGCCGTTGTTGGGCGTCTTCAGTACGTATTCTGACCTTTTTAGATCGCTTCTTATGGTTGTGAGAGCCTCACCTTTATTCAGGGTGGGGCTTTTTTCTTTTTAATCAGGCAACAAAAAACACTTGACCCCGCCGGAAATAAAGCCGCATTTTCGACAAATTGAAAAAATCCCGACAAAAATTCATTAAAGTTCGAAATAAATTTGACGAAACAGTGATTTAGACCTTAACTGAATTAATAAGAGTATGTTTTATAGCGATTCTGATTAATTCAAGCTGTTTTTTTTCATTGCTTTGATGACAGGGACCGTCGTTACAATGGAGACAGTGGATCAGGTGCTCATCATAGAAGATGCTCAACAGCGTCGGCATGATCTCAGCACCATACTCGAATTTATGGGGTATCGCACCAAAGCTGTCGGTGCTGCATACTGGGAAGAAGCCGTTAGTGATATGGATAAGGGCGGCTTCTGTGCCTTGTTTCTGGGAGATTTTCTTCAGGCAGAAAGCTCTCTGCAGGGAATGATTGCCCGGATACAGCGTTGGAGCGGAGGCGTTCCGGTTGTCCGCATTGCCGAGCCCCTTCCCGAAAACCTTCAATCCTCTCTTCGCCGTCAAATTATTGCCCGCATTGACTGGCCTTGCACCAAACCACAATTACTCTCCTGTTTACATTACGGGCAGGTTTATCGTGAGCAGTGGCGGCAAGTGCATCAGACTGGTTTTAATCACCAGGTTGAACTGTTTCGCGGGCTGGTCGGTAAAGGCGAGAAAATACGCAAAGTGCGTGCCGCCATGTCAAAAGTGGCGAACAGCGATGTCAGTGTATTGATTACCGGTGAGTCGGGCACTGGCAAAGAGGTGGTTGCCCGCAACCTGCATGAACATTCCGATCGAAAGACTGGCCCTTTTGTACCGGTGAATTGTGGTGCGATTCCGCACGATTTGTTGGAAAGTGAACTGTTTGGCCATGAGAAAGGTTCTTTCACAGGTGCTATAACCACTCGGAAAGGTCGCTTTGAACTCGCCCAGGGCGGAACTCTGTTTCTGGATGAAATAGGCGACATGCCAATGCATATGCAGGTTAAGTTACTGCGTGTGCTACAGGAAAGAACGTTTGAGCGCGTGGGTGGTTCCGAGCAGATTGAGGTAAACGTCAGAATAATTGCAGCAACGCACAAAAACCTGAAAGACATGATTGAGGTGGGTGAATTCCGGGAAGACCTGTATTACCGGTTAAATGTATTTCCTATCGAAATGCCTGCTTTAAGAGAGCGACCTGAAGACATTCCCCTGATTCTAAATGAATTGGTGGGTGCCATGGAGAAACAGGGACGTGGATCAATCCGGCTCAGCTCTGCTTCAATCCTCTCCCTGTGTCGTCACGACTGGCCTGGCAACGTTCGGGAAATGGCAAACCTGCTGGAGCGCCTTGCTGTAATGTACCCTTATGGCGTTGTTGGTATTCAGGATTTGCCGCCAAACTTCTGCCACTTTGATCAGCACACGGGAGATGATGATGGTGTTGCGGATCTTTTCCCCGATAGCATCCAACCAGCAGGCAGTGGTGGCGTTGATGAACTGGCGGTATTACCCGTCGGCGGATTGGATCTTAAAGAATTTCTGACCCGTCTGGAAAAAAGTCTTATTCAGCAGGCATTGAGTGATTGCAATAATGTCGTTGCCAGGGCTGCTGATAAACTTCAGATTCGTCGTACGACGCTGGTTGAGAAAATGAGAAAGTACAGTTTGCATCGTTACGAAGAAGCTGCCCGCTAAATACTTAACTTTTTCTGCCATACAGAAAAACGCCATAGACTTGTCTATGGCGTTTTTTTTAACAGCCTTTTCTGTTAGTCACACCCATTCCCAGTTGTCATGTGTTTTCACTAACGCACGGTTATAGATTTCCTTAATAAAAAATACAGTGACATAAAACTGTCGTTTTATCTTTAAAAGATAATGCAGTGGTTTTGTGACAAAAAAATGCCTTTTTTTATAGGGTTTATCAAACAAGTTTGCCATTAAATCGTCACTATAAACTGACACTGTCAAATAATTTGCTTTACCTTTTTCAAGGAAATATCAGGTTTTATAAAAATGGCGACAGTGTTTGTGTAGTGTCAATTTGCCAGCACGACAAGAAAATGAATCCAATTATAAAAGATCAATTAAATCAATAGCTTATGCTTTCAATTGGATTGGGAGTCAAATTGCTGCCACGTCAATACAGTGACTAAAGATTGTTTTTGATGTTTTTTAGAGAATGGCATGGGTCTTGTTATATAAAAGGTAACGCTTAAAAAGTTGTTGAAGTAATCAATTGATGTAGCAGTAAAAGATAGATGTCGTTTTTAAGTCTCGACAAAAATAATCTAAAGCTGGTCAATTATGAACTCATCAACAAAACAAGTGATTGCTGTTGCAGGGTGCAAAGGCGGAGTAGGCAAAACGCTGGTATCAGTGAACCTTGCCCTTGCACTGGCGAAGAAAGGACGAAAAGTTGTTCTGGTCGATGGAAATCTCGATGTTCCGGATGTAGGGGTTACTCTGGGTCTTGAAAAAGATCTGGATATGAATGCACCAGATATCAGTCAGCTGGAAGCGTATGACCATGGTCTCTTAAGGCAGGGGCCAGCGGGCGTTAATGTTCTTACTCCCGGAGGAAAACCCATCTGGCGCGAGTCCATAAGCGTCGGTCATGCAGTGGAAATGATCGATAGCCTTGAGCCGCTCGCTCCCTCTCTCGATACACTGATTCTTGATACCTCGCCGGGCCTGGCTCCGGACAATATCACTCTGATTCAGGCTGCAGGTGAAATTCTTATTGTTGTTAATCAGGAAGTGGTTTCATTACTCGACGCATTACGTCTAATTCGGGTGCTGTACCGGATTTACGGTGTCCAGACGTTTGGGATCATCGTCAACGCTGTCAGTAATCGTCGTTCAGGTGCGCAACAGTTTGAAAAACTGCAGGTGCAATTGAAAGACGAGGTGGAAATTGTCCTCAGGTTTTTGGGAACCATTCCTTTCGACAAAACGGTAGCGGAATCTCTGGCGCAACAAAAAGCCCTGCTTGAACACAATCCTGATTGTCGTGCTGCCAAAGCCATTCTCCGTATTGCTCATCAGTTGTATTCCATGCCAGCTGCTCCACCTCGTGGGCGGATTGAGTTCTTTTTACCAACAAGAATAAAAGAGAGAGTTTAACCATGAACGAGATCACTCAAGAGTCTGGCAAGAAACCCTCAGAGCAGGAGCTAACCGAAGCTCAAAAGCAGCAGAAAAAAGCAGAAGTGACAGAGCTGGTTGAACTGCATCGCGGTCTGGTTAAACGCATTGCCAATCATCTGGCTGCCAGAATGCCAGCCAGTGTCCAGATCGATGACCTGGTTCAGTCCGGCATGATTGGTTTGTTGGAAGCTGCGGGCAAATACGACGCCAGTAAAGGTGCAAGTTTTGAAACATTTGCAGGCATTCGCATCCGTGGTGCGATGCTGGATGAAATTCGCAAAGGGGACTGGGGGCCAAGATCGGTTTACCGTAACAGTCGTAAAGTGTCAGAAGCTATTCAACGGGTTGAGTCCCGGCTCGGGCGTGATGCCAGAGATTTTGAAGTAGCGGCAGAACTGAATGTCAAAGTAGGCGAGTTTTATACCATTTTAAGTGATCTGCGGGGTTGCCGGTTGTTCAGCTTTGAAGAGCTGTTTGATAGTGAAGAGTCAAGGATGCAGGCACGATCTGGTGATCAGGGGCCTCAGGCCGACACTCAGGAAGAGAAGTTTAAATACGCACTGGTTGATGCCATTGAAAAACTGCCGGAGCGTGAAAAGCTGGTTTTGATGCTTTATTACGATGAAGAAATGAATCTCAAGGAAATTGGCAAAGTACTGGGGGTCAGTGAATCCCGTGTCAGCCAGATCCATTCTCAGGCCGCTCTGCGACTCAGAGGCAAACTACACCACTGGTTGAGCTGAGCTCTTCCAGTGCAGTCCTCTCGACTGACTCTCCTTTCAGGTCAGGAAGTTCTGATCATCAATGACAAGACGGTCAGTGCCTGAAAAGTCGATGATTATTGGTTAATTCATTGATTTTCGCCGTTCATATATTACATCGCTTTGAACAGATTATTTTTAGTTTCTTAATGTTCCATGTAGGCCGTCATGCGCTCCATATACTTTTTTATTAAGAAGTTTTATAACGGACTGTATCAATATGAAATGGATTTCTTATGTGGCAGGAATCATTCTTGCCTTGTCCAGCTCTTTTCTCTCCGCGCAGGAAGCCCCCGTCAATATCAAGGATGTCGTCACAGTGAATACCCACCAGGCCAAAAGGCTGCACGAGCTGGGAGCCCTGTTCATCGATGTTCGTCCACTGAATCAGTGGCGCTGGGGCAGGGTCGATGGCGCTCATAATCTTGATCTGAAATCAGGTTTCCGACAGTTATTTATGCCGGGGACTCTGGACAAAAACACACCGATCGTGATTTACGGTAATAGCACTTATCATATGCGGGGTGCCATCGCCAGCTATCTGGCTGCACTCTGGGGCTACAAACGCGTGTTTTTCTTCCGTGATGGCTACTATTCCTGGCTGGCTCTGGACTTTCCTGTCACTCTCAAGTCTGACTCGGATGTTGAAGAAGTGGTCACTATGCGGCCTGAGCCTGTAGTTGCCAGTGATGGTGATATTTGATCGCTTAAAAGCCTTTTGTTATCCACAGGTGCGGAAGACCCTTTCGGCCTGTGTATAACTTTACCCTCCTGTGTTTTTCTACTGATTTCGGTTTTCTATCCTATACGGCTGTGCATTTTAGGTATAATCCGGTACTGTTTCGTTAGCTGTGATTTTGCTGGTGGCATTTTCACCGTAAAAATTAATAAATAACAACGAGATAGTCTTTGCTGTAATGAGCTGGCGTATATTCCACAGATTGGGTTCTCCCAAATGGTTCTATGAAATCAGCGGCCGATGCTTGCCGTGGCTGTTACTGTCATCAGCTTTGCTGATCATTACTGGCTTGGGCTGGGGACTACTGTTTGCCCCTCCGGACTATCTGCAGGGAAACAGTTATCGCATCATCTTTCTTCATGTCCCCAGTGCTTTTCTGGCGTCTGCTATCTATGCCATGATGGCGCTGGCTGCCGCCGTCAGCCTTATCTGGAAAATCAAGCTGGCTGACATTGCGCTGCAATGCAGTGCCCCCGTTGGCGCATCGTTCTGCTTTCTGGCACTGGTTTCCGGTGCGATTTGGGGCAAACCTACCTGGGGCACCTGGTGGGTCTGGGATGCCCGCCTTACCTCGATGCTGATTCTGTTCTTTCTTTATCTCGGAGTGATTGCGCTTCGGGGGGCGGTTCAGGGAACTCATGCTGCTTCTAAAGCCTGTGCCATTCTGACGCTGGTAGGGGTAGTCAATCTGCCCATCATTAAATTTTCTGTTGAGTGGTGGAATACCCTGCATCAGGGAGCCACATTAAAGCTGACCAGCAAGCCATCAATGGCACCTGAAATGCTATGGCCACTGCTCATTTCTATTGCGGCCTTTTACCTGTTTTTTGCAGTCGTGCTTCTATTGCGAATGCGCGCCGAGATTCTGAGCCGCGAAAGGCGCACCCGGTGGGTTCAGTTATTAGTGAAACCTTCCTGAAGCCTTGTAGAGGGGGCAAAGCTTCAGGAAACGGAAAACCTTATAAATCTGCATCAGCAATAAACAGAATAAATTTTTGGGAAGGTGTTGGATGTATTTTGACAGTTTAAGCAGCCTGATGGATATGGGTGGGCATGGTGTCTATGTCTGGAGCACCTATGGGGTTGGCTTGCTGGTTGTTCTCTATAATATTCTGGCGCCTGTGCTGCGCAACCGGCAGGTGATCCATTCGATTCAACGGCAGTACCGAAGGACATCGGTAGACATAGCCGCGACACCACAGTCAGTCAGCCCTGTGCAAACAGCCGGAAATACTCGTAGAAGTGAGAAAGCAACAGGCAGGGGGGAAGCAGTATGAACCCGATTCGGCGACAGCGTTTAATTCTGGTTGTATTGCTGGTGTGTGGAGTCGGGCTGGCGGTGACGCTGATGATGCTGGCTCTGAAGGATAATATTAACCATTTCTACTCGCCCTCCCGGATTGTCTCCGGTGAAGCACCACTAAACAGTCGTTTTCGTGCGGGGGGCATTGTTGTACCGGGTTCTGTCAGCAGAGACTCCGGGGGGTTAACGGTGCATTTTAAAATCACTGATGGTTCGGCTGAAGTAGACGTGGAGTACACCGGCATACTTCCGGATTTGTTCAGGCAGGGACAGAGCGTGGTCGGTACCGGAAAACTGGACAGTCAGCGTCGTTTTGTTGCTGACGAAATACTGGCCAAGCACGATGAAAATTACATGCCGCCCGAGGTGCAAAAGGCACTCGAGAATGCCGCACCACATCCTATTAAAAAGCCCGGCGCTGAGGGGGGTGAAGAATGAATCCTGAACTTGGACTGTTAGCGCTGATTCTTGCATTTTGTATGGCTCTTCTGCAGGGGATCATCCCTCTGGCAGGCAGTTTTACAGGCCAGATACGCTGGATGAACATGGGCAGAACTCTGGTCTTTGGGCAGTTTGCCTTTGTGTTACTGTCGTTTATGTGTCTGGTGTATGCGTTTGTCAGTGATGACTTCTCGGTTGCTTATGTTGCCAATAATTCCAACACCCTGCTGCCACTGCAATACAAAATCACCGCCACCTGGGGTGGGCATGAAGGCTCATTATTGTTGTGGATTCTGGTACTGGCAGGCTGGACCCAGGCTGTTGCCATGTTCAGCTACCGTCTGCCTCATGAACTGACTGCCAGAGTGCTGTCAGTGTTGGGTATGATCAGTGTCGGGTTTTTGCTGTTTATTTTGTTCACTTCTAACCCGTTTGCCCGCATCCTGCCGTTTCCTCCTTTGGATGGTAATGACCTGAACCCTCTCTTGCAGGACTTCGGTATGATCGTTCATCCACCCATGTTGTATATGGGCTATGTGGGCTTTGCTGTCGTTTTTGCTTTTGCCATCGCTGCCTTGATAGAGGGAAAAATGGACAGTGCCTGGGCGCGTTGGGCAAGGCCATGGACGACAGTGGCATGGTGTTTTCTGACGCTGGGTATTGCTCTGGGCAGCTGGTGGGCTTACTACGAATTAGGCTGGGGTGGCTGGTGGTTCTGGGACCCGGTGGAGAATGCGTCCTTTATGCCATGGTTGGTGGGAACGGCGCTGATGCACTCTCTGGCAGTAACGGAAAAAAGGGGGCTGTTTAAAAGCTGGACCCTGCTACTGGCCATTTTCACTTTTTCTCTAAGCCTGTTTGGTACGTTTCTGGTTCGCTCGGGTGTATTGACCTCGGTGCATGCTTTTGCCAGCGACCCCGAGCGTGGACTGTTTGTTCTGGCTTATCTGGTGGTTGTGGTCGGCGCCTCACTGACCCTGTTTGCCTTCAGGGCACCTCAGGTGAAAGGGCGGATTGGTTTTGCCTTTCTGTCACGGGAAACCTTCCTGCTGCTTAACAATATCCTTCTGACCATTGCTGCTGCCACAGTGCTGCTGGGAACCCTGTTTCCACTGGTACTTGATGCGCTGGATATGGGCATGATCTCCGTTGGCCCTCCCTATTTCAATACGCTGTTTGTGCCTCTTTCAATGCTGTTGGCTTTGTGTCTTGGAGCAGGCATTCTGCTCAGCTGGAAGCAGAGTCTGGCATCCTGGCTATGGCTGCAGGTGCGTTGGATTGCACTGGTTTCTGCGGTGGGAGGCTTTGCCTTCAGTCTGCTTTACGGTGATCTGTTCCTGATTAGCGAAGCGTTAGCCATGGGACTGGTGTTGTGGATCGTGCTCACCATTGGCCGGGATATTCTACTGAAAACCCGTCATCAGGGATTGTGGCAGGGCATGAAAAAGCTGCGAGCCAGTTATTATGGAATGCAACTGGCTCATCTTGGGTTGGCAGTAACCTTTATCGGTGTCGCCATCAGTGCCGGTTATACCGTACAAAAGGATGTTCGTATGGCACCGGGCGATAGGGCGGTTCTGGGAGATTACACTTTCCGGTTCGATGGTATTCAGCGTCGGCAGGGGCCTAACTATCTGTCTGATTATGGCACTCTGACAGTGTTCAAAAATCAAAGGCAGGTGGCGCTGATGCACCCGGAAAAGAGGTTGTATCAGGTGCAGAACATGCCCATGACCGAAGCGGCTATTCATCCACGACTGTCCCGCGACCTCTATGTTGCACTGGGTGAAAGTCTTGGCGATGGCAGCTGGGCAGTCCGGCTGCATGTTAAGCCCTTTGTTCGATTTATCTGGCTGGGTTCTGTCTTTATGGCGCTGGGTGGGTTTATTGCTATTGCCGATCGCCGTTATCGTCGGCGGGTAACAAGAAAAGCGTCTGCGACCGCTTCAGACAAGGATGGAGCAGAAGGAGTAACAGCGTGAAGAAATGGACTCTGGTGCCTCTGGTTTTATTTCTGGTGTTATCTGTGTTGTTTTTTCAGGCGCTGTTTCGGGAAAATAAAAATGATTTGCCTTCAGCGCTTCTGAATCGCCCATTGCCCGCTTTTCAGTTACCAACTGTGCTAAACCCTGAACGCGTTGTTACGGAAAAAGACCTGTTAGGGCAGGTATCCCTGCTCAATGTCTGGGGGACATGGTGTATCGGTTGCCGGGTTGAGCACCCGTTTCTGATGGAACTGGCTGAACAGGGTGTCACCCTTTATGGCGTGAATTACAAGGATGAACAGAGTGACGCCCGGCAGTGGCTGAAGTTAAAAGATGACCCTTATGTTTTCAGTGCTGCGGATATTGATGGCAGGCTGGGGATTGATCTTGGCGTTTATGGCGCGCCGGAAACCTTTCTGGTCGATCGGCAGGGCATGATCCGCTACAAGCACATTGGCGTAGTGGATAAGCGGGTCTGGGAGGAAGAACTTAAATTTCGTTATCAGGCTTTATTAAAGGAGTCAGGCTAAATGCAAAGACTCGTTCAACCGATTATCTGCCTGCTGTCGTTCTGTCTGGTGATGACAGCAGGTGCTGCTGTCGTAGAAGACTATGTATTTACAAACCCCGAAGAGCAGAACCGGTTTATTCAGCTGACAACGGAATTGCGTTGTCCACAGTGCCAGAACCAGTCCATTGCCGATTCCAACGCTGGTATTTCAGAAGACTTACGTCGTGAAGTTTACCGGATGATCAATGAAGACATGGATGATCAGGCCATTATTCAATTCATGCAGGCACGCTATGGCGATTTTGTGCTTTACAAGCCGCGGCTCAATGCTGAAACCTTCCTGCTCTGGTTTGGTCCCTTGCTTCTTCTGATACTGGCATTGGGTATTCTCGGCTTATTATTAAGAAAACATCGCAAGACCCATCAGCCCGGTGTGCTGAGCACGGCAGAACAGGTTGAGCTGGATAAAATAATGGACGGTAAACAATGATAATGAATTTTTGGTTTTCTGCCGCCTTACTGATTCTGGCTGCCATTGCTCTCGCTGTCGCTCCTCTGCTGGTTAAACGACGCAAATCGTCTGGGGTTTCAGCTCAGGAAACCAATATTGAGGAGTTTCAGGAACAGCTGAAAGAGCTGGAAGCTCAACTTGAACGGGGGGTGGTTACCTCGTCGGTGGCGGCAGAGATGCGTGCGGAACTTGAAAAAAAATTGCTGGATGATGTTCCGGAAGCAGAACGGAAGTCCGGTCGCTCTTTTGATAGTCGCTCTTTTGATAGCCGCCCCGGTATTGCGATGTCTGTCGCTCTGCTGTTATTGATTCCCCTGTTGGCATTACCTTTGTACTGGAAGCTGGGTGCCCAGACCGAGTTGCAGGTGGCGGAAGCATTGGCTGAACCTGAACTGAATGCCGATTCACTGCTGGAAACTCTGGAAAACTGGCAGCAGAGAAAACCAGACAGCCCTCAGGCTCTGTATCTGCTGGGTGGACGTTATCTGGCTTTGGGACGCATGAGTGATTCAGAACAGGCTTATCGGCGCTTTTATCAACTGACAGACAGTGATCAGGGGGCTGCACAACTGGCACAGGTGTTGTATCTGAAAAATAGCAACCAGTTTGATCGGGAGATTGGCCAGCTACTCCATGAAGCCCTGACACGCAACGAGTTTAATACCACGGCATTGGGAATGCAGGGTATTGCCGCGTTCGAGCAGAAAGACTACGCCGGAGCGATGGCTCTATGGGATAAAGCCCTGTCGGTTGAAACCGATCCGGTTGCAAGGGAGTCGTTACTGACTGGCATTAATCAGGCGAAGAAGATGTTGGGTGAACCGATGCCAGGTGTCCGTGTGATGGTTTCTCTGTCGCCAGAGTTGCAGTCCCTGCCGGGGAATACCCGTGTCATGGTGTTTGCCCGGGCGAAAGAAGGTCGCATGCCTTTAGCCGTGAAGCCGGTGCTGGTGTCAGAGCTTCCAAGGGAAGTTGTATTAGACGACAGCACAGCGATGATGATGGGCGGCAATAAACTATCAGAAACCGCATTGCTTGATGTCGTCGCCACGATCAGTCTGTCAGGCGATGTCACCAATCCTGATTATAAAGGTGAAGTTAAATCCGTACGCCTGGAAAGTGCGGAAGTTGTTGAGCTGTTAATCAGGCCAGCCGGTTAATGCCGCTGGCCGGATTCATTTCACAAGGAAAGCGTCATCACTTGCTGGTGATCGACAGTCACTCCCCGCAGTGTTGCCGGTGTCCATGCAGGGCTGTTTTCAAGGGCATTCACAATAACGGTCTCTTCCTCTTTTGATATTTCAGACAGAATTTTAACGGAATCCGCGAAATTCTCCATCCATAGCCTCTCATTGGGAGCATAGCGACCTTTGAAGGTTTGGATGGAGATGGATAGCGAGGCTTGCGTAGAGCAAGCCCCTGTATTACTCTCAAACCACTGCGAAGCCCTGCATAATGGGTTTGGTGGCTGAGAAAACAGCCTACTCGACAGACAGATAAGCCTCTGGACAGATACTCAAGCGTCACCGTTGCTGGACTAAGTGGAGGGAGTAGGTCACTGTACGAACAAAGCGGGCTTTGGCAGGATCAGCAACAGGGTGTCCCTGCTGGTTAGCGAGCTGGGCAGAAGCAAAAGCAGTCAATGGCAACGAAAAGGCCAGTGCGGAAATGAAGTGACGCATAACAGTGAACAACAGGTGCAGTGAATTTATCTGATGGGAACGAGGGCTTTACATTACAGGAATAGAAACGATTCAGCTATCAGTACGGAGATCGTTCGCAAGATAAGTGTTGTCTGCCTTTATGCGGCTTGCTATGGTCTGATCTGACTATCTGCTGCCAAAACAATAAGAAGAAAATTATGCTGAAAAAACTTTTACTCGCCTCTGCCTGTTGCTTATCGCTCGCTGTTTCTGCCAATGACTATGTAGGCCAGTGGCACACCGTGAAT
The DNA here is from genome assembly GCF_001583435.1 of Endozoicomonas montiporae CL-33. Lineage (NCBI taxonomy): Bacteria > Pseudomonadati > Pseudomonadota > Gammaproteobacteria > Oceanospirillales > Endozoicomonadaceae > Endozoicomonas > Endozoicomonas montiporae. The sequence goes on along the minus strand of NZ_CP013251.1, from coordinate 3,932,540 downwards.
GAAAAGACCAATGAAGTTGAAAGCCTTGTCTCCATTTATATGGAAGATAATCAGCTGAAAGGGCGTATTGAGCAGATCGCAGACCCCGAATCCAGAGATAAACTCTGTGATGAATGCACTGGAGAGTTCAAGAACCAGAAAATAGAGGGAATGACCTTTATCTGGGGGTTAACGAAGGATGGCGATAAATACGACGATGGTAAAATTCTTGATCCTGCTTCCGGAAAAATATACAGCGCCAGCCTGTCGCTGATAGACGGAGGCGAGAAGTTAAAAGTCAGGGGTTATCTGGGCTTCGCCTTGCTGGGCAGAACTCAGGTCTGGCTCAAGGCAAACTAGTTCAGTTCCTTTCAATCCTGCTTTATTTGACACTGGCCATATAGCCTTCTAATTAATAGTCAGGCTGACGTCTTGTCAGCCTTCTTTTTATTCTTAGTACTACCGTACAATTCCTTAATAACCTCTAAAGCCCTTGATATATGGGGCTTTAATTCCCTTTTCGTACTTTTCTGTACTATAGTATTCCTCACTATGCCGATAGAAACGGGGAGCAATAAGGGGAGCAAATTCGCCCTTTCCTTACAGGGAGCAACCCCGGCAGATCAAAAATAAGAACAGGAGTACAGGCCATGGGAAAGCTGACAGACTTACAACTGAGAAACCTACAAGGTAAGGCGAGTGAATCTGTAGGTAGTCGGGGGGATGGCGCGTTACTGTTCTGGAAACGTGCCTCAGGGAATGTTGAGGCTTACTATCGTTATCGAAACAAAGGTGACGAGAACCTTATCAAAGTAGGGCAGTACAAAATCACAAAGAGCAGCCACGGTTACACATTGGCTGAATGCAGGGACAAAGCTCAAGAGTTGGCAAGAACCCGGAGAGAGTGCGGTGGTGATCTCAAGGGTTATCTGGAAGCTGAGTTACTCAAGCAAAATCAGGCAGCAAAAGAGTTGAAAGCTCAGGCGCAGATAGAAGCCTCTCAAGGATCACTTCAACAGCTTTGCGACAACTATATTGCTTCTTTGAGAAACAAGAATAAAAAGAAGTCAGAAAAAGATGTCAGAAACGCATTGAACAAGCATGTACACCGAGCATTTCCTGAACTGTCAAAAACGAAAGCGCGTGATATCACTTCTGATGACATAGTTAAAATTATTCGGCGAATCATAGAGGGAGGTGGAACGACAATAGCCAATCGGGTCAGAAGCTATCTTCATTCCTCATTTGCTTATGGCATTAAAGCCGACAATGACCCAATGGAGCAGGTACACCACAATACACGTTTTCATATCGAGCATAACCCGGTAGCCAATGTTACCAGTCAAAAGGCTTTTGAGTATGTGAGGGAACGCACCCTTTCCCATGCTGAAGTGAAAAAGTTCTGGTATGGCTTTGATCACGCTATGGGAAGGTGTAGCCCGGTATTCGGCTTGTTGCTTAAACTTATGCTGTCAACTGGGGGCAACAGGCCAGAGCAGTTAATTGAATGCAAGTGGTCAGATGTGGACTTTGAAAGACGAACCCTTACCTTTATGGATGGTAAAGGGCGTGGTGAGCCTCGCAAACGGGTAATGCCGCTAACACCACGGTCAATGCAAATACTGTATGATTTGAGGGATATTTCAGGCAGCTTTGAATGGATATTTACTATCAGGGGAAGCAAACCTATCAGTGAAACTACGCTGGGTGTAAAGGTAGGCCGATACTGTAACTTTCTGGAAGTAGAAGCGAGAGCCAAAGGCGAGAAAGCCCCGGAGCGATTCACCCCAAAAGATTTCAGACGCACAGCAACCAGCTTACTTATTGAATGTCGTGTACCCCGTGAGCAGAGATACCTCATTCAAAGTCGTGAGGATGGCAGCATTGAGAGCAAGCACTATGATCATTCAGACCGACTGCCAGAGAAACGGGAAGCCCTGAAAAAGTACGATGCCTTTCTGGATAAGATACTGAAAGGTGAAAACGTAAAGGTCGTTGATCTGGAGCAGTATAAGCAGTCCGGCAACAAGGCATAGTTTTTAAAAAACATGCAGGGTAGGTCACCCGAAAATACCCGATTTAATACTGGAGGCGGCACAATGCCAGCACCAGCCAAACCGCAATACATTATCGATGAACAAGGCAATCGTGTTTTTGTTGTCCTGCCTGTCGATCAGTACCAGGAACTATTAGAAGACCTTGAAGACCTTGCCACAGTTGCAGAGCGCAGGGATGAAGACACGGTATCCCGTGGTGAAGTGATCAAGTCTCTGAAAGCTACCCAATACAACAGTAAATAAACTGGTAGCTTTGGCTGAATTGCTGGTGGACGATCCACACTCGGACGAATGCCGGAAGCTGGCAGGCACAGAACATACATATTGGGTAAGGGCTGGTGACTACCGGCTGATATACCAGATACACAACGGACAACTGATAATCGAAGTAGTGAAGGTAGGCCACCGGAAAGGGGTTTACCGGTAAGCGTTTGGTCAGACTAGGGAGAGCTACCCGAAAAGGCGGATTACCTACCCGCTCTGTCTGGCTACTTAATGTAGGTTTGCTGGGGGCAGCGATGAAAATTGACGCACTTACCAAGTATGTCACTTTGAGCATGGGAGTTGAGATTGCAGGGCTAAGTAATGACCTGATTGAGCAAATGATTTGTGAGGGAGTATTGCCAGCATATTACCAGTTCAAAGTTTCAGATATGGTAAAGCAGGTTCCTTATGAGGTTATTGAGTATGGTGGCTTTACAGACGAAGAACCCACCGCTCAATTCCCGGATTATGAGCAGGTTTCGCCAATGGTTGCGTCTGCGATCCTTGAGTGTGGTGAAGGTACTATCAGTCATGACCTGAGGTGGAGTGATGGTGGTATATTCAGGCATAAATTTACCGTTTCTAAATCCTCTCTGAGAGTCAAACGAGTCGATCTTAATAGCTTGATCAGCTTGCAGGATGAAGCACCCAAATCACAGATAGACCTGTCATATTGGAATATCCGAGACTATTACAGACTGGATGAAGCCTGCTTGCTCTTGGCTGGAATTGACCCTCAAGAAATCAAAAAAGTCTCTGCATTTGGTGACGACGAATCGGACTTGTTAGTTCTTGTTGCAAAGAAAAAAAATATAGCGGGATGGGAAAAAGCGGATTTATATTACGGACAAATCAGAGTAGTGATTAACAGAGAAGGCTTAGCGGAACCTGAAGTCATTAAGGACGAATCAGACAACAAACCTGAGATCATTTACCTGCAAAGCAAGTTTATAACAGAATGGGCGAAATCAAATGGGTTGAACTTTCCTTATAAACATCCAACAGAACCACATAATAAGCAGCCCGTTAATAATGCCTCATTGGATGCCCTGTTTACCAAAAACAATCCTTACCTCAGCGAAAAGTTATGGGCAGCTATCAGTGTATGGCTTGAGCTAGTAGAAAATGGAACTGGAAAACGAACACCGAAAATTGCAGCTCAAGCATTACTTGATGAACGCTACCCGAAGATGGGAGGGAGAGATAAGTTGGCACAGATCATAGGGTGGGCACCAGAAGGAGGAAGTGAATATTATCCATCGCTGGAAGACTACTTAATGATAAGAAACAAAAAATAACTTAGCCTACCCTGTAGCTCTTTATTCATAGGGGCTACAGCCAACTTAGCCCACCCTGATTACCTCTACATAGCCTACCTAGACCATCTTACTAATTTTCTTTTCTGCTTCTAACTTTGTCCATGCTCATGGAAAACCAAAGCACAGCAAGGAACCAAGCAGAATGACAAATACAAACCTGCAAACCTACCTCACCCGCAAAGAAGTACTGACCCGCTACGGGATTGGTAACACCACCCTTTACCGCTGGATGAACGACGAAGACATACAGTTCCCCAAGTCGTATTCAATGGGGATTCGTTGCGCTCGCTGGAAAATCACTGAATTGGAGGAATGGGAGCAGCAGCGAAAAGCAGCCAACGATTGAGCAGGAAGGTAACGGGCTATCAGTCGCCACTGAAGAGCCCGTACAGCACAGGAAAGGACAACCCATTATGAAGCAACCCACTAAGTTAGAAAACTGCCTGTATGCCTTTCTGGAATCTGGCAGGGAAGGTTTAAGGCAAATTGAAGTAGCCAGCCCGCATCAAGGCTATCACTTCAAACACCAACCCGGCTTGTTCTGGAGCAGTTGCCTGAATACCGATGTGTCGAGGCTGCAAAAAGCAGGCATTACCATTGCTCGCTCTCCCGATCCTTACACCCGGCACGATGGCAGTAAGGCGCAATTCAACCGCTATTGGCTACCGAACAGGAAGACAGCAGAGCAGGCACTCAGCTTGTTAAACCAGTGTCGGCTAAAGCGTGGAAGCAATCACTTAACTGTGAATCTGGCTGCAATGCTGGTGGAACAGTTTGCAGCCAATGACGAACCGGAAAATAAAAAACATACAGGGTAGCTACCCCTGAAAAACCCTCTTAAATAATCAGGCAAGGATAAGCAGAATGAAAACCGTATCAATGACCGTTCGTGTCACCCCTGAAAAGAAAGCCCTTCACCTCTCCCGTGAACTGGCAAAGATCGAGCAGAAGCTTTCAAAGCTGAAAGAACAGTTTCCTTCACGGCAGGATTGCGAGCAGGTAACAGCAGATCAGTCCAAGACATGCAGAGATCGGCAGGGCGAACACTGCCCACGTTGCCAGAAAACAGAAGTACTTGCCGAGAAGTGGAAGCAGGCCAAAGCCAAACGCTACAACATCCTGAGAAAGATTCGTTTGCTTGGTAGCCAGCACTAAACACCGGCAACAATGGCAGGGCGTGAAGTACCGCCTTGCCATTCAGGAACAAACCACCAGAGCGGCAGGAAGTAAACGCACTGGAAGACGACAACGGACAGCAAACATGATTCAGGCAATCAATCGGCAGGCTCAACGGCTTGCCGTCAATCAGCAGTATTCACGATGCAGGCAGAAGTTAAGGAATGTTAAGGTATTGCCAGCAATAAAACGTTGCGCTAACGTTAACAGTGTTCCTGCAAAATCAGGAACCCGGACTCTCACCCCGGTATTCTCAAAGGCGCAGCAGTCGCCAGCAGAGCGGCTTTTTTGTTGCGTATTACTTCAGCATACCCATGTAATGACGGGGCTGAAGGGGCTACCTTCGGGTAGGCCGGTATCCTTTGAGGCCGGTGGTGAGAACCCCTTCAGTCCTGTCGCCATATCAGTATTCTCGCACTGGGTGACAGGCTCCAAACTCAAAGGAGACTGCCCTATGGCTACTTACCGTCTCGCCTTACTGGAAGGCCAATCACCCCGCCTTTGTGACCGTCGTGTACGTGGTTACATTACCTTGTCGTTCAACTCCCGCAATGCAGCCAGAAAGGAAGCCCACAGGCTGAACGCTGTTGTGTGTGGATGGAATACCGGGAGGGGAGCAGCATGAGCAATGTAGCACTGAGAGGAACCAACCGCCGTTTCAGGATCAGAAACCCTTACCGCCTTGCCAGTGGCAACCGTTGGTTACAAAAAGCCCGTGAAGTTCTTCATCGGAGCAATGACACGCTTGAAGCTGAAAAGCCGAGTGTGATTGTTGAACAGCCAGCAACCCCAACCATTCAAAAGGTCGATGACTTGGAGCGTTTATACAGTGCTTCCAATGATCCGATCATTGCGCTGAGTCGAATTGCTGAACAGTTGGACGCAACCGCAAAGGTACTGGAGTCAGAAGGCCAGATCAGAAAGCTAACCAGTGAGGAAGCTTTATCACTAAGGGTTTGTCACTCCACAGTCAGGAAACTATGCGCAGTCACTCAGGGAATCAGCATGTACTTCCCGTCAGATTGTGACGACGAATGGACGGAGTGAAGGCAATGGAGGTTTTCCAGTGAAAGCACAGGTATTCACTGAACAGGTAAAGCTTGCCGCTGGTGGACAGTGGGACGGTATTCTTCAATCGCTGTGTGGGCTGACTGATAACGAGGTCAACCCACGTAAGCGCAATATCCCGTGCCCTCATTGTGGAGGGCGCGACCGGTACGAGTTCAAGAGTGCAGACAACGGCAATTACTTTTGCAGGCATTGCGGAGCAGGCGACGGGTTTAGCCTGATTATGAAAATGCAGGAGTGTCGTTTTCCTGATGCGGTTGATCAGGTTGCAAGGTGGCTGGGTATTGAGCGCAGGTCATACCGCAATGAAGCTGAAGCCCTTGCAGATCAAGCCCGTATAACTGCCAGCATGGAAGCCAGACGGCAGGAGCAGGAAGCCAGAAGGCAACAGGAGGCCGAACAGAAAAAGAAACGACAGGAGCAGGTAGCCGATACCGTGCCGTCTATTCTGGGCAAGGCTTTACCGGCAGACCCGAATCACCCGTACTTGGTTCGAAAGCAATTACCACCAATGAATCTCAGGCAGGATGGAAACCTGTTACTGATTCCATTGTTTGCCAGAGGTCACAAGCTGGTGAACGTGGAGAAGATCAAACCCGATGGTTTTAAGTTTGGCCTTGAGGACGGATTGAGGACGAATGTATATCACCGCTTTGGTGATGAAAGCTGGACAGTGTACATCTGTGAAGGCTGGGCAACAGGGGCAAGCTTGTACCTGATGGAAAGGGAAACCATAAGGGTTTATTCCTCTATGGGTAAAGGCAACCTTGAAGGCGTTGCCCGGATCGCCAGCGAACAGAACCCTGATAGCCGGTTGATCATTGCAGCCGACAACGACACCCACCAACCAGACAACCCCGGACTGACCGACGCAATGAAAGCTGCGCAGTCCGTAGGGGCTTTGATCATGCTACCGCCTGCAATGCAGAACAGCAGCAACGGGGCTGACTTTTCCGATTACTACCTTGCCAATGGAGGGCTTAGGCATGGCAATGTGTGACGACCCGAAAGTAACAGTAATGAACCCCGTCAACATTCAGGAAGCTATCCGGCAGGCAGCAGGACAACCCGTTATTGAGTGGCCTGAACTGAAGCCAATCAGGAATGATCTGTTACCTGTTAAGCCCATTACACCGGATATGTTGCCCGATGAATTGTCAGGCTGGTTAACAGACGTTGTTCAGCGTATGGACAATGCGCCTTATGAGTATGCCGCTGTTGCTGCAATATCAGCACTGGGTAGCCTGATTGGTCGAAAGGTCAGTGTTAAGCCAAAGCAGTATGACGACTGGGCAATCATCCCGAACTTGTGGGGCTGTTGTATTGGCAGGCCAAGCCAGAAAAAGACACCGGTCATCAAAGCTGCAACTCACCCGTTAACCCGACTGGAAGCGGAAGCCAGAGAGCAACATAAAGACGATCTGAAGCGATACCAGGCACAAGAAAAAATAAACCAAATGGCAAATAAGGAAGCTGAAAAGAAAGCGGCTGCATTGGTGAAAAAAGGTGACATGCAGGCAGCAGAAGCTTTGCTTATGGATGACACGACAGACCCGGAAAAGCCGCTCAACCGTCGATACATTATCAACGATGCCACGATAGAAAAGCTGGGCATTCTGTTGTCTGAAAACCCATGGGGCTTGTTATTGTTCCGTGATGAACTTGCAGGATGGATTGCAGGACTTAACCGTGATGACCGGCAGCAGGATAGAGCGTTCTGGCTGGAAGCATTCAACGGTGACGGTACATTCAGCTATGACCGTGTATCGAGGGATGATGTGTACATTCCATCAAACACAGTTGCATTGCTGGGAGGTATTCAACCGGGGAGACTACTCCCGTTACTGATGACTCAAAGGGAAGGCTCAGGGGATGACGGGCTTGTTGAGCGATTGCAGTTGCTAGTGTATCCCGATGCCGGAGAGTTCAAGCACACTGACCGCAGACCCAACAAAGCGTTGCAGGAAAAAGCTTATCAAGTGTTCCGCAGGCTGAATGACATTCAGTATCAGGATGATGAAGGCGATAAACTATCGCTGAGGTTTGATGATCAGGCACAGGAAGTATTCAACGACTGGTACTGCAAGCTGATGACTCGTATCAGCAGTGAAGGGATCAGCCTGCAAATGGAAAGTCACCTTGGAAAGTTTCCCGCATTGATGCCTGCATTGGCACTTGTCTTTCATGTTATCCAGAACGGGGCAGCAGGAAGTATCAGCAAGGAGTCTGCAAGTATGGCTATACGCTGGTGTGATGTATTGGAAACTCATGCTCAAAGGGTTTACGCACTGGCAGACAACCCATTTGCAGGAGCCAGAATACTGATCGACAGATTGGAAAAGTTGCCGCTGTCTTTCAAGGGTGATCAGTTGAGGGATAAAGGCTGGATGGGGCTAACCGAAAAACCAGAGCGTGAACGAGCCTTAGCAATTCTTGAGGCACACGGTTATGTGTACAGGGAAGAACAAAGGAAAAGTGCGAAAGGTCGAGCAATGGTGACATATCATATCAACCCGGCAGCACTGGCAGATCAGGAAGAAAAACAAGAGAAAGGCTAAGGTAGATACCCCGAATATACCCGAAATAATAAAGCATCTTATTAAAACGGGTATTTTCGGGTGTCCTACCCTACATATTTTCTGAATTTTTCAGGAGGACAATCATGTTGATCAACGCTCAAAACCGATTCATAAAAAACCAATGGTTCGTGATCAACCTTGTAGCGGCGTATCTGGAAGTACCTGCAACCCATGTAAGGATAACCCGACTGGATAACGATCCTGAACAGGGCTTGCAGATCGAGGGCGAATACAAAAAGCCTAGGGGGAGGAAGTGGCGAGCCTTCAATACACTGACCAGAGTCCATGCTGACTTTGAGCAGCACCAGCAAAAGCAGCAGTAAGCATGTTGAGAAATGTTGAATACAACACTTTCAAAGCCGGGTACATTGCCCGGTTTTATTTGTCCGGTAAGACGGTACACGATGAAGGAGCAGCGGAACATGGAAAACAAAGTATTGGATGCAGCAGTGGTTGAACTGGAAGGCTTGAGAAAGCGGCTTGAGTTTGCAGCCGGTTATCACGTCCAAGCCTACAGGCTAACAAACGACCTTGACGACCTTGCCAGAGCCGACGAATTAGACGGACTCATGAAGGAAGTAAGAAGGTTGACCATTGAATACACGGAGTCCATCGAGCAGTTAGAGGCATTGATTAACCGGGCAAGCTGATACTGACAGGCTGACCTTGTTGATACTCTGACTTTTACTCATTCCTGAGTGAAAGTACCGGAGGTAGGCCAACCAATGACCCCCGATCCTGCCTGCTAAGCAATGTTAACCTTTGAGACAAGTAGTTCAGGGTGGGCCATAAATTCGACTGGCCTGTAATGACGGGCAGCAACCAGCGTGAATACTCTCCCGTTAAACATGACTCTCTCAAGTTTTTTCAAGCAGCAGAGCCTTTTACACATTGATGTGCAAAAGTTTGGAGTGCTTTTAAACATCAATGTATAAAAGCTTTCCTCCTAACCAGTGCTTAGCGAACAGATGGAATGTAGGAAAATGTTAGAAGGTGGACTCTGCGGGCATCGATGGTGAGCATCCGCACAACCTGATGATTGCCGATGTGTCGCTCCATCCCACAACAGAGTCCACTGTAAGCATAGCGAATGATAAAAGTACGCAGCCGGTACGCAAGAAAGTACGCACTTTCAACTGCGTACTTTTTGCCCTTTATCAATTTATGGCATTGCTGGAGCCAAGTAAGCAGCCGGTACGAATGAAGGTACGAACAGAAGTACGAACTTCAGGATTCGTACCGTTTGCCTGAAAGCCCGGTAAATCAAGGGAATGCGCAGCCGGTGCGCAGAGTAGTGCGCAGTTGAGAATGCGCACCAGTCATGGAACTACGCACTCTCTTAACCATCAATGGTTACAGTCAGCAGCATTGAAGTAATCCGATCCACCAGCCTACATACAAACGGACAGTGTTGTCCGTGGTCTGCATAACTACCTGCTTTAACACAGTCACCAAGCTTGATAACCATGTAAAGACAGCAGGCCACCAGCAGGAACAACCCATTCACCTTTCTAATGGTTTGCAGAAAAGTTTGCAGTCTGAAGTGCAAACCGGTTCGCAGTGGTTCGCACAAAAGTTCGCACTTCCAACTGCGAACCAGTGGCAGCAAAGGCCAGTTAGTATAGGGCTTTGAGAACGTTCTTTAGTGATTGTCAGACGCTCCAGAAAACTACAGGTTCGAATAGTGGTTCGAAGGAAAGTTCGAAGTTTGGAGTTCGAACCAGTGACAAGCATTGATGCCTGATATGTTGAGGGCTGGCAGGCTGAACACAACGAGTCAGTAAGGAAGGTGGATAAGATGGTTGATGCTGGCGGCATCTCCGGGCGGCTGCAAAACAACCATCGGTAGTGGCACAGTTCTGTGATTCTAGCCCTGTCTGCTAAAATACGACATTCGGCAACTTTGAAAAATGCGGTTTAAAAATGTGCCTTACGCAAGTCCTCTGTACAACATGTGGCAGTAACCAAGTTCGGCCTTTCGGATACAGCACTCATGATGTTCCACGATACTATTGCTGTAATGACAAATGTGAAATCAAAACCTTCATGCTTGAATATCGCTACAAGGCCTGTGAGCCTGGCGTTAAAGAAAAAATCATCGATATGGCAATAAATGGCAGCGGAATCAGGGATACAAGTAAAGTACTCGGAATAAGCAAGACAACAGTAATAAAGACTCTAAAAAAAAAGAAAGCGGTCTGGTAAAGGTCAACCCAAATATTCAAACTATTGATCTCAAGTCAGATGCAATTATTCATGTAGGGCTTGTCTGCCAAGAGGCTGAGCTAGATGAGCAGTGGTCGTATGTTCATGATAAATCGAACCAACGCTGGCTTTGGTATGCTGTTGATCACGCTACAAATACCGTGCTTGCTTATGTTTTCGGAAAACGGAAAGATGAAGTTTTTAAAGAACTCAAAACACTTCTGAAGCCATTTGGTATTAATAAATTTTACACCGATGATTGGGGAGCCTATGAGCGACACCTTGATGAAAACATGCATATTATTGGTAAAGCAAACACTCAGAAGATAGAGCGTAAAAACCTTAATTTTCGGACTTGGATTAAACGGTTGGCCAGAAAGACAATTTGTTTTTCAAAGCTCGAAAAGATGCACGATATTGTTATTGGATTATTGATTAATAAAGTTGAGTTTGGGGTCAATATTCACGCGATATAACAGTTCTGGCCCACTACCCAACCATCATCGGCCTACACCAGCACCAACCAATCAATAGACCAGAAAGCAGGAGATAAGTTCGACAGCATTCATTCAGGGCTGGTGGTAATGCTGGATTGTTCAAAGGGGAATTGTTGTCAGATGTTGGTATAGGGCTGGAGTAGTTGTAAATGGTGGCATTTCAAAGGATCTGTAATGCCTGAAATTGGCTGATCATTATTCCATGGATTACCGGTACAGTCCGACAAAAACGGGGAGCAATGCGGGGAGCTATTTCGTTAAGTTCTTGTCTGTACGATGTTGCTTTTAATATAAGTTACTGAAAAATAAAAATATAAATGATCTGTTCTACAATCTAATGGGCTGACGTCTTGTCAGCCTCTTTCTTTTCTCTTGTCCCTATATCCTATCACTACGATCAGGTATGCCTGCTATGGTTAGTTTTTCCCGCAGTTGCTTATTTGCTTTACCACTACTTGGAACACTGGCGTCTTTACCCGGCTGGGCAATGACGCCTGAGGAATGCGCTGCATTCCAGCAGAAGTCCGATGAAGATCAGTTCAAAGAGTTAACGAGAGCTCAGGATGTGTTTATTACCTCACTAAGGCTGGATCTCCATGGGGATAAGTTCCGGAAAGTGATGGAGGAAGGAAGCAGTACTGGCAAATATCTTGAGCTGTCTCTCGAAGCATTCCCCGATGCCGTCAAAAAACACTACCCACAACTGATTGGTGAAATACCCGCATTGGAGGAATCACAGAATGCTGTGGAAAGCGTTGCTAAATGCTTTATGTATGGAGAAATCAATCCGTCAGACCCATCTGTGCTCAGGTGGCGTTATTACCGTCTGGGTAAAACAGATAATCCCCTGGTGGGCTATGTCAGACCTGACCCTGAGGTAGTCGTCAACGAGGGTGAAAAGGTACCTGAGATTGGCTATGTAACCGACGGTAAAAATTGTCGTCAGGGAGTCTGTGATTTCAGATATATAAAAACTGAAGATGTGAAGCAGGATGCCGTAAGGCTGGTATACCGGCTGAAGCCCGTTTCCATGGAAGCAGCCCCTGATGTGGAAACGCCTACATCAACCGATGGTAAAAAGTGGGCAAAAGACACCAGTGTGATCAAATTAACGTTAAGAGAGACAAAAGAGTGGTTTGGCGATCCGGAAATCTACTTTCTGGTTCTCTATTACAAGCAGGGCAAATTCATTCGCATGGATACGGTCGATATCGACTGGGCGACAGAAAAAGGCGTGAATGTCGGCAAGACAGAGCTGTTGTACTGGAAAGGAGCAGATCAGGTTCGGCTGGTGATGAAGGAAAGGGATCTTAATATTTCATTCATTAAGGTGCTTAAGTTTGCTTTTTCAGCGATCAAACATGCCGCTGGCCGATCTGGCGTGGAATCCGAATGGCTGGACGTTATAGCCAGCGGTGTCAATGCACTGCCTAAAGGCAGCGATATTGATGATACAGACCCAGGGGATATCACGGTTCGCGGTGAATTGAGCAAGTATCATAAGGCGACCTACATGGATGACACCAAATTCTGGCGAAGAGATGTCAGCAAGGAAGGTGAAATCTTTATCCCCATGGTCAGAGGTACACGGATGGAGGTCACCAGTACTCTGTATTCTGACGTTGAAACCTTCTCCCATCCTGTTCATGACGAGCCTTGAGAACGATTGGCTTATATAGAGACTGCAGGGATGCGGTTTCCAACGACTTCTGAACTACTTTTCAATCATCTTGTCTTATCTTTTCGGATTTAACGACTTTTCCTGTTAGTCTAATCCTGTGTACACTCTGGTAGTTAAGGTGTAGGCAGTTAATGCCTGTGTACGCCATCAGATTTAATTCGTTCAATACGTCAGTAGGTGATCCAGGCAACTCTCGAGGACAGGGAATGGGGGCCGCGAGAGGCTACCTGTACAGGTACAGACAGTGCGTGTGATGAATTCATTTTCAAGATAAACGGCATACTGTGGCCCCGAAAGCGATGAGCTAAAGGATAAGATGCGTCTAAAATCGATCAAACTGGCCGGTTTCAAATCATTTGTGGACCCGACGGTGGTTCATTTCCCCTCCAATATGAGCGGTGTGGTCGGACCAAACGGGTGCGGAAAGTCCAATATTATCGACGCGGTACGCTGGGTAATGGGCGAATCCTCTGCCAAGCACCTGCGTGGCGAGTCCATGACCGATGTTATTTTCAAAGGTTCCAACAGTCGTAAGCCGGCCGCCAAAGCGTCGGTTGAGCTGGTCTTTGACAATAATGAAGGTCGAGTCACCGGAGAGTACGCTGCATTCAGCGAGATCTCCGTCAAGCGTTTGCTTACCTCCGAAGCCAAGAATTTTTACTACCTGAATGGCACCAAGTGCCGCCGCCGGGATGTCATGGACATTTTCCTGGGCACCGGTCTGGGGCCGCGCAGCTATGCCATTATCAGTCAGGGCATTGTCTCGAACCTGGTTGAATCCAAGCCGGAAGAATTAAGGGTTTTCATTGAAGAAGCTGCCGGTATCTCCAAATATAAAGAACGCCGTCGGGAAACCGAGAATCGCATTCGTCGCACCAATGAAAACCTTGAACGTCTGACCGACCTGCGTGAAGAGCTGGGGCGGCGTCTTGGTCACCTGCAACGACAGGCTCAGGCTGCTGAAAAATACAAAGAATACAAAGCTGATGAACGTCTGAAAAAAGCCCAGTTACAGGCATTACGCTGGAAAACCATTGACGAAGGGGCGCAATCCCAGGAGCACGTCATCAGTGAGCTGGAAGTGCAGCTCGAAGCCGCTGTCAGTCAGCAGCGTGCAGCCGATGCCCGCTCTGAAGAAGACCGTGCTGCGCAGATGGAGCTGAGTGATCATTTCCATGAAACCCAGGCACGCTTCTATGGCACCGGTAATGAAGTCACCCGTATTGAGCAGACCCTGAGACACAGGGAAGAGCGAGCCAAAGAGCTGAATCACGACCTTGAGCAGCTTGAACACAGCTGGCAGGAAGCCCGTGAACAGATGGCAGATGATCAGGAACAGCTGGAACTGTTAGAAGCCGAGAAGCTGGAGATTGAGCCTGAGCTGGAAATGTTGCTGGAGCAGGAAGCCGGTTCTGGCGATGCACTGGCCCAGGTTGAAGAAGAGATGCATCGTCTGCAGCAGGAGTGGGATCAGTTTAACCAGCGTTCACACGAGCCGCGTCGTACGGCTGAAGTGGAGCAGTCCCGTATTCAGCACGCCGAACAGGTAATTCAACGCCTGACTGAACGTGACCAGCATCTGAAAGGTGAGCTTGATGGTCTCGGTGGCGGTGAAGATCAGGAAGAGATGGAACTGCTGGCCGAGCGACTGACCGAACTGGAAATGACTCGTGAAACTCAGGAGCTGCGTCAGGAAGATACTCTGACCGAGATCGAACAGAATCGTACGTCCGTGGATGAATTGCTGGAGCAGCGCGATCGCAGCCGTTCCGAGCTCAGTACCCTGCGCGGACGCCATGCCTCGCTGGAAGCTTTGCAACAGGCAGCCATGGGTCAGGATACCGGCGTGCTGGTGTGGATGGAAGAACATGGTTTGCAGAACCGCCCCAAGCTTGCAGAAAAGTTGCAGGTGGAAAGTGGCTGGGAGCTGGCTATGGAAACCGTGCTGGGCGACAGCTTGCAGGCATTGTGTGTTGATGGCATTGATCCGGTGGCGGGTTTTCTTGGCAATCTCGAACAAGGCTCGGCGGTATTACTGGATTCCAGTCAAACCAATCACCTTCAAAACAGCACAAAGGGTAAAGAGACCGGTTTAATCACTCTTGCCAGCAAAGTTCTGGCAGGAGACGAGGCCTTGCCACTGCTGACAGGCATTTATACTTGTGAGTCGCTGGACAAAGCATTAGGGCTGCGTGAATCGCTGGAACCTCAGGAGTCGATCATAACGCCTGAGGGGATCTGGTTGTCCCGAAGCTGGCTGCGCATCAATCGCAGTGCTGACAGCAACTCCGGTGTGCTGGAACGTCAGCAGGAACTGGAAGAGCTGACCATCAAGCTGGAGCAGATCGAACAGTCACTGGAGCAACTGGCTGATGACCTGCAAACCCGGCGGGAACAGGGTGAAGTTCTGGAGAACCTGCGCAAGGATATCCAGCAACAGTTGTCGGATCTCAGTCGTCAGCAAGGTGAGGTACGAGCCGATCTGCAGGGGCGCAAAGTCCGGCTGGAACAGTTTTCCGAGCGACGTAAACGTCTGGAGCAGGAACTGGCCGACTGTCGTGAACAGCAACTGCATGAGCAGGAACGCATCAGTGAATCCCGTTTGAAGCTGCAGGAAGCGCTGGACATCATGGAGTACGACAGCAGCCATAAAGAGGAGCTGTTGGAAAAACGCGAACGTTGCCGTGAAAAACTGGAAGACGTACGACAACGTTCCCGTCATGATAAAGAACGCTCCCATCAGCTGGCTCTGCGGCAGCAGAGTATTAACAGTCAGGTCATGTCACTGCGGGCAGCCATTGAACGATTGAGTCAGCAGTCCACTAAACTGCGTGAGCGCAGAGAACTGTTGCAGTCCTCTCTCAGTGAGTCTCACTCCCCCGAGAGTGAACTGCAGGAACAGTTGGAAGAACTGCTGACCCGCCGACTGGAAGAAGAAGAGGCGATGCAGGCGGCTCGCAGTCAGCTGGAAAAAGTGGAACAGCGCCTGCAACAGTACGAAAAAGAGCGTCAGGCAGCCGATCAGAAAGCCCAGACTGCTCGCTCGCGCCTGGAAAAACTGCGTATGGACTGGCAGGGCATGCAGGTCAGGCGGACAACTCTGGCCGAGCAGCTGAAGGAAGACCAGTTTGATTTGCAGACGGTTCTGGCCAATATGCCGGAAGAAGCGTCGGAACAGAGCTGGGAATACGAACTGGAGCGGCTTCAGGCAAGAATTGAGCGACTGGGTGCGATCAATCTGGCTGCCATTGAAGAGTATGAAACGCAATCAGAACGCAAAAACTATCTGGACGCCCAGAATGAAGATCTGGAATCTGCGCTGGAAACGTTAGAGAATGCTATCAGGAAAATTGACCGGGAGACCCGGCAACGTTTCAAGAATACCTTTGATAAGGTAAATTCAGGTCTGCAGGACTTGTTTCCCAGAGTGTTCGGCGGTGGCCGGGCCTATCTGGAACTGACGGGCGAAGATCTGCTGGATACCGGTGTTGCGATTATGGCGCAGCCACCGGGCAAAAAGAACAGTACTATCCACCTGTTATCCGGCGGTGAAAAGGCATTGACAGCCATTGCGCTGGTATTTGCCATCTTCCAGTTGAATCCATCACCGTTCTGCATGCTGGACGAGGTGGATGCGCCACTGGATGACGCTAACGTTGGTCGCTATGCAAAAATGGTGTCGGAGATGAGTGACAAGGTTCAGTTCATCTACATCACCCACAACAAGATTGCGATGCAGGCGGCGAATCAGCTGGTGGGGGTTACCATGCAGGAGCCTGGTGTATCCCGTCCGGTGTCTGTGGATATTGAAGAAGCAGCTGCCATGGCAGCAATGTAGTATAAAAACATGGTCGTGTATTGCTTTCTTGGAGGCTGTCCGATTCATGTATTTTTGATGTACCATTGAATGAAATACACCTTATTTTTCCGGTTCGGGAGTCAGACAGTAAGCACTGAGCAGCCGGAAAGTGCGGTAAGACGGATGGCATGGACATGAGTTTACGAGAGTGGCTGATAGTAATCGGAGTTATCGTCATTATTGGAGTTATTATTGATGGATATCGCCGTATGCGTCTGGCTCGTAAACGAGCCACTGAGCTGACGTTCGGAATTGAAGAAGTAAAAGGTTACGACGAGTCATTTTCCAGTGAATTACCCAATGGCGGTGCGCGTCGAACCGAAGTGCAGGATGAGTTGCCGGGTACTTCTGATCCGGAAGTAACGGCAGGAACCAGCGCCCCAAAGCGGTCACGCAGGGAAGACAGGGAGCGGTCAGAGCGATTTGACCGGATTGAGCCTGACTTTGACGCGATGGATTTTGGCTCTGCGATTGAGCCCGATTTGGATCTGTCAGAGCCGGTGACCAGTGCCGCTGTCAGCAGTCGTACAGACAGTGCGGGTGACGGTTTCGAACAACCTGCGGTTGCCTCTGAACCGGCTCATCCAGCTCAGACTCCCAGAGGGGTTCAGACTGAATTACAAATGCAGCCAGAAGATGAGCTGACGATTTCTGAGCCGGTGCCTAAAGCACGAACGACCCGAAAGATGGAAAAAGACAAGGAAAAGCTATCTGATCGACCTGCGATTGAAGAAGTGGTCGTGATAAACGTGCTGGCTAAAAACAATGAGTTGTTTGACGGTGCGCGCCTGCTGCAAAGCGTACTGACGGCGGGTATGCGTTTTGGTGACCGGTCGATTTTTCATCGTTACAGCAGCAAAGAAGGCAGTGGTCAGATACAGTTCAGCCTGGCTAACGGCGTAAAGCCGGGTACCTTTGATATTGAGCATATGGAAGCAACCGAGACGACTATTCTCAGTCTGTTCCTGTGTCTGCCCGGGCCGGAAGCACCGCAGAAAGCGTTTGCCCAGATGGAAGAGACAGCAAAACAGCTGGCGCTGGATCTTGGCGGTGAACTCAAGGACGAAAATATGAGTGTCATGACCCAGCAGACGCTGGAGCATTGTCGTCAGCGAATTCGTGATTACGAACGCAAGCAGCTGACCATTAAACTCTCTCACTAATTCTCTTTTTCGCCCTGTTACCTTCTTGGTGACAGGGCTTTTAAACTCTCCCAGATCATGACTGACCTAAATCTATTCTCTCAGGAAGACGTTGAGCAGGAAATTCAGAGCCTGCGTCAGCAGATTAATCACCATAATCATCGCTACTATGTGCTGGATGATCCCCAGATCAGCGATGCCGCTTACGATAAGCTGCTGCAACATCTGAAACAGCTGGAAACGGAATATCCTGAGCTGGTGACGGAAGACTCTCCGACCCAGCGTGTCGGGGCACCGGCCTTGAAAGAGTTTGGTCAGGTGCGCCATGAAATGCCGATGCTGTCGCTGGATAACGCTTTTAATGAAGATGACCTGAAGGACTTTAACCGCCGTGTCAAAGAGCGTCTGACGGAAACAGGTGATATTGAATACGCCTGTGAACCGAAACTGGATGGCATTGCTGTGAGCTTGCTGTACGAGAATGGTTTGCTGGTGCGCGGAGCTACCCGTGGTGACGGTACCACCGGAGAAGATATCACCCTGAATGTACGCACCATTCCTTCTATTCCTCTGAAGCTTATGGGGAATGGCTGGCCACAGCGGCTGGAAGTACGGGGAGAAATTTTCATGCCTAAAGAAGGCTTTGAAAAAATGAATGCCCGCGCCCGGGCCAGAGAAGAAAAAGTATTTGTTAATCCGCGCAATGCAGCCGCAGGCAGTTTGCGCCAGCTGGATTCAAAGGTGACGGCACGTCGGCCGCTGGATATGTACTGCTACAGTGCCGGTATTGTTGAAGGTGGCAGCCTGCCGGAAAAACACGCCGACATTCTGGAGCAGTTCAGTCAATGGGGGTTGCGCATTAACCCCGAAATGCAGGTGGTAACAGGTATAAAAGCCTGTGAAGCCTATTACGAACAGCTGGCAGAAAAAAGGCCGGATCTGCCTTATGAAATAGACGGCATTGTCTATAAAGTGAATGATCTGGCGATGCAGGAACAGCTGGGTTTTGTTGCCCGTGCGCCACGCTGGGCGATTGCCCGCAAGTTTCCTGCCCAGGAAGAGATGACTCTGCTGAAAGATGTGGAATTTCAGGTGGGTCGCACCGGTGCGATTACACCGGTGGCCAGACTAGAGCCTGTGTTTGTGGGTGGCGTTACTGTCAGTAATGCCACTCTGCACAATATGGACGAAATCACCCGGCTCGATCTGAAGATTGGTGACACTGTGATTGTCCACCGGGCAGGAGATGTTATCCCGAAAGTCGTGGGTGTCGTACACTCCCGCCGACCTTCTGAAGACCAGTTGCGTGAGATAGTGATGCCAGACACCTGTCCGGTGTGTGATTCTGAAATTGAGCAGGATGAAGGGGAAGCAGCTGCCCGCTGTTCTGGTGGATTGTACTGTTCGGCACAGCGTAAAGAAGCCATCAAGCATTACGCTTCCCGCAAGGCACTGGATATTGAAGGGCTGGGTGATAAGCTGGTGGATCAGCTGGTTGCCAGAGGTTTGATTAATACCGTGGCTGACCTGTATCGCCTGACCGTCGAACAGGTGTCAGGTCTGGAACGCATGGGCAAAAAATCGGCCACGAACCTGGTCAATGCGCTGGATCGTAGTCGTACGACGACGCTTGCCCGTTTTATTTATGCGCTGGGCATTCGGGAAGTGGGTGAAGCCACCGCACGCAGCTTGGTCAGTCATTACAAAGAGCTGGAAGCAATTCGGTCAGTGTGCGTTGATGACCTGCAAACGGTGGACGATGTCGGGCCGGTAGTGGCATCCCACATCGAAAAGTTTTTCCGACAGCCTCATAATCAGGAAGTGATTGCTGAACTGATTGAACAGGGTGTGCACTGGCCAACGGTTGAAGCTCCGGCGGCAGGAACGGAACAGCCGCTTGCCGGTGAAACCTGGGTATTGACCGGCACTTTGCACTCTATGACCAGAGATCAGGGGAAAGAAATCCTGCAACAGCTGGGTGCCAAGGTGTCCGGCTCGGTTTCAGCCAAAACAACAGTACTGCTGGCGGGTGAAAAGGCAGGATCAAAGCTGACCAAGGCTCAGAATCTGGGCGTTAAGGTCATTTCCGAAGACGATTTTATGGCACTGAAAACGGACTGGGGCGTTGAATGATAAAGATGTCGGCCTTGCTCTTGAACAGAGGCTTATTAATAAGAAAGCACTTCAATAAACTGGGCGGGCTGGTTTTACTGACCAGCCTGCTGCTAACCGGATGCAGTAGCACAGTACCGCCAGCGGATGCCCACAACCTGTGCAGTATTTTCAAGGAGAAGCCCAGCTGGTACCGGGCGGCAAAACGATCCGAGAAAAAATGGGGAACCCCTGTGCAGATCCAGATGGCGATCATGTATCAGGAATCCAGTTTTCGACACAATGTTCGGCCACCTCGCCCGTACTTCCTGTTTATTCCTTTGCCGCGAAAGTCTTCGGCGTATGGTTATGCCCAGGCTCAGGACGGCACCTGGCAGGAATATCTGGACGAGACCAGTGGCTTTTTCAGAAGCCGCACTAATTTTGCCGATGCGATTGATTTTATTGGTTGGTACACCAACAAGGCTCGTCGTGTAAATGGAGTATCACTCTGGCGAGCTGATCAACTGTACCTCAATTATCATGAAGGTTATGGCGGATATCGCCGCGGTAGCTACAAAAGTAAGCCCTGGCTGATGAATACTGCGCAACGGGTGAAGAGTCGCGCCAGTAATTATGGTGAACAACTGAGACGTTGCAGATTGTAAATAAGACGCTATTAATGACCCTATCAATGACCCTATCAATGACACTATCAATGACAAAGACCAAAAAAATATGGATATCCGGTGTTTCCGGACTCGCAGGGCTTGCGGTGCTCGGCATGCCAGCACTCAACGGCTTTCTTCTTGAGGGGCGCCTGAACAATGACCTGATTGCTCTGGCAGAACAACACGATTATCGGGTTGAAAGTCTGGAGATTAACCGGGGTTATGGCAGCACGGAGCTGGAGCTGTCACTTCAGGGAACAGGGCTTCGCAAGATTAATGGTCAGTCACTGGAATTGGCCGGCACTCTGGAGCATGGCAATTTCTTTTCGGTGCCGGGCATGATCTCCGGCGATCTGGATATCAGTTATCACGCTTATGAACAGGGTGTGCGCTTTACCATGCCCGGAACGCTGAGTGGTTCCATGAATCTGAATGGTTCGGTGTCTGCCAGATTGACGACAGAAGGCATAGAGTTGCCTTTGGATCCCGGAGCGGTTCTGACCCTGCAAGTGGCTCCGGCAGCAGGGCAGCTGACCAGTCATCGCTCCGGAACCATTGCCGTTGATATGGAACCTCTGATGTGGACGGTGACTGAAAACAGTGAACCACTGTTTGTGATGGATATGAACTCGCCGGTGATGGAGTTCAGCACCCGCCAGCAAAGCTGGTCGATGACGGCTCCGGAAGTGTCCTATTCCATGCCTGCCGTTTCTTCGGACGTGTTACTGGTTGTGGATAACATTCAGGCGGAAGGTCGTCAGACCAGCGATGACGATCAGGTAAATAGCCATTTTGCAGTCAATACTGGCCCGGTACAGGTACCGTCTTTGTCTGAGCAGGGGCTGGATAGCTTGATTGAAGGCGTAACCGTTCGCTCCAGTGTTGAAAACCTTGATCGAAAGCTGCTGGAGCGTATTCCGGAACTGCTGGGGCGTGGTGACGCCGAACAGCTGATGTCGGTGCATGATGCCAGCCAGTGGTTGCTTGATCTGGTGACTTCGCAGCCTCGCGTGGCTGTTGATGAACTCGCAGTGCAAACCAGTAAAGGCAGCTTTGCCTTTGCTTTTGATCTGGCGGGTACCGACAAGACCAGAGCCTTTGTTCAGGGCTTGCTGGACAACCCGCCGCAGACCCTGGTCGAAGAAAGCCTGATGGCTCACGCGGCTCTGCAGTCCATGGCGATGTCGGCTTCAGTGCATTTATCGGATGATTTACTGGACTGGGGCTGCGAGTTTATTCCACAACAAATTGTGCAGGAACAGGGTGGTCAGCCAGCCGAAGCGGTACTGTACAGTACGCTGTGTAACACCATGGTCAACAGTGGCGACTTTCTTACGATGTCCTGCCTGCAGTTTCAGGAAGCGGAACAGCAAATGCAATGTCTGAACAGCATGCAGCAGGCAAAAGGCGCGTGGAAGGAAAGCAGAACCGTGAAAATGGCGCTGGAAGATGGTCAGCTGCTTTTGAATGGCGTTGAGTTGAATGGTTTTCCGCTCTGATTGGTTTTTTATTCACAGGTGAGGGTTTACCCCTGCCTGTGAATGATCAGTGGCTATCCAGCCTGCAGACTTTTTTCCAGCTCACGACTGTATGGGACAATATTGACACTTTCCAGGTTCGAATCAAAAACAATGACGACTTCGCCTTGCTGCAGTTGCTTCAGAACCTGTTTAACTTTTTGCTCCAGAGTCTCGTCATAACCGTTGTCGGTACCTTCACGGCTAACAAACTCTTCAATAAGGTTTTCAAGCGTTTCAGGTGTAATGTCCTTATAAGGAATAATCATTAAGTGTTCCGATATCCAGTTTATTAGTGATGAGAAAATAGCACTTTTGTTTTGGAATGAACACTTGGATAAATTTGAATATAATTTTCAAGTTCATATTCTAATCAATAAAATATTTTAATCGCTCAAAGCACCTTTTAAATAACTGTCTATTCTTAAAGCTCTGTTTTAATAGCCAATAGATGATATGCGACAGTTTTTCTCTTTATTTCAACGCTTCCAGCTGATGTTGGTTTTATTGTCTGGTCTTGCTCAGGCCAGCAGCGAATATAGGTATGTCACTCAGCCCGTCGGCATGGATAGTCTGCTTCCTGTTATTGAAATTTCCCCTGATGGATTGATTCCGGATGATGGTAGCAACTGTGCGCTGGTTGATTCCGAAGGTTACGCCCATTTCTATCTGACCGCCCCGTCTCAGCTTAAAGATGATTATTGGGACAGCAAGTACTACAACCCGATTCGTCCCGGTAGCACCGCCATGGATGAAGGGTTTGATTACACGCATCATGGTTTGTATCTGGATCTCGCTGGCATGAATCGCTTGGGGCATTCGACTGTTGACAGCGAAAGGCTTGATATACCTCGTACCAGCCTGCGAGCTATTTATTCTCCCGGTAATGAAGGTAAGCGTATCTGCCTTTTTACCCAGCATAAACCCGGAAAATCACCTTATGAAAGGGTGCCTTCTGTGCTGGAAACCCTAGGGTATCATGCCATGATGCTGACTGTTTCCGGGGGAATCGACAAGTTGACAGGAAACAGGCTAAATAACTTTGGTGGCATAAACCCCTTTGCTCATATACATGGTTATACCATGTTGTTTGCTCAGTTAAAGGCGGGTCGTGATCTGAAGCGCTTTTTTATCAATCACGGTTTCTCAGCGGCTGGATCTACCTGTTCAACTATGGCTATACAGGGGGCATTAGCTTACTTCAAGCTCGTAGATTTCTTAACCGAAATGAAAGATCTTACATTGGCAGGTCGTTACGCTACGTTTTGGCTTTCACCCCTGTCAGGTAACACCTTGGATTGTATTACGCAGGCGGTTATTCAACCGGTTGCCGAGTATATTTCACCGGCTAATGGTACTGTTCGGCAACCCGCAAGTAACTTAATCACGGATGCCTGGTCTGCATATAGTGGCTTTGGCGCAGCCAGTTTGCTTGCCCCCACTGCAAAAAATGCAATGCTGAAGGCTATGTTGGTTAAGGTAACTATTTCCTCAGGAGGACGAATTCGTCATTTTATTAGATGTTTAACCGAGCTTGAGAGAGGGGCGGATGCTGAAATATATTCGGTTTTTCAGGAAGGGTTGGTTTACATATCGATGTCGTTTTTAGGGGGAGAAGGAAAGGTAACCAAGGTTTTATTTGATGAGTTTTTAAAGCAAACAAGCTCATCGTTTATGGGTTATGAGTTGTCCAGTAACCAGCGCATGCAAGAAGTGGAAGAGTGGTTCCAGGGGCAGATTAACGGAGGGCTCGTAACCCTTGGGGCGCTTGCCGGGCTTCAGGCTTCGGCCATAGCCTCTCCGTATGCTGCGAAGCTGATCGCTTATCTGGCTTCTGTCGCGCAAACTTCTGTACCAGGGTATGCTCTGGCAGCAAAAGGGGCAAACAACCTGTTTTGGTTAACGGGCAAAGCTGGAGGCCTTGCCGGTGGAGCTGTCAAAGCTTTCCCGGGTGCTGAGCGACTTCTCTCGTTTAAGCTTTTTCCCGAGCTGTTTGTTGCTCACTCATTAGCAAAAGGAGTAGCCCTGCATGTGAGCCTGAACTATGTCGGACCAACCTCGGTGCTGTTCACAAAATTGATCGCGGATATGATGACAAACGCCTCTGTGCCAAGGGCGCCCATAAGAACCCTGGTTCAGGCTGACCAGAGGCTTACCATTGGTCACTATGTTGATGATGGCAGCAGGCATCGTGTTAATTTTCAGCCGTATAAGCTTCCAAGTCAGTGACGAGAAAGTGGTCGCCCCGGGATTCCCACACCACATTCACATCCCATAAAGCCGATCCGTGTCGTCGTCCGGTGGTTTCACGGAGATAAGCCGGACGAGGATCCTGCCCCAACACCTGCCGGATAAGAAGTACCAGCTGTCTGCCGGTTCTTTGTTCGTACTGTAAGCATTTGGCCATGGCTCGTTCTGTGAATTCAACTTCAGCCATGACGGCGGGTAATGGAGCAAAACCGCCTTTGGCTTCAGGCCGGGCGTCGGCATAAGGCAGGTAAGGTTTGATATCAATAACCGGCGTACCATCCAGAAGGTCGGCTTCTGCCAGCTGAAGAGTCAACTTACCATGACCGGACTGAATACCTTCGAGTCGCACCACGGAGAGACCAACCGGATTAGGACGGTGTGTTGAACGAGTCGCAAACACGCCCATTCGCTGTTTACCGCCCAGGCGTGGCGGACGAATGGTGGGTCGCCAGCCTTCGTTCATGGTTTCGTGAAAAATAAAATGCACCCAGAGATGCGAGAACCCTTCCAGACCCCGCACCAGGTTTTCCTGATTGTAAGGCGGTAACAGCTCCAGTTCCGCTTCGGCTGCCGTCACAATACCGGGCTGACGGGGAATACCAAACTTCTGCCGGTAGCAGGAGTGAATAACACCGATCTGGTCGAACTGAAAGCTTCTGGACACACTGATTCCATCTGGGATAACAATAACCCGCGGACTTTACCGTACGGGCAGAATTATTCAATAGCTGTTGGTTTATATGCGCTCATCTGTGTTGCTTCGGTAAATAATAGTGTTGTGTCGGGTAATTTACGGTTAGTACTGAAGTTCAGCATTCTTTATTTTTAATAGAATGCTGACATGCAAAAAACATCCAAGACCTCGCGACCTTCTGGTAAAACCATCAGCTCTCTGGTATCTGCAGATACTGTTAAATTTGAGCTGGCTTTTCTGCATCCAAAATACTGGGCATTGTGGTTGTTAGTGGGACTGTTGTGGATAACCACACAGACGCTTCCTTATCGTTGGCAACTTGCACTGGGGCGCAGACTCGGACGACTGTTAATGACGGTTGTGCCTTCGCGCCGGAAAACCGCTGAGCGTAACCTTGAACTTTGCTTTCCCGACATGCCAGACGACGAGCGTCGAGCGCTGCTGATCAAGAATTTTGAATCCACCGGCATTGCCCTGTTTGAGCTGGCTATGGCCTGGTGGTGGTCTGATAAACGACTGAGTAAGCTACTGACGTTTAAAGGGCTGGAGCATATAGAACAGGCT
Organism: Endozoicomonas montiporae CL-33; assembly: GCF_001583435.1. Taxonomy (NCBI): domain Bacteria; kingdom Pseudomonadati; phylum Pseudomonadota; class Gammaproteobacteria; order Oceanospirillales; family Endozoicomonadaceae; genus Endozoicomonas; species Endozoicomonas montiporae. The sequence goes on along the minus strand of NZ_CP013251.1, from coordinate 3,906,927 downwards.
CAGCAAGAGGGTCGTGGCGTTCTTCTGTTTTCTCTGCATAGCCTGACACTGGAAATTGGTGTGCGTCTGTTTGGTCTTAAGTCAGATGGTCTTGGGGTTTATCGTCCGCACAATAATCCGGTCATGGAATACCTACAGGTGCGTGGTCGTTCCCGTTCAAACAAGGGCATGATTAACAAGTTCAAACTGAAATCAGCCATCCGGGCTTTGCGACAGGGCGAAATTGTCTGGTATACCACTGATCAGGACTTTGGTCGTGACGGTGCCGAGTTTGTACCGTTTTTTGCCGTGAAAGAAGCAGCCACCATTACTGGCAGCAGCACCATGTGCCGTATTTCCAAGGCGAAGATGATGTCTTTTCTGGCAACCCGAAATGCCGACGATTCAGGCTATACACTGGAAATTTCCGAGCCGCTGGATGACTTTCCCAGTGGGGATGACCGGGCTGATGCTATTCGCTGTAACAAGATTATAGAGCAGGGCATTCTGAAGGCGCCGGAGCAGTACATGTGGTTACATCGTCGTTTTAAAACACGACCCAATCCGGATGATCCAAGTTTGTACGGGAAGCAGCCTGAGTTTGCTGATGTATCAGTAATAGCAGAGGCTAGTTGAAACGACAAAAGGGTAAATCTTTACCCTTTTGTCGCTATGGACAATTAATGCCAATTCCGCCTTATAAACTGATGTTACGCACCTTAAACGAAGGAATCAGGGCTACAGAGCAATGACCTCGTTCGGAAATCTTGATGATTCGTAGAGGGTGCGTAACTCCAGTTATAAACATGAATTGGTCTAATCAGGCTTCCAGGGGTTGTTGGCGATTGCCAATGCGGTGGAAGTCGATGTTTTCTTCTTTTTCGCCTGCGGTTGCATCGTTAAAGACGGCCTGATCCAGAGCACCTTCACTTTTCGCAACAATACAGGTCACTACGCTGTCGCCGGTAATGTTAACGGCGGTACGCACCATATCCAGCAGACGGTCAACACCCATAATCAGGGCAATACCTTCGAGCGGCAAACCTACCTGCTGCAGCACCATTGCCAGCATCACCAGCCCCACACCCGGAACACCAGCGGTACCGATGGAAGCCAGAGTAGCGGTCATGATCACTAGCAGGTAGTCGTTCAGGAACAGCTCGACACCGAATGCCTGTGCAATGAATACAGTCGCTGCGCCTTGCATGATGGCGGTACCGTCCATGTTAATGGTACTGCCCAGAGGAATGGTGAAAGAAGCGATCTGGTTCTTCACACCCATGCGACGGGTGACAGCTTCCAGCGTCACCGGAATGGTGGCATTACTGGACGCAGTGGTGAATGCAAACATGAACGCGTCCTGAATTTTTTTCAGGAACAGACTTGGACTCAGGCCAGTGGTGACTTTCAGCAGACCACAGTAAGTGATGAATACCTGCAGGGCCAGTACCCCGATAACCACCATAAAGTACTGGAACAGGTTACCGATAGCGCCAAGGTTCATGCTGTAGAACAGTTTCGCCATCAGACCCATCACACCGTAAGGTGCCAGATTCATGATCAGGGTGACCAGTTTCATCATCACTTCATTCAGGGCAATGAACAGGTTAACCACGGGCTGGGCAGGCTTGCCTGCCGCTGCAATAGCGATACCAAACAACAGCGCAAATACAATGATTTGCAATGTGTTGCCGGACGCCAGGGCTTCTACCGGGTTGCTTGGGAACATGCCGATAATGACTTCTGAAATGGAAGGTGCGGTTGATGCAGCGTAGGTGCTGACACTCTCCAGATTGGCTCCTTCACCCGGAGATACCACCAGGGCGACAGCCATCGCCAAACTGATAGCAATACAGGTGGTTAAAAGATACAGGGCAATGGTTTTACCGCCCAGGCGTCCCAGTACAGTAATATCTTTGAGAGAACAGGCTCCACACACGATAGAGGTGAAAACCAGAGGTACCACAATCATTCTCAGAACGGTCAGGAATACCTGTCCTATGACGTCAAACACTCCGTTGACCAGATACTGTTCAACGAAGGCCACACCTTCAAACTGGTGACGCATGATCAGACCGATCAGCAGGCCTGTGACCATACCAATCAGTACTTTGGCGGTGAGAGAGAGTCGAATCCACTGCTGCATATTATTTATCCTTTATTGCCGAACAAAACGCCTGCATTAATTTCGTTGTTGTGTCGTATCTAAGTACTCCGCTATACGAAATCATATATTCTGACTCATTGTTCAGGCACTGCACGGCGTTGCAACTCTGGTCACATAGCTCGCTATGCTCCCGCTGTTGCGCCTTGTTCAGTACCTGCCCAATAAGCCAGAAATATTCGATTTCGTATGGCTGAGAACTTGCAGGCTCAGTGCGGGGGAGGATTGTCGATCAGACTGTTGTGGTTGTTATGGCTGTGTAATCTCAGCAGGTGATGAAGCTTCTGTGAGCATAAGAATCACTTATGATCTCTCAGACGGTGAAGAGTTTTTATAGGTGTAGCTTATCAACCAGAACCCCGGCGGTTATAAAGGTTAGAGAGTCGCAAGGTAACCATGGTTGATTTAAGTCAATAAACAGCAAAACGGATACTGAAAATAGCTGTTTTAGGGTTAAAAAGACGTTTTTGTAATCTTTTGCAGTTTTTTTCACTACCTTGTTCGGTCTGCATTTGTTCGATTTCGGCTAGTACGTAACTGGTGGGTGTTGATCTGAATCAATACGAAAAGGTGGGAATGGGTGTTTATTGATCATTATCGTCAGGGGCGCTGGTAAAATTATATGCAAAGCCTCCCGGAGAACTTGGCAATGCTTATCCACTGGAGGTGACTTTTAACTCAATAACGCCGGTTATGATCAATGCGACACTGGCCAGTTGCATAAGGCTGACCGGCTCTTTCAGGAAGAAATAATACCAATTCCGTTTTCTGAATATGACCATGAGCAAGCCAATCCAAATCGCTGGGCAAGGAAAAACGACGAGTAATAACTGGCTATTGCGAGGAGTTCTGACGCCGAACCAGCGGTTTGGAATGGCTGCGCATTTCATGTTTAGAAAGGGGAATTGGTATTAGTTATCGTTGTCGTCTGATAAAGAGTTCATCGTCAACGAGAAGAGACTGTTTAACGCAGCGCGGATTCTTGCCTGCAGGTGTTTCAGAGTGAGACTGCCAGCCCTCTTAGGGCTGTTTTTAAGAGCTGGCGGTGGTTGGTCTGTTAATTGAAGCTTCTTTGCGCTCAACTTTTGCGCTCAACTAAAGGCTGTTGAGTAGGAGACAGTGCCGGTAGGAATTTCCGGGTCATTTGGCATGATCATAAAGTATTCCGGTGGAACGCCGTTTAATGTCAGTCCTGAATGGTGCGTGAAGCCAAATCGAGAGTAATACTCAGGTTCTCCCAGCACAACAAAGCCTCTGACACCTTGTTCTTTCAGTTGTCTTATTGCCTCATTGATCAGTGCCGAGCCAATTCCTTTACCTTGATGAGAGGGTGAGACGGCAACTGGCCCCAGACCCATCCAGTGGCTCTGTTCTCCGTTTATTCTGATGGGAGAGAAGGCAATATGCCCCGTGATCTCTCCATCCTGCTCCATAATCAGGGAAAGCGATAGCTCACCCTGCTTTCTGAGTTGATCGACAATCAGATGTTCAGTCGGTTCTGCACCGGGCTCGTGGTGAGGATGCCCTTTGAAGGCGCTGTAAATCAGGTTACTTATAGCGCCAGTATCTTCAGTGGTTTCTTTACGAATATTCATGCGGTTTTCTATAGCTATAGGGATATATTATGCCTCTGTCGTCTCAGGGCTTTTTTTCAGTACCATGATCATATAGGTGAAACGCCCCTCGAAACGGTCGAGAATGTTAATTTCTTTACGAAGATCCTTGATAGCCAGCGAGTCAGGCATTGTTGGCTCTAGTTCGTCCAGTCTTTGTTCTAACGGTCTGGTATAGCCGTCCCAGGCTTCTTTGCCCATCATCCGGTGAGCCTTCACTTTGTAGCCATGCTGGCGACATTGTTCCAGTCTGTGCTCGACTGTCTGCATGTCGGGATAGCCTGTCTTCCAGAAGTCAGTTATCTCATCGTCTATGAGTTCGTCAGTCCAGACCAGGTCACTGATAACCAAATAACCATTGTCGCTTAACAAAGAGCGCCATTGTTTCAGGGCGTTGGCAAAACCCATGATGTAAGCACTGCCTTCACTCCATAACAGGTCAAAACTGGCAGGCGCGAAAGGAATGCTGGTCATGCTGGCATTGCAGGTGGTGACCCTGCTGCGCAGCTTAAGGCTTTCTGCCTGTTGTTGCAGGAAATCAAGACTTTCCTGCAGGTTATCCAGTGCTGTAATCCTTGCTGAGGTTTGTTCGGCCAGCATGAAGGTTGATGCACCTGTACCACAGCCTATATCAAGTATGTTTTCAGGCTGACCCGGAACCTGCGAAAGTGCCCAGAGAGAATCTTTTTCAGAGCCCGGCCCGTGTCGTTCAAGTCCTTCAAATATACGTTTAAAGTCGTTCATATAACCATCATGTTCATAAGGATTATGTGATAGCCAGCGTACATGCAAACTATCTGTTTCATTCAGCCCCCGGGCCTGTAACCATTGCCCATGAGCGAGAGGCGCTGTCTGCTCGAGATGCTGATGAAAACGCCGCAGTGTTGTGGAGTCTTCGCCCAGCAGAGAGCCCAGTAGTTGTCTGGCCTGCTGTTTTTGAGCTATTTCCTGATCCAGCGTTGCCAGTCTCTGCCTGAGAAGAGCAGGGTCAGGCCCTTTGTTCAGGCAGCTAAGGCAGTCTTTGAGGGACAGTCCGCCAGCCTGAAGTTGTTTAATCAGTATCAGCCTTTGTAAATCCAGATCGCTGTAATATCGGTATCCGTTTGAACTGCGTTGCCCGCAGAGTAGCCCTGTTTTTTCGTAGTACAGTAACGTTGAACGGGATAAACCGGCTTTTCTGGCAAGTTCAGAGATTTTATACACAGGCGCAAGCTTCAGCGGCAGAGGGTAAGCAGCAGACCCTGAATACAAAGGTATACCAGTTCCATCTTCTAAACATGAATTGCGCAGCCATTCCAAACCACTGGCTCTGCGTCAGAACTCCTCGCAATAGCCAGAGCTATTACTTGTCGTTCTTCCTTGCCCAGCGATTTGGAATGGCTTGCTCATGGTCATATTTAGAAAACGGAATTGGTATTACTCAGGAATCAACGATTGATGAAGTGTAAAGTATAAAGCTGTAGACAAGTCAACATTTGCTATACCTCTGAAGAAATATTCTAAAGGCGGGTGATAAGTATGGGAAAACAGTTTTTGGAGATAACCGATGAGCAGATTGAGTTCATCGAAAAACAGCACATCTTTTTTGTAGGTACCGCTGCTCAGGAAGGGACGGTCAATGTATCACCCAAGGGCATGGATTCTTTGAAGGTGCTTAACAGGAATACGGTTGCCTGGTTGAATTTAACCGGTAGCGGCAACGAGACTTCTGCCCATGTGCAAATCAATCCAAGAATGACGATCATGTTTTGTGCTTTCGAGGGAAGGCCTGTTATTTTGAGACTTTATGGGCAGTCAGATGTGCTGCACCCGGCTCACAGGGAGTGGGGTAACTACATTAGTTTGTTCCCGGAAATGCCGGGATCCAGACAAATCTTCTTGTTACATGTGGAGAAAACTCAGATTTCATGCGGTATGGGTGTACCGCTTTATGACTACAAACAGGATCGGGACGCATTGGTGAATACGTTCAGGCGCAGGGGGAAAGAAGGGACAGAGGACTATTGGCAGCAAAAGAACCAGAAAAGTATTGATGGTTTTGATACGAATATTACCGGGTTGTCCGGGCTTGAGACAAAATAATTAGCACTTTAGCTTTGCCCGGACGGCTTGCCTGCCAACAGGTGTGCTATGGATGCAGCAATGACTCAGGGGTAAGAGCCTTTTAGTTGGCCGTAGTTGATAGCCGTTCTCCCTGAGCCTTCCAGTCTTTCAGACCACCTTTATAGTGACGAATACTGTTGTAGCCTCTGGCTGCAGCAAAGTCTGCTCCTTTGTACCATGCAGTACATTGAGGTCCGCCGCAGTAAACAACAATCGGGTAGTCCTTGTTAAAGGGCATGCGTTCTTCAAGCTTCTTTTCATCGACCATGGAGACAGCAGTTGGCAAGTGGCCCTGTTTGTAGGTTTGCTCACTGTTAACGTCGATGATAAAGACTTCGCCTGCATCGATGGATTTTCTTAAGTCCTGATATTTAATTTCCGGATAATGTTTGTCGTAAGCTTTTGCCTGATCGAGTTCTCCGGCAAAGAGATGATTACACAAAACGGTTAAAAAAAGAGCAAAAAAATAGTGCAACTTTGAAGCGCTCATGACCTGAATACTCCGGATTAAAAAACATCTGGAGTATAGATGACAGTTATTAAACTGCCATCATGATTCTAATGGTGACCAGCGGCCTGCAGGGCTCGTAAATAAGGTTCTGAGTGTTGGTGTCTGGCGATTACATCAACAAAATAATGACCAGAACGGTTGCAGGGGTTCAGGTCCAGTTCTGCCTCCGTGTAGAACACCATGAAACGGGAAAAATCGTCTTCCCTCAGGGTTCGGTAGGCTCTGGTCAGAATATGAAAGGCACGGTTCTCACCGGCAGGTGGTTGCAGTGTCAGCAGCTCCTGGATTCGCGCATCGCTGAGCGTTTCTCCGATAACCTTTTTCTTATCTTTTTTCATGATGTGATCCGGACAATAAGTCAGCACGATTCTAACTGAATAAATGCCTGACATATTAATCCGGCTGGCTATATAGATATTCAGTTTTTCTCTAAAAGTGTTTCATTCTGTAAGCACGGAAAATTTTTCTGCACAGGATGTCTATACTCCTATGGCTTCCTGATTTGGTATGAGAGTCAGGCTTTTTTCTTGTAATGCTGTTTGCTTTCTGCAACAGCCCTTCGCTTTATCAGTCTTACAAAGGACTATTGGGCCGTTTTATTAAAATGGACTGCTAACTCGTCTTTTACAGAAATGGCTAAGTTTGAGGAGTTCTAAATGCCAGAAAGTTCTGCAGAGTTTGATGGACGGCGGGCAGGGGATTCTGGCAACCCTGTCAGCAACTGGACGGCCCGTGACACCGGGTGGATGCTCAACCTATTCGGAACGGCGATTGGTGCAGGAATTCTTTATCTGCCCATCAGCGCAGGGGTTGGTGGTATCTGGCCCCTGATTATCCTGTCGATGCTTGCTGGTCCAATGGTCTGGCTGGCGCATCGAAATCTGGTTCGCTTTTGCCTGTCGGGCAAAGACCCTGCCGCTAACATCACGTCTACAGTCAGAGATCATTTTGGTGAAAAGGCCGGGCAGGTGCTGACCTTTGCCTATTTCCTCTCGATCTACCCCATTATCCTGCTGTATGGCATCGGTATTACCAATGTGGTACTCAGCTTTATTGAGCACCAGTTGCATATGGAAATTCCGTCTCGCCTCTGGCTGTGCCTGTCTTTAGTGGTTCTGCTGGTGGCGGTGATGCATGCTGGTGAAACCTGGATGTTAAGGGCGGTTAAACTTCTCTGTTATCCGCTGGTAGCGGTATTACTGGGGATATCTCTGTATCTAGTGCCTCAATGGAATCTTTCGGCATTCGATCAACCCGTTGATTTTCACGGTGTCTGCGTGACACTGTTTCTGACAACACCATTGCTCATCTTTTCATTCAATCATTCGCCCGCATGTTCAGCCTTTGCTCAGGCATACAGGGTTCAGATAAAGGATGAAGAGGCGTGCGCCCGCAAAACGGCACAGATACTGAAACGCAATACGCAGCTGTTGCTGGTGGTGATCCTGTTATTTGTCTTTTCCTCGGTACTCAGTCTGTCTGCAGAGGATATGGCTCAGGCAAAAACCGAGAATCTGCCTATTTTGTCGATTCTGGCCAATCGCTCAGGCAATCCGTTTTTCTCTATCATTGCGCCCTGTATTGCCTTTCTGGCGATTGCCAGCTCATGGTTTGGCGTGTATCTGGGCACACTGGAAGGTATTCAGGGGCTGGTTGTGCAGCAGTGGGTCAAGAAGTGGCCGGACAAACCTGTGCACACAACCGGTTTAAAGCGTTTTTCGGTGATTTTCGTCGTGCTGACCTGCTGGATTGCGGGCTATGCCAACTGGAGCGTGATTGGCATGGTCGAAATGGTGGTGGTACCGGTTCTGGCTACCATACTCTACCTGATGCCGGTTTATGGGTTTTACCGGGTTGAGCGGCTTAAGCACTTCAGACAGCCATTGCTTGACGGGTTTACTGTGTTAGTAGGACTCATAGCCATAACCGCTTTTCTTTTGGACAAGATTTTTTGATATTTCGAATTGATATAGATTCAAACCAATAAGCCTGACGGCTATAGCTGATACTTAGTTTATAACGGAAAAGACTCAGTGATGACTGCAAATGACTTCTGCAGTCTGAAAACAGGGATGTTTAAGGGAATAGCTATGTCATCTATCAACGGCTCCGGAGCTGCTCAGCCAGCACAAAGTCTTACTTCGCCAACTCAGTCAGAATCGCCAAAAACGGCAAAAAAGAAAGCGTTTAGTCGTTCGGTTAGTTTGCCAGCCAAGTTAGCCTCCATGCCTTCAGTCCGACCTGCGGCTACCTCAGTGGCAAAGACTCCAGTAAAGCCCACTTCTATCCCAAGCCGAAGTGCTTCAATCAGGACTCCAAAGCAATCCTTCATGCCAAGGCCTGCTCCTGCTTCAAACTCTTCCCAAGGAGGGGATAGCGGTATTTCATCGCGCAATAGTTCTGACAGCTTTATCAGTAATTTTTCTTCATTCAATAGCCTTGGTAGCGTTGATGATGACTTGCCTCCACCGCCTGACTCCTTCCAACCTGATACTCAACCAAGCGATACCACGGAGAAGGTAGAAGCCCAGCCGACAGAAAGAAAAGACACCCGAAGCAAGAAGCAGAAGGTAGGCGACGAGTTACATTCTGCCGGACGGAAGCTGAAGTCAGAAACTTACGGTCGTGCTAAACGCTTCCTGACGGGAAAAAACTGGAAAAAAATCTCACCGGAGCGGTTGAAAGGCTTTCCAGAGCAATTGCATGCAAAAGTACAGGAAAGAAACACCAAGTTGGATCGGTTAGATTCTTTGAAGGCTAGCAAGCTTGAATGGCAGCAGTTTGAGCGCGAGTTTGGTTCGGAAGTAGACTTACTTAAAGCTGGTAGCCCTCCAAAGAAAGGCACATTTAAAATTCCGGATACCGGGCAGAAGTTCACGTTTTCCAAAACTCAGTCCATGCGTCAGAGAGATCAGATGCTGAGTGAATTTAAAAAGGCTTTTGAGAATTCCGGAGGATACGAGAATTACCAAAATGCGTCAGATGAAACAACCGGCATTGATGCACAGCGCGCAGACCTTAAAGATCAGATTTCGAAGTTGAATAAAGAGATGAAAGCAGAGCTTGATAGTCATTATGCCGGCTCCGAGGGTCGACAGCATGCTTATATTGACCAAATGACTCAAAACAGGCATCGAAAGCTGGATAGCGACAAGAGTGCAAAAAGGGTAGAACACCATAAAACGGTAGAACTACTTCAGAATCAGGTAGAAAATGCCCAAACAGAATTGAGTCATTTGAGAGCAAGAAGGGATCGTTTTAAAGAGGTCGAAATACCCAAGAAAGAAAGGCAGATTAAAGCACTGGAAAAACAGCTGAAACGGCAAAAAGGTGACAAGACGGAACTCAAACAACAACTGGCTAAAGCAAAAGATGAAAAAAGAAGTATGCAGTTCACCGTTGATGATTACTTTTCTGATCGAGCTGAGTTGAGAAATAAACTGAACGCATCAAAGGAGCAGCTTAAAAAAGCCACTAAGAAAGATAAGAAAGATGTCCTTAGTACGACACTCAAAAAGCTAGATAAAAGCTCTTTGGAAGAAGATAAAAAAGCAGAAAAAGAACATGATTACGCCACGAAAGCGACCAGAAGAGAACGAAGGGGTCTGAAAAGTGACCTGAAGGGGCGTAAATTGTAATACTGACAAAACTTTATTAAGACCGTGAAGTGCAGTGATCAGAAAAAGGCGCTTACTCAATAGAGTAAGCGCCTTTTTCAGGTTCTGTTCTGGTCTTAAGTAGCTGATCATTCGGAATCGAATGATCAGCTACTCAATGACCTTTCAGAGCAAAAATACCATTGGCATTACGCCAGTAACCCTGATAGTCCAGACCATAACCGAAAATGTAACGATCTTCGATATCCAGACCACAGAAGTCGGCCTTCATACCCGGACGAGCCTTGCGATCGTGCTTTTTGTCGATCAGAACAGCAGTCAGTACTTTCTCGGCACCCTGCTCCTTGCAGAAGTCAACAATGGCGTCCAGAGTGTGGCCTTCGTCCAGAATGTCATCAACCACTACCACGGTACGGCCTTTCATGTCCTGAGTCGGGCGTACTTTCCAGTTCAGCTGGCCGCCGGTCAGTTGGTCTCTGTAGCGGGTGGCGTGCACGTAAGACGCTTCCAGAGGAAATTGCAGGTGAGTCATCAGCTTGCCGGTGATGACCAGACCACCGTTCATCACACAGTAAATCAGCGGGTTGCTGTCACTCAGCTGTTCGGTGATGGCTTTACCCATGTTGGCAATAGCTTCCTCAATCTGCTGCTCATTGTAGAGACAGTCAGCTTCTTCACGAACTTGCCGGATATGATCGAGATCAACAGACATTGGGTGTGAACCTCAAAATAAGGTGAGCAATCTGGTCAAACCGACTATAAGTTTGACCCTGATCAAAAGGAGAAAAAAATACCTGTGTTTGGACAGAACAGCAAGTCGAGGCTGTACGGGATGGTTTTCGTAAAAAACCTATGGAGTTGTGTCCAAGTTGTGTGACAATAAGAGGGTTTACGCTGTTAGCGGTGCATTCTAAGGCATTGTCAGTTCAGACAGCCGCTTTTCTCCATATTGGTCTGTTGCTTTTCCGGAGTTTTCCAGAAGAGCTAAACTCGGGCGGGAGAAAAGACAGAAACACCGGAATGAATTGAGAGACACCACACTGGTCGAGGTTTGGCATGAGTGTACAGGAAATTAAACACCCTTTGGTTCAGCACAAGCTGGGTATTATGCGCACGCGTGATATCAGCACCAAGGGCTTTCGCACCCTGGCAAATGAAGTGGGTTCCCTGCTGACTTACGAAGCGACCAAAGATCTGGAACTGGAAGATGTGACCATTGATGGCTGGGCTGGCGATGTTCAGGTCAAGCAGATCAAGGGTAAGAAAATCACCATCGTGCCTATCCTGCGTGCCGGACTGGGCATGATGGACGGTGTTCTGGATCTGGTGCCAAGTGCCCGTGTCAGCGTTGTCGGCCTGTACCGCGACGAGGAAACTCTGGAGCCGGTGCCTTACTTTGAGAAGCTGGTAAAAGATATTGATGAGCGTATGGCGCTGGTGCTGGACCCAATGCTGGCGACTGGCGGCTCCATGATTGCCACCATCGATATGTTGAAGAAAGCGGGCTGTAAGGAAATTCGCTGTCTGGTTCTGGTGGCCGCACCGGAAGGCATTGAAAAACTGCTGGAAGCACACCCGGACGTAAAACTGTACACCGCTTCTGTGGACGATTGCCTGAACGAACACGGCTATATTATGCCGGGCTTGGGCGATGCCGGAGACAAAATCTTCGGGACGAAGTAATCCATAAAAAAGGCCTTCCGGCCTTTTTTTATAAGCGTAGAAAAGCATGGCCGCAGAGCCATATAAAAACAATGAACGTAAACGGCTGCCCAGACAGAAACTGAGTGGCACTTATTAAGTTTGCAGATTTGAAGAGAACAATTATGACCGACACAAACCTTTTGGGAGAAGATATGTCTCTGGTGCGTCAGGTACTGATGGGCGGACAAATGCTGTTTGTTGCCTTTGGTGCGCTGGTGCTGGTGCCTATCCTGACCGGCCTTGACCCGAATGTCGCCTTTTTTACGGCGGGTGTGGGTACCTTGATTTTCCAACTGGTGACACGTTGCAGTGTACCTATCTTTCTGGCTTCTTCATTTGCTTTTATTGCACCCATCACATTCAGTGTGGGCCAGTGGGGTTTGCCAGCCACCATGGGTGGTTTGATGGCTGCCGGTCTGTTTTATGTTGTGTTGAGTCTGATTGTCCGGGTTCGGGGCAGTGGCTTTCTGTATCGTCTGTTCCCACCCGTTGTGGTCGGGCCGGTGATTATGGTGATTGGCCTTGGATTGGCACCCACCGCCATCAGTATGGCTAACGGTACGGCTAATCCGTCCATTAACGAAACCACTTCGATTATGTTGGCCGGTGTGTCTTTGCTGACGACGCTGTTGGTATCAACCGTCGCTGGCGGTATTCTGAAACTGATTCCGATTTTGTGTGGTGTGGCAGCCGGTTATATCACCGCTGCGTTTATGGGGGTTGTAGACTTTACTGCCATGCACGAAGCGGCATGGATTGGTCTGCCGAACTTCAGCCTGCCGGAATACAACATTAACGCTATTCTGTTTATGATTCCGGTGGCGATAGCTCCGGCCATAGAACACATTGGCGACATGTTGGCCATCAGCTCTGTGACTGGTAAAAAATATCTGGAAAAACCGGGCTTGCAAAACACCCTGTTGGGTGACGGTCTGGCAACGTCTGCAGCAGCAATGTTTGGTGGTCCTCCCAATACCACTTACAGTGAAGTGACGGGTGCGGTGATGCTGACCAAAGCGTTTAATCCCAAAATCATGACCTGGGCTGCGGTGATCGCCATTGCCATTGCCTTTGTCAGCAAAGTCGGAGGCTTCCTGGCGACCATCCCGACACCGGTTATGGGCGGCATTATGATTCTGCTGTTTGGTTCCATTGCTGTGGTGGGGCTGAATACGCTGATCAAGGCTCAGGTGGATCTGGGTAAAGCCCGTAACCTGGTCATTGTTTCCGTTGTGCTGGTATTTGGCATTGGTAATATGGCTCTGAGCTTTGGTGATTTCACCCTGCGCGGGGTTTCCCTGTGTGCCATCACGGCAGTGCTGCTGAATCTGATTCTGCCACACACCGAAAAAGAAGATCGCTATCAGTCCATGGAAGTTGGCTCCTGATTTCTACTCTTCAGAAATGATTGCCCTTAATTATGGGTTGCCAATGAGAGAGTCTTTTACTTTCTCATTGGTTTTTCTGGCCTTGTTCATACCTTCCCTGACCTATATGAAAGCCTTAATCGAAAAACAGTATCTAGAAGATGATACAGACCTTTTCGAGCAGCATTTTTCATTAGAGCTTTCGCGACTTTGGATGAAACTTTGATAAGTTTTGTCTCGATTGAGTCAGAAGTACACTCACTGTTTTCTTCAAATTCTAATTTTCTTTTGCTGGTCTGTGTCATGGATTTTTGATGTACAGCTGATTGTAACGATTTAATTCGGGCGTTTTTATTTTTTATCATGCATTGATATTCATTTTTTTTATCTTGTACTGTGAAAGGACGAAGAGCAATTAAAACAATACTCGGTTCGTCAGATTCTACCGGTTCTGAAAATCGCAGGCTGTACTGGTCATAATTATAGAGGTTTTGTTCAATGTGAAGAGAGACTGATAAGTCACTTGCTACATTCAGCCTTTTGCCATTACTGTGAATTTTTCTGACGACAGGAAGAGTTTGTTCATAATCCTTGTTTTTCTGGAGAAGAGTTGCCCTCTTATTGTAAATTTCAACGATCTCATGGACGACTTCAGAATTAGAAAATACATTTGCCACACTGAATCCTGTACCGATACTACTGTGAATGCGCTCTTCCGGTAGTGTGGTTGAATGGTCTGTATTCAACTGGTCAGCCAGCTCCGAATATTGAAATAATAATGATTCATCGTTTTTGATCCTGACCTCTACGCCAATAATAATCTGGCTGTTTTTTCTGTCTGTAGCGGTATAGAGATGATATTCAGGAAAATGAATGGTTAAGTGTTGCGGAGACAGGCTGGAGGTATGAATTCGTATCATCCAGTTGTGTAAGGCCATAAATTGATAAAAAGCCTGCCAGTCTGGGGTGACACCATTTTCAGCCTCAGCGTTCTGATGAACACTTAAGTGAAGATATTCGCCAAAGGTTTGACTCAGGTGATAAAGGTGATCACCGCTTTCATCGTAATAATTAAACGTCATTGCCATAATTTCATGGCTGATCAATACAAACACTATGGGCAGTAACAGCTGCTTGATAGTCGTTTTTATCACAGGCTAAAACCTCAAGGTTCCTGAATGAAAGGATAATGTTATAGACCAATAAAAAAACGCCCGGGATCAAATCGATCGCCGGGCGTTTTATCAAGCCGTGCTGAGAAGCTCCAACTTACAACATAATCGCTGCACCCGGCCCCAGAGGTAGGTTCAGCATGCTCCAGATAATAAACATCACAATCCAGCCACCCAGGAAGAAGAAGGTGTATGGCATCATCATGGAGATCACAGTACCAATACCAATCTTCGGACCGTTCTTCTCTTCATAGCGAGCCGCAAAGCTGGCAATGATCGGGAAATAGGTCATCAGTGGCGTAATGATATTGGTGGTGGAATCACCAATACGATAAGCCACCTGAGTGTATTCCGGAGTGAAGCCCAGCTGCATGAACATCGGGATAAACACCGGTGCCATAATCAGCCATTTAGAGCTGGCACCGCCCATGAACAGATTGGTTACAGCGGCCAGAACCACCATGGATACGGCCAGAGGAATACCGGTAAAGCCAATCCCCTGCAGCATATCCGCACCAGACACCGCTGCTACAATGCCGAGGTTAGAATAGGCAAAGTAAGACACAAACTGTGCAGAGACAAAAATAATCACCAGCACACTGCCCATGGACGACATGGCTTTCACCAGACCTTTGACGATATCGTCCGGGCTGGTAATGGTCTTGGCACCGTAGCCGTAAGCAATACCGGGAATCAGGAAGGCGGCCGTCAGAATCACAATGATCGACTGCATGAACGGAGAATTACCCAGAATCGCACCGGTGGTGGCGTCACGCAGTGGTGCAGATTCGGGCAGAATCAGGGCTGCCACCGTCGCGGCCAGAATCAGGAATGCCCACTTCGCACGTTTCAGGCCCTTCATCTCTTCAGGCGTCATCTGGTCAGCCTGTTTCGTCATCTCGCCTTTATACTGACCGAGACGGGGTTCAACAATTTTGTCAGTAACAAAGGTACCCAGAATGGTGATCAGGAAGGTGGAAACAAACATAAAGTAGTAGTTTGCAACCGGAGTCACCATATAGGTCGGGTCAAGAATGCGTGCGGCTTCGGTTGAGATACCGCCCAGCAATGGGTCGGTAGAACCAATCACCAGGTTGGCAGAGAAACCACCGGAAACACCGGCAAACGCGGCTGCAATACCCGCCAGTGGATGACGGCCAAAACTCATAAAGACAATGGCACCCAGTGGCACCAGTACTACGTAACCAGCGTCGGAGGCGACGTTCGACATAATACCGGCAAATACCAGAATAGGGGTGATCAGTCGTTTAGGCGTAGCCAGTACCACGCGCTTGAGCATGGCGCTGATCAGTCCGGATGATTCTGCAACGCCGACACCCAGCATAGCCACCAGAATGGTGCCCAGAGCCGCATGGCCGGTAAAGGCTCGAATGGCATTGGTGAACATAAAGCGAATGCCGTCTGCGGTCAGCAAGCTTTGAATCGTCACGGTGGTAGGCATCAGTTCGCCGGTCGCCCGATCCATGGCATCGTAGGTCACCGATACGCCAAGCATGTTCAGAATCGCAGACAGGGCAATGGTGCCTGCTGCAAAGTAGAAGAACATGATGATCGGATGAGGCAGGGCATTTCCACCGCGCTCGATAATATCCAGAAAGCGTTGCAGTGCACCTTTCTGTTTATTGTTGGCTGTTGCGTTGACCGCTGTACTCATAAAAATTCCTGTTTGAATAGGCTGCCAGGGCAGCGGGCAATGCAGAGCATGGGTGTGTTATGACAGTGAAAAGAAACTGCATTGATCAGGTCAACAGGATTATTGAATTTTTATGCACGATAAGGAGTCGGGAAAAACGGCAAAAACGCTGTGGCAGGTATTGATTTGTGTCAATTATATTGAACCATTGTCCCTTAAGTTACAGTATAAATGCTGACTGATAATAAGTATAAGTAGCAGGCGGTACTCACAATGAGTGATTTCAGGGCAGAGCTGGCAGATTTCCTCGAACGTTACCCGAATATGCAGTACATCGACACACTGTTGCCCGATACCAATGGTATTGTCCGGGGCAAACGATTTCCTCTGGCAGCGGCTAAAAAACTGGGCAAAGGCTGCTATTTTCCCGGCTCTGTTTTTTCTCTGGATATCACGGGCACAACAATAGAAGACACAGGTATCGGATTGGATATCGGTGATCCGAACCGGCACTGCAAAGTGGTTCCGGGCTCTCTTGCACCTTCGGCAGCCGATCCTGAACGTATCGGTCAGGTGCTGCTGACCATGCTGGATGAAGAGGGCGAACGGTTTTTGTACGAGCCCAGAAACCTGCTGGCCAACCTTGTAGACAGCTATACCGTGGCCGGTTATCAACCCGTTGTCGCATTAGAGCTTGAGTTTTATCTGATCGACCCGAAACGGGATGATCAGGGTAATATCCAGCCGCCCATTGGTTATATTTCCGGAGAACGGGAAACCCGCAGCCAGCTCTACACGGTGGACGGGCTGGATGATTTCAGTGACTTTTTAAATGATGTGAATGAACTGGCACAGTTGCAGAACATTCCTGCCGATACCGCCATTGCCGAGGCGTCGCCGGGGCAGTTTGAAATTAATCTGCGTCATTGTAACGATCCGATAGCGGCCTGCGATCATGCGATTCTGCTGAAACGCCTTATCCGGGCTGTGGCCCGGCGTTATAACTACGAAGCGACCTTTATGGCAAAGCCGTATGCTGAGTACACCGGCAATGGCTTGCATATTCATACCAGCCTGCTTGACCAGTTTGATCATAATGTATTTGCCATCAGTGATGGTCAGGACAGCGATACACTGCATCAGGCGATCGCCGGTTCGCTGGCTTTAATGCCGGACACCGTTGCTTTGCTCTGTCCTAATATAAACTCTTATCGTCGTATGACTCCGGACATGTACGTGCCTTTAAATGCCAGCTGGGGTCATAATAATCGAACAGTGTCGTTAAGAATCCCCGTCAGTGATGCGGTGAACCGGCGTATCGAACATCGCCTGGCTGGTGCCGATGCTAACCCTTACATCGCTCTGGCTGTTGTTCTGGCTGGTATTCTTTATGGCATAGAAAATAAACTGACACCGCCAGAAGCTGTGACAGGCAATGGACTGAACCAGACGCTGCCCATGTTGCCCTGTCGGCCGGCAGATGCTCTGGAACAACTGCGTAACAGTCAACATCTGTCCCGTTATCTCAGCAAAGAATTTCTTGATACCTATGGAGTGCTTAAACAGAGTGAACTGCGTCAGTTTGAGCAACATATAACCCATCTGGAAATGGAATGGTTGCTGGCAACGGCTTGAGAATAATCTTTATTAAGGGTGTGATTCAGATTTCAAAATGAATCACATTCTTAATCCATTGAAATCAAATTGTCATCGCCGAGCTTTAATTCACTTGATTTAACGTTGTTAAACATTTTTTAAATAACGAGAGAGTTTTGATTGAATCAGGTAGTTAAAATGTTATTCATTTTTCGCCATTGTATGACCCATATCATATTCATTCGTCAGAAATGGAGTAAGAATCCTGATTCCAAAAAAATTTATCATGGTGAGTATTATAATGAGCCGGGAACAAGGAAAAATGTTTGGGGTGGTTCCGTATCTGGAAAACCTGCGGGAGGAATTTGAGCGCAGCCTGGATATTCAGTTTCGGGAAGAGCTGGATGAGCGTGATAACAAAATGACCAACCTTCAGTTGGATTGCAACGGTGTGCTTATCCAGGTGAAACGGAGACATACAGCCCCGGAACGATTTAAAATAGATTTGCGGGCATTAACCCCAAAGTCGGAAGACCGGGAACATTTGATTCATATCGCCAACAAAGTAGGCTGTGTTGTCAGAGAGGAAGGCAAATACGCCAAGTTGAATATCTTTGACCAGTTTATCGCGGTAGAAGAAGCGGTTCCGGTCCTGGGAAAGCTCTATGAAACCATCAATGCCGTTGACGCTGCCTGATATCTGTCTGATTTGAGCACTGCTTCATTAGTTATGCATAATTCTGTTATTCTACGTGACTATCTGAATCAACATTAAAAGAAGGCGCTATTAATGGAAACCGTTGTACTGCTGGTTGATGTGCAAAATATTTACTACACCACCAGAAGTGCTTATCAGTGCAATTTTGATTACAACGCATTCTGGGCCGAAGCAACCAGAGAACGGAAAGTGGTTAAGGCCATTGCCTACGCCATTGACCGTGGTGATGAGAAACAACGGCAATTCCAGAGAATTCTCAGGGCGATTGGCTTTGAAGTGAAACTGAAGCCGTTTATTCAGCGCAGTGACGGTTCCGCCAAAGGGGACTGGGATGTCGGTATTACCCTCGATGGCATCGAGCACGGCGCAGACGTTGATCGGGTGGTACTGGCATCGGGTGATGGCGACTTTGACCTGTTGGTGAAACGGTTGCAGGATCGCTTTAACACCAACGTTGATGTGTATGGTGTTCCTGCCTTAACCGCCAGCTCTCTGATAGATGCAGCCACGCAGTTTATACCCATCGACGAAAAGCTGTTGTTGCCTTCAGCCCGTCATCGCTGAGTCTAAAAATTTGCAGGCGTTGTGCAACTGATCAACCGGCAGTTTTCATCCTTACTGGGATTTCTGAAACGGTGAGGGCGGCTGCTGTCAAAGTAATAGCCGTCACCGGGCAGTAAGGTGTAACTGTCGGTGCCAACAATCAGCTCCAGTGTACCGGATATCACCACGCCTGCTTCTTCACCTTCATGGCATAGCATTTCTTCACCGGTGTCCGTTTCCGGAGGGTAACACTCATCAAGAAACGACATGGCCTTTTGCTGACGAAACTGCCCGAACACTTTCATACGCACACCACCCATTTCCATGGGCAGGATATCGGACTCCCGATAGATCACTGGCTCATAGCCTTCTTCATCCAGTTCCAGAGAGAAAAACGTCACCAGCGACATGGGAATGCCACTCAGCACCTTCTTCAGGGAACTGACCGAAGGGCTGACACTGTTTTTCTCTATCATTGAAATGGTGCTGTTGGTTACACCTGCACGTTTTGCCAGCTCTCTCTGTGACAAAGTGTGCATCTTGCGTACGGCTTTTAAACGACTTCCGACATCCATGGTAAAAAAATCCCTTTAATCCGTTGCCACGGTTAATTCCTGACGTTGCTTTTTCTCTTCTACGGTCAGCACTGTTCTGATGCGTCGTTCCGGAAGCGGCAGTGGCTCAGAGTCTTCCATTTCACGCTTTAACAGCGCGACACGACGGGCTTCCTGTCGCCTTAGCAACCACCAGGATACGAACGCTGCCAGCGACACAGCAAGGATAATCAGGGTCGCCAGTGCATTAATTTTCGGTGTAATGCCCAGTCTGACTGAAGAAAAGACCACCATGGGCAGGGTTGTTGCACCGGGGCCTGAAACGAAGCTGGAGATCACCAGATCATCCAGTGACAATGTAAACGACAGCAGCCATCCGGCAGCAATAGCTGGCAAGATAGCGGGCAGGGTAATCAGCATAAAGGTTTTGAACGGTGGCGAGCCCAGATCCATGGCCGCTTCTTCCACAGAGCGGTCCACTTCCTGCAGGCGTGATGAAATCACCACGGTGGCATAAGCGGTACAAAAGGTCACATGGGCAATCCATATGGTCAGCATGCCCCGATCCGCAGGCCAGCCAACACTGTTCGCCATAGCCACAAACAGCAGCAGCAAAGACAAACCGGTAATGACATCGGGCATGACCAGCGGCGCGGTAATCATACTGGAAAAGGCCGTTTTGCCCCGGAATTTGCGCAGGCGCGTCATGACAAAGGCGGCCATGGTTGCCAGCACTACTGCCATATTGGCACTCCAGAAGCTAATTTTCAGGCTGGTCCAGACCGCGTCGATAATCTGCTCATCACGAAACAGCTCCAGATACCATTTGGAGGAAAACCCCGCCCATACGGTGACCAGACGGGATTCATTAAATGAATAAATCACCAGAATCAGCATGGGCACATACAGAAATAGCAAGCCCGCAATCAGTACCCAGTTAGAGAAACCCATTTTAGTTTTCATAACCCTGAATCCGTGAGTTCATCATCACTAAATCCGCTAAAAACTCAGTCGTACCAGTATCTGTAGGCTAATATTTGCTCATCTCTATTTTCACCTTATAAGTGCATTTTTGTGAAACTTAAATTTGAGCAATCTGAGACCGAATTTTATACACCAGCAGCCGGTCTCTGTTTTTTCGGTCATGCTCTGAACAAGAACACCGATCTAAAGAAGTCGCTGCGTTCTATCAAAAAGCGTCATGGCATTCTTAATATTGATCTGGTGCGGGCTTTTGTCGGCTTATTAGCTTTAGGTAAAACCGATTTTGATGCCATTGATAACTATCGCCATGATGATTGGTTCAAGCGTAGTATGGGCATTAACCAAATGCCTTCCGCCAGTCGCTTGCGCCAGCGTTTTAATGAAGATGCCACCCAGTTGATCCCTTTAATTGAAGAGGCCCTTCCCGAGCTATTGGTTGAACTGGATGCACCCATCTCTCCACTTTCAAAAGAACTTGATCACTTTCAGCATATCCCGCTGGATATAGACGTTACTCCGCAAGATAACAGCAAAACCAAAAAGGAAGGCTCACAATGGACTTATAAACACTTTCATGGCTTTGCACCTATTATGTCTTATGTTGGTACAGAGGGATGGTGTATAGGTGCCGAGCTTCGTCCTGGCTCACAACATTCACAAAACGATTTCATCCCCTTTCTAAGCGCTGTATTGCACAGACTTCGTCGTATTACTCAGGCTCCGGTATTACTGCGACTCGACAGCGGCCATGATGCAGAAGATACTCGCCGGCAGGTTGCCAATCACAACAATGTTAATCACATCATCAAACTCAACCCACGTCAGCAGTATACCGTTACAGCCTGGTTGCCAGCCTTTGAGGCAGCGAATGTGCAGTGGACAGAGCTTCGTCCCGGGAAAACTTATGCGACACTCTCAGTTATCCATGAGACCGATTACGGTAAGCAGCGACTGATCATCCGTATTATCAAGCGTACTACTGACGCGGTGGGGCAGTATTTTTTAACACCAGACTATGAACTGGATGGTTGGTGGACGACACTGGATGAAGCTGAATACGATAATGACAACGTTATATTGCTTTATGAAGATCATGCAACCAGTGAACAGTTTCATAGTGAATTCAAGACTGACATGGATTTGGAAAGACTGCCTTCAGGTAAGTTTGATACGAATGATCTTGTCATGTGTCTTGGTGCACTGACCTACAATATTTTGCGTTACATGGGACAAACCTGTTTGCTTGGCTCTAATTCTCCGGTTCGCCACAAAGCTCAGCGCCGAAGAATCAAGACGGTTATGCAAGAGCTGGTTTATCAATCTGCAAGATTCATGAAAAAGAGTCGCCAATTCATTCTCCGTTTTGGGCGGCATAGCCCGGGTCTGTCGGCTTTTATGCAGCTATTTCCTGAAAAACAGCTCTGTTAGCTGGTTATTCATTTCTCTCGACCGAATGGAAAAATATGTCTGACACTGGCAGGGATTTTCACGCCTTCAGAGCAGAATTCTTCCGATATTCATTAGAAAAGAGCATTGTTTTAAAATCTGTTCAGCTATTTTGGGGTGAATAGCACGCGCTGAAATCGTACAACTTGCTGTTTTGAATTCAATGGGCAAAAAATCTTCTCTGTAATCAAGAAGTCACGGATTCAGGATAACGTCCCTCCAACTCCTGCGACTGATAATGATGGAACAGTGCCATAGGCAGAATCAGCAGGAGCAGCATGACAATGGCAAGGGCAGAAGCCACCGGCCAGTCGCGGTTGCCAAAGAATTCCTGCCAGAGCACGCCGCCAATCATTAACGTGTCAGGCCCGCCTAACAGTTCCGGGATAACAAACTCCCCAACGGATGGAATAAAGACCAGCATGGAACCGGCAATAATCCCGTTTCGGGACAGTGGCAGGGTCACTGTCAGAAAGGTTTTCCAGGGTTTTGCCCCGAGGTCGGCAGAGGCTTCCAATAGTGAACCGTCGTGCTTCATCAGGTTGGCGTACAGAGGTAGCACCATAAAAGGCAGATAGGCATAAACAATACCGATATAGACGGCAAAGTTTGTATTCAGCATGATCAGTGGGCTATCAATAATACCCATCGACATCAAAAAGTTATTGATCAGTCCGTTGTTTTTCAGAATCCCCATCCAGGCGTAGATTCGAATCAGGAACGATGTCCACGACGGCAGCAGGATCAGCAACAGCAGGGTAATCTGCATTTGCTTTGAGGCTTTCGACATGGCATAAGCCATTGGATATCCCAACAGCAGGCACAGCAGGGTTGAGTTAAACGCAATGGTGACCGAGCTGATGTAAGCATTTACATACAAATCGTCGTCTGCCAGAAAAAGGTAGTTGCCAATATTAAGGACAACAATCAGGGATTCATCGGCGTATTCAAAGAGTCGTGTGTAAGGAGGGATGGCAATCGCCATTTCGGCAAAACTGATTTTCAGAACAATGGCAAACGGCACCAGAAAGAACAGCAGTAACCAGAGGTACGGAATGCCAATTAATAGCCGTTTGCCGGCCAGGTTCTTATGGCTGAATAAATGCCGAACAGAGAGTGATAACCGGTTCATAAGACTCGACTCCCTAATTGTTCAAAACCACAGGGCTGGAAGCATCCCAGCTGATGTACACCGGCTCGTTCCAGCTTAAACGGGTGCCGCGGCGTTCGGTGTTGGTCTGGTTTGCCAGAACAATTTTTCCGGAAGGCAGTTTGACGTAATACACCGAGTGCGTGCCGAGATAAGCAATGTCATCAATAATGCCTTCTGACCAGTTACTGGATGCGCTGGGTTTTTCAATGCTGATGCGGGTTTTCTCCGGTCGAACGGCCACCCAGACCTGCGGGTTTTCCTGTGCAGTACTGATGCCGTGACTGATTCGCACCGGGGCTTCCAGAAGGTGAGAGCGAATAATGGCATGGTCGGCTTCGTCTTCGGTAATCTCGCCTTCGAACAGGTTTACCGAGCCAATAAACTCAGCAGTCATTCGACTGTTAGGGCTTTCATAGATATCCACGGGCGAGCCGGTCTGGACAATCCAGCCATGATCCATAATGCCAATCCGGTCCGCCATGGTCATGGCTTCTTCCTGATCATGGGTCACCATCAGACAGGTGACGCCGACCTGTTCGATAATATCCACCAGTTCCAGCTGCATGCGGGTTCGTAACTGTTTGTCCAAAGCCCCCATGGGTTCATCGAGCAATAGCAATTGCGGGCGTTTGGCAAGGCTGCGGGCCAGGGCGACACGTTGTCGCTGACCGCCTGACAGCTGGTGAGGTTTGCGTCGGGCAAAACGACTCATGTCTACCAGCTTCAGCATGGCTTCAACCCTGTCCCTGATTTCGGTTTTTGCGAGCCGGTCCTGTTTCAGGCCAAAGGCTATATTCTGTTCAACGGTCATATGAGGAAACAGGGCATACGACTGGAACATCATATTGATGGGGCGTTTGTATGGCGGAAGGTCGGTAATATCCTGACCATCCAGTAAAATCTGTCCGGACGTGAGTGATTCAAACCCTGTCAGCATGCGTAGCAGGGTTGATTTGCCCGAACCGGAGGCACCTAGCAAGGCAAATATTTCTCCCCGTCTGATATCCAGTGAGACATGATCAACGGCGGTGACGCCATCAAACTGTTTGGCGACTTCCCTGATTTCAAGGATATTGGTGCTGGGTTCGGACATGATCTTACAACCGATTATAATTATTGTTCTGTTGCTTATGCGGCTATTTCCATTGGCGATAGCCGCAGATTGACGTTTATTGTCCGGTGGTCACCTTGGTAAAGGTGCGGTTTACCAGCCGGTTAATTTTGGGAGGTAAAACCTCAAAAACGTAAAGGTTTTCTTCCGCTTCCCGAGAAGGGTAAATGCCGGGATGTTGAACAATTCCATCATCCAATAAACTGACCGCGGCACTGTTGCCACTGGCGTAAGAGACATAGTTGGAGATTTCTGCCATCACTTCCGGCTCCAGCAGATAGTTCAGGAAGGCATAAGCTTCTTCAACGTTTTCTGCATCTTTGGGAATCGCCAGCATGTCAAACCACATACCAGCGCCTTCTTTTGGAATCACGTATTCAACCGTAATGCCATTGTCTGCTTCTGCGGCACGGTCACTGGCCTGAAGAATATCGCCAGACCAGCCAAGGGCTACACAAACATCCCCATTGGCCAGATCACTGATAAATTTGGAAGAGTGGAAATAAGTGATATGTGGTCGAATGGTTTGCAGCAGCTGTTCGGCCTTCGCGTAGTCGCCTTTCTTTTTCGAGTTTGGATCGAGTCCCAGATATTGCAGGGCAGCGGGTATGACTTCTGTCGGAGCATTCAGAACCGCTACGCCACACTGGCTGAGTTTGCTAATGTTTTCTTCTTTAAATAGCAGGTCCCAGCTGTCCAGTGGCGCTGCAGAGCCAAGATGCTTTTTAACCAGATCAGGGTTGTAGCCAATGCCGGTTGTTCCCCAGAGATAGGGAAAGGCATGGTCATTATTGTTGTCGTAGATTTCCAGTCGTTTCAGCAGGTTGTTGTCCAGATTCTTCCAGCCTTCGAGTTTGTCCTTTTCCAGTGGTGCGAAAACACCCGCCTGTATCTGTCTGGCCATAAACATTGCTGACGGTACCACAATATCGTATCCGGTCTTTCCGGAGAGTAGCTTTGCCTCCAATACTTCATTGCTGTCAAAGACATCGTATCGAACCTTGATGCCGGTTTTCTTCTCGAAATTGGCAATGGTGTCTTCGGCAATATAATCCGACCAGTTGTAGATATTCAGGGTTTTGTCATTCGCCATGGTCAGGGAAGACAATGCCAGCGTACTTGCCATAAGGCTGTGGGTTAGGAGTTTTTTTATCATTTTTATGGTTCCTGTTTTTATCGTTATTTCTGCTGCGTTTTCAAAAATATCTTTACGTTAAAGCTTTGGCGGTCTGATCAAGACTTTTCCATGCCTTTTCAATCAGTTCATCAATTTCCTGTTCCGAGATCACCAGTGGAGGTGAAATAATCATGGTGTCGCCTACTGCACGCATCACCAGACCATTGTTAAAACAGAAATCCCGACACAGGGTACCGGCTGTGCCTTTATCGTCAAAGCGTGTTCGGCGGCTCTTGTCATTGGTGATTTCCAGCGCTGCGACCATACCTGCGCCACGGGTTTCACCCACCAGAGGATATGCTGCCAGCTCTGACCAGCGTTGTTGCAGGTATGGGCCTGTGATGGTTCCGGCCTGTTCGATAATGGCTTCTTTCTGCAGTATTTCTATGTTGGCCAGTGCAACGGCTGCAGCGGTTGGGTGACCGGAGTAAGTGAAACCATGGTTAAACTCGCCACTGGTTTTAATCACTTCAGCCACCTTGTCACTGACCATCACTGCACCCAGCGGCAGATAACCGGAGGTGATGCCTTTCGCCAGACTCATCAGGTCGGGTTGCAGGTCATAATAATTACTGCCAAACCACTGTCCAGTTCGACCAAAGCCGCAAATGACTTCATCCTAAATTCATCACTTGAGAATCCCGACTAAACTGTAACCCCATCTGCGAAGAGGGATACAGATGATTTTTCCACCAAAATCTGTTCACCCAAAAGGTGAACTTAAAGAACTCAGCAAAAAGTGCTCAACGACCTCTCTTGAAGTGGACACGTTTGAGGGAAAAATCCATGTTGAGTGGGAACCTGGCGCATCAGTCGCACCAATGGGGCAGTTACCCTTTTTTATTCAGTTTTTAAAAACAGGTTGTAGATTTGAACCATGGGTTGAAGATTGCCCTTTAACTTACAAAAGCAATAACGCACCTGAAAAAGTTAATGTAATAGGTTCCCTTTTTCTCTCAATACTCTCAGGTCACAAACGTTATGCTCATATTGGAACGTTAACCGGGATGGAGTGAATCCCAAATTACTGGGTATGACAAAGGTAGTCAGTGATGATTCTGCTCGTCGGGGTTTACTCAAAATAGATGAGAAAGAAGGTGTTGAATGGATGCAGCATCATTTGCAGGAATGCTATGAACCCTTATTAAAGTTACCATGGATATTAGATGTCGACGTTACGATAAAAACCATTTACGGAAGTCAGGAAGGAGCAGAAACAGGTTATAACCCTCATAAGAAAGGGCGTCCTTCACATACTTATCATTCTTACATGATGGCTAATTTAAAGCTGGTTCTTGATGTTGAAGTTCAGCCCGGTGATAAAGGAAACAGTAAGCATTCATTGCCCGGTTTAATAAATCTATTAAACCGTCTACCAAAAGAGTGTTGGCCTGAATTTGTTCGAGGTGATTGTGACTGGGGCAGTGACAGAGTGATGTCAGAACTCGAACAAGCAAATTGTGGTTATCTATTCAAAGTAAAGAAGACAGCCAACGTCAAAAAGTCCATATACCATGCGCACTGTAGCGGGGGATGGGTTCGCTACAACAGATATTGGGAAGGCAAGGAGTCAGAATTAAAACTAGGTGGTTGGGAGAAATCAAGACGAATCATTATTGTTCGAAGAAGATTATCAGGTGATTCTCTGTTGCTGGAGAAAGAGAATAATAAGAAGCAAAAAGAAATCGCTTTTATCTCAGACCCTGAAAACATCAAACTCTTTGAGTACTCAGTATTAGTGACCAGTCTTGATAATGACGTTGTATCCATCATAGATCATTACAGAGACAGAGCTGACTGTGAAAATAATTTTGATGAAATCAAAAATCACTGGGGATGGGGAGGTTACACAACCAAGGATATAAAGCGATGTCGTATTCTATCAAGGATGGTTGCACTGGCATATAACTGGTGGACTTTGTTTGTAAGACTGAGCAATCCTGATTCGCATAAAGAAGCAATAACCAGCAGGCCATTATTGATGAGTGCTATTGGCAAGTTAACAGAGAGTGGGCGTAAGAAAAAAATAACGATTACCAGTCAGCATAATTTGATAAAAAAGATCCAAACAATGCAGGAAGATCTCTGTGTATTTTTTGATGCCATTAAGAAGACTGCAGCGCAGTTGACTCCAATTGATATCTGGTGCCGAATATTAACGAGGGCTGTGTCGAAATTTTTAACAAAAGGTGAAATTATTACGCCTGTCCAGCTTATTAACTCAAGTTAAGCGAAAGCAAGGTTTAGCAGGATAGTAGCTGGCATTGCTCTCTTAGAGCGCGGTGGGTAATCGCTCAACTGCTGAATTTAGGTTCATCCATCACCAGAAGAATGTCGTATTTATCGAGGACTTTTTTGACTTCAGGCCAGTAGGTGTCTGGCATAATCACGCCACCGGCACCCTGAATGGGTTCTGCAATAAAGGCTGCCACCCGGTCTTCACCCAGTGATTGAATCTGTTCCTCAAGAGCTTGTGCAGCCTGAAGGCCAAACTCATCAGCCGACAGGTCGCCACCTTCTCCATACCAGTAAGGCTGTTGAATATGCACAATGCCGGGAATAGGCAGTTGCCCCTGTTTGTGCATGGGTTTCATGCCACCCAGACTGGCACCCGCTACCGTAGAGCCGTGGTAGGCATTATCCCGACTGATAATGATCTGTTTGTCGGGTTGGCCTTTGGCTGCCCAGTAATGGCGCACCATTCTCAGTACCGTGTCGTTGCACTCGGAACCGGAGCCGGTAAAAAAGTCGTGATTCAAAGGCTCTGGTGTAATCTCCGCCAGCTTCTCCGCCAGCTTTATAACAGGCGGGTGCGTGGTTTTAAAGAACGTGTTGTAGTACGGAAGCTGTTGCATCTGTGCGCTGGCTGCGTCCACCAGTTCTTGCCTGCCGTAGCCGATATTGACGCACCACAGCCCTGCCATGCCATCAAGAATCTTGTTGCCATGACTGTCGTAAAGATAAACACCCTGTGCTTTTTCTATGACTCTGGCACCTTCCTGCGTCAGCGCACCATTATCGGAGAAGGGGTGCAGGTGATGCTTGTGGTTGCTGGTCTGCAACGCTTCGGTTCTCTGCCTGAAGCGACAGGTTTCAGGTTGTTTAAGCTCTTGCATGATGCTTCCTCCTCCATTAAACGGTTAGCTGCA
Organism: Endozoicomonas montiporae CL-33; assembly: GCF_001583435.1. Classification (NCBI taxonomy): domain Bacteria; kingdom Pseudomonadati; phylum Pseudomonadota; class Gammaproteobacteria; order Oceanospirillales; family Endozoicomonadaceae; genus Endozoicomonas; species Endozoicomonas montiporae. Next base: position 3,878,612 of record NZ_CP013251.1, on the reverse strand, counting down.
GATATTCCCGTTCCCAGGAACTGATAACCTGCTTAAAGTTCTGATGTTCCGCCCGCTTGACTTCAACAAAGGCTTTAACAAACTGACTGCCCAGCGCCTGTTTCATGATGTCACTGTTTTCCATGCGTTCCAGGGCTTCTTCAAGATTGAGTGGCAGTCGCTCAATACTGGATTCGTCGTAAGCACTGCCGGTAATCATACGACTGGGTTCGATCTCCTCTACCATGCCCAGATAGCCGCACAGTAATGACCCGACAAAGGCCAGATACGGGTTCACATCGGCTCCGGCAATGCGGTTTTCTATGCGTCGGTTTTCCGGGGTAGAGTCCGGTATCCGCAAACCTGCGGTGCGGTTATCAATGCCCCAGGCCAGATTAACCGGTGCCGAGGTGTACGACAGAAAACGTCGGTAGGAGTTAACATTCGGGGCAAACAGTGGCATGGCTTCCAGCAGGTATTTCTGCAAGCCTCCTACATAGTGGTGCAGCATTTTGCTGTCGTTGCCATTACGCAGCGTGAAAATATTGTTGCCTTTATCATCCAGAATGCTTTGATGCAGGTGCATGGAACTGCCGGGCTGGTGGCTGATGGGCTTTGCAATAAAGGTGGCATTGATACCATGCTTCAGGGCAGCTTCCCGTACGGTTCTTTTGAAAATAAACACCTGATCAGCCAGAGACAGCGCATCACCGTGACGGAAGTTGATTTCCATCTGGGCCGCGCCTTCTTCATGAATCAGGGTGTCAATGTCGAGTCCCTGAGCTTCGCACCAGTCATAGACATCTTCAAACAGAGGGTCGTACTCATTAGCGGCATCAATACTGTACGACTGTCGTCCGGATTCAGGCCGACCGGAACGTCCGACAGGGGGCTGCAACGGGTAATCAGGATTATCACTGGTGCGGGTCAGGTAGAATTCCAGCTCCGGGGCAACCACCGGAGTCCAGCCCTTTTCGCTGTAGAGTGCCAGCACTTTTTTTAAGAGGTTGCGGGGAGCCATCTCAACCGGCTCGCCTTCTTTGCTGTAACAGTCGTGGATCACCAGTGCTGTTGCTTCCAAAGCCCATGTAACCCTATGAATAGCGTTCTGATCCGGTTTCAGTACCATATCCATTTCTGTGTTACTGATCAGGTCATCGTAAACGCTGTCGTCTACATAATCGCCGGTGACCTCCTGAATCAGTACACTTTCAGGTAAGCGAATACCCGCTTCAGCCAGAAATTTACTGCTGGGCATGATTTTGCCCCGGGCGATGCCGGTGAAATCGGAGATAACGGCTTCAACCTCGGTGATGTTGTGTTCTTTTAACCAGGCCGCCAGTTTTTTCATAGTGAACTCGGTTTGAATGCTATTGTTATTTTTCATTTTTAAAAGCCAGCTGTATTCCGGCTTTCAAGGTATTCACCAGTTGGTTTATGTGTTCCTGTTCAATGATCAGTGGTGGCGACATGGCGATAATGTCGCCTGTCCAGCGCACCAGTACACCCTGCTCATAACAGTATTGAAATACCCTTCTTCCGCGCTCACCGGGTTGTCCTGACAACGGTTGTAATTCGATGGCACCGATGAGCCCGGTATTGCGAATATCAATGACGCCGGGTAAGCCTTTGAGGCTGTGCAGTCCGGTTTCAAAGCTGGACTACATGGCTAAAGTGCGCTGGAACAAACCTTCCTGTTCATAGATGTCCAGCGTTGCCAGTCCGGCGGCACAGGCGACAGGATGGCCGGAATAGGTGTAACCGTGGAACAGTTCAATGGCAGCTTCAGAACCGGTCATAAAAGTGTCGTGTATTTCTTCACTGACAAACACGGCACCCATGGGGATGGCACCATTGGTCAGCCCTTTGGCAGTAGTCATAATATCCGGCTCAATGCCCCAGCGGTTGGCAGCAAAGGCTTCGCCAACACGGCCAAAGCCGGTAATGACTTCATCAAAAATCAGCAGGATATTGTGTTGGCGGGTGATCTCACGAAGCTTTTGCAGGTAGCCCACCGGGGGCATAATCACACCACCGGAACCTGCCACCGGTTCGACAATCATTGCGGCTATATTGGAGGCGTCGTGCAGGGTAATGATCTGCTCCAAAGCTTCAGCGAGTTCTACACCCTGTTCAGGTAAGCCACGGCTGAAAGCGTTCAGATCAATATTCAGAGTGTGTGGCAGGTGGTCTGTGCCTGGCAGTCCTGAACCAAAGGCTTTGCGATTGTTTGGAATACCGCCCACGGAAATTCCGCCGAAATTCACGCCGTGATAACCCCGTTCACGACCAATCAGTTTCTGTCGTGTGCCCTGACCTTTAAGACGGTGGTAATTCAGGGCAATTTTTAACGCAGTTTCGACCGATTCAGAACACATGGTTAAGGTGACCGGGAGTGTGCTGGATCAGGCGCTCGGCAAACTCAAAGGCCAGCTGCCCCATCTGAAAGGGCGGCGCGTAATCCAGCTGACTGACCTGACGGGCAACGGCTTCTGAAATAGCCTCCCGCCCGTGACCCGCATTGACACACCAGAGGCCTGCGCAATCGTCGAGAATCTGCTGACCTTTGTCGTTTGTAAAATTACATGCCTTTTGCAGTGGTCAGCATTTTGGGGGAAGACTTAAATTGGCGGTTTGCTGTAAATGGCATCCAGAATGCGGACAGAGAAGCTTGCTGATCTTCACTTTTATTGAAAATAGGGTTGGCCAGCGTGAACTCGGACATTGGCATACCTTTATTATTTTGATTTTCAGGCATTCAGAGCATCTGTGAACTTAATCACAGCTGCTATGTTATTTCGAACGATTCGTAGAATATTTCAAACATTGGTCATTGAATCAAGACCTGATTCTGATTTAGTGTTCACAATATTGAACGCGTTCGCTGAGCAAGAGTGACAAGTTTTAACGTTTGTTACCGGAGGTGACATGAGCAATTTGACTCGTTCCGAATGGGAAACCATGGCAGCCAGCCTCTCGATTAATGGCAAGGCATGGATTAATGGCAAATATACCGATGCAGAGTCAGGTGAAACTTTCGACTGTCAGTCTCCGGTGGATGGACGTCATCTGGCCAGTATCGCCAGTTGTGACTCTGCAGACGTCAATAAAGCTGTAAGTGTCGCCCGCAATACTTTTGAATCGGGAGAGTGGTCAGAGTTGTCTCCGGTCAGGCGTAAGAAAACCTTGCAGGCTTTTGCTGCTTTGATGGAAGAAAATGCACAAGAGCTGGCTCTGCTGGAAACGCTGGATATGGGTAAACCCATTTCCGAATCATTGAATGACGACATTACCGGTAGTGTTAACAGTATTCGGTGGTGTGCGGAAGCCATTGATAAATTGTACGACGAGGTGGCACCGACTGAAAACGATGTACTGGGCCTGGTCACTCGCGAACCTGTGGGTGTGGTCGCAGCCGTGGTGCCGTGGAATTTTCCGCTGAACATGGCCTGCTGGAAACTGGGGCCGGCTCTGGCTGCCGGTAACAGCGTTATCCTCAAACCTTCCGAGAAATCCCCGTTAACCGCTATTCGCATTGCTGAGCTGGCTGAACAGGCGGGACTGCCCAAAGGGGTTCTTCAGGTGTTACCGGGGTTTGGTCATACCGCTGGCAAGGCGCTGGCTCTGCATAATGATGTGGACTGCATTGCGTTTACCGGATCAACGGCAGTGGCCAAACAGTTACAGGTCTATGCCGGTGAATCGAATATGAAACGGGTCTGGCTGGAAGCCGGTGGTAAAAGCCCGCAGATTGTCTTTGCTGATTGTGAAAATCTGGATAAAGCTGCCAGCGTTGCAGCCATGGCGATTGGCTATAACCAGGGTGAGGTCTGTACAGCGGCTTCACGCTTATTGGTTGAGCGTTCTATTTATGATGAATTCATGGAACTCGTGAAGCATTATATGCACGACTGGCACCCTGGGCATCCCCTTGATCCTCAAACCTCTTCCGGTGCTATCGTTGATCAGATTCAGACGACAAGGGTTCTGGATTACATCGAATCAGGCAAGCAAGGCGGCGCAAGACTGACCTTTGGTGGCAGGCAGGTGATGCAGGAAACCGGTGGCTTCTATATCGAGCCAACGGTGTTTGAAGGGGTTGATAACACCATGGCTATTGCCCGTGAAGAGATTTTTGGGCCGGTTCTGTCAGCCATTGCCTTTGATACCGAAGAAGAAGCGGTGCAGATTGCCAACGATACAATTTATGGTCTTGCCGCTGCACTATGGACGGATAATCTGGGCAGGGCGCATCGTGTCTCAAAAAGGCTTCGTGCCGGTTCCGTGTTTGTTAACAATTACCATGGTGGGGATATGACGGTGCCTTTTGGTGGCTTTAAACAGTCCGGTAATGGTCGTGACAAGTCGTTGCATGCCTTTGATAAATACACCGAACTGAAAACCACCTGGGTGGCCTTGTCCTGACTATTTAACGGGTGTCGCTTAAATGGGGCACCTGTCATTCAACTCCGCTAACAATAATAAAAAAGCTGAACACTATGACTGCAAAAGCCTCCCTTCACTCGTCGAATCATGCGGCTTCATACTATGCGGCCAGTGCCAATCGGGAAACTGCGTATCCTCAGCTGGAAGGTTCACAGACGGCTGACGTTTGTATTGTGGGCGGTGGTTTCACTGGCGTATCTACCGCGCTGGAACTGTCTGCCAAAGGTTTCAGCGTTATCGTTCTGGAAGCTCGCAAACTCGGCTGGGGAGCCAGTGGCCGAAATGGTGGTCAGCTGATTCGGGGGATTGGTGAAGACCCTGAACAGTTTCATAACCAGATAGGTACTGACGGTGTCAGGGCTATTCAGCACATGGGGTTTGAATCCGTTCAACTGGTTCGAGACCGGATTGCCAGACACGACATCCAGTGTGATCTGAAAATGGGTTATATGGATGTGGCCCTGAACCGGAAGCATTACCGCGACTTTGAGGAAGATTATGAACAACTGAAAGCACTGCAATACCCTCACGAGATAGAAATGGTGAGTGCAGAGTCTATTCAGAACTACGTAGGCACTGAGCGTTATGTGGGAGGTTTATACGACGCTGGAAGTGGGCACTTACATCCATTAAACCTTTTGCTGGGCGAGGCGGAAGTGGCAGAGCAGCAGGGAACCCGCTTTTTTGAATACTCGGTGGTGACAGAGATCCAGAAAACTAGCCGACCCGTGGTAAAAACGGATCATGGCTCGGTTACCTGTGATTTTCTGGTGTTGGCAGGCAATGCCTATCTGGGAGATCTGGAACCAGAGATCAGTGCGAAAGTGTTGCCAGCCGGAAGCTATATTATTGCTACAGAACCCTTATCTGAAGAAGTCTGCCAGCAAATCATTCCTGAAGACATGGCCATTTGCGATGCAGCGGTTGCACTGGATTATTACCGGTTATCGGCTGACCGTCGTTTGTTGTTTGGAGGCCGTTGCAATTATTCGGGCCGTGATCCTCAGGATATTACGGCGGCTATGCGTCCGAAAATGCTGGATGTTTTTCCACAGTTAAACGAGGTTGCCATTGATTTTGAGTGGGGTGGACATCTCGGTATCGGTGCTAACCGAATGCCACAGATTGGACGACTGAATTCTTCTGTTTATTACGCTCAGGCTTATGCCGGACACGGTGTTAACGCCACCCATATGGCCGGACATGTGCTGGCAGAAGTGATCAGTGGACAGGCGGAACGATTTGATGTGTTTGCGGGTATTCACCACCGGCGGTTCCCCGAGGGCAAATACTTCCGGTCGGAATTGCTCGCATTAGGGATGCTCTGGTATCGGTTGAAGGAGCTTCTGTAAGCCAGTGCTCATGATGATGTTCATGGCTTCACCATGAACAATTGTTCACAATTTACAGGTTCATTTTCTATTGGAAGAGAAAGTGAACATAGGCTACATTTTATTGGCTTTTACGCAGGCATAATCAATCCGGTAGAGTGCTTTTTATCGCTCCTCAATAACTCCTTTATAGCTTCTGAGGCTACGGGGCAGCTTTTGGAATTTGGTTTCATCAGTGTGTTTTGCATCATTCAAAACTATGGCGGAGGCGCGAATTGGAAGGCTATAGAAATGTTAAAAATGTTATCTTTGATTTTGGAGGGGTCATTCTCGAAATCGATTATAGCAAGACAGAGAAAGCCCTTGGGTCTCTGATGAAAAGGGGCGATCATGCCGGTTTTTCACAGGCTGAACAGTCCGAGTTGTTTAACGGGATAGAAACTGGTCTTCTGAGTGTTGCTGAGTTTCGTGACGGCCTTCGGGCGCTTTGCGAGCGTCAAACGCTGAGTGATGAAAGCCTCGATAATGCCTGGAATGCTTTATTAGGGCCGTTGATTCCTGAGGCTCTTGAACTGATCAAAGACGTGGTTGAAAACCGCAGAGTTTTTCTATTAAGCAATACCAATAAAATCTATATTGACCGTGTTAATGAAGGTATTCTCAGGGACTTGGGAAGTGTAGCGGCCTTCGAGTCCGTTTTTGAACGGGTCTATTACTCCCACGAGCTTGGTATGCGTAAGCCTGATAAAGAGATATTTCAATTAGTACTGGACGAGAACGCCTTAAAACCCGAAGAAACCCTTTTTATCGATGATTCCAGGCAGCATATTCTCGGTGCAGAAGTATTAGGTTTTCAGACACTGCACCTGACTAAGCCTCTGGTTGAATGTGAGTTTTTGATGGGTAAATAGTGATCAGCCTGTCTGTTATCACCTTCATTAATCAGGCGGGAATAAGATCTGGAAAAGATTCGTTTCCTTGTTGCACCAAAACATGCGGTAACAACAAAAGGCTAAAAATCATGCAGTCAATAGTAGGTATATTTTCTTAATAGTACGCCGCTGTTAATTTGTTGTTATCTGTAGTTCGTTCTTTGTTCGTTTTGTGCTTATTCTTGAGAATAAATCGAAACTTAATGGTTGATATCAATAGATTGAATGCAGTTTCTGCCTAATAGTTAACATATTTGATATTGATCAAAAATTGTTAGTTACGGTTTGCGTATAGTCGCGGCTCCCTCTCTTATAGTTATTATATTAAGTAGTTATGCTGATCGCTCAAATTGTCATGGGGATAACATTATTATTAATGATATCCGGCCGTACTCCTCTTTACCTGACCGCTATTGTCGGTTCTTTTATCACAGCCATGATTGCCGGTTTCCCAATGACCGGTGGCGAAGGCCCCTCGGTAACCTCTCTGATTAACGGTGGTCTGAATCCGGTTATCGCCGATATGGCGGGTGTACTGATGTTTATTGGTGTAATGGAACGTGTAGGTTTCCTGGATGTGATCATCCGTAACATCATTAAAGTCGGTCGTCGTCTGGGTGGCGGTGCCGGTGTTGCCACTGCTGGTGGTGTGGCTGCAGGTTTCATCGGTATGCTGACCGGTTTTACCCAGCCTGCCATTACCGCTGTACTGACTGGTGCTGCCAGCTCCAAGCTGGGTGTTAACCCTTCCAAGTCTGCCGGTGTTCACGCTCATGCGGGTCATCTGGGTAACTTCGGTGGTTTCACTCACCCGACTCAGGTTGCTGTTGTTGCGATTACCGGTATCGGCTTCGGTATGATCAACGTTTACGGTGTGCTGATTTCTTTGGCAATTTTTGCTTTCAGTTTTATGCGTCTGCGTAAGGAAACCGCGAAAAACGGTCCTATGACGGATGAAGAAGTGAATGCGATTGCTAAAGAGTTTGAAAGCAGTGAGCACAACTACGCGTTCTGGAAAACCATGATGCCATTCCTGGTGCTGATGGTTGGTTTCGTAATGGGTTACCCGATCTTTGTGGTTGGTGTGCTGAGTAGCATCGTGACCATGTTCCTGAGTGCTACCTGCTTCTCCAAGGCTGAGCAGTTCATGCTGAACGGCGTGGGTCGTATTGCAACGCCTCTGGTAGCAACTATTGGCTTCCTGTTCATGTCTTCCGTGATCAACAACATCGGTATGGCTGACTCTATTGCCAACCTGTTCCGCCCAATGCTGACGGTTGCACCTTTGCAGAGCATGCTGATTGTGGCAGGTATTGCGTCGTTTATTACCCAGTCTAACGGTGCGTCTGCTGCTATCTCTATTCCGTTCCTGCAGGCAGTAATGACCGCTGTTCCTGAAGCAAGCCCGCTGGGTCTGGCGGTAATGGCTGCCGGTGGTGGCGCGGTGATGCAGTACTACCTGACCGGTGGCCCGGTAGCGGCTCTGGCGACTGTTATTCCTGTGATTAAAGGTTCTGAGCTGAAAGAAGCGAACCTGTTCCAGCGTCCTGCCATGATGTTTGGTATGGTTCTGCTGCTGGCAGTGTCTTTCTTCTTCTAAGAAAGCAGAATTGTCAGAGTGTTGGAAACTCCCTGCCAGATTGCTGGTGGGGAGTTTTTTTATAAGCCAAATATAAGTTAAATTTTGCCCAGTGCTGCATCGTGCGCATAAAGCAGAGCTTCAGCCTCATCAACACCTTTGACCAGTGGAATGTAGCGGGTAATACCGCACAGTTTGAACAGGGAAGCAACGGCTGAAGATACGTTGCATAGTGTCAGGCTGTGAAACCGTGCCAACTGGGTTCTGGCATTCATCAAGACTCTCAGTCCTTCCGAGCTGATGCTCGACAGGTGTGAGCAGTCCAGAACCAGATGTCTGTTACCGTCAAATGTGGCTGATTCCAGTGCGCGATCAAGCATCTTTGCTGACATCGCATCGACCTTGCCTTCGATTTCTACCAGTGTGTAGTTGTAGTGGTCTTCCAGATTAATGGATAGTGCCATGATGTACTCCTTCCATGGGGTTTTTCCTTAACTGGTGCCTATCCTACAGAGTCCTTTGGGAAGCTGGTATGACGAACCTGTTAGTACCACTGACAGGAACAAAACCTGCCAGTGGTATGTTATACCAATTCCCCTTTCTAAACATGAATGGCTGCGCAATTCATGTTTAGAAGCGCCCCAGGCCGAACGCGGCCAAACATCTATGAGTAACTAACGTTCCAATAAGCCCTTTCTTGTACTTTATTATCAAAAATATAAATCCAGTGACAACAAGGCTTGTGGAGTGAGTTACTTGTAAGGTGGAATTGGTATTAGTCCGTAGCGACCGGCAACAAACCACGCCGGATCAACACAATAGACACAGAGCAGCTGCCTTGAATCTGCCGCTGCCTTTAGCAGTGAAGGGTTATCGGAGAGTCTCAGATCACGGGTAAACCAGTAAAGTGCCTTGTTCTTCGTCTCGTAACCACGAGCAACGTCGACAGGTACTGTTGATGTTCCATCATACGCTATCTCTTTAACACAAATATTGAATATTTAACCTTCTGACAATTTATGACAGGGCGACCGTCCTGAAACCCTTGATAAATGGAGACTATGAAAACTTGACCGACTCGTTATACGACTGTTGTAGTTATTCCTACAGAGCTTGTGCCGCAAGGGTTTCAGGATTTGTGTTAAAGAGATAGCATCATACGCAGGGTGTGGATGGTTGGATACTGATTTGAACAGACATAGAACAATACACGACAGTGTAAGGGTTATTTAGGCTCATTTTATATTGGAAAAGACTAAACCTTCGCATTTTCAAAATATTGACTATAGTTCTTTAACTGAATGTAGCATTTTTTCTATTGATATAAGGTACTCGGTAGTGAGAGCGTTTAAGTTAATCTTGCAGCAAACCTTGTTTTTGGCACTGGCAGTGATGACTCTTAATTTACAAGCACAACCATGGTATGAATTTAATAAAGTCAATCGTTATACGATTACATGCACTGTCAAAGGAAAGGATCATGAAAAATCTGAATCTTCGGCGTGGGTTGGGAGCTCCGAGGAAGGACCTGTTTTAGCCTCATTTGAACATGGAGCAGATGATAATAAAGATGAAACAGATGAAACAGATGAAACAGATGAAACAGATGAAGTAACTGCTCAAGATTCACTGGCAGATTCAGAGCAAGCTCCTCTACAGCCCAATGAAACCCTTGTACAAAAGGCTGAAAATGAAAATTTGCCAGTAGATAATGAGCAGTTACCAGATGATAAAAGCTCAAGTTCTTCCAAATCTTCCGTGTTGAAGACAGTTTTGTTAAACAGTGAGCGGAAAGTAGGAAAAGCTAAAAGTAATAGTGGAAAAGTTCAGCCGTTTAAACTTTTAACCCATGAGCTACTGAAAGAGGTCACCCAAACTGGTCATCAGACTACGCCCTCGGTAATGTTGCCATTCGCTACTGTGTCATTCGGCGAGGTTTATCAAACTAATGGCATCCTGAGTAATTTTTTTGCATTTGAAACTGAAACAGATCAATTTAGCTTTTCTGGGTATCTGACGCTTGAAAATGAAGAATCGGAACTGCAAGTCTCTGTCCATGGTTCGCTTACCATAAATGATTCAGACCAACTCCAGAGCTTTCAAGTTGAAGGCAACGCTGAAGAGCATGAACTGAGTTTTTTGATCTCCCTAATAAGTAAGCAGGATGAAAAGGAGAGCAGCGAGCCTGGTGAGCAAGTTTCCGGTTCGGGTAATGTACCTTTAGCTTCAGCTGAAGAAGATGAAGAAGATGAAGAAGAAGAAGATGAAGAAGATGAACTGACTTTTTCCATCTCCCGGGATAAAACAAGTAAGCAGGATGAAAAGGAGAGCAGCGAGCCTGGTGAGCAAGAGCCTATTGAAAAGTCAAAAAATGACCCTTCAAAAACACCTCCTGATGAAGAGAATGCCGGGAAAAATGCTACCGAGTTGTCTGATGTAAATAATGAAGTTCAGTATGAACCTAGTGGAGTTGAATGGGTAGTGGATAATATGGGATCGTCCACCGATTTATAAATTTATAAAGAGGAGTATTGGCTCCATGTCTTGCACTGTCAACCGTAGTACTTTGGTTGACAGTGCCCGTATAGTCAGCCAGCACTATAAAAAGTTGCAGCCCCTGGCCCAACCGGCATATCCAGACCAAATACCCACATAAAGAACAGCAGGCTCCAGCCCAGCAGGAAGAACAGAGAGTACGGCAGCATCACGGAAATCAGTGTGCCAATACCCAGGTCTTTCTTGTAGCGAGTAGCAAAGGAAACGATCAGGCCAAAGTAACTCATCATAGGAGTGATGATATTGGTCACCGAGTCACCAATACGATAGGCCGCCTGAATTACTTCCGGTGCATAACCGACCAGCATCAGCATCGGTACAAAGATCGGTGCTGTGACTGCCCACTGGGCAGACGCAGAGCCAATCATCAGGTTAACGAAGCCACACATCAGGATAAAGAACAGGAACAGCAGTGGACCGGTCAGACCAATGCTCTGCAGGAACTCTGCGCCCAGTACCGCAAAGATTGTACCGAAGTTGGTCATACTGAAGTAGGCGACAAACTGTGCTGCAAAGAATACCAGCACAATGTACATGCCCATGGTACTCATACTCTTGGACATGCAATCAATAACGTCGCGGTCATTCTTGATGGTGCCCACCACCTTACCGTAAACAATACCGGGTACGGCAAAGAAAATCAGGATCATGGCAACGATGCCACGCAGGAACGGTGAACCGGCAATGGCTCCGGTTTCCGGATGACGCAGAATGCCGGACTCAGGTACAACGGTCATGGCAATCAGTGCGGTCAGAATCACAAGCGACAGACCCGCCAGTTTCAGGCCGCGCTTTTCAACAGCGGTGATTTCTTCCATCTTTTCTTCAGACAGATCAATGCTGGCTTCGTCGCTGTTGTACTCACCCAGTTGTGGTTCAACGATCTTGGTGGTGACCCAGGAGCCTACGAAGGTGATCATAAAGGTACTCAGCATCATAAAGTACCAGTTCACTTCCGGGCCAACGGCATAGGTCGGGTCGATGATCTGAGCCGCGGCTTCGGTAATACCGGACAACAGCGGGTCAACGGTACCAATCAACAGGTTGGCACTGTAACCACCAGACACACCGGCAAACGCAGCTGCCAGACCGGCAATCGGGTGACGTCCAAGCGAATGAAAGATCATGGCAGACAGTGGAATCAGTACCACATAGCCCAGTTCGGCAGCCGTGTTGGAAATAACACCGGCAAACACCACAATCATAGTGACCGTATGGCGGGAAGCCTTCATCACCAGCGAACGCACAGCAGCACTGAGCAGGCCGGAATTTTCAGCAATACCTACACCCAGAAGGGCTACGAGTACTGTACCCAGCGGTGCAAAACCGGTGAAGTTACGCACCAGATTGCTGACAATCATGCGCAGACCATCGGCACTGAGCAGGTTGACGACTTCAATAACGCCACTGGCGGCACGACCGGGCGCACCTACGGGACGGGGGTCAATCACACTCAGCCCTGCCCAGGAAGCAATGCCACTGAGCACCACGATGCCTACCGCAAACAGGGCAAACAGGGTGATCGGGTGAGGTAACAGGTTGCCCAGCCATTCAACGGCGGCCAGGAAACGGGAAAAGGCACTGCGCTTGTTATTAAGATTATCTGCATTGCCTGTTGGTAGTACTTCGGAATTGTACGACATTATCCACTCCAACAGTTTTTGTTCATTGTGATGCCTGCCAATCGTGCTGTACTGAAATAGTCTTCCAGAGATCCTTTTGGCAGGTGTACGACGGTTATCGGGTATGGGATAACAGCGTACGGGCAGGTTGATGGTGACAACCTGTTTCAATTAAACCTTCGGATAAGTATTTTTATTCTCAGGCTTAATTGCTTTTATGGCCGGGCAATCACTTCCCGACAAAAATCATGCCGGACAACATACGGTATATGTCGTCCAACAAAAATGAGCGGGCATCATAGCGCGAAACGAAACAATTGTGCAATTGCCGAAATTTGAGCTGTGAATTTGTGTTTTTTTCGAAGTTTTCTGATTCTGTTAGCCGTTGTTTTGTGGTTTTTTGCGGTGTTTTGTCTATAAGGTTAAACCATAATTTATTTACCAATTGCGGGTAGCCCATTCTATATTTACCTCTCTCTATGTGGAGGTAACGCCCATGGATTTCGAAATTAACGGCCTGCATGCCCGTGAAATTTTAGATTCCAGAGGAAACCCCGCCGTTGAGGTGGAGTGCAGTCTGATCAATGGCATAACGGCAAGAGCTTCCGTTCCATCAGGTGCCAGCACCGGCTCCCGGGAAGCTGTTGAGCTGAGAGACAATGAAGAAGGGCGGTATTCCGGCAAAGGGGTGCACCAGGCTGTTGAAGGGATTAACACAGAAATCAGTGAGCATTTTTATGGTGCCAATGTTCGGGATCAGTCATGGATTGATAATCAACTGATCCAGCTGGATGGCACGCGGGACAAATCAAGACTGGGTGCCAATGCCATTCTGGGTGTGTCACTGGCAACCGCCAGAGCTGCAGCGGCAGCTGTACAGCTGCCTCTCTATCAGTACATCGGTGGAATCAGTGCAAATCTTCTGCCTGTACCCTGTCTCAATGTTATGAATGGTGGCGTTCACAGCCGTTGGCAGGGAGCAGACTTTCAGGAATACATGATTGCCCCCTATGGCGCCGATACATTCACTGACGCGATGCGCTGGGCGAGCGAGATTTATCATGCGCTTCGCTCGGTGCTGCTGGAAAAAGGCTACCATGCTGGCGTAGGGGATGAAGGCGGGTTTGCACCACAGGTGTCATCTAACAGGGAGCCGTTGGAGCTGATTGTTGCGGGTATCGAAAAAACCGGCCTGAAGCCTGGCAAGGATGTGGGTATTTGTATTGATCCGGCGTCGTCTGAATTTTATAAAGACGGTTTATACCAGTTACAGACCGAAAAACGTTCCCTGAGTGCTGAAGCGATGACCGATTATTACCGGGAACTGGTTAATGCTTTTCCTATCGTCCTGCTGGAAGATGGTCTGGCTGAAGATGACTGGGAAGGCTGGCCGCAATTAAATGATGCCCTGGGTGACCGGATTGAAATAGTGGGCGATGATATTTTTGTCACCAACGTTGAATACATTGCCAGAGGCATTGAACAGGAAGTGGCCAACTCGGCACTGATCAAACTGAACCAGATTGGGACACTGACAGAAACCGTTGATGCTGTACACCTTTGTCACAGCTGTGGTTGGGGAGCGTTTGTATCTCATCGCAGCGGTGAAACCATGGATACATTTATTGCCGATATGACCGTCGCACTGGGAGCCGGACATATAAAAGCCGGAGCCCCTTGTCGTGGTGAGCGGATCGAAAAATACAACCAGCTGATGCGTATTGAAGAAGAGCTGGGGGATATGGCGGAATACGCGGGTAAGGAGGCTTTTGTTCGTCCTGTAGAGTGGTAAAACAGGCCGTTGATTGGAAAAAGGGTGAAAAGCCGGGGACGCGGCTTTTCACCAGCAAGAGTATGCAATGGCTGATTTTCCTTGTGTTGTTTCCCTCCCTGTGTCTCATAAAAAGAAACTATTAAGCGGCTTCGGTCGTTTTTCTCAAAGGACTGAGTGGTTTGGATTTGACCGTAATGGATTCAACCTTTCTCTGCTTTTCATACAGGAATTTCAGAACTTCCGAACGCAGTCGTGTGTATTCCGGATCGCTGGCCAGTTCCAGGCGGTTTCTGGGTCGTTCAAGGTTGATATCAAGAATTTCACCAATGGTGGCTGCCGGTCCATTAGTCATCATGACGATACGGTCTGACAGCAGGACGGCTTCATCAACATCGTGAGTAATCATAATCACAGTGTTGTTCAGTTCGTTCTGAATCTCCATTAATGAGTCCTGCATATGGGCACGAGTAAGAGCATCCAGCGCACCAAAGGGTTCATCCATCAATAGAATATCCGGCTGCATGGCGAGTGCCCGTGCAATACCAACACGCTGTTTCATACCACCGGATATTTCTCCGGGTCGTTTGTGCATGGCGTGTTCCATATGCACCAGCTGCAGGTTGTGTTCGATCCAGTCCCGTTTTTCCCGGCGGGATTTCTTCTTGCCAAAGACCTGGTCAACAGCCAGCTCTACGTTTTCATAAGCACTCAGCCAGGGAAGCAGAGAGTGGTTCTGGAAGACGACAGCGCGGTCTGGTCCTGGTTCAAATACCTCTTTGCCATTAACAATGACGCCTCCCCGGGTTGCCTGATACAAGCCGGCAACAATATTGAGAACTGTCGATTTGCCACAGCCCGAGTGCCCGATAAGAGAGACAAACTCGCCTTTGTTAATCTTCAGATCCACCTCCTTCAAAGCCGTAAACGGCCCCTTGGGTGTAGGGAATTCCATATCGATCTGACTGATGTCGAGAATAGGAGTCATGGTGTTAGTCCTTTAAGTCATGCCAGTGATTTTTTGTCCCAGGAAACCAGCTTTTGCAGCTGTAACATGGAGCGGTCGAGCAGAAAGCCAATAAAACCAATGACAAAAACAGCCGCCATGATCCGGCTCAGGGATTGTGAACTGCCATTCTGGAACTCATCCCAGACAAACTTTCCGAGCCCCGGGTTCTGTGCCAGCATTTCGGCAGCAATCAGTACCATCCAGGCAACGCCGAGAGACAGGCGCATACCGGTGAAAATCATGGGTACAGAAGCGGGCAGAACGATTTTCTGAACGTGCTTCAGTGCAGGAAGACGCAGCACTTTGCTGACATTGTTTAAATCATTATCAATGGATGCGACACCCACGGCCGTATTAATCACCATGGGCCACAGGCAGCAGAGTGTGACAGTGATCATGGAATTCAGGAACGCCTTGGGAATCATCGGGTCGGGTGTTGCGTACAACGCACTGACGACCATGGTCACCAGAGGCAGCCAGGCCAGCGGCGAGACCGGCTTAAAAATCTGGATGATAGGATTAACGGCTGCATTCAGTGTTTTGCTGAGTCCGACGGCGATGCCGAGGGGGATGGCAGTGATGGCTGCCAGCAAAAATCCGCTCATCACCGTGATCAGACTGGTGCCGATCTGGTCAAAAAAGGTTTCCTTGCCGGTGTAGGCACGAATTTTGGGTACATAAGACGGGTCTTTGGCAACACGACCGGCATTACGCTTTTCCTGTCGCTCATAAAAAGCCTCTTCTTTTTCTCTCTCCTGAGCGTGCTCCTGATAAAGTGCACTAAATTGCTCAAACACGTTGCCTGCATTGGGAAACTGACCCAGCGACGTATTAATGTTTTGTGAGGCAATGGTCCAGAGCAGTAGAAAACCCAGCACACCGATAACCGGGGCAATGACTGGTTTGAGAGCAGGCAAGAGTTTACTGCGTAACAGGGACAGCGAAATGGCTGACCTGTCGGGTGTACCTGCCACCGGTGTGGTTGATGCCATTGTGATCAGACTCCTTATTGAATAGCGTTTCCGCTCATGGCTGGTGGTTGATGGAAATGCGACTGCTCCCTGCATTTCCGTTGGATGTTTTAAAGGGTTTCACCCTGCTTCAGGCCAATAGAAAACTTATTGATGTACTCGTTGGGCTTCAGGCCGCTGTAAACAATGCCATCAATAAAGTGGGTCTGGGGCGAGCGGAAACCGTCTTCAGTGGCAAAGTTCGGGAAATCCTGAGCCGTTGCCAGTTTGTCTGCTACCAGTGATTTGGCTGCGGCTTCGTAGATATCCGGGCGATACACTTTCTTCGCCGTTTCAAAATACCACTCGTCGCTCTTGTCCTCTGAAATCTGTCCCCAGCGGCGCATCTGGGTCAGGTACCAGATGGCATCCGAGTAGTAGGGGTAGGTGGCGTTATAGCGAAAGAAAACATTGAAATCGGGTACCGGACGTTTGTCGCCTTTTTCGTACTCAAAGGTGCCGGTCATGCTGTTGGCAATGACTTCATAGTCGGCACCCACATAGTTTGACTGGGAAAGAATCTTTACTGCTTCCGGGCGGTTGGCATTGTTGTTTTCATCCAGCCATTGGGCAGCCCGAATCAGAGCACGGGTAAGACGGATAGTCGTATTGGGATACTTTTCGGCAAAGGCTTCGGTGATGCCAAAGACTTTTTCCGGGTTGTCTTTCCAGATTTCGTAGTCAGTGACGACGGGTACGCCAATGTTCTTAAAAACCGCCTGTTGATTCCATGGCTCGCCGACGCAGTAGCCGTAGATGGTGCCAGCTTCCATAGTGGCAGGCATTTGCGGTGGCGGGGTCACTGATAACAGGGCATCGGCATCAATCTGACCAGAAGTGTCGCCTTTATGAGGCGCATAGAAACCGGGATTGATACCACCGGCTGCCAGCCAGTAGCGCAGTTCGTAATTATGGGTGGATACCGGGAAGACCATGCCCATGTTAAAGGGCTTGCCCTCGGATTTGTATTTTTCAACCACCGGCTTCAGGGCATCGGCTTTAATAGGATGTTGTGGTCGTCCATCTGCCATTTTAGGAATGTTAGGCTTCATCTGTTTCCAGATCTCGTTGGATACGGTAATGCCATTGCCGTTCAGATCCATGGAAAAGGGGGTAATGATATTGGCTTTGGTGCCATAGCCAATGCTGGCAGCAATGGGTTGTCCGGCCAGCATGTGGGCACCGTCCAGCCGGCCATCGATAACGCCATCAAGCAAGACTTTCCAGTTGGCCTGAGCCTCAATGGTGACGTACAGACCTTCATCTTCGAAATAGCCTTTTTCATAGGCAATGGCAATGGGCGCCATATCGGTGAGCTTGATAAAGCCGAAGGTCAGCTCTTCTTTTTCCGGCCAGCCCAGTTCTTTGGCATGGGTGGAGGTGGCAGTAACGCCTGCCATAATCAGGCTGCTGACAGCCAGCCTTTTTAACCACTTCATTTTTGTTTTTCTCCGAACAATAGGGTGGGTTTGAACCTGAATATTCAAAAGTTGTGCCAATAACGATCAGTGCCCATTCTGGTTGTTTGACGGTGTTCACAGAATCTGGTTGCCCTAAAGGTGTGCGTTTCTGGTGGTCGTATGAATGCTTATGGTGCGGGACTGCACAGTTAGAATGAACTGGTGATGAAGTGTTTTACTTATCAAAAAAGTCAGGATGCCATTATTAATGAAAGCTCTGAACTGCACATTGCTTGTTCTTTTTGTTGTACTGTATGGCGAATCAGTGAAGGCCATGCAGTATTTTAAAGTCGTTGTAACTAAAAATGATGAAATATTTACTAAGTATCTTTTTGTATTGGGAATGAAATCAGAAACGACTCCGACTCTGTCAGTTTCAGAGGTTGGCCGGTTGAGTGACAATTACCAGATGTCATCAAACCGGTTTCTCTATAGAAGAATTGAAGGTAATGAGCAGGGTGATGACGCTGGTGAGATTGTTCACTTTGAAGGGGCTGATACACACCTTAGTAATGGTGAATTTCTGGCTTTGGCAGGATGGCCTGTGCTGCATTTGAGAGAGTTGATCGATGCCGATGATTTTGAGTTTGATGAAATATTTTTACCGAGGTATAGATTTGCTCAAATTGGCTATAACGGCGTCACAGGTGTGATAGATAGATGGTGGAATTATCAAATTAACTATATACCTTCAGGGGTTAGCTCGGTGACGATTAGTCATGTCGCTCGCCAGATTACCATTGATATATACCCACTGGAACATAGCACTCAGGATGGTTACGGTGTCTGGAGCCAATCAACTCTTGGATTTTTAACACCAGTGGATGACACCGTTTATGCTACTGGTTTTACCAGGGAGGCGCAGTATGGAGTATCGGCTAGTTGGTTTAGAAGGTGTTCTGGTTCAACATCTGGTAGTAGCCCTTCAGGCACTTTGTTAATCAATGGTTCAGACGGGCGACTTCAGAATAACATCTCGCGGCAGAGAGCCATTTATTGGTTCACTTATTTTTTTAGCCGCTGCTTTTTTGGAGCTGGAAGGTATCAGGCGATGTATGGAGAATAGTAGCTTCGAGATCCAATGATCAGCCTTTGAGCCAGCCAGAAAATAAATTGAGTTCAATCTTGTTCCGAACCTTACGATGTACTGTCTGATCGTATAAATCTGCGATAAGATCAGATCAGGCTGTGGGAGGAAAACAATGAAGTTACAGTTCCTTGGCGCAACAGGCACCGTGACCGGTTCGAAATACCTTGTCGAGTGTCATGGTCGTAAGATTCTGGTGGTATGGTGGACCCCACTGTCAAGACAGTAAACCAACAAATTTAAGTTAAGTCCTGGCAGTGGTCCAAAGCCCTCATGCAAAGTGAATTGCCTTAGGCGTTTTATAACTCAACGACTGGTGTAATCGTTCAGTGTTGTAAAACTCAAAGTATTCATCCAGCCCAGTATAAAGCTCTGGAACAGTCTGAAATTCATGCGTGTACAGCCATTCATGTTTGACGGAGCGCCACAGCCTCTCGACAAAAATGTTATCCAGTGCTCGCCCTTTCCCGTCCATGCTGATACGTATTTCCCGTTCCTGAAGAGGTGCCAGAAAATCATTACTGGTAAACTGACACCCTTGGTCAGTGTTGAATATATCAGGTTCACCTTGTTCCAAAGCTCGACCCAGCGCATGAATACAGAAGTCTGCATCCAGTGTGTTCGACAGCTCCCAGCTGACCACGTAACGGCTGTACCAGTCAATAATGGCAACCAGATACATAAACCCCTGAGGCATCGGGCAGTACGTAATATCAGTACTCCAGACCTGATTGGGTCTCACAATATCAACGCCGTTCAACAAGTACGGGTAAACCTTATGCTCTTTGTTTCTCAGGCTTGTGCCCGGTTTTGGTCCGACAGCCTGTATGCCCATCAGCCTCATAAGTCGCTGTATACGCTTCCTGTTGACCGGAAAGCCCTGCTCATTCAGCCATGCAGTTATCTTACGACTGCCGTAAAACGGTGTACGTGTATACTGCTCATCAATGAGCCTCATCAGATTCAGATTCTCAGGGCTTTCCAAAGCTGGAGAAGCTTGGTAATACCAGCTTGACCTGCTTAACCCAACCAGTTCACATTGGCGCTGAATGCTGATCTTCGAGTGATCCGGGTCTATGCATCTCCGTTTGTCATCAATGGACATTGCCAGATTTTTTTTCAACCAGTCCAGCTCCATTTTAAGCCGTCCGATCTCCTGATACAGGGGGGCAGTGAGCGCATCTGGATCTACCTCTGGCCGTGCCCTGCCGAAGACTTCTGGAACCCCCTGGAGTAGCTGTCGCTTCCACTGGCTAACCTGAACGGCTGCAACTTCGTGTTCGCTTGCCAGCTGGTTTATGGTCTTTTCGCCCTTGTAGGCTTCGAGTGCTACCTGTGCCTTAAATTCGGGCTTATGTCGTTTTCTTTTTGCTGTCATGATTCCCTCCTGCAGGGTCATCTTACAGCCAGAAAACTTAACTTAGCTACCTGTCCAGTTTATGGGGTCCATCATATATCGAGTGGCTGCGCAGCATCAAGACGGCTCCGCAACAGGTGTTTGTAACACACGGTGAAGCTGAGGCTGCTCAGGCAATGTCGGAAAAAATTCATCAGGAACTGGGCTGGAGTGCCCGGGTGCCGGAGCTGGAAGAGTGGGTTGAATTATAAAAGCAGTCTCTGAGCGACAGAAGCCTGTGACCATTCATCGATAGAAGTGGCGCAGGCTTTTTTTATGGCGTTTTTATGCCAGAGTGCATCTTGCAATAGGTTATGCGCTAACTTAGTCTGACCCTGACTTTTCAATAATAACAATAAAAGGTGCAGCTAAATGGATGCAGCTAAAAGGGTGCAGCTATGACGTCTGACTATTTGCTGAGGAATGGCACGCTGGTTGATGGAACCGGTAACCCTGCCAGAACCGCTCATGTGTTGATCCAGTCAGATCGGCTGAAAGTATTGTCCGACGATGACGTGATGACAGCTTCTGATCTTGAGGGTGTTATTCAGGTCGATTGCACTGGCAAAGTGGTTGTACCAGGGTTTATCGATGTGCATAGCCATATGGATTATTTTGCCATCAGTGATAACCCCGAACATTTTAATCCGTTCGTGGCTCAGGGCGTTACCACCATGGTAGTGGGCAACTGCGGGTTCAGCCCTTTTGGTTTTAAACACGGTACTCAGCATCAGCACCTTATTGAAAACTCGCTGTTTAAAGAAGGTCATGGTTCTATCGACTGGAACAGCTTTTCTGGCTACCAGCAGCGTATTCAATCCCACGGCACCAGCCCGAACCTTTTGAGTCTGGTGGGGTATGGTGTCTGTCGTACATCGTTAAATGGTTTTAACTCCGGTTCACTGAATCAACAGCAGCACGAGGAAATGCTGACGTTGCTGGATGAGGCATTAGCACAGGGTGCTGCCGGAGTGTCGCTGGGATTGCAGTATAAGCCGGGGGTGTTTGCCAATATCGGAGAATTAAAAGACGTTGCCAGACTGGTAAAAAAACACGACAAGGTGTTAACGGTTCATGCCAAAGCCTATTCGGTGCTATCAGGCACTTATCCCATGAATCCGTTGGGTAAAGCCCATAATCTGCGGGCTATTGATGAAATGCTGGACCTTGCCCGTGAAACCGGTGTGAAACTGCAGTTTTCCCATCTTATTTTTGTGGGTGAAAAAACCTGGCCAACGTTGCAGCAGGCGCTGGACAAGTTTGACCGTGCCATTGCCGATGGTGTGGATGTCAGGTTTGATATGTTTCCCTACCCGTTTGGTGCTACCTTGCTGAATACACTGCTGCCTGAGTGGGTTATGGCGAAAATGCCGGGTGTTTTGCGGCAAAGGTTACCCATGCTTCGTCTGCGTCTCGAAGCGTATTTCGGCTTTAAAGGTGTAGGTCTGGGTTATCATTGCATTCAGATTACCGATGCCTGCTGCGATGAATACCGGCAATACAATGGCTTGTTCATATCCGAGATTGCAGAAAAGGTTGGTAAGGAAGCGTTTGAAGTCATGGTGGATATCCTTGATTTTTCCAACGCTGAAGCCCGGGTAATGATTCATCGATATTACAATGAAGACATCATCCAGACATTAATGCAGCACCCGGCAGCTCTGTATATGACCGACTCATGGCCGGAGCCTTCCGGTATTGAAAATGCGGCAACCTATGGGGCATTTCCTAAATTTCTGCAACTGGCCCGGGACAATGGCTCAATGGCTTTAGAACAGGTGATTGCCCGAATGATGTCGCAAGCCGCTCAACGCTTTGGTATTAAACAACGGGGACTGATTAAGGACGGTTACAAAGGCGATGTGGTTGTGTTTGACTGGAACACCGTCAGGGACAATACCAGCCGCGCTGCCTGCAGTGCACGACCGACAGGCATTGAGCATGTATTTATCAACGGCGTTCATACGATTAATAATGGTCAGGTGTTGTCTGATCAGCGCAATGGTGACTTTTTAAAAGCCACTGCCTGAACAGATCATTTGCGCCACAGGTGAACAGCACCGGCCCACGGACACTGGTATAGCCTTCTGATCAGAACCTTTCCGTGAGTGTCTACAATGGTGACCCGGTAACTGGTAACTCATGTTACGCACCCAGAAAAATCTGCCATGCTTTAGAGCATGAACACAGAGCTGTTTGAGCTGTATAGCGATTACCTGCTGTCCTCATTCGGCAAAACGACAGCTACACAGCTGTCATCTTTGCTGGACGGCGCATACAGCCATGATCAGGTAACACGCCTTCTGTCCCGTAATCACTTCGACAGTAAGACTCTTTGGCACCATGTTAAAGCCGTTGTGCGTCAGGAAGAGCGCGATGATGGAGTACTTATTGCCGACGACACTATTCAGGAGAAACTCTACACTGATGAGAACGACCTGATTGCATGGCACTTTGATCACACCTTTGGTCGTTCGGTAAAAGGTATCAACCTTCTCAACTTTGTTTACCATGTCGGTGATATCTCTATTCCCGTGGCCTACAAGCTTATCGAAAAGCCTATTCAATACTCCGACGTAAAAACTAAAAAAGTTAAACGCAAGGCTGAAACCACCAAGAACGAAGACTTTCGGGAGATGCTGAAAGTTTGCTGTGATAATCAGCTCAAATTTCGTTACGTGCTGGCAGATAGCTGGTTCTGTTCTAACGACAACATGCTGTATATACGACACGAATGCGATAAGCATTTTGTCATGGCCAGCAAGTCAAACCGGAAGGTTTCGCTGAGTGAGGAAGATAAAAGTCGGGGGCGCTCACAGCGCATAGATTCCATTGATTTCTCAGAAGAAAAGCCTATCAAAGGCTGGATTGCAGGCGTGGACTTCCCCGTTCTGCTGTTCCGGCAGGTCTTTACAAACAAAGATGGCAGTAAGGGCATTCTCTATCTGATATGCAGTGATCTTGAGTGTGACGCAGAGGCTTTGAAGGCGATCTACAAAAAACGGTGGAAAGTTGAAGTCTTCCATAAAACACTCAAATCTAATGCGTCAATGGCCAAGTCACCGACTTATACAGTTTTGACGCAGAGTAATCATCTGTTTATGTCGATATATTCGGCATTTCGTCTCGAGGTGCTGGCTAATAAGCTTGATTTAAACCATTTTGAGTTGCGGGCAAAGCTTTATCTCACTGCATTGAAATCATCGTTCCAGAAACTTCAGTCGATGAAGGGGTGCGTAACATGAGCTGGTAACTTTGCTGTCTGGCCAGGCAGAGAAGGTAGCAAATCGTTTGGCCAGAGTCGCTTTGTCTGCCGATTCGTTATGCAGCTCCTCACTGATGTCCGTGGTCAGAATCATGCCATTACGGTGATTGATACTGAACTGTTGTTCAAAGGAAATCTGGTATGACCACTGTTCCCGGGGAGAGCCGCCGAGCCTTTCCTGTACGGTGCAGTGGTTCAGGTCAATATATCCACTCGGAGCGTGATTGTTCTCAATGGCGCTTTTCAGCTTCTTGTAATCTTTAACCATTTGTTGGGAAAAGGCAGGCATGGAGCCCAGCAACATCAAGGCACAAATCAACCGCTTTACGTTATGCATAACATGATCCGGAGTCAGCCTGTTAGGTGAAATCCAGTCTACACTATGTACACGTTTTAGATGGACGCCAATTAATTCGGGGCGGTGTTTATGTTCATCAAGTGGGTTATGTCTCTTACTCTGATGTTTACCGAGCCGTTTCAACTATCCGGGGAATGGTTTCCTGTTGATGATAAAACACTATTGGTACCACGGATGCGACTTTCGTTTGATTACATGCATTCAGTGCCTGAAACCCTTCATTCACTCTTAATAGATGCTTCTGATATTGATTACCTTCCTGAGTGCGGGCCTCCACTTCATGACAAAGTGTTAACCGCTTATGAGCAGTTTTTGCAGGAATGGCAGAGTCGCCATTCTTTAGATCTGTTTGTCACGCAGGAAGATCTCAATCCCTCGGAAGTCGAGGAGTTTCAGGCAAGCGGTGTGCCCGCTCCTGTAAGGCATGGTCAGGCTACTGTGTTATGGTTCACTGACTTTAGCCATTTATGGCGACGCACACCTGACGACGAACAGGGTACAGGGGCAGGAGAGGAGGGAAATGACGATAGTAAACGCAATGAAACAGAAGCCGAGCCGGAGGCTCCAGCGCAGGATACACCCGGACCATCGTCGGCAAGCTGCCCGTCGCCCGAACCTCTGGAGAATAAGATTGATCAAATACGTCGTCGGGGTTCTCGGCTTGGTTCTGGCCGTTATGGCGTTGTTTATCTGGTAAGGATTAAGCACGCGACGGGACCTGTGCGTGCAGCGGCTAAAACAATGAAAAATAAGGACCAGAATGGATTCAAAATTCTGGATCGGGAAAGGCGGTGGCTGAAGACTCTTCATCACCCGGGCATCGTGAAGCTGATAGGCTATGAATCAGACGGGATACTAAATCAGGTAATTTATCTTGAATTTCTGCCTTATGGCTATTATCAATTGATTGTTAGTGAGGATCCGCTTCAGGAGTTCAAGAGTCTTGAAAAGACTTTATTAACAGAGGATGGCTTTTTTCACAGCTTTAGCTGCATGCTTGATGTTCTTGAATTTCTGTACGAAAAAGGCATTCTTTATATTGATCTGCATGTGGATAATATTCGCTTTACTGGAAACGGTATATTAAAGCTGATTGATTTTGGCTTACTGTTCGATATTAATAAGGAATTAAACATCAATCACGCTGAAAATAGTTTTTATCTGGCGCCTGAAATTCGTGATGGAAAAAAAATAACCGTCAAAGGGCAAATGTACAGTGTTGGACTGTTAATGATGCAGATGATTCATGGAAAGTATTTTGGCAATTGTTCCAAAGCCCAAGAGTATATTGATCTTACTCGTTCGATAGATCAAAGCGTATTTATGCGCATGCTGATAATGGGCTGGGAAGTAGATATTATCAACGAGTATATATACGTACTCGATGAGGTTGCTTACCCATGTTGCGAATCTGATCCGGATAAGCGACCCGATATGGATGAAGTGATCGAAATACTGAGAAGCACTGCCTCGGATATTGCGGACATCATGGATCCCGAGTTTGTACCTTCAGGTCTTCTTGACAGTGAGGAAGCAGAAGTGGCCGATTTGATTCAGGAGCCTGAAGACGTTGAGTATTTAGAATCCTACACGCTGCCTGTGAAACGGCAGAAACTGGAGTCTGATCAGATAGTCCCAGAAGATTAAAAACAATCGTACCGGTATCAGATTTAATTCGGTGATCATAGCAATTTTACTGGATGAAAAGCATATCTTAGCTAATCTGGTTAGCTTTATATTTCACAGTTCGGTTTTATATGATTCTCGAATGCGTGTTTTCAGGAGTTTTAGCTCTATCGGGTAGTATCTCTCCCAGTCATGATAAAAATATACTGGAGCCACTGTTGTTGCTGGCTTATGCCTACATGCATTCCGCGCCCGATGAAGTCCATTCAACAGCCATAGAAACACCTGACTATTATTTTGATACCGAAATACCTTCCCATAAAGACAAAGACTGTTTAACTACGGATCTGGAAGATGATGAGCTTGATTTGAACTCTGAATATGAGGATGAGGATGATTCTTATGAAGTTTCGATTAAACCAGCTCATCGACAACTGTGTAACGGTATTAAAATGCTCTGTTCTGACGAGTATAATCAGCATATAAGACAGTATACGTCTGATGAGAGTGGTTCTGATCGTTCAGGCGAAGATAGCTCTGAAGAAGATCACTCTGAAGAAGAGAGTTCGGAGGATAGTGGCGTTGACGAACAAGATCAGGATAGGCCAGAAGGTAGCTCAGGGAATCAATCAGAGTGTAACACGCAAAGTAACAGCTCACTAAAGCAAAAAATAGCACATTGGCGAAGCAGTAGTCAGCTCTTGGGTAGTGGATCCTTTTGTGATGTGTTTTTAATTAATATTCTCGATGAGGGACAAAGAAGAGAGGTGGCTGTAAAGGTTAGAAAAAAAGAGACATCTAAAACAAAGATGGCTAAAAAAAAGAGCGAGTTGTTTGGTTGCTTGAAACAAGAGGCTAAAGTCCTAGGTGAAATTACACATGAAAATGTTGTCAAACTAATAAGAGTTGAAATAGGCGATCAGGAGGAAATAGCAGTACTTTATCTGGAATACCTGCCTTATTGCTTGCGGCATTTAATGGCTGATTCGATGTTGTTTAATCTACAACAGGCTTTTTCTCATTACCATTCTCCGCATGGCTTTATTGAGATGTTCTCAAGTCTGGTTAATGCTCTTAAGTATTTGCATGATCGAAATATACTTTACCCTGATTTGCACAGTTATAATGTCCGGCTTAACGATCGTGGTGTTGTGGTGCTGGCAGATTTTGGGAAGCTCTTTAAGTTAAATACATTAGAGGCGTGGCCTTATGCTGCGGCAAGCTGCTATCTGGCACCAGAAATTAAAGAAGGCAAACCTGTAACGGTAAAAGGGCAAATTTACGGTGTTGGTCTGCTGTTAATACAGATCCTGGAATCCAGATGCATCGAAGTAGATAATAATAGTCAGACTTTGATTGAGGAAAGGCGATTGCAAAATAAAAGTACTTTATTGCGCCCACTGATTAAGAAATGGAAAGAAACAGTAGTTGCTGAATATGCAGGTTTGCTGGATACAGGCTATCAATGTTGTCAGATTAATCCCGATCAGCGCCCGGACTTTGGTCAACTTGATGATTGTCTGGTGAACATTCTGGACGTTTTTGAAATAGAGTGTCCGGATTCTGATGATGAATGCCCTGACGATGATGATCGCTCTGATAATGAATCACCCCCTGAAAAGAGGCGGAAAATTGATTTTGACGTTGAAGAAGTGGAAGGCGACTAAAGTAGACGACTCGTTTGTAAATAGGCGTATCGTTTATGCTGCTTTGCTATCAAGCTTTGTCTTCAAGATCGTGTTAAAGATTGCTCAAATTGGTTTTGTGAGCGCCCTCATAAAGTCAGCTGCAGGGCGCCCGGTCACCGGTCAGACAACGACAAAGTAATACACAAGGAATACAGAAAGCGGATAAAGTGCGACAGGAATTTCTTTAATTTTACCGGTGCCTATTTTCAGAATCATCCAGAACAGGATGCCGGCACTGACGCCATTGGCAATGTTCATGGTAAAGGCTGCAGTCAGTGGCATAATAGCAGCCGGGAAAATATCGACCAGATCATCTCCTTCAATGGTGCGTAGTGACATCATCATGCTGCCACCGAGATAAATCAGAATGGCCGAAGAGGCGGCACCGGGCACCATCATGGCAAAGGGTGTCATAAACAGCAGAACTAAAAATAACAGTCCGGTCACAACTGGCATAAGGCCGGTACGCCCACCTTCTTCAACACCTGCAGCGGATTCCAGAAAGACAGAAACGGTGGTGGTGCCCAGCATGGTTCCCGCGACGGTGCTGACCGAATCAACCATAAAGGGCTTTTTAATACCGGGCAGGTTGCCTTCATCATCCAGCATACCAGCTCTGGAACCTACCCCCATAACGGTACCCAGAGTGCCGAAGAAGTCACTGACAAAAAAGGCAAAGTTCATCGCTCCGGCAATATCCAGCTTAAAGGCGACTTCACCAATGGAGGGTGGCATGGTCAGAAAACTGTCTGGAATGACTGTGATTCCCATGGGTATTCCAACCAGTGTTGACATAATAATACCGATGAGAATGGCACCTTTTACTTTGCGGGCAAGAAGGCATATCACCAGTGTGAGACTGAAGACGGCCAGCTATGTGGTTGGTGAGGTTAAATCTCCAAGTGCTACACGACCATTGGCAACAGACATCAGTCCTGTGTTTTTAAAACCGATCAGGGCAAGAAAAGAGCCCACCGTGGCACCCATACCGATCTTTATGGTCTTGGGCAATTGCTTGACAATGAACTCCCTGATGCCAAGTACACTGACAATAATAAACAGGACTCCTGCCATGAAGTTAACAGCCAGCCCCTGTTGCCAGGTCATAAAGCCTGCACCTACCAGCGTATAGGCCAGTAAGGCATCAGCTCCAATGGATGGAGAAATAATAAAAGGAACGCGGGCATAAAGTCCCATTATCAGACAACTGATAGCGGCCATCAGAATGGTGACCGTAGTGACAGGACCAATGGGTATCCCTGCGTCGGCAAGAATAGCCGGGTGTACCACGGGTATATGAATAATGGCCAGAAAGCAGGTAATACCGGCAATGATTTCTGTGTTCAAGGTTGAGTGTCGTTTTCTGATTTCAAAGTACGAATCAAGTTTTTCTTTAAAACCAGAAAAAGCACTATGGTGGACCCCACTGTCAAGACAGTAAACCAACAAATTTAAGTTAAGTCCTGGCAGTGGTCCAAAGCCCTCATGCAAAGTGAATTGCCTTAGGCGTTTTATAACTCAACGACTGGTGTAATCGTTCAGTGTTGTAAAACTCAAAGTATTCATCCAGCCCAGTATAAAGCTCTGGAACAGTCTGAAATTCATGCGTGTACAGCCATTCATGTTTGACGGAGCGCCACAGCCTCTCGACAAAAATGTTATCCAGTGCTCGCCCTTTCCCGTCCATGCTGATACGTATTTCCCGTTCCTGAAGAGGTGCCAGAAAATCATTACTGGTAAACTGACACCCTTGGTCAGTGTTGAATATATCAGGTTCACCTTGTTCCAAAGCTCGACCCAGCGCATGAATACAGAAGTCTGCATCCAGTGTGTTCGACAGCTCCCAGCTGACCACGTAACGGCTGTACCAGTCAATAATGGCAACCAGATACATAAACCCCTGAGGCATCGGGCAGTACGTAATATCAGTACTCCAGACCTGATTGGGTCTCACAATATCAACGCCGTTCAACAAGTACGGGTAAACCTTATGCTCTTTGTTTCTCAGGCTTGTGCCCGGTTTTGGTCCGACAGCCTGTATGCCCATCAGCCTCATAAGTCGCTGTATACGCTTCCTGTTGACCGGAAAGCCCTGCTCATTCAGCCATGCAGTTATCTTACGACTGCCGTAAAACGGTGTACGTGTATACTGCTCATCAATGAGCCTCATCAGATTCAGATTCTCAGGGCTTTCCAAAGCTGGAGAAGCTTGGTAATACCAGCTTGACCTGCTTAACCCAACCAGTTCACATTGGCGCTGAATGCTGATCTTCGAGTGATCCGGGTCTATGCATCTCCGTTTGTCATCAATGGACATTGCCAGATTTTTTTTTCAACCAGTCCAGCTCCATTTTAAGCCGTCCGATCTCCTGATACAGGGGGGCAGTGAGCGCATCTGGATCTACCTCTGGCCGTGCCCTGCCGAAGACTTCTGGAACCCCCTGGAGTAGCTGTCGCTTCCACTGCCTAACCTGAACGGCTGCAACTTCGTGTTCGCTTGCCAGCTGGTTTATGGTCTTTTCGCCCTTGTAGGCTTCGAGTGCTACCTGTGCCTTAAATTCGGGCTTATGTCGTTTTCTTTTTGCTGTCATGATTCCCTCCTGCAGGGTCATCTTACAGCCAGAAAACTTAACTTAGCTACCTGTCCAGTTTATGGGGTCCATCATACGGTTGTTGTGCCCCAGCTTGGCGAGCAGAACCGATGCCCCGGTAAACATGGCATTCCATGACAACCGGTACAGACACATAAGAAAAGAGACGGCCAGTAATAGCTGCTGAGTGCCTGTGGGCAAATAAAGTGCCGCCAACAGAAGGCCGGTTACCGAACTGATTCGTACAATGAAAGCCGTGTGCAGAAGGTGAAACGCATTAACCCGACGACAGATGTCACCAATCTTTGGATACACCAGCAGAGCAAGAGCGCTGGCTCCACCGATGATTAAAGGGGAAACGCTCTGCCCAATATCAAAGATGATATCCATCGCCTGGGAGTAGCTGTAAAAGAACAGGTTGTTGGCAGTATTCACCAGCACCCAGGCCAGCATCACTACCCAGAATACGAGAGGTAAAGAGCCGCGTAAGTTGCGCTCAGAAGACGCTGACGGAGTCTCTTTCTGAACGGTTTGAAACGCCTGATGACCAGGTGTTGTAAAAAGGGCAGCCAGAGCTGAGATAAACATAATCAAAGCACCCAGTAACATACCTTCAGCCGCGCGCTCACCGGGGAAATAGCTGGCAATCGCTAAGCCTCCCACGGCAGCGACCGCCTGAACCATCAGCAGATTATTCTGGCGCTGATCCCATTCAATCGCCGGATGACGATGGAATATGCAGCACATAAGGCACGTAAGGCTGGCTGGTATAGAAACTGACAACACTGATACCAGTGCGATCCAGTGCCAGAGTTCTGATGCAAGCAGCAGGGCTGCCTGACTGATGGACGCCAGCAGCAGAACGCCGGTCAACAACATTCGGTGACGGCCACTTTTTTCACACAGCATTCCCCAGAGTGGCCCAAGCAAAGCTCCGGCAGCCTGCATACCCAGAATAAATCCGGAATAGTACTCTCCGCCTTCAACTTGTTGAGCCAATAACTGTGGAATCAACATGATGTTGATGCCTTCCAAAACAAAGCCATAGGCAATGGCAGCCAGATAAAATGGCTCCATGAAGCGAAATTTCATTGCAATCACCTATTAAATAGACAAACGAATCCGCAACTGACCAATATCAGCAAAAATGGATGCAACGGTTTTCAAATGGGTAGAAAGACCCGGTTCAATAGTGATGGGACGTGTTTATCCCACGGAGATCAACGAGGCGATGTGAGCTTACGATAATAGAACTGCAGGATAGAGACAGACGTACACAAAAGGGATGTCAGAGCCAGGAAGGGAGCCTGACTGCATAGGAAGTAAGGTATTTTATGACAACCATTCACTCTCATTATCTTTCAACCAATCCAGTTGGCAACGTCTCAACGGTGTTGAGTGTTTTCAGGACAAATTAGAAACTCTGCTTATCGTTGTTATCGGAAAAGACAGATAGCCCGAGTATAAGATTATGTTTAATCGATTTTATTGATCTGTGTGGGACTTTGTCTGTATCTGTTTATTGCTGTCATTTTGAAAAATAAACGACGCACCTTTAGTTGGATGCGTCGTTTATACCGGCTTTAGCTATCCAGTTTCTTCTTCAGAATCTGATTAACCATGCCCGGGTTGGCTTTACCTTTGGAAGCCTTCATAGCCTGACCAACAAAGAAGCCGATCATCTTGCCACGTTTCTCCACAGGTGCAGCGCGATAGTTTTCGACCTGCTGGGCATTGGCGGCCAGCACGTCATCAATCATGGCTTCAATGGCACCGGTATCGGTGACCTGCTTCAGACCTTTTTTCTCGATGACTTCATCAGCGTCTTTGCCTTCACCGTTCCACAGGGCTTCAAACACCTTCTTGGCGATATTGCCGGAGATGGTGTTGTCCTTGATACGAACGATCAGCCCTGCCAGCATCTCAGCAGAAACCGGGCTGTCGGCGATGGTGATTTCATTGGCGTTCAGGGAACGGGACACTTCACCCAGCACCCAGTTAGAAGCCAGTTTTGCATCGCTGCTTTTGGCGGCGGTTTCAAAGAAGGCGGCTGTCGCCTGATCGCCAGACAGGATGTCGGCATCCACATCGCTCAGGCCGAATTCGCTGATAAAGCGGGCTTTCTTCGCATCCGGCATTTCCGGCATGTCGGCGCGCAGTTTTTCCAGACGACTGTCTTCAATCACTACTGGTAGCAGATCCGGGCAGGGGAAGTAGCGGTAATCGTTGGCTTCTTCCTTGCTGCGCATGGAACGGGCTTCGCCGGTGTCACCATTGTACAGGCGGGTTTCCTGAACAATCTTGCCACCGTCTTCGATCACATCAATCTGACGTTCTACTTCTTTCAGAATCGCAGCTTCCATAAACTTGAAGGAGTTCAGGTTTTTGGTTTCTGTACGAGTACCCAGCTCTTCCTGACCTTTAGGGCGAACCGATACGTTGACGTCGAAACGCATGGAACCCTGAGACATGTTGCCATCACAAATGCCGAGCGTAGTCACAATCGAGTGCAGTTTTTTCGCAAAGGCTACGGCTTCATCAGCGTTGCTGATATCCGGCTCGGTGACAATTTCAATCAGTGGTGTGCCGGCACGGTTCAGGTCGATACCGGACATGCCGTGGTAATCTTCGTGCAGGCTCTTACCGGCGTCTTCTTCCAGGTGCGCATGGTGAATGCGGATGCTCTTGGAAGAACCATCCTTCAGGGTAATATCTACATGACCCGCGCCCACGATAGGCTTGTCCAGCTGTGTGGTCTGGTAGCCTTTTGGCAGATCCGGGTAGAAGTAGTTTTTACGCTCGAAGACGTTAACACGATTGATCTCGGCATCAATACCCAGACCAAATTTAATCGCCATGTTAATGGCTTCTTCGTTCACCACCGGCAGAACGCCCGGCAGACCCAGATCAACGGCACAGGCCTGGGTGTTTGGCTCGGCACCAAACGCCGTGGAGGCACCGGAGAAAATTTTGGTTTTGGTGGCGAGCTGAACGTGAATTTCCAGCCCGATTACGGTTTCCCATTGCATTGTGTGTTACCTCAGGCTTTAAATGGACTGGCTTTGTGGAAGTCGGTGGCTTGCTGGAAGCGGTGCGCAGCATTCAGCAGACGGCTTTCGTCGAAGTGACGACCAATCATCTGCAGACCCACCGGACGACCCTCCACGATACCTGCAGGTACAGACATACCCGGCAAACCTGCCAGGTTAACAGACAGTGTGTAGATATCGGACAGGTACATAGCAACCGGATCGTCGCTCTTTTCACCAATGTTAAACGCAGGTGTTGGCGCATTCGGTCCCATGATGATGTCGCACTGTTCGAAGGCATTCATAAAGTCGTCACGAATCATACGACGAATTTGCTGTGCCTTGCGGTAGTAGGCGTCGTAGTAACCGGCAGACAGGGCATACGTACCTACCAGAATACGACGTTTGACTTCTTCACCGAAACCTTCACTGCGGCTGCGCTTGTACATGTCCATCAGGTCAGCCGGATTGTCGCAGCGATGACCAAAGCGGGCACCGTCGAAACGGGACAGGTTGGTGGACGCTTCTGCTGGCGCAATCACGTAGTAAGACGGAATGGACAGTTCCAGATTCGGCAGGCTGACTTCCTTGACCCTGGCACCGAGCTTTTCGTATTCAGCCACAGCGTCACGGATACGCTGTTCAACGGCAGCATCCAGACCGGTGGAGAAATACTCTTTTGGCAGACCGATGGTCATGCCTTCCAGAGAATCGTTCAGGGTGGCGGTGTAATCCGGTACTTCACGGTCCATGCAGGTGGAATCGCGATGGTCGAATCCGGCCATGGTGTTCAGCATCAGGGCGCAATCTTCAGCGGTCTGAGCCATCGGGCCAGCCTGATCCAGGCTGGAAGCGTAGGCGATCATGCCGTAACGGGATACACGACCATAGGTAGGTTTCAGACCGGTAATGCCACAGTGGGAAGCGGGCTGGCGAATGGAGCCGCCCGTGTCTGTGCCCGTGGCACCAGCCGCCAGACGTGCTGCTACAGCAGCGGCAGAACCACCCGATGAACCGCCGGGAATGGCTTTGGTATCCCAGGGGTTTTTCACCGCGCCGTAGTGGCTGTTTTCATTGGAAGAACCCATGGCGAATTCGTCCATGTTGGTTTTACCCAGCATAACGGCGCTGGCTTCCTTGAACTTGCGGGTCACGGTGGACTCGTAAGGGGCAACAAAGTTGTCCAGAATGTTGGAGCCGCAGGTGGTTTTCACACCTTCGGTGCAGAACAGGTCTTTGTGCGCTACCGGAATACCGGTCAGGGCGGTGGCATCGCCCGCTGCACGACGTTCGTCGGCTTCTTTGGCCTGTGTCAGTGCCAGTTCTTCAGTCACAGTAATGTAACTGTTGTAGTCACTATCCAGTTGCTTAATGCGTTCCAGATAGGTTTGTGTCAGTTCGACACTGGACAATTCGCCTGACTCTAGAGCCTGGCTTTGCTCTGATAAGGAGAGCTCGGAAAGAGTTTTTTCGTACATGATGTTCGTCAATCGCAGCGTTTCTGGAATGGGTCTGATGGATTCTGGTGATCACTCAATCACTTTAGGCACCAGGAACAGGCCGTCCTCAACGGCAGGCGCAACGCTCTGCAGTTTTTCGCGATTATTGGGTTCAGTCACCACGTCTTCACGCAGACGTTGTGTAGCGTCCAGAGGGTGAGCCATAGGCTCTACATTGTCAGTGTTGACAGACTGCATCTGGCCCACCAGATCCAGAATGTTGCTGATGGTGCCGGCAGTGGCTTCTACCTGACTGTCATCAATAGACAGGCGTGCCAAATGGGCAACCTTCTGAATTTCAGAGGCATCAATGGCCATGGCGATCTCCGGAATCGGGTACTTGAATCAGGGAGCGGTATTTGCACTGACGGGCAAGCGTCAGTGCAAATATCAAAAATAATCGCTAAATGTATGGTCTATGGGGAGGAATCTCAAGGTATTGATGAGATTAAATCGAGATTTAATCAGTAAAACGCACCGCAACCTGCCCCCAGTTTTCATTAAATGCAATAAACTCGACCTGCTTGTCTGTTGCTTTCAAAAACTCCTGCAAAGCCTTCCACTCGTGCTCTTTCCAGTTGGGGTAATTATACAGTTCATCGAATACTACAACGGAGCCAGGCACCAGCCGGTGACCGAGATGTTGAAAGACTTCGGTGGCAGATTGGTAGATATCACAATCCATATGCAAAAAACTGATGGGCGCCTCCTGTAGGATTTCACGGGAAAAAACCGGCAGGGTTTCAGAGAAAAGTCCTTTGATCAGGCAGACATTATGCAGAACGGGCGGAACTGCAGAGCGCTCTTTAAAGCCGAATTCACCGGTTGGGAAATTATATTCCTCACCGCCATTCCAGGGTTGTGGCAAACCCTCAAAAGAGTCAAAGCCGTAAATTCTTGATGCCGGGTTCAGGGCTGCAATAAAGTTAATGGTTCGTCCTGTGCAGACTCCCATCTCCATGATGAAACCGTTTTTTATGGCAATCTGGTCACAGGCATAGTGAAGCACCTGAGCGTCTATTGAGAAAACCCGGGCTCTGGATAAATAAGTTTCTACAAACTGGCGATTGTCTGGACAATCTCGATAGGGTTTGTTAGCAGAAAAGAAGTTAATGACCTGATCGCCTTTGGGCAGGGCGAGATCATTCATGCGAATCTGTTGACTCCAGTCATAGGGAGCAACCATGTATTGCTCAATCATCCTGCTTCCTCACGTTTGTGAACGAATAACCGGTGACACCAGCAGCCGTTGAATGCTGTTTATTCTGCCGGATCACTCGGTTGGGTAAGTCTTACTTAATAGTGCGTTTAAGAGCGAAACGCTGAGTAGCAAGGTGGTGCACGAACAATCCGTCATATCGAAAGTCAGGGCCACCAGACGGGCATTGATGCCGTGAACAGCTTTGACGTCTGATGCAATGGCTATAGCCAGCACGCCAAGCCCTGAAACCAACCCGATCATAATAGATGAAGCTTGTATTTTTTGGGATTAGAAAATACTTTACCAGTAAGAGTTGCAGGCTCATGGTTCAGGTTTCCCGGTTAACCACAGCCATGCATTAATGACTGAAATGGTTCGATGGTGCTGGTTGTGGAGCAGTTCGATGTTCATTGACAGGTCATCATTGTTATTTTTAACAACCTTGGTTGTTGCAGTGCGAACGGGCAAACCGGTCAGCTTTTGCAGATGGTTGCTGTCGCTCAAAAAAATCATGAACAGCTTCTGAAGACATCCGCTCAGTGGAAAACTCATAATTATTTAAGAAATTTGACCAAACTGACATAAACCTTGCGTAACTATTGGTCTAAGTGGTTTTCACCTGAGCAACTTTCCGGTAACTTTTATGTACGACGGGATTAATTCACTATGCTTGTAGCTTTTGGTGATA
Source organism: Endozoicomonas montiporae CL-33 (assembly GCF_001583435.1). Lineage (NCBI taxonomy): Bacteria > Pseudomonadati > Pseudomonadota > Gammaproteobacteria > Oceanospirillales > Endozoicomonadaceae > Endozoicomonas > Endozoicomonas montiporae. The sequence goes on along the minus strand of NZ_CP013251.1, from coordinate 3,842,489 downwards.
CGATGTGGTGAATTATGCAGTAGCTGATGGAGAATATGCATGCGCTCCTGAGCCTGCGCCACTGACAGGTGTGTTTCAGGCTACTGGTTATTCACCACACCAAATCAAGCTGGTTTATGAGGTAAATGCCCTGTCAGATTAAAGAAGTGCTAGGATTTGATGCTTGCTCTGAATATCATGCGTTGATAGAGTTTGCGCCATTTTAAAGAAAGCCTTGAGTCAAGGTAACTCACAAAATGCTGAAAAGGTTACGGGGTCTGTTTTCCAGCGATTTATCGATCGACTTGGGAACCGCCAATACACTGGTCTATGTCCGTGAGAAGGGCATTGTCCTGAATGAGCCATCGGTTGTGGCCATTCGCAATCTGGGATCTCAAAAGAGTGTGGTAGCGGTTGGTGCTGACGCCAAGCGTATGCTGGGGCGTACGCCTGGCAATATCACAGCGATTCGTCCTATGAAAGACGGCGTTATCGCCGATTTTGACGTGTGTGAACGCATGCTCCAGCACTTTATTAATAAAGTGCATGAGAACAGTTTTATTCAACCAAGCCCACGGGTTCTGGTTTGTGTGCCGTGCAAGTCCACCAAGGTTGAACGTCGGGCGATCCGGGAATCCGTGCTGGGTGCGGGTGCTCGCGAGGTATACCTGATCGAAGAACCAATGGCGGCTGCTATTGGTGCCGGTATGCCGGTGGAAGAAGCCAGCGGTTCCATGGTGGTGGATATCGGTGGTGGTACCACTGAAATCGCCATTATCTCTCTGAGTGGTGTCGTTTATTCCGAATCCATTCGTCTCGGTGGTGACCGCTTTGATGATGCCATTGTGACGTATGTGCGCCGCAACTATGGCAGCCTGATCGGTGATGCTACGGCTGAACGCATCAAGCAGGAAATTGCGATCGCTTACCCAAGTGACGAACTGCTGGAAATTGACGTACGTGGTCGCAATCTGGCAGAAGGTATTCCACGCAGCTTCACCCTGAACAGTGCTGAGATTCTGGATGCACTGCAGGAGTCTCTGAGCGCTATTGTTCAGGCGGTCAAGAGTGCTCTGGAACAGTCTCCACCAGAACTGGCGTCTGACATTGCCGAACGTGGTATGGTTCTGACCGGTGGTGGTGCCTTGCTGCGCGATCTGGACAAGCTGATCAGTGAAGAAACCGGCCTGCCGGTTCTGATTGCTGAAGATCCTCTGACCTGTGTTGCCCGTGGTGGCGGTCGGGCACTGGAAATGATGGACAAACATCGTATGGATCTGCTGTCTACTGACTGATAGCATATCTGCACACGGAGTGGTTTTCCCATCCGGAGTGAGTAGCAGAAAGTCAGTCATAACGGCTTACAGCCTGCGACAGGTCAAACAGGGTTACTTGTTTGGCCTTTTCGCGTTTAACGGGGCAAAGAAACTGTTCACTTTTCTCAAAAGATCATGAACAGCTTCTAAAGAAAAAAGCGACTGCATGTATGCAGCCATGAGTTAAAAACAGTGTTCGTTTTGGCCTGAACGCTTTCAGATGGTAAAAGGAGCTCTTTTATCAAACCGATATTCAGTCAACAACAGTCACTGGCAACACGTTTTGTTCTGCTGACGCTCCTGTCTCTGGGGCTTTTGTTTGTTGACCATAGTTTTAATTATTTATCCGTTGTCCGTAACTGGATGACGGCGGCTGCAACGCCGGTGCAGTTTCTTGCAGACATCCCCACCAGAATCTGGGGTGTTGCCGATGAGTTTGTGACATCCCGCAGTGATCTGATGGAAGACAATGCTCGTCTGAAAGCAAAAAACCTGATTCTGGAACAGAAAGTTCAGAAGCTGGCCAGCCTGACAGCTCAGAATATTCGTCTGCGTGAGTTGTTGAACTCTTCGGAACTGGTGGATGAACAGGTGCTGGTGGCAGAGATTGTTGGTGTAGACCCCGATCCTTTCAGGCATATTGTGACCATCAACAAGGGTTCTTTGAACGGAGTGTTTGAAGGGCAGGCTATTGTTGATGCCCATGGTGTTATGGGACAAGTGGTTGAAGTCACACCTCTGAGCAGCCGGGTTGTTCTGGTGACGGATAACTCCAGTCGAGTACCCGTGCAGGTCAATCGCACCGGTTATCGTGCTGTGGCAGCAGGCACCGGACTGCCGGATTCCATGGAGCTGATGCATATTCCCGATACGGCAGATATACGGGAAGGTGACTTGTTAACCAGCTCCGGTCTGGGGCAGCGCTATCCTGCCGGTTACCCGCTCGGCAAGGTTCGCAAGGTGGTTCATCATCCCGGCGATGCGTTCTCCAATGTGGAAATTCAGCTGCTGGCAGAAGTTAACCGCAGCCGTTTTGTTCTGCTGGTATTCCGAACCCCTCACAAGTCCATACTGGATCTGCCGGTGGATGACGAGACCGGCAATAGCAGTGAAGAGTCGCAAGAACAGGCCGCTGATGGACAGGGAGAGGCGTCATGAGCGTACAAAGAGCGAATGCCCACTGGGTTGTGTGGGTCAGCCTGCTGGTGGCTTATGTCTTGAGTATTTTGCCGATGCCCGCCTGGTTGTCGATTGCACGACCGGCATGGATTCCCATGGTCATCCTGTACTGGATCATGGCGTTGCCGGAACGGTTTGGTTTGCTGTTCGCGTTTTTAACGGGAATTATTCTGGATGTTTTCCTCGGGACGTATTTCGGCCAGAGTTCCATGGGATTGTTACTGGTAGCGGTGGTGGTACTGGGTTTGCACCGGCGTCTGCGCATGTTCCCCTGGTGGCAACAAGCCTTTATGGTGTTTGTCATAATTGGTCTTTATCAGATGCTCAATCTGTGGATGCGCGCCCTGCTGGGTGGCACGACCCCTTCCTTATGGTATTTACTGCCATCCGTCAGTAGTGCGGCTTTATGGCCCTGGGTGTCCGGAGTGCTAAGGTTTTTGCGGCGCTACTTTCGTGTTATCTGACCGAGTTATTTGACCGCGTTATTTAAAGAGCTATCTGGTAGAGTGAGCGTATGATTTATCTGGCTTCCCAATCCCCACGACGGCAGGAATTGCTGAAACAGATCGGTATTCCGTTTCAGCAGCTGGTGTGTGAAATTGATGAAATCCCTGAGGTGGATGAATCTCCTGAGGATTATGTCTGTCGTATGGCAAAGGAGAAAGCACAGGCTGGCTGGACCGTCATGAAGGCTCGTGATTTACCGGAAATGCCACTACTTTCAGCCGACACATCCGTTGTCATGGGATCGAAAATACTCGGTAAACCCGATAATCCTGAACAGGCCTGTGATATGCTGTTGTCGTTAAGTGGAAACTGTCACGCAGTGATGACGGCCATAGCGGTAACCAATGGGCATAAGACCATCGTTCGACTTTCTACCACGCAGGTGCAGATGACACCTTTTGACCGGGCACGTGCCGAAGCCTATGTCGCCACCGGTGAGCCTTCTGACAAGGCGGGTGCCTATGGCATTCAGGGTTACGGAGCCATTCTGGTTGAATCGATTCGGGGCAGCTATTCCGGTGTAGTAGGGCTTCCACTACAGGAAACCGCAGACGTTTTAAGCGAATTTGGTATCACTCCCTGGCATTCCCTGTAATGTTTTTTTATTGGTTTTGATTGTTCTGGTATCGGTGCAGCGTTGGATGTGCACAAATATGCCAGCTTAAGGGGAAGGGAATGAGCGAAGAAATTCTGATGAATATCACGCCGATGGAATCACGAGTGGCGTTGGTAGAAAATGGAGTCCTTCAGGAAATCTATATTGAGCGAGCCCGAAGCCGTGGAATTGTAGGCAATATCTACAAAGGCAAGGTAGTCAGGGTGCTTCCTGGCATGCAGGCAGCTTTTGTTGATATTGGTCTGGAGCGCGCTGCGTTTATTCATGCCAGTGAAATCGCCCCGCGTAACAGCGAAAAGACTGATGAGCAGGTTGAACGCCCCATCGGCGAGCTGGTGCATGAAGGGCAGTCGCTGGTGGTGCAGGTGACCAAAGACCCTCTGGGCACCAAAGGTGCCCGGCTGACCACCCATATTTCCATTCCGGCCCGTTATCTGGTGCTCATGCCCCAGAACAATCATGTGGGTATTTCCCTGCGTATTGAAGACGCTGATGAACGTGAACGTCTGCGACAGCTGGTAGAAAAGTGCATTGAGCAGGAAGGTTGTCAGGACAAAGGCGGTTTCATTCTGCGCACTGCCGCTGAAGGCATTGGCGAAACGGAAGTGATGGCGGATATCCAGTTTCTGCACCGCTTGTGGGACACCACTCTGGAAACCATCAAGGAAAACCGTGCGCCTGCTGCTATCTACGAAGACCTGCCGTTATACCTTCGCACCATGCGAGATCTGGTAGACCCTGATATTGAAAAAATCCGGATTGATTCCAAGGAAACCTTCACCAAAGTCTCCAAGTTTGTGAAAAAACTGGTACCCCAGGTGGATGGACGGGTTGAATATTATCCGGGCGAACGCCCTATTTTCGATCTGTTTGGGGTTGAGGATGAAATCAACAAGGCGCTGAGTCGCAAAGTGCAGCTCAAGTCCGGCGGTTATCTGATTATTGACCAGACAGAAGCAATGACCACGATTGACGTCAACACGGGTGCTTTTGTCGGTCATCGTAATCTGGAAGAGACGATTTTCAAAACCAATCTGGAAGCGTCGGTTGCCATTGCCCGCCAACTGCGTTTGCGGAACCTGGGCGGGATCATCATCATCGACTTTATCGATATGGACGATCAGGAGCACCAGCGTCAGGTGCAGCGTACCTTTGAGAAGTCATTGGAAAAAGATCACGCCAAAACCAATATTACCGGTGTCAGTGAGCTGGGGCTGGTGGAAATGACCCGCAAGCGCACCCGTGAGTCTCTGGAAAATGTACTGTGTGAAACCTGCACCACCTGCGAGGGCAAAGGCAGCCTGAAAACGGCAGAAACGGTGTGTTACGAAGTGTTCAGGGAAATTCTCCGCGCGGTTCGTGCTTACGACAGTAAAAGCTACACCGTACTGGCATCAGAAAAGGTAGTGGATCGCCTGCTGGATGAAGAGTCCAGTAATGTGGCTGACCTTGAAGAGTTTATTGAGAAAACGATACGCTTTCAGGTTGAGCCTATGTACAGTCAGGAACAGTTTGACGTCATTCTTGTCTGATTGATTAATAAAGCAGCGTCGGGGACGTTTTCTTTAAATGTCCCCTGTTGTGGAAATGAATGTGTGAGAGAAATGCAAAGAATGAGCAGCTATAGGTTTTATAGTTGATGCTACCCCGTCTTAAACGTGCTTTACGCTGGAGTTTCAAGCTGACCTTGGCGAGCCTGCTGTTGCTGGCTCTGCTATTGCTGGGTGTGCGTGTCAGTTTCAGTCTGCTGCCCCTGTTTCACGAGCGGGTGGTGAGTTATCTGAATGATCAGCTGGACACCGATTTTGTTATTGATGTATTGGAACCGGAGTGGGATGGGATTAACCCGACCCTGACCCTGCGCGGCTTAAGCCTGCAGGGGCATGAAGCGGAGCGTCCTGCGTTTCTGGTGGATCGGCTGGATGTGGAACTGAATACACTTTCTACCCTGTTGAGCTTCACCCCGATTGTTGACCATCTGGAAGCCAATGCCATCAGTGTGGTGCTGGAAGGCGATGCCAAAAAAAGGTGGTCACTGTTTGGCATAAAGCAGCTGGATGAAGACCGGCAGGCATCGCCAACATTCGATATTCAGGGCTTTTTGCACTGGCTGAGTATGCAGGGCTATGTTGACCTGACCAGTATTCAGCTGGAGCTGCTGCCAGAAGGGCAGGAGCCGGTGGTTTTTGATACCCGTCATCTGTTGTTAAGTGAAGAATCGGGGCAGAAGCATCTGGACTGGTTATTACAGGTGGGTGATGGCTCCGTCAACTTTACCTCTCATGGCAGTGGTACGAATCGCTGGAATGCCAACTGGTCCGGCACGCTGGCTATTAACAATGCCGACCTTTCCCGGCTGTGTCTGCTGGTAGACGACTGTAGCCAGTATTTGCTGGATGCTCATTTGAACGCAGACAGTCAATGGCGTTTCCAGACCGGGCACTGGCAGTTTGACGGACAGCTGGCACTGACTGATCTGTTTTACTCGCTGGGTGGTGAAGCTTCTACCGTTCCAACCTCGGTTGAAACCGATTTTAGCGTATTGGGATACAGTCAGGGACAAGTAGTCTCGGACTGGAATACGGAACTGAATAATACCCGCATTGCTTTGGGTGAAAACAAGGTATTCATTGATAACACCAAACTGCGCGGTCAGCATCAGGGTGAAGCCGTTATTAACCTTGCGGTTAAAACGCTGGATCTGGCACCGGTGAAGCGTCTGGCTCTGGAGTCTGGAATGCTACCCGGGTTTACTGCTGATCTGGTGAGAACACTGGACCCGTCAGGCGTTTTGAAAGAGATCACCGTTCGTTATCTGCCAGACAGAGATCCGTTGGCTGACGGCTCTATTGTCACCCGGGCATTATTGGACAATGTGGCCGTAGGGGCCTGGGAAGGTGCACCCTCTGGCGGCAATGTGTCCGGCCGGTTGCACATGAATACCCTGAGCGGTTATTTCGATCTGGACACCGAAGATTTCAGACTGGGCTTTCCTGAACTGTTTCGTGATGAGTGGGTTTACTCTACGGCCAAAGCCCGGCTTTACTGGGATGTCGTGGACGACATCTATCGTTTGAAAAGCGATAACATTGCGGTTGTCGGTGATGAAGGGCGGCTGAATGCCACTATGCTGCTGGATATACCGTTTGGACGCAGGTCGGATCAACCCAATTTTCTGGATATTGATGTCTCCATTGCAGAAGGTGATGCCCGATACGCAATGAAATATCTGCCGGTGCATATTCTGGAAGACAGCCTGAGCGACTGGCTGGAAGAAGCCATTGTCGACGCAACGATTCACGACGGTGGTTTCAGCATGGCAGGCCCGCTGGACAGCAATGTGGAAGAACCTCTGCTCTGGAATCTGTTCTTTGATGTTGAAAACGGTGAATTTGCCTACGATCCGGACTGGCCGGTTGTGACCGGTTTTAAAGGACGCATAGCTGTTGATAACGATGATGTAAAGATCGCCGCCGATAAAGGTCGGGTGTTTGGTGCGTTGTTAGAGCAGGCCGCTGTATCTCTTGATATGAACGATCCGCTGTTGACGCTGCATCTTGATGGTCAGGTAAAAGGGCAGGGTAAGGATATTGTCCGGTTGCTGACTGAAACACCGCTGGTGGATTACTCTGGCGGCATTGCCAAAGGCTGGACAATGGGCGGTGACTTTTCTGGCCAGCTCAGTCTGGTGTTGCCCATTGAGGATGTCGAGAAGGTTGAGGTTAAGGTCGATCTTGAAACCGCTAATGGTTCTTTTGCAAGTAAGACGCCTAATATAGAACTGGATCAGATTCAGGGTGCCTTCGCTTACGACACTGCAAACGGTTTGCAGTCTGAACAGCTGCAGGCGCGCTTTCTGGGGGATACCATTCAGGGCTCCATCACGTCGAGCATCGATTATCTTGGTCATGAGACCATGCAGGTGGACTGGCAGGGCAGGGTAGCCACCGATGCATTGCAGAACTGGCTGGAACTGGATTTCCTCAGCTTGCTGGAAGGTGCGTCGGATTATTCGGGTAGCCTTGTGCTGAAAGACTCCGGCCCTCTTCAGGCACAGGTTTCCATCAGTAGTGAGCTTGAAGGTATAGAAATTGAGTTACCGGCGCCGCTGGGTGTCGCTGCCGATGACAAGAAGCTGCTGACGATCAGGCAGAATGTCTACAGAGATCGTAATGAACTGTTTGTCCGGCTGGGTGATGTCGGTCGGGCGCACTTCTTGTTTGACCCCGAGTATGACTTCAAAGCAGCGGCTGTCCATTTGGGTAAAAATGGCGCCCTGCCGTCCATGGAACCCGGTAAAATTCTGGTATCAGGTACGGTTCCGGAACTGGATATTGAGCCGTGGATCGCTGTTTTTGACGGACAGCCGCCTGGTGAAGAAGAGCTGACGCTGTTATCACAGGTAGAGATGGACAATGTCAAAATAGACCGGCTGATTTACGACGATTATGTTCTGAAAGATCTGATGCTCAGGGTCAAACTGGGGTCGAACTATACGGAAGTGACCGTAAACAGCGAGCCTGTAGACGGACAGCTGCTGATCCCGAGTCGTCCGTCTCTGCCCTTTACACTGGATATGAACCGTCTGCATCTGCCGGAACCTCCAGAGAAGGATGATGATCAGGCTGACGGTGATGAAGACTGGCTGGCACACATCGATCCCCGGGATCTGCCTTCTGCCATTGTGAAAATCGATTCTCTGAAAATCGGGCACCGAAATTTAGGTGACCTGTCGTTTATAATGCAGCCTGTTCCCGGCGGCAAACGGATCAGTGACATCAATTCCGGCATTGAAGGCATGAGATTTACCGGATCGCTGGACTGGCAGTATGTGAATGATCAGCATCATACCCGCTATCAGGGCGGGCTGAGAGGTAAGCACATTGACAGATTGCAGGAATCTCTTGGTCTGCCCGTCATGGTGGAAGCGAAGGACACCCGGATTGATACCACGCTGGACTGGCAGGGTTCACCGCTCGGGGTCAACATGGATACCCTCAATGGCACGTTAAAACTGCGCCATAAGGAGGGCATCCTGAAACAGCTGGATGGTGGTGCCGGCGCTTTGAAGCTGTTTGGTATCTTCAATACAGAAGCATTGCTACGACGGATCAGGCTCGATTTTTCCGATCTGTACTCATCCGGTGTCAGCTTTGACACCATGAAAGGACAGCTGGACTTTGACAATGGCATTATTACGTTTGAAGAACCTCTGAGTGTTGAAGGCCCGTCGTCTAACTTTAAACTGGACGGTCTGGTGAACACCCGTGATGAGGTCATGGATCTCAGTCTGGTGGTGACATTGCCGGTAACGTCAAACCTGCCTATTCTTAGCGTGCTGTTTGGCACAGCGCCGCAGGTGGCAGGGATTATCTATCTGGCCGACAAGCTGGTCGGGCGACAGGTTGACCAGCTTGCCAGCATTCGTTACCGGATCACCGGCAGCTTCGATGAGCCTTCGGTTACACTGAATCAACTGTTTTCCGGTGATCCTCAAAAAAATGGCACAAACGGTCAATAAAACGACAAATGCCGGATGATGATGTCCGGTATTCTGTCTGAAATCATTGTTTTCATCCGTATACCTACTTACTATAAAACCTATTCATAACCAGCCTGAGTAATCTATGACTGATATTCTTTCACAGGCGCAGGATCATCTGCTGGCACCCGCTAATATTGAAGCCGGAGATTTGTCCAGAGTACTGGACAGCATCCTGGGTCATAATATCGATGCCGCTGATCTCTACTTCCAGTCAACCCGCCATGAAGCCTGGGTGCTTGAAGACAGCATTGTTAAAGAGGGCAGCTTTAACGTTGATGGCGGCGTGGGTGTGCGCGCCATCAGCGGGGAAAAAACCGGCTTTGCCTATTCTAACGAAATCGTTGTGCCTGCACTGGAACAGGCTGCCGGTGCGGCTCGCAGCATCGCCCGACAGGGTCAGCAGAAGCAGGTTCGGGCCTGGGGACGTAGTCAGCCTCTTGCCCTTTATCCAACAAAGAATCCGCTGGATTCCATGACCCGGGAAGACAAGGTAGCTTTGTTGAAAGCGGTTGATCAGGAAGCCCGTAAAATGGACAGCCGTGTGAAGCAGGTTACCGTCAGCCTGGCCGGTGTGCATGAAGTGGTGATGGTGGCTGCATCGGATGGCACTCTGGCGGGTGACATCCGACCGCTGGTTCGTCTGAATGTCAGTGTAATTGCCGAACACGAAGGACGTATTGAACGAGGTTCTGCCGGTGGTGGTGGCCGTGGCGATTACCAGCAGTTCTTGTTGGATGGTACTGCCAAAGGCTTTGCCCGCGAGGCTGTGCGTCAGGCACTGGTGAATCTGGAAGCGGTTCCGGCACCGGCGGGCGGTATGCCAGTGGTACTGGCGGCTGGCTGGTCAGGCGTATTATTGCACGAAGCGGTAGGGCACGGCCTTGAAGGCGACTTTAATCGTAAGGGCAGCTCTGCTTACGCGGGTCGTATTGGTGAACGGGTAGCGTCGCCATTGTGTACCATTGTTGACGACGGCACTCTGGACGGTCGTCGTGGTTCACTGAATATGGACGACGAAGGTGTCCCCACTGAAAGCACCGTGTTGATTGAGAACGGTATCCTCAAAGGTTACATGCAGGACAAACTGAACGCTCGCCTGATGGGGGTTGCACCGACTGGTAATGGACGACGGGAGTCTTATTCACACCTGCCTATGCCACGCATGACCAACACCTACATGTTGGCAGGTGCACATGATCCTGATGAAATCATTGCCAGTGTGGATCGTGGCATTTATGTCAGCAATATGGGCGGTGGTCAGGTGGATATCACTTCCGGCAAGTTTGTCTTCTCAACCAGTGAAGCCTACCTCATCGAAAACGGTAAAGTGACAACGCCGGTGAAAGGCGCGACGCTGATTGGCAATGGTCCGGATGTCATGAATCAGGTGTCCATGGTTGGTAACAACTTGGAACTGGATACCGGCATTGGTGTTTGCGGTAAGGATGGTCAGTCAGTACCGGTTGGCGTCGGCCAGCCAACGCTGAAGATCGATGATATCACCGTCGGTGGTACGGCCTGACTGATTTCGTCTGGTTGAGAGCTTCTTAAAAATAACCTACTGAACATCAGTCGTATTCAGTGGGTAAATCCGGTTGATTCCGGTGCCTGACCATCAGGGCAACATCATCGGCAATGGTTCTGCCCTGTGACAGAGAAGGTAACTGCTTCACGTCAAAAAAGTCGATGTCTGAAATCTCGATGTTTTCTTTGGGTGATCCGCCTTCCAGTTCACAGAGAAACAACATCTTCAGTAAGTGATAGGCATTGCGTGGGTGATAAGGGTGTCGTTGTGTATCCCTGACGGCAACCAGCTTACGAACCTTAACGATATAACCGGACTCTTCCAGCGTTTCCCGCTCGGCGCCTCGGGCGGGGGATTCACACACATCTGCCCAGCCACCGGGCATAGCCCAGCAGCCATCAGAACGCTCTTTTACCAGAAGAATCTTGTCGTCTTTAAAGACGCCTGCCCGAATATCAAGCTTTGGCGTGGCGTAACCGTGTTCTCCGACAAAGTAGTGATCGACTTTAGACCTTGGGGCACCACTCAGCAAAGCCGTCATGTCGTGGGCAATGCTCTGAAGCTGGTGGTAGCGTTCAATATCAAATTCTCCGTCGGCATAGGCCAGACCATTCTGGGCAATGGCCCTCAGCTGCTCTACCCATTCAAACCATTGTTGTTTTGGATGATCCTGCATAGTCTGTGCCTCGTGAAAAATTATAAATATTAGTCTTTATTTAATTCCCTATCGGCCAGTTCATCTCCGGCTCCCAGTAATTGGGCCAGACCTTTGTGGTCGGATGATTCCAGCAATATTTTGATGCACATGGTCAGGGGAACCGAAAGCAGCATACCAATAGGACCCAGTAGCCAGCCCCAGAGCATCAGAGACAGGAATACGACCAGAGAAGATAACCCCAGCCCCCTGCCCAACACTCTTGGCTCGATCAGATTGCCAATGACCATATTGATAGCCGCATAACCGGCGGCAATCAGGGCGGCATCACCGGGGCCTTTTTGCAGTAGTGTGATCAGAATGCCCGGAATGGCGGCCAGTATGGAACCGATATTGGGGATGAAATTCAAAAAGAATGCCACCAGTCCGGCGAGTACATAAAACTCAACGCCTTTCACCTGCAGCATGAGGGTGACCAGAATACCGGTAATGGCACTGAGAACCGATTTGAGAATGACATACCGGTTCACACTGGAAACAAACCGTTCAACATCCAGCATCTGCCTTCCGGGGTCTGGCAGTGCGCGCTGCAACTTGCCCTGTAGTAGTGGTACTTCGAACAGCATGAAGACAACGGTCAGTATGATGACCACGGCATAGCTGGTGGCACTGCTCATGCGTGAAACGAACGAGGTAGCAAGGTTAAACAACCACTTGGAGTCCAGTGTATTAAAGAGGGTACTGAAATCAACACTGATATTTCGTTTCGCTAGCGAGCCCTGAAAGCGCGTGATCATATCAAACAGATCCTGGCGATAACCCGGCAAAACTCTGGAAAACTCCTGTGCAGCATGACCGACAACGCCTACGAGTGAAGCAAAAATAAGCACCAGCAGGGAGATGATCAACAGAACGCCCAGTGCTCTTGGCAGGTACAGCTTTTCCAGACCATGAATGACCGGATTCAGGATCATCGATATAAAGTAAGCCAGTAATAAAGGTGAAATGATATCGCTGCCGAGGCGTATACCGGCAAGAATAACGATCACCGCCGCAATGGTGAGCAGGGCCTGGGTAGACCGGCTGTGTGTAAGCATCATAAAAGGGTCATTGTTCAGTGTATGGAGGGCACAGGCGAATCATCTCTTAAAGTGATGAGTTTGCCAATGCCCGGAACACCAAGACCCTGATGGGAGGGCTAACTGTTTACAGTTTTTTCTTTTGTAGTATTTACGGAATCACTCGAACTGTCTGCCAGTTGTCGTTCAGTTTTACGATGCTGACGCAGGCTGTCGGTGCTGAAGATAATCAGGGCAATCCAGATGATACCAAAACAGATCAACTGAGCCTGGGTAAAGGGTTCTTTAAACAGGAACACACCAAACAGGAAGGACATGGTGGGAACGATATATTGCATCAGGCCCAGGGTGGATAACGGTAGCTTTTTGGCTGCCATATTGAAGCAGATCAGCGGGAATGTTGTCACAAAGCCTGCCAGCGCCAGTAGAACAGACGTGGCTGGATCATCCATACGGAAATGGTAGTCTCCGGATTGGTAGAGGGTTGTGAAATAGATCAGGGCAATAGGCAACAGGAACAGTGTTTCAAAAGCCAGCCCGGGTAACGCCGACACCACGGTTCTTTTGCGGATCAGACCGTAAAGACCAAATGATCCGGCAATGCCGAGTGACAGCCAGGGTACTTCGCCCAGCATAATGGTTTGAATAATCACTGCGATGGCCGCAAGAGCGACTGCCAGTAACTGTGTTTTATTCAGTCGCTCACCCAGAAAAACAAAACCCAGCAGAACACTCAGAAGCGGATTGATAAAGTAGCCAAGCGAGGTTTGCAGTACGCGATTGTTACTGACCCCCCAGATGAAGCCTAACCAGTTGGCTGCTACCAGTACCGCCGACAGTGACAACCATGCCATGGTGGCGGGACTTTTCAGAATTGCCAGAAATTGCGGCAATTGTCGCTTAATAAGCATCAGACCAAATAGTAGCACTACCGACCACAGGACCCGGTGCCCCAGTACTTCAGTTGGCGGAACATGGCTGAGTAATTTGAAATACAGGGGAATAAGTCCCCAGAATGAAAATGCCATTAAGGCAACATTAAAGCCGGAATAGTCCTTTTGGTCAGACACGGGGCAATCTCTGTGGTAGACGACGTAGTCCGGCGATAATGCCTGAAAAACAACGCGGCGGTAACAGCTTTTTATGCGTATTTCACTGTGGCTGGCTGTAATCTCTGCTGAATGTTGAACAGCAGAGATTAAAGCTGTTTCAATCTGTCAGATAGCGAGCTTTCAGGTGTTCCTTAAAGAAGCTGGCATTCAGGTCTTCACCCGTTGCTCTGGTAATGAGCTCTGAGGTGGAATAACGACTACCCTGACTCCAGATATTGTCTTTCAACCAGTCAAAGATAACCGACAGTTCACCACTACTGATCTTCGCATGAACATCAGGGATGGTGTTTTGAATGGTGGCAAAGAGCTGCGCTGCATACATGGCACCTAACGTATAACTGGGGAAATAACCAAAGGCACCCAGGGGCCAGTGAATATCCTGCATGCAACCATCTTTATAATTACCTTCAGTGGAAAGGTTCAGGTACTGCTGCATTTTTTCATGCCAGGTGTCGGGTAAATCTGACACGGTCATGTCACCACTGATAAGTGCCTTTTCAATTTCATAGCGCAGGATTATGTGAGCGGGATAAGTGACTTCGTCCGCTTCAACACGAATAAAACCGGGTTGAACACGTCGGTAAATGGTTTCCAGATTGTTCAGCTGATAGGCGGGCAACTCTTCGCCGCCTGTCAGGTGTTTCAGCAAGAGTGGGCGGATCAGTGCCAGAAACTCACGACTACGACCAATCTGCATTTCAAAGAACAGGCTCTGCCCTTCATGAATGCCCATTGAACGACCGTTGCTGACTGGTAAGCCCAGAGTCTCTGCCGGACGATTCTGCTCATAGCGGGCGTGTCCTGTTTCATGCACTACACCCATGAGTGATTCGATAAAGTCATTGTCCCGATAACGGGTGGTAATACGCACATCTTCCGAGACCCCTCCGCAGAATGGGTGAGCACTGACGTCGAGGCGACCTCTGTTGAAGTCAAAGCCCAACAGGGTCATGACTTCCTGACCCAGAGCTTTCAGGTTGTCAGTGGCAAAAGGGCCTTCGGGCATCTCATAGTGAGAGGATTGATGTCGTTCGGTAGCTTGCTGAACGTAATCGGGTAGCCATTGTTTGACATCACCAAACAGTGTATCCAGCTGTTGGCAGTTTACCCCCGGTTCATAGAGTTCCAGCATGGCATCATAGGGTGAAACGCCTGAAGACTCCGAGCGAATGCTTGCCTCTTCACGTGTCAGCTTCAGAACCTTTTCAAGGTTTTTGCTGAATCCCTGCCAGTCATTTTCCGGCCTCTGGGAGCGCCAGGCGTGTTCACAACCAGAAGCAGCCAGTGATTTGGCTTTCACCAGGTCTGCAGGCATCACTGAAGTCTGTTCAAACTGTCGTTCCATTTCTCGCAGGGATGCCTTTTGCAGGTCATCCAGAGATTCTTCACGGGCAACTTCTATCCAGTCACCCACTTCAGATGCGGTGAGCAATTCATGGGTGAGGGTAGACATTTCTGCCAGTGCTTCCGAGCGTGCCTGATTGCTGCCGGACGGCATCATGGCTGCCTGGTCCCAGGTGGCCAGGGCGCTCAGGTGGTTGAGCCGGTGCAGTTTTTTGAAACGTTCAACCAGCTTGTCATAGGCGGCAATATTCAGGTTGCTCATCAGGATTACCTCGATAACAGTTATACTGAATTTTCAAATCAGAGTCATCAACATTAGACCCTATGCTGCTGTAAGTACTCTCATGGTCCGGTCGCAGGTTTTTTTTGCAAGGTTCAGCACTAAGAGCAATTGCTATAAGTAATTGTGTAAGGAACCGAAAATATTCGGCTTACAGTGTAGGGCTCATGCACCAATCGGACCTGTTAAATACAAGATATATAGAGTTTTCTCCTGCTATACAATTCCTGTGCAGTTGATATGATCAATTTCATCATAAAATTAAACGATAGTCGGTTAGTAATCTCAAAACTTCCGGCAGCATCTAATCTGAGTGAATGTACCCAATCTTACTGAAGCCCTTAATACTCAAGCTCTAAGCAATCTGTACTATTGTTTCAATGCTAAGTCTTGGGTTTAATTTCCCGCAGCTTGCTCCGGAGTAGTTCATATTGATGAGTAAGACCTAGCTTATAGTGGTTAGCAATATATTAGAGATTCACTATTCTCGGGCAACCTCCTAGGATCCTGTTCAGCATGGAGACAAGGTATTGACAAAAGGTAGGTTATCAAAATAATCACTTTTTAAGTATTGGTATGATGAGCGATTATCAATCAGGACTAATAGTCAAATGCCTTTTTTGATCTTTTTCTTCAATGACTGAACTCAATCTTTGGTAAATCCCCAAACCTATGATGACCAAAACAGAACACAAAATAAGTATCGAGGGATAGATTAAAAGAGCTACATCTTTAGTGCCTGCTTTGAATATATAAACAAGCCCTTCCATACTGACGGCTATGGAGATAATAACCATAATTTTAGTAATGGTTTCTCTTGCTTCCTTTGGTTTTCTGAGTTCCTTGTCCCTCAGTATTTCTTCCTCCACCATGTATTTCGCCACATCAATGATAGCTATAGATATGATAACAGAGCTTACGGACTGTAAGATTGTGAATATAAAGTCTACGGTTTTCTGTTGAAAAAATAATATGTTACAGGTTGTGTACAATGAGTAGCCCACTATGGATACGGCCATTAAGACAAGCGAAATTGCTGCGATTGTATAAATAGCTGCGGAGGTGAATTCGAACAAACGACGCATAGTATGGATACCATCTTTGAATTTACTCATTGTAACATTATAAGCGCATATCAATTTCTTCCTTTCATTGTTGGCTGCCACCTTGCTGATATTGATCAGCCACCACTCAGGTTTAGGAGTTATGTGAGGTTTCAACATTTATTGAAAACTTGATCACACTCTTGCTAGCCAAGCTTACATAGTAAACGATCAGGATAGATCGGAAAAATATATGATTAACATGGTCTATAATCGCCTCCATGAAAAAAATACAGCTTTTACTGGCCGTTATTTTGTTGTCTTGTTCCGTCTATGGAAGTGGAAGCAAAGACATCAGCCGGAATGCCTTCTACCATTCTGATGAACCCGCTCACTGTCAGCATTTGCAGCCAACGGATAAAGACCGTCTGGCTCTCTCTGACTGGGTCTTGGCTCAGGGTGCGGAGTTGAAGCAACAGGGCTGCTGGAAATCCCATATTTACTGGGGTGAGCAGGCACTTAAAGAGGCGCGAAAGCGCAAACAGTTTGATCAGCAGCGGGCTTTGCTGTTAAGTCTTGCCTCCAGCTTCTTTTATTTGGGGGATTATGTCCGTTGTCTTAGCTTTGCCAAAGCTGCAGAGACACTGTCAGACCCGGTGAAAGACTGGAAAACGATGGTTGAAAGTTTGTATCTGCAATCAGCTGTTGCGAGAGTTCAGTCAAGAGGTCAGGCGGTTAAGCTTGCTGAAAAGGCATTGTCGATTATTGATCAACAGAAAGAGCCAGCTGAATTTCTTCGTGGCAAGGTTTTATATAATCTGGCTGCGGCGTTAACGGACGGTGAAGAGAAAAACCTTGCGCGAGCCCGGGAGGTTTTGATTCAGGCTGAAGCACTGTTTAAAGAAGCAGGTAGCCAATACGATGTGTCGAGAACGGTGATCAGGCTGGCAAGAGTTTGTTATCTGCAAAAAGATTACGATAAAGCTCTGAAACGACTGAACAGTATTCAGAGCCAGCTGGTTCAACCCCGAACACGAATGTTGTTTTTTCAGCAGCGCGCCAAGGTATTGCTGGCGATGAACGAATGGCAGGCAGCCGGTGAGGATATTGAAAAAGCCAGAGAACTGGCTGTATCTCTTGATGCCAGAGCTGATCTGGATCGAATCAAGGCGCTACAGGTAAGTATTGACAATAATAATCAACCATCCCCCTGATGGTCAGTGAATTAGCTTTACCAGTAACCCAATAAAACACAGGCTATGGACGGCTTAGAAACAGGCTGGGTTTGTTCGGTATTATGAGGTAGCTATGAATTCAGTCGCGCAGGATGTATGTGCTACTTAGTGCCTGTCAGAAAACCTCTGAAAAATGGCAGTCGTTCCTGGCCGACAGAAGTTGATAACGGCTGGATTTCAGTTACCAGACGAACAAAGGATGTTTTTTGTACTGCGCTGCTCAAAATACAACCTGATTCGACTATCTACGAGCACAGTAATCTCTCATGCTTGGCATGATCAAAAGTAAACTGACGGGAGCCTGACTGAAAGGCTACTGACGATCTCTGGTCAGCAGAATTTTACCCAACCGCTTCAGGTTGCTGGCGACAACAGCCAGTGCGACATACCGCTCAAAGCCTTCTATCCCTTTATCCGGGCATTTGTCGAGACCATTCGCTTCCAGTGCGTTGATATCGGATTCAACGGCTGAGTGCTTCCTTCTTGCCCGGATAAATTCCGGGTGGCATTCCCGTTTTTTGTCATTGGCTGACAGCCTGCCTTTCTTGGGGAGAACCGGGCGTTCCAGAAGAACTTCCAACTTTTCAAGATTGCCCGGACTCCAGAAGCCTTTGTCGTAGCTCACCTGGCTTAATGTCGGGAACCGCTTTTTGGCAGCCTCGGCCATAGGTACTGTAACCTGGTCGTCTGTTTGTTTTTGCATGACCTGATGATGCAAAGTAAAACCGAACTGATCCTGCAACACGCAGACCCGTAACCCCAGTTCAACCGGAGTTCCGGCTTTGCCTTTGCTGATCCATTCTGTATGAGGCTCAAAGATTGAGAACACCTTCTCATTATGGGGAATCTGCTCATGTTCTATCACCCGTCGGTAAATCAGGTTTATCTGGTGACGGCTGTGGGCTATGTGGTATTTGAGGTTTTCCAGCCTTGGCTCATCCGGTTGTTTTTTCAACAGCAAGGACAAGGTCGTTTCAGCTTTGCGGACAATTGAAAGGCTGTACTTTATGTACTCAAGGTGAGCCATTTCAATGTCGTGCTGCCGCTGCTGTTGTTTCAGTTCACAGGTTGCGCTGGAATGCTTCAGGTTTCGAGCCTTGTTGTAGCGTTTGCGATGCTGGTCTTTAAGATATTTGCTCTGACGCCAGCCCGGAAGCTGGTACTGATTGGAGAGAGCGGATGCAAACTCAATGCTTTTACGGCAAGCGTCGCTCAGAAGGCTGATATCCGTGGGGAAATGGACATCGGTTTTGACTACGAAGGAATCGGCACGGCCATGTAGCGGCTCATCTTTTTTTTAACCAGCTGGTGACCTGCATCCACCGTGACCTGGTTAATCTGATCCAGTATCTCCGGTGTGAAGAGGCTGATGTTATCCTGCAATGTTTGTATGTGGTAGGAATGGGTACAATATGGGCCGTGACCGAGCATTTTCCGTAATGTCCCATGTTCATTAGCCAACTCTTGCAAGCGGTAATAGTCACAATTAGTGACAAGGCGCAGAGTGCCGAAAACCAGAATGTTCCAGAGGTCCATACCGGGACGACCATTTTGCCGACTGGCAGGAATCATGTTCTCAAGCACCTGAAAAACCCTGTGTCGCAGATCAGGTGTTATCCAGATATGTTGCAGGCCCCGAAGCAGACGGGGAATGTCGTCTCTGGACTTGGGATTAAACGTGATGGCAGAGATATCAACTTCGCCCAACTGCATTTGTGGGTTGATGGTTTGGCGCATAAATGTGAAAACAGCTTGTTTTGGAAAATCTTCGAGTACTATATGGGGCTACAGGCTGCTGTTTTCAAGTGTTTGTGGGTTTTCGGACAGGCACTACTTATACGTCTGTTCATAAAAAGAACAAGCCTGCTTTTTTGTCGTTTCTAAAATACCGCAGGTTTGAGAAAAGCGACCTGACAGAAGTTATAAAAGCAGTAGTTTTTTTACTGGCACTGGTTATCTGTCAGTCTTCGGAAGCGATTCAATTATTTACTAAAGAAGACCTTGTTAATCATGGGTTGGTTTTTAATGACGGTACATTAACAGAAACCGGTTCGTTGATGGTATTAAGTCATGTTGTCGAAGAAGTGAATTGGCAGCTAATCCCGCACTTTCAATTACAACCAGTAATCACAAGGGATTCAGCAGCGTAGAAAATTGAAGCATTCGCAGACTTTTGCGTCTAATTTTGGGGGATAGACGACCGTAATCAGTTATTCAGAGCCATGCCTGATCATAAACCACGAAAACATCTGTGCCTCGACAGCATGATCCAGATGATCTACGACAGCTTCGACAGCATTCCAGACCACCGCCCAAACCGCCGTAAAGACAAGATTTCATTGCTGGACACCTTGATGTCGGCTTTCGCTATGATGCACCTCAAGTACCCATCCTTGCTGGAGTTTGACCGTGAGCGGGAAACCGAAGAACTCAAGTTCAACTTGAAGCATCTATACCGGGTTCAAGGCAGGATACCCTGTGACACTTACATGCGCTCCACCCTTGATCCTGTAGATCCAGGGGCAATGAGAGAACCTTTCAAGCTGCTGTTCAATGAAGTACAGCGGGGTGGAGGGCTCAAGGGCTTCCGCTTTTCTTGCGCCGGCCTGAAGGATCATTACCTGTTAGCCATTGATGGGACAGGGCTTTACTACTCCGGCAAGTGCCGCTGTCAGGAGTGCTGTATAAAAAATGAAGGTAAGGCCAATGAAGCTTACTATCACCAGATGCTGGCCGCCTGCATTGTCCATCCTGACAGAGAAACCGTATTGCCTCTGGCCCCCGAGCCCATTGTTCACCAAGATGGCACAACCAAGAATGACTGTGAAAAAAATGCCCTCAAACGTCTCCTTTCAGACATCAAGCGAGATCACCCACAATTGAAGCTGGTTATTGTGCTGGACGGTCTCTACGCTGATGGCCCGACAGTTCGACTGATAAGAAGTTATGGGTGGCACTACATCATTGTTGCCAAAGATGGCAATCACACTTCGATGATTGAGGCTATGGATGCGCTGGATCAGAAGGGCGATGTCAAACGATTTGAGATGACTGACGGCAACGGTGCCAAACACTGGTGCCGTTATGCCAATGGGGTTCCCCTGAACAAGACTGAACCGGTTGAAATCGTCAATGTGCTTGATTACGTCGAAACAGACAAGAAAGGCAAACGGCACACCTGGGGCTGGATAACCGACATCCCGTTAACCGAAGAAACTGTACTCCCCACAGCCGAAGGAGGAAGATGTCGTTGGCACATAGAAAATGAAACCTTCAATACCCTGAAGAACCAAGGCTACGAACTTGAACACAACTATGGTCACGGTGAGCAGCACCTGGCAACCAATCTGGCTTACCTGACCTTCCTGGCTTTCCTGGTGGATCAAATACAGCAACTATGTTGCCCGGTCTTCCAGAAAGCCCTGAAACTAAGGGCGCGTGGAACACGCACCTATCTCTGGAAATTGATTCTGCGTTACTTTCTTTCCTGGCTGATTGAGAGTTGGGAGGAGATGTTCCAAGCGATCATTCACGGTACTGCTGCAAGAAAGATCCAGTTCGACACATCATAGCGATCATCGTAGCCGGGGTTTCAGGGTAAACAAACTGGAAAAGGAGCACGAAAAGCGTGAGGCAGTTTTTATGCGCTCATCAATTATCTGTACGACCAATCAGTTTTAATACGACTTAAGGCTATGTTGTGCGGGATTAGCTGTACAGTCTTTGACGTGATTAAAAACAAATACGGAACGAAAATTGATTCTCCTGAAGGTATTGAGAAGTTCACTCTGGAATCAGCCACTTTAAACGACCTTTCATCTGACCTGGTTCTGAAAGAAAGCCTGAAAGAAGTTGGAGTCTTTTCCGGAGCTGCCAACGAAGCAGCTTTATATCGGCAATTGTATGAGCTTTATTTAAGCGAAATTTCAGATCAAAAGCTTTTCCCCAGTTCCTGTTTTCATGAAAATCTTGATAAAAAGAATATGTGTGATGGTCATTCAGACTGTCTGGCTCTGGCAGGGTTTACGCATCAAATTAAAACAATCGTACCTATCTTGTAGAGGCTGAATATTAACGACTACAGATTTTCAAAGTACGACTGTTTATGGTGGACCCCACTGTCAAGACAGTAAACCAACAAATTTAAGTTAAGTCCTGGCAGTGGTCCAAAGCCCTCATGCAAAGTGAATTGCCTTAGGCGTTTTATAACTCAACGACTGGTGTAATCGTTCAGTGTTGTAAAACTCAAAGTATTCATCCAGCCCAGTATAAAGCTCTGGAACAGTCTGAAATTCATGCGTGTACAGCCATTCATGTTTGACGGAGCGCCACAGCCTCTCGACAAAAATGTTATCCAGTGCTCGCCCTTTCCCGTCCATGCTGATACGTATTTCCCGTTCCTGAAGAGGTGCCAGAAAATCATTACTGGTAAACTGACACCCTTTGTCAGTGTTGAATATATCAGGTTCACCTTGTTCCAAAGCTCGACCCAGCGCATGAATACAGAAGTCTGCATCCAGTGTGTTCGACAGCTCCCAGCTGACACGTAACGGCTGTACCAGTCAATAATGGCAACCAGATACATAAACCCCTGAGGCATCGGGCAGTACGTAATATCAGTACTCCAGACCTGATTGGGTCTCACAATATCAACGCCGTTCAACAAGTACGGGTAAACCTTATGCTCTTTGTTTCTCAGGCTTGTGCCCGGTTTTGGTCCGACAGCCTGTATGCCCATCAGCCTCATAAGTCGCTGTATACGCTTCCTGTTGACCGGAAAGCCCTGCTCATTCAGCCATGCAGTTATCTTACGACTGCCGTAAAACGGTGTACGTGTATACTGCTCATCAATGAGCCTCATCAGATTCAGATTCTCAGGGCTTTCCAAAGCTGGAGAAGCTTGGTAATACCAGCTTGACCTGCTTAACCCAACCAGTTCACATTGGCGCTGAATGCTGATCTTCGAGTGATCCGGGTCTATGCATCTCCGTTTGTCATCAATGGACATTGCCAGATTTTTTTTTCAACCAGTCCAGCTCCATTTTAAGCCGTCCGATCTCCTGATACAGGGGGGCAGTGAGCGCATCTGGATCTACCTCTGGCCGTGCCCTGCCGAAGACTTCTGGAACCCCCTGGAGTAGCTGTCGCTTCCACTGGCTAACCTGAACGGCTGCAACTTCGTGTTCGCTTGCCAGCTGGTTTATGGTCTTTTCGCCCTTGTAGGCTTCGAGTGCTACCTGTGCCTTAAATTCGGGCTTATGTCGTTTTCTTTTTGCTGTCATGATTCCCTCCTGCAGGGTCATCTTACAGCCAGAAAACTTAACTTAGCTACCTGTCCAGTTTATGGGGTCCATCATAGTTCGGTTTGGAATTGGTGAAAATCAGGAGATATAAAACCTACTGTCGTTTAAAAATCCTGAGAGTTTGATTATTTCAACTTCTTTTCAGCTGTGTGTTAGAGAAAACAACTCCCTAATCGGCATTTGCTAGTTCAGATTGATGCGTAAGCCCTGCTGGCTCTGGTTCCTTCATGGAGGGTAAAAAAACAACTATCCGGAAAGCCCGCTAAACGACTGATACCTGCCTGGGTGACTGACAGTGGAGTGGCAGATATTTCACACTTTTCGACGTTACCGGAAGGGGTGCAAAGCGGTACTCGACACACGATCAATAATGCTCCCAACAATCAGCCATTGGCGTTGTACCGGTTTGACGTCAGGAAGAAACGATTTGATTTACTCACTAATAAACAGGAGGAGATGAATGAAGCCTTTTTACGGTTGACCAACAGGCTTTATCTGGTGGTAGAGAAAGAGCTTAAGCAACCGTTGAGGAGGTATATTATAGGCATGGAGCTTAACGGGGGGATTCGTCACAGCAGCTGTGGATTTTAGGACGTTTTTGATTACTTACAGACAGCCTCCACAGTTTAAATCTGTAGAGGCTGTTTATTATGTCACTGAGCTTTATATTTACTCAGCTTCAGCCTCCAGCATACGCTGTCCACTGATAGATATTTTACGGGGTTTCATGGCTTCCGGAATTTCACGCTCCAGTTCGATATGGAGCAGGCCGTTGTCCATTTGTGCGCCGGTGACTTTTACATAGTCTGCCAGCTGGAATTTTCGTTCAAAGTTACGTTCGGCAATGCCCTGATGCAGATACTGACGTTCAGTGTCGTCAGCCTGTTTTTTGCCCTGAACCACCAGAACATTCTCACGGCTTTCAATGTCCAGTTCGTCTTCCGAGAAACCGGCCACCGCCATGGTGATTCGGTACTGGTTTTCTGCCAGCAGTTCAATATTGTAAGGAGGGTAGCCACCTTGCTTGGTGTTCTGGTTATTGGACATGCCTTCCAGCAGATGGGCAACACGGTCAAAACCAATAACGGAACGGTACAGTGGGCTGAAGTCTAAATCGATAGTACGCATGATCATATCCTCAATCGAGCAATATGTGATTAAGTACTCGGCCATATGGAATCGAATATTTCTGGCTTATTGGGCAGGTGCTATGCAAGGCGCAATGGCGGGAGCATAGCATGCTATGTGACCAGAGTTGCAACGCAGTCAGAGCGCCTGATCAATGAGTCAGAAAATATGATTTCATATGGTTGAGTACTTAGTAGTGACCTTTCCTCAGGAACAGGTCGTTGGTTTGCGACAATGCTCGTATGAGCCATCGTCGTTATTATTAATAAGGACGATGGTTTGTGCTTTCAACCCCTTGATTTAAATTATTTTTAATCGAGTGGGTGATCCAGCCGGTAATCCAGCATCTTGTCGTTGTCGAACAGGTAGCGTCCTGAGCATGCTTTCCCTTGCAGCATAAGGGGTAGCCAGATTTTATCGTCTGCCCACATCTCATCGTAAGGAATAGCGTCGAGATCAAACCAGAGTGGAATGGCCTCCTCTGTTTCAGTGGGGGTGCCTTCGTAATCGTTGGCTGTAAAAACATGGACATGAATGGAGTAACCATCGACAAACTGGAACCGGCACTCACCCCGGTGTTGCATATTGAGCGGGGTAATACACAGCTCTTCCTGCACCTCTCTGACAGCGCATTCCAACATGGTTTCGCCGGGCTCCTGTCGTCCACCGGGTCCATTGATTTTGCCGGCACCCAGCCCGCGTTGTTTGCGTATCAACAGGATTTTTCCATGCTTGATCACGAATGTCAGGGTAGCAGGGTCTTTAGCCTGCCAGTTTTGCCAGTCAATATCAGTCAGGCGCTTTGGAGAGGTGAGGGTTGTCGTCATAGTGTTCACATAACGGTCATTGAGCAACCATTATGACACACACTGAACGATACTCATCCAAACGGTTAGAGTGTTTCCAGATTCACCAGAGTCAGGGTCTTGGATTCAAACGCACCGGTGTCTATGTAAAAGGAGTTACCCAGTTGTTGTGGCTGGTCTACGATGGTGTGCCCACAAATGATGCTGTCGATGCCGGAAACCGTTGAATGGTTCTGGCTTCTGACTTTTTGCCGTGACCACATCAGCTGTCTTCGCAGTTCATCGTCATTGGCAATTTCATCGGGTGCCCAGTAGGGCAGGGGGTACTCGGCATGGCAAAGGGCTATGAGTTTACCGGAAGGTGTCGCCAC
Organism: Endozoicomonas montiporae CL-33; assembly: GCF_001583435.1. Lineage (NCBI taxonomy): Bacteria > Pseudomonadati > Pseudomonadota > Gammaproteobacteria > Oceanospirillales > Endozoicomonadaceae > Endozoicomonas > Endozoicomonas montiporae. Next base: position 3,817,466 of record NZ_CP013251.1, on the reverse strand, counting down.
GGAGATCAGCTCTGGCAGAGTATCCACGAGATCGGCGTAGTCGTGCATTTTTTGGGTTGAAACCATCAAATGCCAGCGCCCGCCATTCAGGATCCAGTCGGCTGTGGTGGCTGCTGATGACAGGCTGCGAGCCACTTTGCGCAGGGTATCTTCATGATTGCCGCACACCGGGTGGAACCAGGGCTCGTTAATCAGGCCAAGGCACTGTTCGGACTTGGCACCCCGGTCAATCAGGTCGCCAACGCTGAAGCAGCGATCGTTAGTAAAGTCAAAATCCACTTGATCCAGCTCTTCAAACAGCAGGTCGTACATGCCGTGCAGATCGCCAATGGCAAAGTCCCTGCCCTCTTGGTTGGCGGTATAAAACTGATGAAACACGCTAAAGCCTCCGACACTGTCCCTGTGATTGAGGTGGTTTGATTATTTTGTGATCGACGCGACACCGGTGACCGGATCAATAATGACCAGCCCCCTGTGGAGTTGGTGCAGAAGTCGATGTACCTGCTGATGCTGGCTGAGTAAACGAAATGATACCGGAACTTCCGGGTTTAATTGACCGTTTTTTCGCATCTGCTGTTCTTTGTCGATAACGTCGAGAAACAGCGGCAGGACACTTATTATCGTGTCGGCCAGCCCGGCTTCTACAACAGCATTGGCGAACAGGGCCGGAGCATAGGTAGGTGCCGGTGTTGTGGTGTTGCTTAATTGATAATGGCTGTAATCAAGCCAGCGCTTCTGATCTTTGGATGAAAGTTTGTGAAAAGCCTGATAAAGCTGCTTGCCCTGATCCGGCGAAAACAATCGAAGAGAGGCCGCGATGGATGCCAGAGCAATCTGCTCGTCAGTGTTATGGGTATAGTGGTCTAACTTCAGCCAGTCTGCACGTTTGCCCAGATAAGCCCGCATCGGGTTGAAGCTTTTATTGCCTTTGTCTTTGCCTAGCTTATCCAGTACCGCCTTAACCGCTGACATGGCGTTGTAGGTATTCTGGGTCAGGTACAGTGAGCCTTTGGGAGCTATTTGGCCACGAAAACCAGCGATGTTAATCACCCAGTGGTAGTACCAGAAGGTGAGGTCGTTTCTGGACACTGAACCGTTTGAGAGTCCCCGTTCGATGTGCTCATACATTGTCAGTGAGCCTTCGTTATACATCATGTGCCGTAGGTGGCTGTTGGGCATAAAGGCTATTTCGAACAGGTGGTTGCCGGTTTTGAAACGTTTACTCAGTAATTGTGCCAGTGGATAAATTTTGCTGGCTTCCGGTGCTGTGACGGCCAGAAACTGTACACTGTCGGTTGGCAGTTTAAGATCAGGAACAAGTCGCGCTCTTTTAATGGCTTCTGGTGACAGGGTGACAGAAGAAATAATGGCGGCGGCTGCCAGAACTTCGTAATGATACTCATCCATTGAACGAATAGCGTCTGACAGCTGCCTGAAACTGTCTGGCGAGAGAGGCGTTACCATTTCCTTCTTCTGTGGAGCAATAAACTGCTCGTAATCTTGCGGGGTGCCTGAGCGCAGACGTTGCAGGTTGTAAATTCGGGATAAAGCTCTTGGTACTTCTTTATGCATACCCGCCAGCTTGTGGTGATCCATTTCCGGTGTCGCATGGGGGTTGTCCATCACCCAGCTCAGCTGGCTGACCTGAGCGTCAGAGATCATCAGCTCTTCGCCGTAAGTGGCTTTGATATAATCTCTGAGTGCCGTGATATTGTCGCTGGCCAGAATGCTTTCGGTCGCCAGCAACATCATCGGAAAGAGTATTCGGGCCAGTGTTTTCATGGTGACTCTCCGGGGGTTGCAGCCTCAATAGGCAGCCTAAGCATAGCAATCCATGGGTCAGGGGGTGATCAAACCTATACTTAGGAGGCGATGAATAAACGTTGCATCAGAAACTTTTAAGTAAAAGCAAGGGGGTAGAGCGATGGAGAGTCAACCGGAAGCGATTACCACGTTGTTTGACCAGCAGGCTGATAATTATCAGCAACGCTATATTGATGGCATGCTGGCACACTACGCCCCGGACGCCGAGTTGCTGTTCTGGAGCAGTGAAAATGTCAGCTGTACCACACAACATGCTCTCAGAGTCTGGTATGAATCACTGTTTGACCAGTTTGAAATCGATTCCGTTCAATACCGGGTAGAATCGTTCTGGACCTCTGGCCAGATTATTGGCTGTTGCAGTATCTGGCAGTTCGAAACCAGAATGAAAAAGGAAGGTTCTTCCTTGGAACTGCAGTCACTGAGAGCGACCCATATCCTTAAAAAAATCGGAAATGAATGGAAAATCGTCCATTTACACGCTTCCCCGCAATGATTCATACCAATTCCGCTTTCTAAATATGACTATGAGCAAGTCATTCTGGGTCGCGGGACAAGGCGGAACGACGAGTAATAGCCAGCTATTGCGAGGAGTTCCAACGCAGCTCCCGTGATTCATAATGGCTGCGCAATTCATGTTTAGAAGGTGGAATTGGTATCATTCCACAGAAAAAGCACAACGACCTTGACGCAGGGAGGTGACAATGAAAACGGAAGGTTCCCCCTCATCCGTTCCGGGGCTGCCGGTTAGCCCCGGGTCGGCTGATGACTCCCATAAAACTCAGGATGATAGCCATTTTAAACACCGTAAGGTGTCACGGGGTTCGGGGCGTGAATCCATATCCTCTGATAAGGAGGCTGATGATTCAGACAATGAAAGTCTCAAACCTGAAAAAGGGTTGGGTTCCCGTGAAATAAAGCGTTCAGTTTCAACCACAAGCACAGTGACTTCTGACTACTTTTCCGGTAATGAAGTATCTTCGGATCTGGCTGATTCTGGCACTGATGATAGCGACAGTGACATTGAATTTGCAGCTGGCAGTGACTCTTTTGCAGCTGACAGTGATTCTGAGGATGACGGTATTGTATTTGCCGGTTCAGACAGTGAGACTTCAGGCTACGAATCTGATATTTCGCTAGGGTCTGAACGGCAACACCATTCTGAAGAAGTGTCTTTTACTCACAGGCCGTCACTTGCAGAATCTGAATTGAATGACCTGCTGATCACTGTAGGTAAAATGCCAGACCATAAAAATGCCAGAAAAGCGATGATTGTCCCTTTCGAAAACGGACGTTCCGTGGCGCACTTCAGCTCCAGAAAACAGGGTAACTGGGTAGAGCGCCTCAGGGTCGTTGAGTCATCATCCTCAGAAGCCCGGGAAACCCTCGCTGAAGATGCAGCCGAAGCCAGACTGCTGGAAACACTGGATCATCCCAACATCATAAAACTGAAAGGTTACTCTGCGCAGAAACAGGGTGCTTCCTATCAGTTGCGAATGGCGATGGAGGATGGTGGAACCCGTCTTGATGATGCTTTTGAGGGTAAGCGTTCCAAAGAACATCTGCCGGAACTGGTAAACTGTGGCAAACAGCTAATGGCTGGCCTGAGTTACCTTCAACAGAAAAAGATTCTTCACCTTGATATCAAACATGGCAATGTGCTGGTGCATTCGGCAACCGGTCAGCTGAAAATCACCGATTTTGGTATGGCAAAGCCATTTCGTGAGGGCGAAAGTGTTGACGTGGGCGGAACCGATTATTATGCGGCTCCGGAAGTTCGTAAAGGCTTACCTGCCGGTTATGCCGCAGATGTGTATTCTGCCGGTATTATGCTAATGGATTCTCTGATTGGTCTGGGTATTCTCAGTATGGGTACCCTGCGAAATAAGCAACCTGACGGGCAATTACAACTGATCACCGAATCTTCAGCGGAGCTGGATGAGCCAGGAATGGCCATGGTCGAACTGGTTCAGAATATGATTAAAGTTAACCCGCAGGAAAGACCTTCTGCACAAGCAGCCCATGACACGATGAGTCACATTCTGCCTTCTCTTTCCTCTCCCTGACCTCTCTGATCGCTTTCTGTGCTGCATTGATATTCACAGGATTGCCTGTAGAGTGACGACCTTTTGCAAACAGGACGTCAACAATGAATTCGTTGCCAGAGAAGATGCGTGGAGTGGCCCTGATGGGGCATGGCGGGTTTGACCAGCTTGAATATCGAACCGATATACCGGTGCCGACACCCGGTGATAACGAAGTTCTGATCAAAGTCGCTGCGGCAGGTGTTAATAATACCGACATTAACACCCGGATTGCCTGGTATTCCAAAGCAGAAGCCGCCACTGAGGATGCCAGCTGGAGCGGGCAGGCATTACGTTTTCCCCGTATACAGGGGGCGGATGTATGTGGCGTTATTGTTGGTGTGGGTGAGGGCGTTTCTGAAACCCGCATTGGCGAACGAGTGTTAGTGGAACCCTGCATTCGTGAAGCCGATGGGAAGGTTCTGGAGCAGCCCTGGTACTTCGGATCGGAGTGTGATGGCGGTTTTGCTGAATATACGACAGTATCCGAAAGGCATGCCCACAAAGTCTCAAGTTCTATGACCGATGTTGAGCTGGCTTCATTTCCCTGCTCGTATTCAACGGCAGAAAATATGCTGACAAAATCGGCAGTGAAATCCGGAGAAACCGTTCTGGTGACCGGAGCTTCCGGTGGTGTGGGATCGGCTGCTGTTCAACTGGCGAAAGCAAGGGGAGCAACGGTCATAGCCGTGACCAGCCCGAAGAAATCAAAAGATTTGTTGGCTCTTGGTGCGTCATCCACAGTAAACCGCAACGACAGTGTGGTTGAACATCTTGGTGAAAACAGTGTGGATGTTGTGATTGATCTGGTAGCAGGTCAGCAGTGGGGTGAGTTACTGAATGTGCTGAAACCCGGTGGACGCTATGCTGTCGCCGGAGCCATTGCCGGCCCTATGGTTGAGCTGGATATCAGAACGCTGTACCTGAAAGACTTGAGCTTCTTTGGTTGTACAGTGCTTGAGTCTGATGTGTTCGCCAACCTTGTTCGTCATATTGAAGCGGCTGCCATCAAGCCTGTGGTCGCTCACTGTTTGCCTCTGAAAAACATAAAGGAGGCTCAGACTCTGTTTCTGGAGAAGGGTCACACTGGCAAGATAGTACTGTCTGTAAAAGGAACCTCGCCGGACTGTGACGAGTGAGCTGACTCATTCGTCTGGTCAATACTGTTACGCTGTTGATTTGCCGGTTCTATCGGTCGCACCTAATCTTTGTTATTCGACACGATCCGGGGGAGCCGATAATGAGCCAACAACATGCCCGACGCTGTGTGAATGTGCCCGAAGAACAGTTCCGGCTGGCCTTCGCGATTTCACTGGGCGGTATGCTGGAAATGTATGACTTCATGGTTTACGCCATGATGGCAAGCTATATTGCCGAGAGTTTCTTTCCTTCCAGTGACCCGATGACTTCTCTGCTGGGAACCTTCGCTACCTTTGCAGTGGGTTACCTGTCACGTCCTCTGGGTGGTTTTTTCTTTGGGCATCTCGGGGATCGTTATGGACGTAAAAGTACCTTTACCCTAACGATCTCCATTATGGCTCTGACCACGGCACTGATTGGCTGTATGCCGACTTACGACAGTATTGGCATTTTGGCTCCGGCACTGCTGGTTTTACTGCGACTGTTTCAGGGCTTTTCTCTGGGAGGAGAATTGCCCGGTGCAATGACTTATGTGAGCGAAACCACTCCGGGGCGTAGCGGACTGGTGATCGGTATTCTGTTTATGTCGTTCACGCTGGGTTTTTCTCTGGCCACGTTTGTGCATGGTCTGCTGACTCTGATTTTATCGCCTGAAGCAATGTCCGGGTGGGGCTGGCGGGTTCCGTTCTGGGTGGGCGGGCTGCTGGGGGGGCTGAGCTATTACATACGGTTGAGGTTTGATGAGTCGGGGTTGTTTATGGCTCTGAATCTGGTGCGTCAGCGGCAAATGATTCCAATGCTGGAGTTGGTTCGAAAGCATCGGCGCGGTTTTTTCTGCGGCTTTGGCATTGCGGCTGTTTGTGGTTCGGCCGTCACGTTACTGGGTGCTTACATGCCCGGTTATCTGACAACATTGCACGGTTTTTCCCGCGCTGAAGTTGCCTGGCATTCGTCGCTGGCCTATATCATGTTTGCTCCATTGTGTTTGCTGATGGGGCTGGTGACGGATCGTTGTTCTCATAAAAAGCTACTGTTCTGCAGTATTGTTCTCATTGCCGGTGTTTGTCTGCCTTACTATCAATATGTCAGTTCTCATGAGGCAGAACTCAGCCGGATTATGATGGTAGCGGCTATCCTTTCTTCGTTTGTGATCGGAACACTGCCACCCATGTTGGTACGGCTGTTTCCCTCAGAAGTGCGTTATACCGGTGTGGCAACGTCGTATAATCTGGGCATGGCATTATTTGGTGGTCTTGCCCCTGTCTCAATCACGCCGTTGATCAAGGCTTATGGTTTGGCCTTGGGTCCTGCTTTGTACCTGATCATTATTTCGCTCGTTACCCTGCTGATTCTGTTCATCACCTGGCCGGATTACTCTGCGACGATGGTCGGGGAAGATCAGTAGCTTTTCATTTGGCAATTAGCAAGAGATTTCCAATGATGCGCAACCTATACTGTGGTCTCTTTGTCCTCACGTGTACTTTTACGGTTCACTGTTTTTCCGATAACAGGCCGGAGCAATCTGAGCAGGCATACGAGCGCTGTCTTATGCAAGAGCTTAAGCAGGGGGATGGACAGGTGACGCTGCAAGAGGTTCGTCAACGTTGTCAATTTTTCAATCCGGAGCATGAAGATCTGAACGTTGTCAGTGATTCTGGCGAGCACCGGGAGCTACTGAATGATGAACACGGTGTCATCACTGATCGAATCCTCAGTGAAAAAAGTGTGGTTGATAACCGGTTTGTGATTACACCTCACAAACCCAACTACCTGTTGCCTTTCTCCTATAACGACTCACCCAACGGTGAACCCTTTGGCAACGAAGGCGACAAATTGTCCCGATATGAAGTGAAGTTCCAGATCAGTCTTAAGGCACCGCTGTGGCGTGGTGTGTTTAAGGGTTATGGCGATCTGTTTGTTGCGTACACCAATGTCTCCTGGTGGCAGGCTTATAACCGCCTGTCATCGCCGTTCAGGGAAACCAACCATGAGCCGGAAGCCTTTTTTATCTTTCCCGCCGATTTCGATCTTCTGGGTCTGAGGATGAGGGGGTTAAGTGTTGGCATCAATCATCAGTCCAATGGGCGATATGGCTCACTTTCCCGCAGCTGGAACCGCGTTAAATTCGGGGTTTTCTTTGAGCGGGGCAATTTTTATCTGGCCATTTGTCCATGGTATCGCATCCCTGAAAAGCGCAAGGATATCAATGACTCTGACTACCCTAACGTCAAAGGTGACGACAATTCGGGCATTGAACGTTACATGGGTAGTGGCGAGCTTCTGTTTGGTTACAAGTTTAACCGCCATAACGTGGGCGTAATGTTAAGAAACAACCTGCGCTCGGACAACCTTGGAGCTGTCCAGCTGGACTGGTCGTTCCCGCTGACTGAAAAATTCCGGGGTTATGTTCAGTACTTTAATGGTTATGGCGAGAGCCTGATCGATTACAACAAAAATACGAATCGTATCAGTCTGGGTGTGATGCTGACGGACTGGATGTAAACATGAACACGAATTAAATCAATAAGTAAGGTAGTGAGTTTTGGTCTTTAGCAGTCATGAAGGTTTGTCGAGGGAGCACAAAGGGTTAATTCTTGTGACCTCTCTTGGCGGTTTTCTGGAATTTTACGATTTTATTATTTATGCGCTGATGGCAGTCTACATTGCCGATCAGTTTTTCCCCAGTCACGACAGTTTTACCTCAATGCTGACCACGTTTGCGACGTTTTCAGTGGGGTATTTTGTCCGGCCTTTGGGCGGCTTAGTGTTTGGGCATCTGGGCGACCGTTTTGGACGCAAACCGACGTTTGTGGCAACCGTGCTGATTATGGCGTTGTCTACTTTTCTGATGGGCTGTCTGCCAACCTATAGTCAGGTCGGACTCTGGGCACCATTGATGCTGGTAGGGCTGCGGGTGTTGCAGGGTTTTTCCATCGGCGGAGAGATTCCAGGGGCGATGACCTATCTCAGTGAAACCGTTGACCGGCGGCGCGGGCTGGTGATGAGCCTGCTGTTTATGGTATTAGCCAACGGTGTCGTGTTTGGTTCACTGGTGCACGCTTTTATGCTCTGGTGGTTACCGGTTGATGAAATGAAGGCGTGGGGCTGGCGGATACCCTTCTGGCTTGGGGGAACAATGGGTATTTGCAGTTATGTAGTACGTAAACAATTTCAGGAATCCGACCTGTTTCTGCAACTCGCCAAGCGTAAAGCCCAGTCCGCGGTTCCTTTGTTCCATTTATTACAATCACACCGTCGTCAATTGTTGGTGGGTATTTTCCTGATTCTTCCTGTTGCCACCTCAATGACGTTGCTGTTTCTGTTTACGCCGGGTTATCTGACTAAGATGCTGGGGTACAGTGCTGGCGACGTTGCACTGGCGGGAAGTATAGGGATATTCCTGTCGTCGGTTGTGTTTATTGCGTTCGGGCTTTTGGCGGATACCGTGTCACTTCGCAGTCTTTTATGCGTGGCGTCGGGCATTATTGTTCTGTTTTCAGTACCGGTTTTTTACTGGTATGGAGCAGGTGTTGATGTTTACAGTGTCATGCTGGTCAGTGCCCTGATACAGGGGAGCATCACAGGTGTTGCTCCCCTTGCGCTGTCGGAACTGTTTCCGGTGAATGTTCGTTATTCAGGCATTGCTTTCTGTTACAACGTCAGCTTTGCCCTGTTTGGTGGTTTGACTCCGGTGATTGCCATGACCCTGATTGGCTGGACGAATAACCTTCAATCACCTGCATGGTATCTGATGGTCAGTGGCCTGTTTGGACTGTTGGCAACATGTATGATGAGTGTGCCACGCAGGCCTTCTGCGGCGCAGTTGTGATGAATGATGCTGGCTTAATGATTGGCGTATAAATAAACAAAGGGTTGGGAGTCGCGTTCCGCTCGTCCCAACGATCCGGATTCATTAAAGATCAGGTGCGCAGCGTCTTTGGGAAGTTGGCGACACGTTCCGCATCTGATACAAACTTTTCTCCCTTCTGACCTTCCAGAGGTTTCATCAGTCTGTTCAGGTCACCCTTGAATACCTTTTTTTCAGCACTTTGATCAATGGCAGTGGTTTCTGCCTTTTTACCTTTGCTATAACGCTTGCCCATCAAACGCCGGTAGGCTTCATCGCTGATCGGCTTGATTGATGGTCTGGCTGCACGTTCTTTCGGGGTGCGTAGTCTGGCTTTGCGGGCATGCTCATTCAACTTGCGAATAGTTTCTGCAGCTGGGAGATCACCTTTGAGGTCATAGGGATCACGTATGACCGTGTTAAAGGCAAAAATGGATTCTTTTTCAGCTTTTTTTGCTGCTTGTTTTGGGCTTGCAGATGAAGCGACTTCTGCATTCATCTGAACTGGTTTGCGGGGTATAGCCTGACGCGTTGGCATGGGAATGCCGGTTTTGCCCAGATCTGGTCTGGTCAGTGCGACACCTTCCGGTTTTTTCGGAAATTGATGACCGGCGATTCGCTGTGGAATTTTACTGGTGTTTTTTCTTTCGGGTCTGGTAGATGCAAGTTGTAACTGAGGCTCAACAACGCTTACGGATCTGCGATGTTCAGGGCCTTCAAAGGCGCTGCTGATATCAAACTCATAAGGCATTAAGTTCAGACAATAGGCGGCATTATCCAGTGTCATTGCTTTCCATGCTGCACTAGCGGTTCCCAGCAGCCAGTTTCTTTGAGCTTTAACCACTTCGACCGTTTTTCCAGCCAGTGAGCCCAACGTGCTCATTAAACCGGCTTTTGATTCAACCGAGGTGTTATCTGAAGATGTTTTGGAATCGGCAGTTTGTGTTCGTGGTGCGTATCCCATGTTTGCTATTTGGCTCATCATGTTTAAAAGCATATTAACTCCTCCTTGCTGCAGCACAATGCCTGCTTTGTATTCCTTTAATGTATCGGTATCGGTGAGACAGATGAATGACAGGGTTGTCAGCATGACTAACAAAGCAGTCGATACTGGCTGCAGTGTCCTCAGAACACCAGGGAGTGCAGGTCCAGAGCTACGACTTTCGTCTTATCCTCATCCGGAATGAGACCGGCTGGATTAACCAGCTCTGAATAGTAGCCAGACACCGTCTGATTCAGTTTTATTGGTTCTGTCATCGGGCTTTTGACAACAATCATTCTTGTATTGTCATTCTTTATATAGAGTGAACTCCGGTACCGTTCTGCCAGCACGGCTTCATTGAAACCAAAAAAGCTGACCAGCGTCATCATGATCTGGAACACCCCTCTGATACGCCTGAATGGCTTTGTGTATTGCATGTACATAAACATGGTTCTATCCCTGTTATCACCTTCGTGGAATAGATCTTATGGAATAACGGTATGGGCTTGCATAACAGAAGTGTCAGGAGCGCTAACGAAAAAGAACGGACATTGATTGGTTAGTAAATAAGTACTCGGTCATACGGAATCGAATATTTCTGGCTTATTGGGCAGGTGCTGAACAAGGCGCAACGGCGGGAGCATAGCGAGCTATGTGACCAGAGTTGTAACGCCGTGCAGTGCCTGAACAATGAGTCAGAAAATATGATTTCGTATGGTCGAGTACTTAGTACTGTTTATGGGCAATCTATCTATTTTCTGTTGCCTGAGACTCGCAGATAATACCGCCCCCTGATGACTTAAATTAATTAAATAGGAACATTGAGTGGCGCGTAAGAGTATTGATCTGAAAAACGACCCGATTAAACAATCTTTCTTTCGTTATCTGATGCCTGCCATTACCGGCATGGTGATAAAATCCATCTTTATCATGGTGGATACCATTTTCATAGGTCGTGGTGTCGGGGCTGATGGCCTTGCAGCAATATCCATGGCGGTGCCGTTCTTTTCGTTTTTTACGGCCATCGCCATGATGATTGGTATTGGTGGCTCTGCCCTGATGTCCATTGAATTTGGCAAAGGTAACTATCAGGCCGGTCAGGGGTTGTTTGTTCAGTCTGTCCTGCTGGCTATTCTGGTGGCGGGCGGTCTGGCACTGGGCGGACAGTTCTGGCTGGATGACATTCTGGCTCTGGTCGGTGCGACGGGGCAGATAGCGATTTATTCAGGTCAGTATCTGGGGATTATGCTCAATTTCTTTGTGCTGTATTCACTGGGCTGGGTGCTGTCGTGTTTTGTTCGAAACGATACTAACCCCGCATTGACAATGTACGCTCTGGCAGGCGGGGCATTAATGAATATCGTGCTGGATTACCTGTTCATCATGCAGTTTGGCTGGGGTGTACAGGGTGCAGCTTATGCGACGATCATCGCCAATCTTATTTCAATGATCATTCTCCTCATTCATTTTCTGACCCGACGTGGACGATTGCGCTTCAATCTGTCGGGTATGGGATTGGGCAGAATACGTCGTATACTGACGATTGGTCTGCCCATCTTCTTTATAGAGTCTTCCGTGGCAGCGACTTCCATGGTGTTCAATACGGTGCTATTGGCGAAAGGTGGCCTTTATATTTCTGTCTACAGCATAGTACTAAACACGGCGGTGTTAACCCTGTTTATACTGGTCGGAATTGGTCAGGCGTGTCAGCCAATCATCAGTTTTAACTATGGTGCCGGAGCTGTGAATAAAGTGAAGGAGACGCTGTTTATTGGCCTCAGATTTGCGGTTGCAACAGGTTTTGCTGCGGTAGCGATTGTATGGCTGGAAGCCGAGTCTATTGCCAGTCTGTTTGTTGTGGATAATCCGCAGCTGGTGGCCATGGCGGCAGTAGCGCTGCGCTATTACTTTCTCGCTTATCCTTTCATGGGCTTTAACCTGATGGTGGCGAACCTGTTCCAGGCGACAGAGCGTTCTGCCAGTGCGACGGTTTTGTCTCTGGCAAGAGGGTTTGTTCTGGTCGTCGTTGGTTTGTTGGTGATTCCTGTTTTCCTGTCTGAACACGGCGTGTGGCTCAGTCTGCTGTTTGCTGAAGCGGTAACGGTTGTTTTCAGTCTGCTGATGCTGCGTCGTTACCTTCAGCCATCAACGACAAATGTCGTTACTCCGGCCATGGCCTGAAACGCCTGGTTTTTTCAATAGGCTGTGCTGATAATGTCGGCACAGTCATCTTTAGATGATAAATATAAAACCTAGCCTATATTCATTTTGCTGCTAGTCTTTTGAGCGTTTGTAAAAAGCATTTTTCTTAAGTGATAACCCTATGCTCAGAATTGCAGTAGCTCTGCTTTGCTTGCTGATATCTTTAGATGGTCTGGCTGTAATAATAGAGAATGATCGATCGTATAAAAATAACGAACTCTCTTATTCTGCCCAGAATGGAGTCCTGATATTACCCTTGTCTTTTGTCGGTGAAAACGGGCATAGATTTCGTTTTGGTGGAACCGACAGGGGACTGATGATTGATGGCTATCATTATACTCTGGACGACCTTCGGGTCATATTCAATGGGTATACCGACAACATAGTCATGCAGAGGGATGAATTCGAACGTCGTCTGAACCATTTTCGTGGGAACACGAGAACTGCGCGGTATTCTGACTCTCGATCGAACAGCTCACAGGAAGAGAGACTTAATACTGAAGAGGTAGTACTGGATCGTGTCCCTTCCGTAACAGATGGAGCCGCCGCAATTGCCCCTGTACTTCCAGCGGGCAGTGGTGGTGCAGTCAATATGGCTGCTCTTAACCAGGTCATGACCGCGTTTCAGGGGCTTGTAGGCCCTCAGGGGCCGGTTGGCCCTAAAGGAGATACTGGGCAGCCCGGAGCAAAGGGTGCGAAAGGTCCGTCAGGAGCTAAAGGTGATAAAGGCGAGCCCGGTAAAAAAGGCTCTCAGGGAGACTCTGTCAAAGGTGAGCGAGGTAAGCAAGGAGAGCAGGGCCCAAAGGGTATTCAGGGACAGGAAGGCAAAAGAGGTCAGGATGGCCCCAGAGGGGTGGATGGACAAAAAGGCCTCAGGGGCGAGACGGGAGAGATGGGGGAGCATAGTAGCTCTGGTTCTAACGGTTTGAATGGTGAGAAAGGAGAGCCCGGGGCTGGGCCTAAAGGGGAGCACGGTGTACCCGGTACCAAGGGTGAGACAGGCAACGTGGGCGCGGAAGGAGCGAAAGGGAGCAGAGGAGTGAAAGGAAACCCTGGCAATGAAGGGCTAAGAGGTGTGGAAGGCGAGCCGGGCCCTAAGGGAGAACCCGGTGCTCGCGGAGCAGAGGGTAAGGAAGGTCCCAGAGGTGGTGCAGGTCTTCCCGGTGCTCAGGGGATGAAAGGCGCCCCCGGGGTTGTGGGGGCAAAAGGCGATTCCGGTTTCAATGCAAAAAACATAATGGGTGCTGTAGCCATCAATCTGTTTATTAATGGTGTATCCGTCTATGTTTGGTCGTCAGGTGAAGATAATAAACGACAAATGACAGTTGATATGACGTGCGATGCGATGCTGGGTGAAGAGGTTACACAGTTGATGGAGCTTTGCGTAGGAATACAGTTGGCTTATGGTGGACTGATACCCTTTAACCACTTTATGATCCTTACGTTCATGAAAAAGACCGGTTTAACGTCGATCGATTTACCTGATATCGAGATACAACTGCCGGTCGATAGCGAAACTGCTTCAGAACAAGTGACTTTTAACCAGACGACCATTGAGCAGCTAAATAATGGTTTATCAAATCGTAGTCGTCTTGTTATCAATGCCAGGAAGAATGATCTGATAGCGGATGATTTTGATGTATCCCGAGAGGTTCAGCATCTTCATTCTCTCACAGAATTTCAATCCTCAACCTTTTTCCAGTTGCACAAACACTACAATGAGCTGAGTGATCCGGACAAAGCCAAACGCCTGTTTCGGCTGTTGATGGCGCTGGTCAATGTGTTTCATACCAGCGACTCAGGTTATACCTATTTATGGGATCAGGCAGGATATGGCCCTCTGACGAAACGTCATGGGTTGGCTGTTTTGACCGCCATGCGAATTTCAGAAAATCCTGCCTGTCTGGACGATACGAACAATCAAGTTATCATTAATCATTGGCTGAGTAACCCGGTCGTAGAATGTACGAATAAAAGTGGTCAGGTGATGGTCAGCAATGTAGTGGCGCATACGCCGAAGAGTGAAGAACACACAGAACTATGACTCTTTCCAAACTCCATCTTTACAGCCGTGAAAAGTGTAGTGCTTGCAGGTACTCTGCCGTTACTTCTTCCACCTGATGCTTGAACTGCCTGACCACAGGGTCATCTCTGGTGAGGTGGGGTTCAAAAAATGCAAAGTCGTAGCGAAAATCTGTTTTGATTGGGATCTGTATAACATCACTCCCCATGTCATGGGCAGCCAGCGGGTCGGCAATGGTAAAACCAAATCCGGTTGCCACAATGCTGCAGGCATGAAAGGAACTGGCGACTTCAACGGCAGGCTCTGGCTGCAAACCCTGTTGCTGGTAGATACTGGCAATATTTCGACCCAGCAAGGTCTGTTTCAGATAAGTACAGACCAGTTTTTCACCGTGCAGGTCGGTCAGTGTCAGCTCTGATTTGCCTGACAGCTTATGGCCTTTTGGCAAAACAGCCACAGCCGGTAACGAACAGAATGCTCGGGTGACAATATCGGGATGGCGTGCAGGCAGACGACCCAGCCCAAGATGAAACTGAAAGCCTGCCACCCATCGTTGCAGGTATCGCATGGGTTGAACATCGACGTTTATCTTCAGATCAGTATTTTGTGAACAGATTCTGGCAACAGCGGGTGACACTATCTGCTTTATCAGCCTTGGCACTGTGATGATACGTAGTTGTGGGCTGCACTGTCGTTTAATGTTATCCAGAATGTCCGGTAGCTCCTGCAAACCGTAGATGATTCTCTGAGCCTCTTTATGAAACTCCCGACCCTGAACGGTAGGGATCAACTGTCGTTTTTCTCGGGAGAACAGCTTAAACCCCATCTGATTCTCCAGCGAAGCAATCTGTCGGCTGGCAGCCGACTCACTGAGAAAGTGCATCTCTGCCGCCTTGGACAACGTACCCTGTTCCATAATCGAGGCAAAAATCTGCAGGGCTTTAAGATTGAAGTTCAGGTTCATGCGTAGACAGCAACTATTGCAAAATGTGCAATTGTTATTGCTTTCTTTGCGATTGTCCAAACCTGTTTTCTCAATTACTTTGGATGTTAACTGTTCATCTATTAAGTAATTGGTTAATACACGCCCATGGCTTCGTCGTTAGCAATGCCTTCTGCAGCATTACCAAAGCTCGATCAATCAGGCACCGAGCCCTGGTTTGCTGCCCGCATGATTCCACTGTTGTTAATTATTCTGGTTGGCACGCTGGCATGGGGTGTCACACCACCCGATGGACTGGAGGTAGCGGCGTATCGAACAGCGATCGTGTTTATTGCCACTATTGCAGCCATTGTGGCCAACGTTATGCCGACAGGAGCAGTAGCAGTTGTATCGGTAGCGGCTTACTCCATTCTGCGTCCCGGCGGTGAAGAGTCGGCCGCAGTGGTGATCAACAATGCCATTGGTAACTTTAACAATGCTCTGATCTGGCTGATTGTTATCGCGTTTATGATTGCCAGAGCGTTCAGCAAAACCGGCCTTGGTCGTCGAATTGCTTTGCTGCTTCTGAGCCTGTTCGGCCAGTCTTCCCTGCGTATTGCTTATTGCCTGGGACTGGCAGACTTTATTATTGCACCGGCCACCCCAAGCAATACCGCTCGTGCGGCTATTGTGTCTCCCATTGCTCACTCTCTGGCTCAAACCATTAATAAGGCTGATAAAAAGCTGGGTCAGTTTTTGATTTCCTGTTCCAGTGCCATGAACGATGCGTCGGGTGCCGGATTCCAGACGGGCTTTGCCGGTAACCTCGCACTGGTGGGCATTGCCACTACCGTTGCAGGTGTAACGCTGTCGTTTACTGACTGGATGCTGTATCTGCTGTTGCCTGCACTAGTGTTGCTGGCTGTGATCCCGTTGATTCTTTATGCCTTTATCTCTCCTGACACCAAGGAAACGCCAGAAGCACCAGCCTTTGCCCGTGGTGAGCTGCAGAAAATGGGTGCAGTGACCCGCAGCGAATGGAAGCTGGTGGGTGTGTTTATTGCCCTGATTGTGATGTGGGTTGGCGGTTCTGCTCTGGGTATTCATTCGACCACGGCCGCCTTTGTGGGGCTGTCTATTCTGCTTCTCACTGGCGTGTTGAGCTGGGGCGATATTAAAGCGGAAAAGGGTGCCTGGGACACGCTGATCTGGTTCTCTGTTCTTATGGGTATGGCGGGTCATCTGAAAGACCTTGGTTTTACCGGTTGGGTTGGCAATCAGGTGTCTGAAGCCTTGTCCATGGCAATGGGTGGTGCCAGCCCGACACTGTTCCTGCTGGCAATGATGGTGTTTTACCTGTTCACCGCCTACTTCTTTGCATCTGCCACAGCCAAGGTTGTGGCACTGGGGCCGGTTATTCTCGGTGCGTTAATGACACTGGGTGTAAACCCCATGGTCGCAGTGCTGGCCGTGGCAGGTATTACTAATATTGGTGGCAACCTCAGTACTTACAGTCATGCCCGTAACCCTCTGTTAATGGGCTACGGCTACCACACAGACAGTGAGTGGATGCGAATTGGTCTGGTGATTTCAGTGGCTGGCATGTGTCTGTTTATGGCATCCGGTCTGGCCTGGTGGGCACTGCTGGGTGCCTGAGTCTGGCTTTTCAACTTATTCCCTTATTAAACGACTTCGGACTATACGACAATGAAATTAAAAAAACTGGTACTGGCAACAGCCTGCGCTCTGGTAACTCTGACTGCACACGCAGAACCCGTAAAAGTCAGCGATGATGCAGCGGTCAGCGTCTTTGATTCCCGTGTCTACCGTGACCTGTTTGGCACACAGGCGATGCGTAATATTTTCAGTGATGAGGCCATGGTCAATCATTGGATCAAGGTTGAGGTGGCACTGGCAAAAGCACAGGCCGAGATGGGCATGATTCCTGTGGATGCTTATCGCTCCATCAAAAAGGCAGCCGACTCCGTAGAAATTGATTACGATGCTCTGCGTGCCGGCACCAACCGGGTGGGTCGTGGCATCAGCCCACTGCTGGGCCAACTGCGTGCAGCGGGTGATGACAATGTGGCAACTTATTTGCACTTCGGCAGTACCACTCAGGACATCATGGACACTGCCACCGTTATGCAGGTGTCTCAGGGAATCGAACTGGTTCAGAAAGACCTGAAAAAACTGGTGCTGCAGTTAGCTGATCTGGCTGAAAAGCATAAGGATACGGTGATGATTTCCCGTACCAATGGTCAGGATGCGATTCCAACTACCTTTGGTCTGCACCTGATTACTTATATGACCGAGCTGGATCGTCACATCACCCGACTGGATGAAGCGTCTTCCCGTCTTGCGGTTCAGATTGGCGGAACAGTGGGCACGTTGTCTGGCTACGGTGACCAGGGGCTTGAGCTTCAGGCTGGCGTTGCGGAAGAACTGGGTCTGAAAACACCGTCAGCACCGTGGAACCCAAGCCGTGATACTTTTGCTGAAATTGTCCAGACACTGGGGCTGGTGAATGCCACCTTCGGTCGTATTGCCAATGACATCAATATTCTTGGGCGTACCCAGATTCTCGAAGTACAGGAAGGCGAGGGTGGTGCCAGCAGCACCATGCCGCAGAAGCGTAATCCACGCGCGGCTGAATTTATGGGTGGCCTGAGTCGTATGGGCAAAATGTACAATGCTGCAGCACTGGACATGATGAGCCACTCCGATACCCGTCAGGGCGCTCCATGGATTCTGGAATGGTCTGTCATTCCTGATTCCTTTATGGTGACATCGCAGTCTATTGAGCGCGCTCAGCGACTGTTTGCCAATCTGATCGTCAATCAGGATCGCATGCTGGAAAACTTCAACGCTTCCCAGTACTACGTTATGTCAGAAGCCGTGATGAACGATCTGGCAGAAAAAATCGGTCGTGCCAAAGCTTATGATGTGGTGAAAGACGCCATTGCCGATGCCGAGCCGGGCACCAGCTTTGTGGAGATTGTCAAGAGCACGCCTGATATCACCCGGAACATGAGTGAGAAAGAAATTGATGCGGCTCTGAACCCGTCCAATTATCTGGGTGTAGCTGAAGAAACCGTTGAACGTGCGGTGCAGGAGGTCAGAACCAGAAGGCAGTAATACCTTTGTAAATTGACATCGGCAAGAGCTGGGTTGAGTGTTTGGAGCCCTCCCTGCGAGATCACAGGGAGGGTTTTGTGTATACCTATACTTTTGCTACGACCGCAGTAGGGCAGACTATTCTCGGACAGCCTCCTAGTTTGTACAGTCCGGATTGCTGACTGGCAAACTCCGACGAAGCAAAAATAAAAACAGTATTAGATTTTCTGATGCCTGACCTACAGACTGAATGTCAGCAAGGATCGCATTTTGCAACTGTTCAGTGAACTCATTACCCTCATAGGCATTGGCTGCTGCATCCATATCGTTATTAGCAAGTGCTAACAGTGCGGTTACCATACCACCATGGTGAGATGCCATAGCTAGTCCTGGAAAGCTCTAATATACATACACCTCATGTTGTGTTCTGATCTGCATCCATTTTTCGCCCCCCAGCTTTGTCAGAAGCAGCACGGATGCAGTCAAAACACACCCAGAAAATCGTCTTGTCAGACCAGCAGCGTAAAGACCTTGAGCTCATAGTCCGCAGACGCAAAAGTAGTCAGTCACTTGTGCTCAGAGCCAAAATCATACTGGCTGGTGCAGAAGGTAAAAGCCTGCTCGGAACAGCTAAAAAATTAAAATGTACCAGAGAAACGGTTACCCGCTGGCGCAAGCACTGGGTCGAACGACCTGATGACCAATCCACCCTGGAAAAGCTGAAAGAAGCCCAAAGGCCGGGCACTCCGCCCAAGTTTACCGCTGAACAGATTTGCCAGATTATTGCCCTGTCTTGCGACAAGCCAGAAGACCATGGCTACCCCTTCAGCCATTGGTCAGAAAGCTTATTAGCCATGGTGGCAGTAGACAAAAAAATTGTCTCATCCATCTCGCAGAGACAGGTGGGGCGTTTTTTAAAATCAGGCCGACATTCGTCCAGACAAGGTCAAAGGCTGGGTTGATACTCCGAAAGATGAAGCGTTTGAAATCCGCTGCGCCGATATATGTGACACCTATCAGAAAGCCGTTAAGCGTGCAGAGCAAGGCATCAATACCTTTTCCTTTGATGAAAAAACAGGCATGCAAGCTCTGGAGCCCGTGAAACCAAACAAACTGGTTAAGCCGGGTCACATAGAAAAGCGTGAGTTTGAGTATACTCGTCATGGAACGCAAGCTTTGCTGGCCGGTATGGATGTGGCTACAGGAAAGATAATTCCTCTTATTAGAGATACTCGAACAGAGCAGGATTTTGCTGACTGGCTGGATCTTGTTCTGGCCAGTGACCCAAAGGCAGCAGGTTGGCATTTGGTCATGGATCAGCTCAATACACACATGTCAGAAGCGGCTGTCATGAAGGTTGCAGCTATCGAAAACACACCAGCTAATGAGCTTGGCGTCAAAGGTAAATCCGGTATTTTGAAAAATATGGAAACTCGGGCGGCTTACCTCAGTGACCCATCCCATAAAGTAGTATTTCATTACACGCCAAAGCACGCATCATGGCTGAATCAAATTGAAATCTGGTTTTCCATTTTGGTGAGACGGTTTTTGAAAAGAGGCATATTTACATCAACTGAAGACCTGAAAACCAGACTTCATGGTTTTGTAGATTTCTTCAATGAGCGGATGGCCAAGCCTTTTAAGTGGACTTATCGGGCTCGGCCTCTGCAAGCATAAGAGTGTATGGATATTAGAGCTTTCCAGCACTAGAGAAACGCCCAGCAGGGTGTTAAAATCCAACTGCCCTGTAGTCGTGAGCTGAGCTATAAAATTACGCTGTAAGCTGGCAGGAAGGTATACACCGCAATCAGATAAACGACTCAGACAATCAGTGCATACGCCTTCGGTAACAGGAGAGTTACCAGACAACGGATGCGTAGAACTCTGGATCGCGCATGTATCTGGAAATACGCTTTCCAGTCTTTGCAGCAGAGTGAATAAGGCTGAATAATTGTTGCTTTCAAATGCTTGTAGTAAGCGATTGTACCACGCAATTATAGACTGCATCCGGAAAAACATCGGTTCATCGGTGCTGGTCGTGATAATCAAAGACGGTCGTGACATGATATACGTCACCATATTGGTTGCAGAGTTAATACTGACCGAGACTGGAGAGCTGGGATCACTGCTTAATCTGGCTATTGTAATGGTGCCATCACGTGCGGCATTTTGCATACGTGTTTCATAATTATTCAGAGTTTCCCCCGGTTTTTGCTCACCATTCTCAAAACTCAGATTTTCCAGGCCAGTCTTTAAAAATTTAGATAATAAGTCGAAAACTTCATTGTATCTGGAGCCTATACGATCTGTATTCATCATAAACAGCCAGAAAAGCGTTTCTCTGAAGACCCATATCCAGTCTGTTTCCTGCTCAGATGATCCGGAGATGTTACGAGCCAAAGCTGTGGCATAGGCAATAATGAAACGGCCAAAGCTGAGGTCAAGTTGGACGTTAAAATAACTTTGCATACGTCTCACCCCGGTTAAAATAATACCTGCCTGAAGTCGGCTTGAATAAGGTATTACCTCAAGGTCTCCCTGATGAGTTAGAACTCTCAGATAAGGTAGAAGTAGCTGGGATATAAGGTGTTGCATTTCAGTACTATCAATTATATTGCGAGTTTCATCGTCCTGAAGCAAACCAGATTCTGTGTTTCGTGTAATTTTTTGGATCTGCTGCAGAAATACCTCACCGGCCTCTCTGTAATGCTGGCATCGATCACAGTGCTGTTGAGGCTCAGACTCCTCACCACATTCGGGACAGCGATGGGCAAAAACACTTGTGACAAAGAACATTACAATAAGCAGACTGATGGTTTTAGACGCTTTTAACAACATCACTTCCCCTTTGTTTGGTTACAGTGAATTGTGATAAGCCGTTTTTCTGAATTATTATCAGGCTGTATCCGAGACCAGAAGTCTGTCAGACTTAAGGCTGTCCGACAGGCCTCAGGCTCTGTATTACTTATCCTCCAGTATCCATACGCTTCTGATAGCGTTGCGGTGCTGGTCAACCAAATGATTATGCTCCCGTTTCGGTGCTTGCCAGCGCACCGGCTTAATGAGCCAGAAATAGTGAGCCAGAAATTAAACGGTTACACAATAATAGACCCCAGCCAGATCTTCTGTCTGCACTGTGTAAAATAAAAATCTTCCCCCGACCAGCAGGGAAGATTCAGAGGCATTAAATCGTTTCTGCTACCATCTCGATAGCGCCCAGCGGGCACTCGGTGGCGCAGACACCGCAGCCTTTGCAGTAGTCATGGTCAATCTCGAAGCCCTGATCTTTGCCCAGCTTTTTAATGGCATTGTCCGGACAGAAGCCATAGCAGTTGTCGCATTCCATGCAGTTGCCACAGGACATACAGCGATGCGCTTCACGAATGGCCTGTTCTTCCGTGAAATCCCCTTTGACTTCCCTGAAATCGACAATGCGTTCATCGGCATCCAGTTTTGGACGATGATGACTGTTGGCGGGTGGATAGTAGTCCGTGTTCATCAGGTCAAAAGAAGCGATAACACGTTCTACCGGTTCCGGCGCAGGCTTATCGTTCAGCCACAGGTCAATGTTGCGGGCGGCTTTCTTGCCGTGACCAATGGCGGCAGTCACGGTACGAATAGACGGCACCATATCACCACCGGCAAAGATGCCAGGTACGCTGGTCATCATGCCCGGAGACACCGGCACTTCCCAGTCACCGGCTTTGGTGATGCCCATTTTTTCCATCACGCCCAACTCGGCACTCTGACCCAGAGCCATGACCACGGAGTCGGCGGCAACGGTCAGGTATTTTCCTGTCGGGAAAGGACGTCCTCTGTCGTCAGCTTCCATTCGTTCCAGAACGATTTCACCTTCACGAACTTCGTCGATAGTGTGCAGGTTGAAGAACTCAACACCTTCTGCCAGAGCGTCGTCGATTTCTTCCTGATGAGCCCGCATATGCTCCATATCACGGCGAATGATCATCTTCGGACGTTTCCCAGTAATACGCAGGGCAACCCGGGCAACGTCAATAGCCGTATTACCACCGCCCCAGACGACTACCGACCCTTTCAGACCATGATCTTCGCCGGTTTCAACTTTCCGCAGTACTTCGATACCGTCCAGAACTTTGACGTCTCCAGTCGTTTTTACGTCAACACGGCTGGGCATCCAGTTACCCACAGCGGTGAACACAGCATGGAAACCTTCAGCGCGCATCACTTCCTGAATGTCGTGTACCCGTGTGTTGGTACGAACTTCCACACCCATCGCCAGAATACGGGTGATTTCGGCATTGAGAACTTCTCTTGGCAGGCGGTAGCTGGGAATACCGTAGCGCAACATACCACCAAGATCCGGCATAGCTTCGTAAATGGTCACCGAGTGACCGGCACGGCGCAGGTGATAAGCCGCTGACAAACCACCGGGGCCGCCACCAATCACCAGAACCCGCTGACCTGTCAGCTTTTGTGGGCGTTCAAACTGCCAGCCGTGTTCCAGTGCGGTATCGCCAATAAACTTTTCAGTGGCATTGATCTGCACACTGCCATCAGTCATTTTGCGGTTACAACCGGACTGACAGGGGTGGTAGCAAACTCGTCCCATGGTGGCAGGCAGGGGGTTGTTCTGCACAATTTCCTGCCAGGCTGCATGAAAATCACCACGCTGGGCATGACTCAGCCAACCCTGAATGTTTTCACCGGCAGGGCAGGTGTCGTTACACGGCGGCAGGTTCTTTACGTACTCGGGGCGCAGGCTGCGCCAGCTGCCGGTTTTATTGCTGCGGCTGGAGCCCGGTTCCAGAGTGGTAGCAAAAGGAATCAGTCGTTGCATGATTAGACTCTCTCTCCCTGAAGCGGGTTTTCCAGCAGGTCAAAGGCTTTGATGTTGGCATCGGCGATGGCCTGAATGGCTTCCAGCTGATGTTCATTGCCTTTCTTGAAGACGTGGGCAAAACGACGCTGGCTTTTCAGGTAGGCTTTAACCGGCTCCGGGCAGGCAATTTTGCTGACCGCTGTCACCTGTCCGTATTCCGCCTCGTAAAGAGGGGTCAGACCACAGTTGTGTGCCTGTCGCGCCACCTTGATAGTGTCGCAGCTGGCAGTACCCCAACCCAGCGGACAGGGTACAAACACCTCGATATAGCGCGCACCGCGAATGCTCATGGCTTTGCGGACTTTGGCTTCCAGATCGCGAGGGTTACAGATGTTGGCTGTTGCCACGTAGGGAATACCATGAGCCATGGCGATTTTTGGCACACTTTTACCGATACCAAAATGGTTACCCGGATGTTCACCCACCGGCATGGTGGTGGCGGTACGTGCAGCACCCGGCGTCTGGCTGGAGCGTTGTACGCCAGTGTTCATGTAGGCTTCGTTGTTGTAGCAGATGTACAGTACGTCTTCGTTGCGTTCGAACATACCGGACAGACAGCCCATGCCGATATCGGTGGTGCCGCCGTCGCCGCCCTGAGCAATAACCCGCACATTGTCTTTGCGCTGAATTTTCATGGACTGGGCAATGCCGGAAGCGACTGCCGCTGCGTTACCAAACAGCGAGTGCAGCCATGGCGTGCGCCAGGCGGATTCCGGGTAAGGGGTGGAAAATACTTCCAGACAGCCGGTGGCATTGACAACAATCAGTTCGCCATCGGTGGCATCCAGAGCGGTATCAATGGCGTGGCGGGCACCCAGTGCTTCACCACAGCCCTGACAGGCACGATGGCCGGAATCCAGACTGTTTGGGCGATCGGTTTTGCCCTGAAGGCTGTCGCCTACCTCGGACAGACGGTTACTGATGGTCAGATCGCCGGTCTGCTGGTGTTTGATGACCGCTTCTTTGGCCGGGAAATGAAGAATTTGAGATTGCATAGTGGTATTCGTTTCCTCGGTCAGATGATGCGATCCAGTACCGCAGATTCACGGGTCACTTCACGATCCAGTGTGGCATGATCCAGATCCAGTACCTCAAAACCGGTGCGCTGGTCGCAACCGGCAAACAGCGTGCGGATGGACTTTCTGGTCACCGGACGACCACCCAGACCTGCAATCACAGACTGCACTTCAATACCGGTGCCCGCCAGAGCGGCCACCACATCCTGATAGACAATGCCGCCCATGCCCGGAGTGAAGGATTTTTCCAGTACCACTACACGTTTTGCGCCGTTTACTGCTTCTTTCAGGGCTTCGGTGGGGAAAGGGCGATAGGTACGCAGAGTGACCGCGTTGATGGATTCACCCTGATCTCGTAGTTCATTCACCACTTCTTTGGCGGTGCCAATGACTGAACCCATGGTGACCAGAACCGTGTCGGCTTCACCTTCATAGTGTTTCTTCACCAGACCACCCGAATCACGCCCGAAGATATTGGCAAAGGCTTCCATCTGGGCAGGGATTACCTCGAGTGCACGCTCCATGCGTTTATGAGCCAGCATACGAACTTCGGTAAACGCTTCCGGGCCAACCAGTGCTCCCATGGTGACAGGGTCTTGCGGGTCGAGTTTCTGGAAAGGCTGGAAAGGTGGCAGAAAACGATCCACCTGTTCCTGCTCCGGCATATCAACACGAACATATGCGTGGGTCAGGATAAAGCCATCCATGTTGACCATAACGGGCAGACCGAGGCTTTCAGCCAGACGGAATGCCTGAATATGAACGTCGATGGACTGCTGATTGTTTTCCACAAACAGTTGAATCCAGCCAGCGTCGCGTACTGACATGGCATCACTGTGGTCATTCCAGATGTTCAGTGGCGAACCAACGGCACGGTTACCCACGGTCATGACGATGGGCAGACCCATACCGGATGCGTTATAAACCGCCTCAGCCATAAACAGCATGCCCTGACTTGAGGTGGCAGTGTAAGTACGACTACCGGCAGCGGATGAACCGATGCAGGCGCTCATGGCACCAAACTCGGACTCCATATTCATAAAGCTGCAGTCTGCCAACTCACCGCTTTTGACCAGTTTACCAAGGGATTCAACGATGTGGGTCTGGGGGGTGATCGGATAGCAGGACACCACCTGTGGACGACACAGGGCAACCGCTTCACCGACGGCGTAAGAGCCATCCATCTGCTTCAGCATGGCTGTTCCTCTTTCATACGTTCCTTGATGAGATCGAAGGCAGCATCGGCTGCCCTGATATTCTTTTCTGCCACCGGCTTCGGAAATTTCTGGGTAATGGCAGCCCCCAGAGATTCTCTGGAAAACGAATCGAGAATGGCGGAGAAGGCTCCCAGCAGAACCGTGTTTGGGGTTGGGCGACCCAGATACTCCAGAGCCAGCTCAGTGCCCGGCAAACAATGAACGCGGCCTTCAGGAAGGTGTTCAATCTGACGTTCGATACCCAGCTCTTCGATGGATCGGGAACTGTTGATCAAAACGTAGCCATTGTCGCTCAGTCCGGAAAAAACGTTCATGGACTGGAGCAGGGAAGGGTCCTGAATAATCAGTACATCGGGTTCGGAAACCGGTTCACGCAGTTCGATGTCCTGATCGCTGATGCGAACATAGGCTTCTACCGGAGCGCCCATACGCTCTGAGCCAAAACTGGGAATAGCCTGGGCGTGAGCCCCTTCGTGAAACAGGGCGATGGACAGCATTTCTGCAGCCGACACAACGCCCTGACCACCACGGCCATGAATGCGGACTTGTAACATAGGTGTATGCTCGCAAATAAGATGCCCAAGAGGACACCAACGGTTTAACCAGTGAGTACTTACTGGCTGATTCTATCTGGCAGGTAACAGACACTGTTTGTTAATGAAGGGGATTCACTGAGCAATGCATGAGCGAGACAACGGCATAACGGACAGACAAATGCTGTAACAGTCTTCTACAGAAGAACGTTTCAGCAACTTTGTAATAAGTATTTTTTGTTATCAGTCGAGTTGTCACTATTACAGCTTTGAATTTGAATCAACACTCATCAGCAAGGCAGTGGGCAAGCAGTGGCAAAAAAATGTGCCTCTGCATTATTGAACTTCCCGAGGAAAACAGCCCATAAACACAGCATATTTTAGAAGTCGATACTCCGAAAATAGCTGTAGGAATTATATAGAATTTGACCATCAGGTTAAATAATACGGCGCTTATATTTCATGTAAAAGAAATCTTAAGTAGTTATTAGTTATAGAAATTCGAAAGCTGCCACTCTTCTTTATAGGAATAGACATCTATCAGGATTCCTGATTTTATTGCCTTCTGTGTCTGCTCCCAGAAATCTACACCATATAAGTCATGATGCAGCCTATCAAAATGTTGTTTTGCCTGTGAGTGTCCGGCAAAGAATATTGGAAACTGTTCCGGGAATACATCATCTTCGCCAATATCAAACCAGGGTTGTTCGGCCAGAGCGTCTATTTCATTTTCCGGCTTGGGCAGTGCGCGGAAATGGCAGTCGGTCAGTGGACAAATTTCGTCATAATCGTAAAAAACAACCCGCCCCCATCGTGTTACACCGAAGTTTTTAATCAGCATATCACCGGGGAAAATGTTGGCAGCTGCCAGTTGTTTAATGGTTCTTCCGTAGTCATCTATAACGGCTTTCAGTGCTGATTCCGATGCATCTTTAATATAAAGATTCAGCGGTTGTACTTTGCGCTCAACATAAACATGTTTAAGAATCAGGGCATTGCCGGAAAGAGTGATACTGTCTGCGACTTCCGAGGTCATTTCTTCCAGCAGCTCATCGGAAAATCGCTGGCGATCAAAAGCCAGGTAGTTAAACTCGTGGGTATCGACCAGGCGTCCAACTCTGTCCGCCTGTTTGACAAAATCGTATTTATCCATGACCTCTTGGCGGTTACTGGTTTTGGGTGGGCGGAAGCGGTCACGTATCACCTTGTAGACATAATCTGAGTCCGGTGTGGTAAACACCAGCATGACCATGCCTTTGACGCCAGGGGCACTGACGTATTGTGTCGTTCTGGGCATACGTTTTGTGTAGTCTACCTTGAACCGGTAAAACTCGGTTTTGGCATGTTTGATAAAGCCAATGGCATTAAACAGTTCAAATCGCTCTTTGTTCGGCAGCAGTGAACACAGGTAATCCACATAGCGAACGGGCTGGTCGGTATCCACCATAAAATAGGATCGGGCAAAACCAAACAGCTTACTGAGCTGTTCTTCGCCAATAATAAACGCGTCAAGGTAGAGACAGATGTTTCCCTGACTGTTTTTCCGATTGAGCAGGGCAATGGCGAATGGCAGACGTTCGCCGGACATGGAATCCATTAATTGCCCAACAATATAGGCCGCTTTATTGCGGAAAAACAGCGAGCGGCCGAACTCGACAACATAACTTTGCTTTGTCAGCAGCACCGGGTTTATTTTTTCCAGCACACTGTGAGCGGCTTTCAGGTCGCGCTCAAGGTTTTCAAAGGGTATTCGCAATGGGAAGACATTCAGTACCTGCCTGATACCGTCAATAACGCCTTCACTTTCGGTGAACCGGTAAAGGATGTTATCCGTTGACTTGGGGGCGGGCCGGAACTTTTCCTGCAAAATAAAGCGATGCACATCGCGTATCTTCTGTTGCACAAGCAGGGTGCCATAGATCGAGTTAAAAAAGGTCTGGGCAATCAGCGCATTCTCATGGTCGGCAACCAGCTGGGCGTAGTCGTTTTTTGCTCGTTGCCAGACATCGGAATGATCCAGTTCTTGATACGCAATCACCTTGACAGCATCACACACCAGTTCAACCTTGTTTTCATAGATCTGCAGACGCTGTCGCATGGCATCCTGAACTTCCTGCCAGGCTGCCCGTTCAAATCGTGACTGAGCTCCCAGTGTGATGTTGAGAAACTCGGCAAACATGGATTCAAAACCGGCAAGAATGGCTCGTGCCAACTTATGGGACAACTGTTGTTCGGTGATGGAGGGAAGCATGGGGTGCGTCGTTGTTGTTATCGTTGCGGTATTTTCTACACAAGACACCTGATATGGCAATACTTTCTGTGATTACACTGACGTCGATAACGCTCTTGGCTCAGGGTGTTATCGACGTCCATCAAAATTAATGGCTGTAGGCTACGGGAAAGCGATTGCTTGTCCGGTTTGCAAAAGATACCAGTGCCAGCATCACCGGCACTTCAACCAGAACACCGACAACAGTGGCAAGAGCGGCTCCGGAGTTCAGGCCAAACAGACTGATAGCCACTGCAACAGCCAGCTCAAAGAGGTTGGATGCGCCGATCATACCGCCCGGTGCAGCAACACTGTGTGGCTCTTTCCATTTGTACATCCAGAAATAGGCAATGGCGAAGATAAGGACGGTCTGAATGATCAATGGAATGGCAATCAGGATAATATCCAGCGGGTTAGCAAGAATCTGATGCGCCTGAAAACCGAACAACAGAATAACAGTACTGATGAGTCCCAGTATGGAAAGAGGTTTAACACGGGCACCGAATGCATGAAGGGCATCGTTGCTTCTGAGTACTTTACGGGTTAGCAATCCTGCCAGTAGTGGAATAACAATATAGAGGGCAACTGCCAGAATCAGAGTACTCCATGGTACGGTCACATTGGTGACACCCAGCAGGAATGCAGCAATGGGAGCAAAGGCTACGACCATAATCAGGTCATTCACGGCGACCTGAACCAGAGTGTAATTGGCATCACCTTTTGTCAGCTGGCTCCAGACAAATACCATAGCGGTACACGGAGCCACTCCCAGAAGAATCATTCCGGCAATGTAATCATTGGCCAGATCGGGAGTGATCAGGCCCATAAAGTCACCGAACAGGTGACGTATAAACAGGATGCCCAGAAGAGCCATGGTAAAGGGTTTGATCAGCCAGTTAACCGTCAGAGTGACGATCAACCCTTTTGGACGACGATGTATGTTTTTAATGGCAGAAAAATCAATCTGGATCATCATCGGGTAAATCATTAACCAGATCAGCACGGCAATAATGAAGTTGATGTTGGCGTATTCCAGACTTCCCATCCAGGCAAAGCTGTCAGGAAACAGAATGCCTCCCGCAAGGCCTGCCATCATTGCCAGCCCAACCCAGACACTCAGGTAGCGTTCGAAAATACCCATTGTCTATTCTCCTGTCTTATTTCAATTATCGATTATCGTCGAATAACGATATTGAAAGGTAAAAAAATGCCTGCAAAGCAGGCGTTATGCCAGATAGCCCAGTAGATTGTTAAGTCTTGCAAGGGCTTCAGGCTGCAGGCTGAAACAGGTTCTTGGATGTTGAACTTCAGCATCTACAAGACCGGCCTGCTTTAGAATTCTCAGATGTTCTGACACGGTGGACTGAGCCAGCCCCAGCTGTTTGACCAGATCTGTACCCAGACAGCCACCACTGGCCAGTATTTTCAGCAGTCTGACGCGGGCTGGATGAGCAATGGCTTTGGCGAAACCGGCCAACTCTTTTTCAGTAGCTTCATCAAACCGGAGGTGATCCAGATTATTCAGGCATTTGGACACATCACAAATCCACAATCGTTAAATGACGATTGAAAGATATTCTTTTCGGACAAAGAATGCAAGCATCAATCTTATTTGCACCGATCTTTATTCTGGACTCTTGGTAGCTTTGTACCGTCGATTGAAGTACGGACACCACACGCAAAGGCTCGGTTCATACACTGGTTGTTTTTGTCCCGAAGCTCTATACCGGCAGCTTTAAACTCTACTTCAAGACGACAGTTCAAGTCTTCTTGAGGATAATTTTCGTTATAGATCAACATGCCCTGTTCCAGAGAAACAGGCAGCGCCTCGCCATCCTCTCTGGAAATCTCACAGATATGCCAGTTTGCTCCCCAGAGAAATCCCTTTATGAAATACGTCCCCTGTCCTTTACTGATGCTGATAAAGCTGGTTTTAAGGTCGGATTCGCCACTGACAAGGTCTTCGATTATGTCGCTGCGAGCGTAACAACCTTCCAGCGTGTTCGTGGGTTGAGCTGGCGTATCAGCTGCTGGAGAACTCTGGATCATAATGACGGATAAACTACAGAGGGCGATAGCAAGATATTGAACCATTTTCATCACCGGTAATAGATCGGGCAATTTCAACACTGTTGATCTGAGAATAAAGAGTCTGCTTGTTCAGTTATAGCCCATGTATGATAAGAGTTTGTGTTGATAAATCTTTTACCGACCGACTGAGAAAAACAAAGAAGCAAAGAGTGCGTATTCTATAATGCTCCTCCACTCAGGCAGTTTGGTATAAGGAAACTTAAATGAAGTTTTCAGGTGTGACTCTGGTTTGTTCCCTTATGCTGGTTGCTACCGGGAGTTATGGTAATGACTTATCTGATCCGACTCTGGTTGAGATCAATCGTCGTACTGAGGAAAAGCCGTATATATCCAAGCAGTACTATCCTGACTGGCTAAAGTCTTCGCACAATCTCTCAGGTAAAATATTGACTCTTGCCCGCGCCTGGATCGCTCTTGGTGCTGATATTGACCAGCAGGTTAACTATGTAAAAGCGCTTTTGCCCGACAGTGGTGTTAATCCGCAAGACCCTGTACTTTTTTCAGAAACGGAATTAGCAGGGCTTAATATGAGTATGCCTGCCAGATCGTCACGTACACCGTTTGAAAAAGGTGGCATGCCTGACAGACCCATTGGCCATTTAGAGGCGTTATTCGGTCACTATGGCGGGGTGGATGAGATTCAACAATTGTTCGCAACTAACGAACTAAAACCTTCCAAACTGATCCGGAATATTTATTCGTGGTACGACAATCAGTTGTCTGGAAACATGAAAGATGTACTGATTGCACGTCATGATGGTGTTGCCATGTATGCGGCTTATGATTCGGATCGTCGGTGGGAGAAGTGTTTTTCAGTCTATAAGGGCTCTATAGCCGACTGAAAAAAAGATTCGATTATAAAAGAGCTGGATGGTGTTCCGATTGCCGTGAAATCTGAAATAAGCGTTACAGGTTACTATACGACGGCAGGACTTGATCATAAAAAAGTATCGGAGCAGCCTCTGTTTGTCAGAACGATTGAGGAAACTGAGTCCGAAGTTATCCGACGACTAAAGGCAAAAGGGGCTATTGTACTGGGGTTAACCAATCAGCATATTTTCGGGCTTGGGGCGACCGGAGAAAACCCTCACTTTCCCAACGTGACTAATCTTTTCAGTCCTTCCCACGTTCCGGGCGGTTCCTCAAGTGGCAGTGCGCTGATGGTGGGGCTTGGACTGTCACCATTAACGGTAGGAACTGATGGCGGAGGATCTGTATCTATCCCGGCCTCAGTGAATGGCTTGCCGGGTCTGAAGCCGACCTATAACAAACTGTCCACAGTTAATTATGACAATGCAGCTCCGGGTCTGGTGGCTATCGGGCTCATTGGCCAACGCTTTAAAGATATTGCTCTGGGCTATCAGGTTTCCAGTGGACGCTATCTCACACAGGCAGTGGACAAAGCTCTGAATGACCTCAAAATTGGCATTGACCCTGACTGGCTGGAACATGCAGATAAAGAGGTTTCAGAAAAAACAATGGAATGTCTTGACCGGTTGGGTACAAGGCTTAAAAAACGTCAGAGTCGCAACGACAGTATTTTCGTCAGAATGCAGTTTATGCCGGAAAATACAGGCGAAAAGAACTGGAGAAAACAACTCTGGGCAACCCATATGATCCTGTTTGGGCATGGCGAAGCGAAGGGAAAGTTTAAATTTGTCGGTAAAGGCATACCCTACGAAACAGAAATGGCGTTGTTGATGGGGAAAGCCCTGTCTGAGGATCAGGTCAATCGCGCCAGACAAAACCAAAAGCTGCTGACTGAGCATTTTGAAAATAATATCTTCTCCAGAGTCGATGTGATTGTTATGCCAACGACGTTAACCACTGCGCCGAAAAAAGTAAGCACCTGGTTCACTAACACATCGGGCGAGTTGAATTTATCCAATGCTTACCTTCTGGCATTTAATACATCACTGGCCAATCTGACAGGTGGCCCAAGGGTAACGATACCCTGTGGCTTTGATCACGAAAACCTGCCTTTTGGTTTACAGGTGATTGGCAGTGACCACAGTGAATATCTATTGCTTGCGCTGGGTGGTGAGCTTGAGCAGGAAATGGGCGCAGAGTTGAAAGAAAAGGCGGATATTAATACGTTTGTGAAACGCTTTAAGCCCGGTGAAACCCGATCAGCTTCGGTAGACGCTCACAGTGAGCTTTAGGTGAGGGGCGAATGACAGAAACGGCTGCTCTATAAAGAGCAGCCGAACAGGGCAGTTGATGTGTATTAACCAGAAAGGTGTTTAACCAAACTGATTCATCGTGTTGTCTTCACCACTGGCTTTCAGGGCCGCATCGCCTGAGAAGTATTCTTTGTGATCGTCACCGATATTGGAGCCCGCCATATCCTGATGCTTAACCGTGGCAATGCCACCGCGGATTTCACGTCGCTGAACATCACGCACATAAGCCAGCATGCCATCTTCACCAAAGTAGTTCTTCGCCAGATCATCGGTAGACAGTGCCGCAGTGTGGTAGGTCGGCAGGGTGATCAGGTGATGGAAAATGCCTGCCTGTTTGGCGGCATCGCGCTGGAAGTTCTGGATACGCAGATCAGCTTCCTGAGCCAGTTCACTACTGTCGTATTCTGTACTCATCAGCTGGTCACGTTTGTAACCATCCAGTGCTTTGCCGTCTTCCTGCCACTTATCGAATACCTGCTGACGGAAGTTCAGGGTCCAGTTAAAGGATGGTGAGTTGTTGTAGACCAGCTTGGCATCGGGTACTGCCGCACGAATTCGTTCAACCATTCCGGCAATCTGTCCAATATGCGGCTTCTCGGTTTCAATCCACAGCAAGTCAGCACCGTGTTGTAGTGAAGTGATGCAGTCCAGAACCACGCGGTCTTCACCGGTACCGGACTTAAAGCGGAACAAACCGTTTGGCAGACGCACCGGGCGGGTTAACTGACCATCGACTTTCATCAACAGGTCATTATCTTCTGCGCTGTCCAGTGTCACGGCTTCTGTTTCAAGGAATGCGTTGTATTGTGAAGCCAGATCACCAGGCTGTTGGGAAACAGGGATTTTCTGAGTCAGGCCTGCACCCAGAGAGTCGGTACGGGCAACAATCACACCGTCTTCAATGCCCAGCTCCATAAAGGCGTAACGAACGGCATTGATTTTTGCCAGGAAGTCTTCATGGGGAACGGTGACTTTGCCGTCCTGATGACCACACTGTTTGGCATCAGAGACCTGGTTCTCGATCTGGATGCAGCAGGCACCGGCTTCAATCATTTTCTTGGCCAGCAGGTAAGTAGCCTCTTCATTACCAAAACCTGCATCAATGTCGGCAATGATAGGGACGACATGTGACTCGTAATTATCGATCTTGTTGAGAATGTCGTCTGCTTTTTCTTTATTACCGTCTTGTCTGGCTGTATCCAGTTCCCGATACAGGTGATTCAGCTCCCATGCGTCAGCCTGACGCAGGAAAGTGTAGAGTTCTTCGATCAGGGCTGGTACCGACGTTTTTTCATGCATGGACTGATCAGGCAGAGGGCCGAACTCGGAGCGTAATGCCGCAATCATCCAGCCGGACAGATACAGGTAACGACCTTTAACCGTTGAGAAATGCTTTTTAATTGAGATAAGTTTCTGCTGACCCACAAACCCGTGCCAGCACCCCAGCGACTGGGTGTACTGTTCAGGGTTTTCATCGTATGCTGCCATGTCCCTGCGCATCACCGTAGCGGTGTGGCGGGCAATATCCAGTCCGGTCTGGAAGCGGTTCTGTAATCGCATGCGAACAATATGTTCAGGGTTCAGAGCCTGGGATTCGTTGATGCGTCCCTGCAACTGCGTTATGGCATTCTGATAGTTAGACATGGTCGTCCTCTGCTGTTTTTATTGTCAACATTTTTCATCACAGATTGTGATTAAAAAAATGGTTCTTTTAATATGGCTCTTATAAAAAAGCGTCATCGCTAAAGGCTGTTTAGGGTCTGCTCACTTGATTAGCCCGGATATTTCATAAACAAGCAGCAACTACCATCCCATCCTCTTAATTTTGGACTTTTCCGCAAGCCTGTTGCTCTGTTAACCATGTGAAAGACATTGCAGCCCATACTTGCTTACAGATTAGACGCTAATCAACGAATCCTGCTATTTCAGGATAACGGAAAGCCCCAAGGCTCTTTCATCTGGTTGCTATGTACCTTGATTGAGTCTTATGAAAGTTGCTACCCCGGTCGAAGTATCGGCATCTGGTAAAAGACTTCTGTCACATGCTGCAAAAGCCTCTTGAATGGGCAGCTACGCGGCAGATGAAGTTTAATTCGGTCTTTATATTCAACCACTTTGACTGCAACTTTACAGAGCTTCATGATCACCGTTGATGGCTGCGCTTTTTCCAGCTCCGTACCTTTCAAAGTCTTGGTTCTTAACTCATAGTGCAAAACATAAGCGGCACAGGCATAAAACATTCTCAAATGGTTAGCCAAAAAGCCCTGATCGGACAATCTGTCGCCGGACAGATCACTTTTCAGATGTTTGATGAAGTTCTCATCCTGTCCTCTTGGACAGTAAAGCTCTTCATAAATTACCTCTGGAGAAGCTTCCTTCATCGACGTCACAATGAAACGAGGGTTGTCGCCTTTTTGGTTGACCTCCGCCTTGTAAATTATCCGGGTATCGAGACCTTTCCAGCTCTTGGCCTGGTATTCTGCTTCCCCGTAAAGTCTGAGCCGATCAGGTTCTGGCATGTTGTTCAGTCTTGCCAGCTCAGTCTTGACCTTCAGAGCTTGACGCGCTTCATCCAACAACTCTTTGGCTTTTGGCCGCAAAGCCGTTTTGTGGCCTGCACCTTTGCCCAGGACATAATCCGAATGAGGGGCATTCTGAACCACCCACATTAACTCCGGTTGAGCGAAGTGGCTGTCTCCCCGAACCAGTAGATGGGTTTTCGGCCACTTTTTCCGAAGCAGCCGAATGACCCGTTCGAGAATGGCTGCATTTTCCTTGCCCGTTGGGGTTTTCCCCGGACGAAGAATCGCCGTAATCAGCTTGCCGCTGAGTCCCTCAAAAATCATCAGGGGCAAGTAGCAGTAGTCCTGATATTTGGCATTAAACAGGTTCATCTGCTGGCCACCATGAGTAATGGCCGGTGTATGATCAAGATCGATAACGATCACCGGAGGTGGCAGCTTGTAACTGCTGATAAAGTGATGCACAAATGCTTCAGCCATCCTGTAAATGTCGGAGCGGGTCATAGATTGTCCCAGCCGGGTAAAAGTGGGCGCTGATGCGAGATGGTTATCGCTGTCCAACGGATTGCGACCAGTGGCCAGTTTGAACATAGGGTCTTTACGCAAACGGTTACTGTCGTTGGCATCTTCATAGCCGCAGGCCATTTGCAGAACCCGCTGAACCAGAAGTTCTTTCAGGGAGTGGTCGATATAGGATTGATGGCGTCTGTCATTGATGGCATCAGTCATTTTGCAGATAAGACCGCTCTGCAGAATGGTTTCCCGTAGCAGCAGAGTGCCAAAGTCAGAAGATAACTCCCCACCATTGAAGTCTGCCCGGATGGTTTTTCCATTTGAGGGATGAAAACGAAGCTGTTCTTGTGTAGATTTGGGCATGGCAAGTTCCGGTTTGCTTCTTCCGAAGCTTTCTTTTGTTCGACCCAATTATATCAAGTGATTGGGCGGAACTTGCCTCCTTTTATGAAATATTCGGGTTAGATGATACCAATGACGCTTTAATAGAAAAAATTTATAATTTTTATTTACGGTATTGATTCGGTGAATATAAAAAAAAACAGATCTGAATTTACTGGTGTACCTTAATGTACTGCTGGAAGAGCGCAGTGTTTCCCGCGCTGCTGACAAACTGGCCATTACCCAGCCCGCCATGAGTAATGCTCTGAAACGCCTCAGGGAATTGTTCGATGATCCGATTCTGGTGCGTACAGCCGATGGCATGACGCCAACGGATAAAGCCGAAAAACTGAAGCCCGATATTGTTGAACTGCTCAGTCTCGCTTCCCAGATTACCCAGCCTGACCGTGATTTCTCCATCAGTCACAGTGAAGCCACTTTTCGGATCATGGCATCCGATTATATGGAAGCGGCACTGATTACTCCTTTTATTCGCAGTATTCTGGACAGTGCCCCGCATATTAATTTTGATCTGCTGTCACCGGGCGATGTCAGTCTGCACGATATGGAAAAGGGCACCATTGATCTTGCCATTAACCGGTTTACAGCCATGCCAAAGTCGTTTCATCAGGCGACAGTCTGGCGGGATAATTTCTGCTGTTTGTTGCATCGGGATCACCCTTATGTCAGCCAGCTGGATCTTGATACTTATCTGTCTGCTGAACATATCTGGGTAAACCGGACAGGCTGGGGAGCTGAATCGATTGCCAGCAATAAGTCAGGTGCCCAACGACTGGGCTGGGTGGACGAAGCGCTCTGGCAGCTCGATAAAACCCGTTCTATCCGGGTATTCACCCGTCACTATATGATGGTTGAGCTGTTACTGCAGCAGCCGAAATTGATTGCCACTATTCCACGACGCCTAGCAAGAATCTACCAGAACAGTGATGAGCTGACCGTCTGTCGTGTACCTTTTCAGATTGTGCCCTTTGAAATAAAGATGATCTGGAGCCCTTTACGACATCATTCAAAGGCACATCAGTGGCTGCGCCGTTCACTGTTGGAGTTCTCTGAAACGGTTTTAGATCGGTAGTGCTAGCAATTCTTCGCTAAATAACTAAAAATGTACATCATTCGTCGTATGGCTGTTACGAACAGATGGATGCTGAGAAGCATGGAGCACTATTCACAAAATCTATAGTAAAAATAAAAATTGATCATTTTTCATATAGTCCCGGTGCATTTAGTCTGAATACGTAACTATTTAAAACTCTGTCGAGCGTTGGAGATCGTATGGCCCCTCAGTTTCATTCAGACCAGGGATACAAGTCCAGAAGCAGGCTGTTTGTTGATACGCCGCTTATCCACTTTATTGAAAAAGAGTTGCTGCCGGGCAGTGGTGTGTCTGTTGAACAGTTTTATGAGTCTCTTGCCACGCTGGTGGACGAGTTTGGTAAAACCAACCGGGCTCTGCTGAAGAAGCGTCTTGATTATAAAAAAGACATTGACCAGTGGCACAGGGAACGGCGTGAGCAGAACATCGCCTTCGATGCTGATGCATTCGAGCAGTTCCTGCGTGACACAGGTTACATTGTTGAGGCGCCGGAACAGGTCCGTGTGACCACTGCAAAGGTTGACCCGGAACTGGCGAGTATTGCTGGTCCGCAACTGGTGGTGCCGGTCAAGAATGCCCGGTTTGCCCTGAATGCTGCCAATGCCCGCTGGGGCAGTTTGTACGACGCTCTCTATGGTACCGATGTGATTCCCGGCGAAGCCGGTCAGGGCTATGACCCTGAGCGTGGCGAGCAGGTGATCCGCTATGCCAGAGACTTACTGGATGAGCTGTTCCCTCTGCAACAGGGAAGCCACAGTGATGTCAGTCAGTATCGTGTGATGGATAACGGGTTTGCTGTTGAACTGTCGTCTGGTGCGATGACAACACTGGAACATTCCGATGCTTTCCGAGGGTTTCAGGGGTCTGCCAATGTGCCCTCAGCCATTCTGTTAAAAAATAACGGTCTGCATGTCGAAATTCAAATTGACCGTGAACACCTGATTGGCCGTACTGATAAGGCGGGTGTAAAAGATGTGGTTCTGGAATCTGCCATCACCGCTATTCAGGACTTTGAAGACTCAGTTGCAGCGGTGGATGCCGAAGACAAGGCTGAAGTGTATAGAAATATGCTGGGCCTTTATAAAGGTGATTTGTCGGCAGAGTTTCAGAAAGGCGCTAAAACCCTGCTTCGAACTCTGGAGCAGGATCGGGAGTATCGCTCATTATCCGGCGAGTCGTTCCGTCTGCCCGGGCGCAGTACTCTGTTAATTCGTAATGTCGGCCATCTGATGACCACGCCTGCGGTGCTGGACGAGCATTGTTGTGAAATACCGGAAGGCATTCTGGACTCACTGGTGACGGCGGTCATTGCCCGTTTTGATCTGGCGAAGAAAGAGTCTGACCCGGTGCGGAACAGTCGAACAGGCAGTGTCTATATTGTTAAACCCAAAATGCAGGGCCCGGAAGAAGTAGCCTTCTGCAGCCGGTTGTTTGCCCGTACCGAACAGCTGACCGGCCTGACTGACAATACCCTGAAAATGGGCATTATGGACGAAGAACATCGTACGACACTGAACCTTAAAGCCTGTATTGCCGCTGCCAGTGAGCGCGTTATCTTCATTAATACCGGCTTCCTTGATCGTACTGGCAGTGAAATGCACATGAACATGGAAGCGGGCCCCATGGTGCCTAAAACAGGGATGAAGCACCAGCAGTGGATCAGGTCCTATGAAGACTGGAATGTTGATGTTGGTTTGCAGTGCGGCCTGTCAGGTCATGCCCAGATTGGCAAGGGCATGTGGGCCATGCCTGATGCCATGGCCGATATGCTGACGGCAAAAATTGCACATCCGGAAGCGGGCGCAAACTGTGCCTGGGTACCGTCGCCAACGGCTGCTACCTTGCATGCCATTCATTATCATCGCGTCAGCGTCACTGATGTTCAGCAATCTCTGGAAGGCAGGCAGACGACATTCAGCGACTTATTGCAGGTGCCTGTAGTGGCTAACCAGAAGGAACTGAAGCCTGACGTCGTTCAAAGAGAGCTGGAGAACAATGCACAGGGCATTCTGGGCTATGTTGTGCGCTGGATTGATCAGGGTGTGGGTTGTTCCAAGGTGCCTGATATCAACAACGTCAACCTGATGGAAGACAGGGCAACATTGCGTATTTCAGCGCAGCATATTGCCAATTGGCTACACTATGGTGTTTGCAGTGAAGCGCAGGTGCGTGAAGTGTTCTATCGCATGGCTGCCATTGTGGATCAGCAAAATGTGAATACTGATGGCTATACACCCATGTGCGCCGACCTTGACGGCAGTACGGCATTCAGGGCAGCTTTGGCTCTGGTATTCAAAGGACTGGTTCAGCCTTCAGGCTATACCGAACCATTGTTGCATAAGTACCGCTATCGCCTGAAGCACGACCGTGACCTGAAAAGCGTGACCCAACAGTGTATTCAATCAAGAGAAGCGGTTGCAGAAGTCTAGGATCTGGGAGGCTGTCCGGCTACATGTTCTGAATAACGGCGTTGCCAAATTCAGAACAGCTGACTTCTTCAGCATTCGGAATCATTCGGGCAAAGTCGTATGTAACGACTTTGCTCTGAATGGTTGTCTCTATTCCGTTTCGAATGAAACCCGCCGCTTCATTCCAGCCAATATGCTGTAACATCAGCTCTGCACACAAAAGCATCGAACAGGGGTTCATTTTGTCCTGTCCGGCGATGGTCTGTGCAGTACCGTGGGTCGGTTCAAAGATCGCCAGTTCATTGTTCAGGTTGGCTCCGGGTACAATGGCTGTACCTCCTACCTGTGCAGCCAGCGCGTCTGCAATAAAGTCGCCGTTCTGATTCATGGTGGCAATGACGTCGAACTGTTCCGGTTGCAGGAGAATGTACTGCAGCATGCTGTCAGCAATGGCGTCTTTGATAAGCAACGTATGTCCATTATTCTCGATGACCAGTTCCCGGCCATTGCTATGGGGCTGTGCTCCAAACTCTTCTCTGGCGAGTTCGAAGCCCCATTGTCTGAAAGCACCTTCAGTAAACTTCATGATATTGCCTTTGTGCACCAGCGTGACGGACTGACGTTGATGATCAAGGGCATACTGAATGGCGTGGCGAATCAGTCGCTTACAGCCTTGTTCGGAAATGGGTTTAATGCCCAGCGCGCACTGTTCGGTAAAGCGTATTCTGGAAACGCCCATGTCCTGCTGCAGAAATTCCATCAGCTGCTCTGATTGAGATGATCCTGCTTTCCACTCTATACCTGTGTAGATGTCTTCCGAGTTTTCCCGAAAGACGACCATATTTGTTTTTTCCGGGTGAGTGATAGGGGAAGGAACGCCCGTTACCCACTGTACAGGGCGCATATTGACAAACAAATCCATCTCTTGACGCAGGGCAATGTTCAGGGAACGGAATCCGCCTCCTAATGGGGTCGTCAGAGGGCCCTTTAATGCTACAACATGTTCTCGCAGAGCGTGCAGTGTTTCCTGGGGAAACCAGTCACCGTCGTAGAGTTCAGCGGCTTTTTCACCGTTGAAGACTTCCATCCAGGCAATCTTTCGTTGCCCTTGATAAGCTTTTTTTACAGCTGCATCGACCACTTTCAGAGTAACAGGGGTTATATCAGCACCAACGCCATCACCCTGAATAAATGTGATGATCGGATGGTTTGAAACCCGCAGGGACTGGTCGGGATTGATGGTAATCCTTTCAGCGTTGGCAGGAGGAGTAATGTGCTGGTAATACATATCGTGATGTCAGGGCAATGTCATTATTATCATTGCCCTGATTGTGCATGGGTTTGCCTTTCTGGTAAACGATTTTGAATTAAGTAGCCAGCTACTTACTGGTAGAAGTTCATATCCGGCTCACTGTGAGCTTCAGTGATACGTGTACCTGCCTCACCTGTGACGATTTTTTCCAGATCATACAGGCTACCAATGGCAGCATACTGCCCACCGGCACGCACAAAGTCAGCCGCCGCTTCAACCTTGGGTCCCATGGAACCGGCAGGCAAATCCAGTGTGCAGATCTGGTCTGGGCTGGCATGACTGATCTCCTTCTGGTCGGGTTGACCGAAGTTAATGCTGACAGAATCAACGTCGGTCATGATGATTAAAGCGTCGGCCTGCATCTGTTTGGCCATAATTGCGGCAGTCAGATCTTTGTCCACAACGGCTTCTACACCGTCAATGGTGCCATCGGGTTGCCGACAAACGGGTACCCCGCCTCCGCCTGAACAGATAACCAGCGCGCCA
Organism: Endozoicomonas montiporae CL-33; assembly: GCF_001583435.1. Lineage (NCBI taxonomy): Bacteria > Pseudomonadati > Pseudomonadota > Gammaproteobacteria > Oceanospirillales > Endozoicomonadaceae > Endozoicomonas > Endozoicomonas montiporae. Next base: position 3,776,425 of record NZ_CP013251.1, on the reverse strand, counting down.
GCATCTGCCAGCTGTCGTACAGTATTGCCTTCAACAATTTTTTCAGGTTTCGGTGATGGTACAACACGACGATAGTAATCACCGTCAGCTTTCACGTGCCAGTTTTTCTCGGCAGCCAGCTTTAATGCGTCTTCTTTGCTGTAGACGGGACCAACGAATTTAGTGGGGTTTTCAAAAGCCGGATCATTAATGTCAACCAGAGTTTCAGTCACCATAGTGACAATGGGCATTTTCGGGCGCTGGTTGCGAATTTCCATATTCAGCATATAGCCGATCATGCCCGCTGTTTCGGCACCAAGAACATCCAGAGGGTAGGGGGAAACCGCTTCATAGGCCGCATTTTGCAATGCCAGCAGGCCAACCTGTGGGCCGTTACCATGGGTCAGGATTATTTGATGATCGTCGGATATTTGGGCGATGACTTTGGCGGCCTGACGAATATTTTCTCTCTGAATGTGGGCTTCAAGAGGTTGACCGCGTTGCAGCAGGGCGTTTCCGCCAAGGGCAATGACAATTTTCATAACTATACCTGTTGTGATACCACCGACCATGAGTGGAGGGTGTGTAAGAAGTCATTTGTCCTTGCCTGATAACGATTGTAATTAAAATTGCTAGCAAAAGTAAATAATTATGATATTGTTCATCTAAATTACTGGTGTTATATATCAGTGATTTAGATTAATAGTCGATTGGTGATTAAACAGTGTCGTATAGGCTTTTATGTACTGTAAACTATAACAAATTGTCTTTTTTAGACTTAAGTGCTGTAGCAAGACTATGAAAACATTTAAAGCTCTCGAGGTAGAGAGAATATCGGACGCTATTTATAAAGCTATTATTGAACAACGCCTGAAGGCAGGAACCCGACTGGTGGAAACCCGCCTTGCAGATATTTTTTCTGCAAACCGCAACCATGTCAGGGCAGCCATTGAGCATCTCAGTCTGCGCAAAGTGGTGACGGTTGAAACGAATAAAGGTGCTTACGTTGCCAACCCCGGCCCTGAAGAGTGTAAAGAGATTTTTCTCGCCCGGCGCGTTGTGGAGTGTGGAATGATCTCAGATGCGGCCAAACAATGTACCCGACAGGATTTTCAACGCCTGCAAGACATACTGGATCGGGAGAGGCAGGCAGAAACAGGTAAAAGTCGCCAGGGACTGGTGAAAGAGTCGGGTGAATTCCATCTGGAGCTGGCTCGAATTCATGGCAACAGACGGCTCTATGAAATTCTTGAAGATTTGGTAGCCAGTAGCTCTCTGGTGTCAGGTCTTTATGAAAAGAATGATGATTTCTCAGACACTATCAATGAGCACGATATTATTTTTAATGCGATCAGGAAGAAAGAATACGACAGTCTGCCTGCATTGATGGCTGGGCACCTGTCTTCCATTGAAAGAAAACTTTTATTGCGTTATCAGGAGCAGGAGTCGCCTGATCTTGAATCTATTTTTGCCTGAATCGATCTTTGTTTGAATAAGCGCCACCATCAGTCTTGCTTGAAGACGACTGGTGGTGCCTTACCTCTCCTGTAGTCATTCCTTTATAGATGCCTTTTTTCTTACTCTGAACCTGTACGACATCCTCTGTCTTTCCAGACAAAAATCATGCCGTTTTGTGTATCTCTGATAACTATTGACAAGGGTCAATAAATTATTAGCAGTCAGTAGTAATATTGCTAGCAATTTAGAGAGAAGAATAAGAATTCAGCGAGTTACACATTTAGAAAAATAGACCCGGCTACTGTCCTTGCCCTGGAATCCGGGTCACTCGATAAGAAAACTACTGCACTCTATGGAGGCACTCTGAATGAGCTTTCCAGATCTGAAAACGCGCTCAGTCGTAAAACCCGGTGAATACGCCGTCATTCCACCGGAAGGCAGAGTCATCAACGTCATCCCCGGACTTGAAAATTGTCAGCTGTCTATTATCGGTTCACCAAAGATTGGTTGCAGCTTTGTCTGGTATACAGGCACTGTCGCCAGTGATGGTTACACCTCCAAACCTTTTGCCTCTGAAGAAGGTATTGAAAGCTTTATTTGGGTGATGGACGGAGACGGTGAACTGGAAGTTCGCGTGGGTGAGGAGTCGGTGACTCTTGGGCAGGGGGGGTTTGCCTATGCACCCGATAATGAAGCCCTGGAATTTAAGAACACCGGACGGGATGATGTTCGTGTGATTCTGTACAAGCAGCGTTACATTCCGGCAGAAGGCAAGCAGCCTTACGCTGTTTTTGGCAACACCAATGATATCCCTGAAGTGAATTATATGGGACTGGAACAGGTTTTCCTGAAAGACCTGCTGCCCATCGATACGCATTTCGATATGAACTTCCATATTCTGAGTTTTGCGCCTGGTGGCTGCCATCCATTTATCGAAACCCATGTACAGGAGCACGGAGCCTACCTGTTGGAAGGGGAAGGTATTTATCTGTTGGGTAATGACTGGGTACAAACCATGAAAGAAGACTTTATCTGGTTTGGTCCGTTCACTCAGCAGGCCTGTTATGGCACGGGTAATGGTCGCTTTACCTATATCTATTCCAAGGATTGCCACAGAGATGTGGAAATCTGAATCACTCTGAAAACGGTGTTAACTGGGATAAGGCTTTCTGTTGTTAGCCAGAGTGATGGTAATAACGACAGAAGCCATATAAAACGCTTTTAATAAGAGCAGGATAATAAAATGGCTATCACTTCTAAATTCAAAGCTAAAGATATTCGTGAGCATCTTGAAGCTACTGGTATGAAAGGCCGTAATATCACTTTTCTGGACGATTTCAGTAAAGAGCAGATCACCCCCTGTGTCAGCATAGTTGTCACCTCTTCTGATTTTTAAAAATCTCACAGGGGGCGGTCAGTGAGCAATCAATGGCCAGCTATTCAGAAGAGTTGAAGCAATCCGTCATTCAGAAGATGATGCCACCTAATAATACGCCTGTATCGCAGTTGGTTCGTGAAACAGGTATCTCTAACTGGACTCTATACAGTTGGCGAAAAAAAGCGTTATCGCAAGGAGTGCCCGTGCCTGGCAACGGTAAAAATCCAGACCTATGGACACCTGAAAATCAGTTAGCCCGAATATTTCATAAAAGGAGGCAAGTTCCGCCCAATCACTTGATATAATTGGGTCGACCAAAAGAAAGCTTCGGAAGAAGCAAACCGGAACTTGCCATGCCCAAATCTACACAAGAACAGCTTCGTTTTCATCCCTCAAATGGAAAAACCATCCGGGCAGACTTCAATGGTGGGGAGTTATCTTCTGACTTTGGCACTCTGCTGCTACGGGAAACCATTCTGCAGAGCGGTCTTATCTGCAAAATGACTGATGCCATCAATGACAGACGCCATCAATCCTATATCGACCACTCCCTGAAAGAACTTCTGGTTCAGCGGGTTCTGCAAATGGCCTGCGGCTATGAAGATGCCAACGACAGTAACCGTTTGCGTAAAGACCCTATGTTCAAACTGGCCACTGGTCGCAATCCGTTGGACAGCGATAACCATCTCGCATCAGCGCCCACTTTTACCCGGCTGGGACAATCTATGACCCGCTCCGACATTTACAGGATGGCTGAAGCATTTGTGCATCACTTTATCAGCAGTTACAAGCTGCCACCTCCGGTGATCGTTATCGATCTTGATCATACACCGGCCATTACTCATGGTGGCCAGCAGATGAACCTGTTTAATGCCAAATATCAGGACTACTGCTACTTGCCCCTGATGATTTTTGAGGGACTCAGCGGCAAGCTGATTACGGCGATTCTTCGTCCGGGGAAAACCCCAACGGGCAAGGAAAATGCAGCCATTCTCGAACGGGTCATTCGGCTGCTTCGGAAAAAGTGGCCGAAAACCCATCTACTGGTTCGGGGAGACAGCCACTTCGCTCAACCGGAGTTAATGTGGGTGGTTCAGAATGCCCCTCATTCGGATTATGTCCTGGGCAAAGGTGCAGGCCACAAAACGGCTTTGCGGCCAAAAGCCAAAGAGTTGTTGGATGAAGCGCGTCAAGCTCTGAAGGTCAAGACTGAGCTGGCAAGACTGAACAACATGCCAGAACCTGATCGGCTCAGACTTTACGGGGAAGCAGAATACCAGGCCAAGAGCTGGAAAGGTCTCGATACCCGGATAATTTACAAGGCGGAGGTCAACCAAAAAGGCGACAACCCTCGTTTCATTGTGACGTCGATGAAGGAAGCTTCTCCAGAGGTAATTTATGAAGAGCTTTACTGTCCAAGAGGACAGGATGAGAACTTCATCAAACATCTGAAAAGTGATCTGTCCGGCGACAGATTGTCCGATCAGGGCTTTTTGGCTAACCATTTGAGAATGTTTTATGCCTGTGCCGCTTATGTTTTGCACTATGAGTTAAGAACCAAGACTTTGAAAGGTACGGAGCTGGAAAAAGCGCAGCCATCAACGGTGATCATGAAGCTCTGTAAAGTTGCAGTCAAAGTGGTTGAATATAAAGACCGAATTAAACTTCATCTGCCGCGTAGCTGCCATTCAAGAGGCTTTTGCAGCATGTGACAGAAGTCTTTTACCAGATGCCGATACTTCGACCGGGGTAGCAACTTTCATAAGACTCAATCAAGGTACATAGCAACCAGATGAAAGAGCCTTGGGGCTTTCCGTTATCCTGAAATAGCAGGATTCGTTGATTAGCGTCTAATCTGTAAGCAAGTATGGGCTGCAATGTCTTTCACATGGTTAACAGAGCAACAGGCTTGCGGAAAAGTCCAAAATTAAGAGGATGGGATGGTAGTTGCTGCTTGTTTATGAAATATCCGGGATAGGAGTACTTGTTAGAAAAACTAATGTGCTTGTGGCGTCACCATGAATTTTCGATGGGGGAAAGACATGCCGAAATTAGCTGCCAATTTGTCGATGCTATTTACTGAAACAGATTTTCTTGATCGCTTTGAAGCGGCTGCCAAAGCGGGTTTCAAAGGGGTTGAGTATCTGTTTCCTTATGATTACCCGGTTGACGTTATTGCTGAAAAATTGAAACAAAACGACCTTGAACAGGTGTTGTTTAACTTACCGGCAGGTGATTGGGCGAGTGGTGATCGGGGTATAGCCTGCAATTCTGCCAGAATGGAAGAGTTCGGAGCCGGTGTTGATCAGGCAATTGCCTATGCCAGGGTGCTGGGTAATACCCAGATCAACTGCCTGACCGGAATTGTGCCTGAGGGTGTGCCTGCTGCAGAGGCGGAAGCCACCGTGGTGAGCAACCTGAAGTACGCTGCTGACAAACTCGAAGAAGCTGGTATCAGGCTGATTATTGAAGCGATTAATACCCGTGATATTCCCGGCTTTTTCCTGACCAGTACGGCTCAGGCTTTAAAAATTAAAGAACAGGTTGGAAGCGATAATTTATTGCTGCAATACGACATTTACCATATGCAAATTATGGAAGGTGATATTGCTACTACCTGTGAACAACATCTTGATGTGATTCAGCATGTTCAGCTGGCCGACAACCCCGGACGACACGAACCGGGTACCGGAGAAATTAATTACCACTTCATGCTCAGCCATCTGGATCGCATTGGTTACAAAGGCAGGGTCGGCTGTGAGTACAAGCCAGCAACGACAACGGAAGAAGGCCTGGGTTGGTTAAAAACCTATAACCAGATCTGATCAAAACATAAGAGCAGAATAAATCAGAGAGTAATAAGATGAAAAAAGTAGGATTTATCGGCACCGGTATCATGGGCAAGCCTATGGCAAAAAACCTTCAGGCCGCCGGTTATGACCTGTACTTTACCGAACACTTTGAGCCTGCACCTGAAGAACTGCTGGGTGATCAGGGACACGCTCTGCCCAATCCGATTGATGTGGTAGAAGTGTGTGATATTACCATCATCATGGTGCCTGATACGCCTCATGTGGCTGACGTGTTAAAGCGTGAAAAAGGTGTACTGGATGGTGTCAGGGAAGGCAAGATTATTGTCGATATGAGCTCTATTTCGCCTATTGAAACCAAGCAGTTTGCGGCAATGGTTGGAGCAAAGGGTGGTTTGTATCTGGATGCGCCGGTATCCGGTGGTGAAGTAGGGGCGATTGCTGGCTCACTGTCCATTATGGTGGGCGGTGCTCAGGAAGCTTTTGATGAAGTGAAGCCCTTGTTTGAGGTTATGGGGCAGAATATTACCCTGGTAGGTGGTAATGGTGATGGTCAGACCTGCAAAGTCGCTAACCAGATCATTGTTGCTCTGAATATTGAAGCGGTTTCCGAAGCTCTGTTGTTTGCCTCTAAAGCCGGTGCTGATCCCGCTAAAATTCGTGAAGCTTTAATGGGTGGTTTTGCATCGTCCAAGATTCTGGAAGTCCATGGTGAACGGATGGTGAAAGGCACCTTTGATCCTGGCTTCAGAATTGCTTTGCATCAGAAAGATTTGAACCTGGCATTGACCGGTGCCAGAGCATTGCAGCTGAATTTGCCTAATACTGCAATGGCACAGGAATTATTTAACACCTGTTCTGCTCTGGGTGGTGAGGCCTGGGATCACTCGGCGATGATCCGGGCACTGGAGCATATGAGCAACCACTGTATTCGTGAAGAATAATATTGGGCTGAAAGGTGTGTTAAAGAAGCCGGTTGTCCGGCTTCTTTTGTTTTGAGATGTTGATGGTTTTTTACCAAGTGTTGAATGCTTTTGGTAAAGAGTCATAAACCAGCCGCAGGGAAAAGGATAATTATGAAAATAGTCATTGCCCCCGATTCCTTTAAAGAGTGCCTGAGTGCCATTGATGTAGCCACTGCCATAGAAACAGGAATGCGTCGTGTATTGCCTGCTGCCGAGTTTGTTAAAGTGCCCGTTGCAGACGGCGGTGAAGGGACATTGCAATCGTTAGTGGATGGTACCGGAGGACAGTTTTATTCCCGCACCGTTACAGGGCCTTTGGGTGAACCCGTAGAAGCCCGTTTTGGTATTCTGGGTGATGGTAAAACTGCGGTGATTGAAATGGCAGAAGCGTCAGGTCTGGAGCTGGTTTTGCCTCATCTTCGTAATCCGCTATTGACGACCAGCTATGGCACGGGCGAGTTGATCAGGGAAGCGTTAAACCTTAATGTCAGCCGGATTATTGTAGCGATTGGCGGCAGCGCCACCAACGACGGTGGTGCCGGAATGATGTCTGCACTAGGTGTTCGGTTCTTGAACGACACTGGAGAATTGCTGCCTGCCGGAGGTGCGGCTCTGGCTGACCTTGCCTCGATTGATTGCAGCGCTATGGATTCTCGACTATCTAAAGTGCGCTTTACTGCCGCCTGCGATGTGAATAACCCGCTCACGGGCAAAACCGGAGCTTCTGCCGTGTTTGGTCCCCAAAAAGGTGCAACCCCCGCCATGGTGGTGCAACTGGATAAAGCACTGATGAATTATGCTGAAGTCATTCAGCATTGTCTTGATGTGGATATCGAGCATGTTGCCGGAGCCGGTGCGGCTGGTGGTATGGGGGCAGCGCTGTTGACGTTTCTGGAAGCGGATCTGAAGCCGGGTATTAACATTGTGCTTGAAACGGTTGGCTTAAAAAGCGTGCTGACAGGCGCAGACCTTTTAATAACCGGGGAAGGGCGTCTGGATAGTCAGACAGCACATGGTAAAACACCGGTTGGTGTTGCCCGTGTTGCCCGGTCATTGGGAGTACCGGTGATTGCACTGGCGGGCAGTGTAGGTCAGGGCAGCGAAGTGGTGTATGAACATGGGATTAATGCTGTCTTCCCTGTCGTTCACGGGGCTGTGACTCTGACGGAAGCACTGGAGTCGGGAAAGGACAACCTTGAACGAACCGCTGAAAATATTGCGAGGCTTCTGATTCTTCCGGGATTTGATCACTGAATGAATGATTCAATTGGCAGCTGATAAAAGGATGATGGGCCGCCAATTCAGCTTATAACCGTCTATTGCTATTGAAAGATCGCCCTGATCTTTCAATACACAGAATCATTAAGGCTCGTGCTTAATAACCATGCTGACCTGCAGTGTCCACGCTATATTGTCGTGGATAAGCAGGAAGCCTCAAAAGGCCACGCCCTCCTTTGGCAGACTTCCTTCCGGGCTTATCACTTTAAAACGATGAACGATTTTATCCTGAACGCCTGAGACTCAGTGTTCGCAGGTGTTACATCTTACGATAACTGAATGAAGGACTGTCACTGGAAGGTGTATGCAGAAGCCTTTAACGAAGTAATACCTGTTCAGCTCTCAGCCGGAAGCCAGTCATTTAACAGATGACTTTGGTTAAGGGCAGGCACAAGAAGCTGACACTGGTATAAGGAGAGTATCCGGTGAATGTTGAAACTTGGCTGTCTTATGTCGGGGCGGCTTTTATCGTCTGTATGATTCCCGGCCCTACCATTCTGATGGTGATGGCGCAGGCTTTGAATCATGGCCCCCGATCGGTAATACCTCTGATTCTTGGCACAGGCTCGGGCAATATTCTGGCTATGTCGTTATCGTTTATCGGGCTGGGTGCGCTGATGTCGGTATCGGCTGTGATGTTTGGTCCTTTTAAATGGCTGGGTGCTTTTTATCTGGTCTATCTGGGTTTTCGTTATTGGCACGCACCGGCAGATTCTTTCAGGCTTAAATCAGGGGTGATGGATGCCAGACTGGTTTTCAGGGATTCGTTTATTGTCACGGCGCTGAACCCGAAGAGCATTGTTTTTTTGTTATGCTGGTGCCGATTTTTATTGATGAAACCAGTCCGCTGCTACTGCAGATGTTGATTATGTCGCTCAGCTTTATTGTGGTTTCGACATTCACGGTTTTAATTTATGGTCTGTTCTCAGGTTATATTCATGACAAACTGAATTCGCCTTCTACCCGCAAATGGTTCAACCGAACCGGTGGAAGTTTGCTGGTCGGTGCCGGAGCCCTGACGGCAATGTTACAGAGATGAAAATGCTACAAAGATGAGCAGTGCCGAAGAAAACTGACAAATGCCGTCTTTTTGGACGGCATTTGTCGATTCTGGTTGAAGTGTTTCAGGCATAAGCCCGGTTGAGACGGGCTTCAGCCCATTTTTGAAACCAGGTGCAGAGCACAACAACCAGCCAGTAAACCAGGGCAACGGTCAAATAACTTTCAAAGAATCGAAAGCTGCTGGATGCTTCCATCTGCGCTCTTGCCATGATTTCCACCACACCCAGAGTAAAAGCCAGCGAAGTGCTTTTTAAAAGGTCAATGGTATTGTTCATCAAGCCGGGAAAAGCCACTCTGGCTGCCTGGGGCAGAATGATTCGACGCATTGCCTGCATACGACTCATGCCGACGCTCAGTGCTGCTTCCATTTGTCCGTGGTGTATACCGATGATGGCAGCGCGCATGCTTTCAGCCATGTAAGCGGAAAAGTGCAATCCCAGTCCTATGATCACGGCGATAATGGCGGGCATACCACGCATGGCAGGAAACACCTGAGGTAAGCCGTAGTAAAAAATAAACAGCTGAACCAGTAGCGGTGAGCCCCGAAAGAAAGAGATATAAAGGTCTGCCAGATAATGCAGGTAAAAGGGCCGCGTCACTTTAATCAGTGCCAGTACCAGCCCCATACTCAACGAAAGAGCCAGTCCGCCCAGAGTCATCCACAGTGTTGCATCAAGGCTGGAAGTCACCGTTGGCAACAGGCCAACGGTGTAATCAAAATCGATCATGTTATTTTCAACCAGCGGGTGATGTGGTCACGTCAGCTCCGAGCCATTTGCCGGAGAGTTCTGCCAGTGTTCCGTCTTCACGCATGCTGTCAAGAACACGGTTAACCTGATTACGTAAGGCGATACCTTGCTCATCGCGAACAAAAGGCATAGCGCTTTCCATGACTTTCACCGGCTCGCCTGCCAGCTTTAATGGCAAACCGGATTTCTCAATCAGGGCAAGAACACTGATGCGATCCATAACAAATGCGTCAGACCGACCCATGGCGACATCCTGCTCAATGCCGGAATCGTAGGTCACAATATTGATTTTCCGATCAGGGTCAGACTCTCTCAACACCTGTTCAAAGTTTGAACCCAGGTTAACAGCGACCCGTTTACCAGCCAGATCGCTAACGGATTGAATGTCAGAGTTATCGCTATGAACGGTTATTTGAACACCGTCGTAAACATAGGGTTGTGAAAATTCGTATCGTTCGGCTCTTGCTTCGGTCAGTGTTATCTGGTTCGAGATTGTGTTCAGCTGGCCGGCTTCCAGCATGCCGAACAAACCGGAAAAGGGCGCCGTAACAAACTCAATGCTGGCATCCAGGCGCTCTCCAATCTCATTCCAGAGATCGACTTCAAACCCTTGTAGAACACCGTTTTCCATGTAAGTGAAGGGGTAGTATGTTCCGGACATGCCTACTTTAACGAGGGTATCGGTTGTAGTGGTATCAGTTTGTGCTGAAGGTTCACCAGAACAACCGGCCAGAGTGATTCCTGCTGTTACCAGTGAAGCCGTAAGAAGCTTTTTGAGTGTTGAAATGGGCACGTACATCTCCTTTTTCGCTAGCGCCTCGTTATTGTTTGGCAGATGTTTTGTTAAGTAAAAACAACTATCTGTCTGGCGCAAGTACGGAGCCTACCAGTCTTTTTCATATAACTGAAATGGATATTGTAAATATTTTTATAATAATTAGGTATTTAGTCAGTGCTGGTCTAAGCATTGGTTTTATTTTGAGCAGCGATGCGTTTGAAAAATGATAGTGACAACTATTGACTTAAAGCTAGGTTGAAGTATTAAGGTGCAAATCAGATTCTGGTCAGGCTTTGCCTGTCTTTTGGTTAGTGCCGTTGGATAATGTGAAATAATGAGTAATATTCTTGTACTTAACAGCAGCGTTCGTTTTGAGAACTCCAACTCCCGACAGTTGACCCGGGTATTGCTTGAAAAATTAAACGCGGGTGATCAGCCGGTAAAGCATCGTGACCTGGTGAAACAGCCCATACCTCATTTTGATCATTCTGCGTTTTCCGGTTTCAGTGGTGATGACTCGCAGGCCAGTCAGCAGGCTCGTGCATTGTCTGATGAACTGATAAGGGAAGTAAAAGACAGTGACATTATTATCATTGGTGCACCGGTGTATAATTTTTCAATTCCAACCACTCTGAAAGCATGGATTGATTACATTGCCCGTGTCGGAGTGACATTTAATTACACCGAAAAGGGGCCTGTAGGTCACCTGAAGAACAAAAAAGTGTATATCGTTCTGGCTCGTGGTGGTGGCAGTGTTGAGCATATTGAAATGCAGCTGAGCCAGACACTGGGCATGTTGGGTATGAACGATATTACTTATATTCATGCTGCTAATCTTGATACACCCGAACGTGAAGCGGGACTGAATGATGTATTCACACAGATTGATGCAGTTTGTCATTAACTCATGATATGGCTAAGGCGTTGATACACGGGAGGCTGTTTGTAACCTAACCTTTCCTAATTCAACCCTATTTATACAAGCCGGTAATGGTTGGTAAGTGCCATTGATTGCCATAAATGTGCTCAATATACTCGCATCATTTCTTGATATTTCAGAAGCCCATGTGAATCCTTAGCATGACACAGCACATGGGTTTTAATAATGCGTTTATTATTGGGCCGATTATGAGCCGTAAAATTTCTAGTAAGCTTCGTAACAGTTTTTTAGTCGCTGCGGTTACAAGTGTTGTTTTGTCTGGTTGCGTTCTGAAGAACAGTAATGAGGCTGCTACTCAAGAAGAGTTACCACCACAATGGCAGCAAAGTCAGGATAACCTTAACAGACTGACGACACCGACCAGCTATGACTACATTCATGAACTGGATGATGAAACACTGTATGCGGCCTATGAATCGATTCTGGCAAACAGTCAATGTCCGGCGGTTGAAGATGAACAACTGGCTGCACGAAATGAGCAGTTCTTTGAACAGTATCAGTCGGACTTTATGCAGGGTGTGTTTTCAATCAATAACATTGCCCGCGAGTTGAACCGAATTCAGATTAATCTCCTCATGGAAGATGCCCGTGTGCGTGCCAGTGGTGACTCGGAACTGCTAACTCAGGCACAGCGTGATGTGATTAATACCTACCAGACCCGGGATGATGGCATGACGGTTCATCCGGACGATATTAATCCGGATCTGTTGAAAGAAGTGCAGACTGCATTCCCTCATCATCCAGTTGCTCGTATCGATTTTGGCGAGGTTGATCTGGAAGATCGTTTCCGCGTGCTGGAACTGTTCTGGGAAGTGGATGAAGCGTTCGAAATTCGTCTTGGCGTAGACTGTAGCCAATTGAATAGTCAGGTTGGCCGTGTGTTGGATGCCTTGGAAAGCCGAAGTTAATTCTGATGTTATACGGTTAAACGGCAGTTTGTATGCTGCCATTTAACCTTTATCAATCCCTGACTTTAATCCCGCATTTTTCTAAATATTCCAAGCCTGATTGCTGACTGAATTGTGTGTCAATCAGCTGAAACGGATCAGGCGTAATTAGCCTGCGCAAAATCCCAGTTCACCAGTGCCCAGAATGCCTTCAGGTAGTCAGGACGAACATTGCGGTAATCAATGTAATAAGCATGTTCCCACAGGTCGCAGGTCAGCAGTGGCTTCTGGTCGGTTGTCAGTGGTGTGGCAGCATTGCTGGTATTAACGATTTCAACAGAACCGTCTGCATTTTTCACCAGCCAGGTCCAGGAGGAGCCAAAGTTGTTAACGGCCATGTCAGAGAATTTGGCAACAAACTCATCAAAAGAACCAAAGGCTTTGTTGATGGCTTCAGCCAGTTCACCGGCTGGCTGACCACCGCCATTAGGGCTCAGGCAGTTCCAATAGAAAGTGTGGTTCCAGATTTGCGCAGCATTGTTAAAGATACCACCCTCAGAAGTCTTGATGATGTCTTCAAGGGTTTTACTTTCCAGTTCGGTACCTTCAACCAGGCCATTGAGTTTCACAACATAGGTGTTGTGGTGCTTGCCATAGTGATAGTCCAGAGTTTCTTCAGAGATATGAGGAACCAGGGCATCGCGAGCGTATGGCAGTGCAGGCAATTCAAAAGCCATGTTAATCTCTCCACGTGGTGTTTGTATGAATAAGAATCAATCTTTGATCTAGTGTTTCGCAGTGGCGATATTATCATTAGTATTCTTACGAATCTATATAGGTAGTTTGTTGTTTTAACAAGAAAAGCATTTCATTCCACAATACTGAAAACATTGTTTATTTTGAGCTGGGTCTCTTGGGACTGAAGAACCTTTCTTCTAAAATGGCGTGATTGATTCTGGATGGATAACCCATGAGAGATGATGACAAGAAAATAAAGGCCGTTCCTGACTTATCCATTTCGGCAGATGAGCGCCCCGAGCGCCGTCAGTCAAAAGGAACTGCCAGAAAGATAAAAGAAGCGGAAGTGCCTGAGCCCGTCAAGAAACCAGGCAATGGACTGTCCTGGCTGTTACTGGCGATGGTAGTTGCCATAGGTGGTTTGGGGACATGGCAGTTTGTAGAGATGCAAAAGGCACTGGAAGAAACCCGGACCCAGCTGCAAAATGCGAAAGATAACCTGAGCCAGGTGACCGGTGAGGTGTCGGCCACGGGGGAAAACCTGAACCAGAGTGATTCTTCCATTCGTTCCGAGTTAAAAGTGGTGAATTCTGAAATACGTAAGTTATGGGATGTGTCCAACAAGCGTAATCGTCAGTGGATTCTGATTAACAAGGATAATGTGGTCAAGGCCACTAAAAAAGCAGAGGCCGCCGCCGCTGAAGCAGACAAAGCGAACAAGGCTATTGCGGGCCTGAACAAGGAAGTCAGGGACGCCAGTCAGAGCCTGAAAGCCATTAGCACCGAACAGGTGGCTGCCCAGTCCGAAGTAACGATTAATCTTCAGGCTATGCGGAAGGAAATGGAAGCATTGCAATCAGAGCTGGCCAGGCAGAAAAAGCTGAATGTCGAATTGCAGCAGCGCATAGCCGATCAGTCTGATGCGGTTAAGTCCATGGATAACTTCCGTCAGCAGGTGAATCGTCAGATTCTTCAGCTTGAGGGAACGGTGCGTGAATTTACCCAGCCACCGGAGCAGGGACTTGGGCTTGAGTAATACTCATAAGCCTCGGTGTGAATTGCTGCAGATGTTGACTCTGGCGGGTTTCTGACACTTCACCACAGAACTTTTGTTTGTAAGGTTTGGGCCGTTGCGGGTAAAAGGTCTATCTAAGATTAAAATACGATAATAAGGATAGATGTAGGTAAGTAATGTCCAGAGTATATCGTTCAGTCATGAGGTTTCTGCCTGTCATGCTTCCGGTGTTGCTGACCGGATGCTCCTGGTTGAACTGGTTTGATGCCGGGAGTTCTGCCAGTCACTCGCAAGACACCGGGGCTGAATTCACACAAGGCTGGGAATACAGTCGGCAGTGGCAGGTTTCAGGCTTGCCTGAATCTATTTCTCCGTTACTTGAAAGCCCTGTAATGGTGACGGGGCAGTGCCAGATGTCACCGGGAATGTTGAAGACTTTGGCAGACCCCGGTCAGAAAGGCCTGTTATTACCATTACTGAAAGTCGATAAACAGTACACACTGGCTCCGGATGTTGAAGCCAGTGTGCCTCTTTATAAAACCCTCGATAAGCATCTGGCACTGGAATCTGCCGGAAGCAGCCTGGAATTCTTTCAGACGTTGCTGGGCAGTGTTGAACATGCCTGTCCAAAAAATCCGACCAGAGAAATAGATGGCTGTGTCTTGAAAGGTTGGTTGAATGTGGGAGGGCTTTTCAGCAGTGACAACCTTTATGACTGGGGGCGGTTAAATCAATGGGCCAAATCTCATGGTTCTGTAGGGTACCTTCTGATGCCCAATGCTCAGCTGTTTAACAGTCCGGCAATGCTCCACACCCGTTATTCCCGGCATGGTCGAATGCTGACCAAAGCTGGCGATAAGGATCGTATGAGAGCAGTGTCCCCTTATATTGGGGTTTTGCAGCTGGATTGGGTTTCGAACGACTTTGTTAAGAATAAAGCGTTCAAGCGCAGAGGCTTCTGTCGCCTGATCTGGAACGGAAACCAGAAAACCTTTTCCATTCCTGAGAAGCAGGAAATACAGGAAGCATTGATGCCGGAATTCAGGCAATTCATCAGACAGGCTCTGAAACACCTGCCGATAGATCGTTAATGATCTGATTCTTATGGTGCGTTGACATGGATGTCGATCCCCCTTTCAGACCCGATGATCCGTTTCTCCCGGCCCCTCATGTTGACGGGCCGGGCGTTGTTCGTTATGGACCCTATTCTTTCAGCCCCGATCCCCTGATTCCCGGGCGGCAGTTTGAAGTGCCCGCTACCCCTTTGGTTCACCGGCGCAGAATGCAACCACCCCAGAGGCTGGGGGCAGAACTGGAAGTTATGATGAGTGAATTGATGGATGGCGCTGAGTTCCTGATTAATTGTAAGGGGAGAATCAGGGATAAAGAGGATATCGAGCAGGTATTGCATAGGACGACGCATCTTTTGCAGATTATTCCTGATCTGGGTTCACGTCTCCATGCTTATTCTGTACAACTGGCAACCGGGCATGCGCCTGCACTTGAATCTGACTGGAGCGGGGTGGGTAAAGTTGGTGTCGAAGGTGCTCTTGCTCGTTTTCAAGGTGCAGTGACCCAAGTCAATCAGGCTATGAGTGGTTTGAATGTACCAGTACAAGAACTTAACCGCTTGTTACAAGTTGTTTTTGATGAAGGCAGGGAAGTTCTGGCAAGTTCCAGGCAGCTGCTGACCGCTGTGAATGAAGCATGTCAACTGGGTTCCCGACCTCTGACTTCTCGAGACATTACCGCTGCAGCCAATCGCCTGGACCCTGATATCGCTCGTGAGAGAGTCCGCAGGCGAGTCGCCGGGGAGAACCGGTTTATACAAAGTCTGTTGAATGCATCACAGCTGATACATTGCTGTGGTCAGGGATTGGGCTGGTTATGTCATGGTGCCTATCAGGCCGGGTGCTATGGCGTGGGCAAGTTGGAAACACTGCTTAATTATATCTATGAGTCTCTGGCTGGAAGAGATGAAATGCACGAGGTGATTGAGGAGGGTACAGAAAGACCGTCTGATGTCATCGATCCTTTGTTTGAAGGCTCTAGAATATACCATCGTCCGGAAAGTATTGGTTTGAAGCCATTACTGGATAACAGACCGCAAGCTTCTGCAATCAGGGAAAGTGTGCCACAGCAGGGATCTGACAACCCGGACATAGCGCCGCATCACCTTCTTCGGCGACGGAACTTCAACTGGCCCAAGGGACCGCTCAAACGGTTCTGTGAGGCTGCCCAGGAGTCGGCAATAGGTTGTGCAGCACCGGTTTCAACGCAGAACCCGCTTAAACTCAACCAGAGCCAGCTGTTGAAGGGCAAGATTATTTCTTTATTCTCCCAGCCCAACGCTGACCTGACCGGATGGATTGGCAGTGAGTTCTCTGATCTTGAAACTCTGCATGCTTTTGAGCTTTATCATTTGCAGGATTTGCTGACCATGCTGAGCGAAGAGCATTTTCAGCAGTTTCAGATGGCCATTAAGGCACAGAAAGAGAGGCTTCTTAACAGGGCGGCACACGACGCAATCAAGGAATCAAAATCATTTGAAAACCTGTTTGCAGGAAAGATCAAACCCGATGAATATGACCCCTGGCAGGGTATTGATCTGGACAGTTACATTGCCAAAGTCGAACAACAGTTGCTTGACGAGGCTCATCGCATTGAGTCGTCTTTGCATCACTCCAGGAAACGCTACCGGCTGTCTGAAGGACGGGATTTGCAGGCTCATATTTTAATGCGGCAGCTTGAAATACGTCAGGAAGAAATTTTAAGAAACGCAACAAAGGATGAAATAGGCAGATCACTGTTATTTTACGCAGGCGACCAGCTGGATGCTGATAGTGTTGCGTTTCAGGCCGGTATGATAGGGAAGCGGCTGATGAGCCTTTATCTCGAGATGGAACCAGATCAGGCTTTGCCACCTCTGGATCGGGAACTTTCCTTTCATTCCGATACATTGGATCAGCTATATCGTCAGTTGTATAAGCTTGAGCAGATGGGCTGTATTGATTCGAGAACCCCGGCGTTTGCAAGCATCGAACAGGCCATGGAAACACTCAGCATGACCGGGAAAGGTATGTTGGAAATGTACGAGGGCGTTGTTCACCGTGATACGCATGCTTGTCGAAAGAGAATGCTAGAGATTGTTGAGGCGGAGTTAGGTCAGGTTGCGTGTCAGGAAGGATTTGATCCCAGACAGGTTGATCAGCTCAGGGAAGTGCATCTTTGGTTAAAAGGCCCACGTAACCATGGTTTTTGGCCATATCTTCACTCAGCAATCAATGCTGCAGGCCCCTGGATGAAAAAGCTGCTTTACAGAGAAGTAGGTACTGTAAAGGCTCGGGCAATGGCGCAATCCATTGAGTTAAAACAGGCTTTGGGACTAGGGTATTCAGCCTTCCGGTGCTTGAAGGACAGTGAAATTATGGTGGCTCTTGGTGATGTGTTTCGTCAGTGGAAAACGTCAAATCCTGCTTATTTTCAATATCTGACCCAGCACTACCCCGAGCTTCAGCCACATAAAATAGCAACGATGGACAGGATGTCTTTAAGAGAAAGAGTGCGGTCGGTAATTGAGAGTGAACAGAAAAACTGCGAACGGGGAGAGTTGAATCATAAAATGCCCGAAGCCTGCTTATCCGCACTGTTTTTTGATCTGATTAAAACATGTCATGGAAAAGGCTTTAGGCATCAGGTTGAGCTTGAAAATCTGGATGAAGAATACCGGATGCCTTTAATCCGCCTTCATTTGAACATGCTTTGCCAGCAAGTCAAGGCAGACGGGCAGCCTCAATTTCCGTTCTTGCAGGCATTAAGGCAGGTTGATAGGCGAGTTGCAGATAGCCTGAACATGGATAGCCTTTGCAGTTTTGCCATAAGTGCCCTCGACAGGACGAGCCTGTCCCAAGACAATTACCGGGAACTGGCGATACTGTATTCACAGTTAGTGGATGACCTCCACCGCCGAAATAGTGACGAAGAGGTGATGGTCATTGATGGCTTATATAGCGATCGCTAATTCCAAACAAGCCTGTTATTTAAAATCCATCTCTAGGGTTGAAAAACACGGCTTTATCCCTTGCTAGCCTCAATAGTTAGAGAACAAGCTATCTCGCTCATTACGCAGTCTTTTTATGAGTATTAGCTATTGCAGTAGGCACTGCTTATTGCAGAGGTTGATCTTACCCATCAGTTGTACCTTTCCGCTATCAAGATAGAAGTGCTTATTCTTGTTTTCTGCTTTTAGAGGTTAACAAGGCGAGTTGTAGCGAAATATGGATGAGTGGCGTCCGGGTTGGGATACTCTAGACAGTTTAAATGTCAAGATCCCAAGAAAGTTTTATGGGAATGATAATAATAGTTGGCCAAGGGTCAGGCCGGTTTCGCCTACCCGTTATATGCAGAGCCCATACTCTACATACTCTGGGAGTTCTTCCTCAACCAGCTCTACGATGAGTGACCGATCGATTCGGATTCACGAAAGTGCTGGTCCGATTCTCACCCCGCCACGATCCCCTTCTGAAGAGTCACCTGGATATCTGTGGCCCGGTATGGATTCTCCCTTTGTAATGTATTCAAGCGATGGGGATGAAACTCTGGGGGTGACAGAGTATGAGTTGTTAAGAGCGTCGGCCAGAAAATTTGATGAAATGCAACAGCGGGTTTTGCGTTTACACAAGGCCCTTAAACTCCCCCTCCCGCCACCGCTGGAACAAATGGATTTAAACGCCATAACCAGAGATCGGGTTCCACTGGGAAGTGTCAAACTGTCGTTGGCCATGGCGACCGTCATGCGGGAAATCATTGAAGAGCGTGAAGAATTAAAAAAACGGGAGGTTATAAAAGAAGGCAAAACAGCTGAAGCGTTTTATTGGGCCATTATTCTTAGTGCAGAGTTACAAGAGTTACGGAAGGATCTGGAAGCAGTTACCCGGTTCTATTGCAGCAGAGACTTCAAACCAAACGATTACTTTCCGACCGATTTACCCCCTGTTGTGCCGGGCAAGTTCGGAGAGGGGGAGTCAGTCTCTGTCTATGGTGAAGACGCGTATACCGGGCCCTATGAGGCGGCTAAAACATTTGCTGCTCCAGAACCCCATGTTGCATGCATTAGGCCCGGAGAGAAACATATCGGGGCTAAGCCTGGCTTTATAGAAGATGACCTTCCACCCCCCCCACCTGCAAAGGAAGACAGCATCGATTCTCTCAAGGGGCAGCTTAAGCAGAAACAGCAGGAATATG
This sequence comes from Endozoicomonas montiporae CL-33, assembly GCF_001583435.1. Lineage (NCBI taxonomy): Bacteria > Pseudomonadati > Pseudomonadota > Gammaproteobacteria > Oceanospirillales > Endozoicomonadaceae > Endozoicomonas > Endozoicomonas montiporae. The sequence continues at coordinate 3,757,144 of NZ_CP013251.1, read as the reverse complement.
AAGAGCTGAACGATGAGGTGAAAGCACTCAGAAGTCAATTGGAAAGTGAAAGGTCACGTGCTGATAAAAGTGATGAAGCAAATGAATCTTTGCGCAAACTTAAGTTAAAAGAGGATAAATTAGCTAAAAAAGACTCAGAGTTAAATTGGCTAAACAAGCAGCTGGAGAAACTTCAGGACGCCAATGATCTGCTGGAGAATGAAAATGGGGGGTTAAGGTATCAGAACCAGCAACAGAAGACGCTGATTGATCAGCAACAGAGTTTTATTGATCAGCTACAGCGTACGGAAAGAGATTTAAGATCAACCCTGACTGACACACAATCTGCCAGAGAAGACCTTGAAGGTAAAGCAGATGTATTCAGGAATGAAATCAATAATCAGAAAAAATTGCTGCAGCAAAAGACTAAGGAGTTAGAGGATGAACAACAATCATCCCTGCAGGCGGCTGCTGAAGCAAAAAATAAACTGGCTGAAGTAAACCGTTTACTTGATTTGGCTGAGCAAAAAAATGCAGCATTAAACTCACAGATAGATAATTTAAAGGAATCTGAAGATAGTCTCAAACAACAACTGAAGACGACAAAGAAGCAGCTTGAACAGGTCGAAAAAACTTCAGAAAAACAGTTGGCCGATGCTGAAAAAAGGTTTGAAGCTGGGCATCAGAAAACAAAGGATGAATTAAGTAAAGCTCAGCAGGAGCTTGTCACTCAGAAGACAGAAAGTGATAAAGCGGTTAGACAGGCCGAGGAAGCATTATCCAAAGTCAGTGAAGAGCTTGGTAAAAAGAATGAAGAAATAATCGCACTAAAAGAAAATATATCTATCAGAGAAGCTTTGGAAGAATCTCTGAAAGCTCAGTTGAAAGACATTGAGTCAACTCTAAAGACAGTACAACAGGAAAAGTCTGTTCTTGAAGACAGTATTAAACAACTAAAACAGGTCGTTGATGATAAAGAAAGAGAGCTTAAGCTCCAGAAGAAAACGTCAGAAGACCTTTTGAAAGCGACTACAGATGACAATGAAAAGCTAAGCAAAGAAATTGCTGATGTAAAAAAACTGAATAAAGATCTAGAAGAGAAATTGAAAGATTTTAAAGATGTTGAGTCAACCCTCAAAGATGAGGTCAAAAAGGCTAAACAGGCACTCCATGACAGAGAGCGAAAGGAAAGTATTGAGATTGAACACCTTAAAGATGATCTTGAAAAACAAAAACATCTGCTGGCTAAAGAGCAAAAAAGGTGCTTGGAGCTAGAAGCAGCTAAAAAGGAGATGGCTCATGCTAAAGATGATACTGATGGTCGTATTGCCGAAGCTAAAGCTGGAATGCAAGAGTCTCTTGATAAAGCCAATAAAAAGGTTGTGGGTCTGGAGCAGATGGTCAAGGATAAAGACAACCTGCTTGATCAAAGTAAAAGAGCACTGGCGCATAAAGAGCAAGCAATTAAAGACTTGACCAGAAAACATAAAGCTCAGGTTGAGCAATACGACAAAAGAATTGATGAATATGATAATGAAATTTATGGTTTAAAGGAGCGCATTGCTGGGTTAGAGAAAAGCAAAAGTAGCTCTCAGGATGAAAATTCAGCACTTCAGGATCAACTGTCTGAACTTCAGTCCGGTAAGGAAAAGCTCAGTAGTCAACTTTCAGAATTGCAGAAGAAATATGATCAGCTAATAGACGAACATCGTAAACTATCGAATTCTGATCAGAAGACAAAATCAGCGCTGTCTGAGAGTGAGAAGACGCTAAAAGAAGCTGAAGTAAAAGCATTAGAAAAAGAGTCGGCTCTACAGAAACTCCAAAGTGAATACAAAACATTATCTGATAAGTCTGCTGATCAGCTTAGTGAAGCACAGAAAACAATAGCTGACCTTCAGGGAAAACTGAAAACAAGTGAAGGCGAATTGGCTGGGTGGAAAATACAGGTAGACGCATCTGAAAAAGAGTTGGTCAGAAAAGTTCAGGAAATTAAAACGGCCAATGAAGCACTGGGTAAGGCAGAAGATAATATTAGGGCGCTGCAAGGTCAGGTTACTGCTTCTCAGGATAAAATAAAACAGCTCGAAGACGAGTTACAGACAAGTCGCGAAGAAGCGGGTAACGCACAACAGCTTGTCTCTGAGCAGACAAAAGCCGGTGAGAAAAATCAGTCAGAACTCGAAGGGTTAAAAGCTAAAGAGGTTGCACTTTTAAATCAGCTTAATAAAGCGGAAACCCAACGAAAAGAAGCGGCTGATACGATTGAAACCCTCAAGAAAGATTTCGAAAAAGAAAAAGAGCAGTATGATAAGAGGCTTGAGGAAAAAACGTCTGAATATGACCAGATGAAGCTCGATCTGGAGAAGCAGCTGGCTGAATCTGAATCTGGGAAAGAAGCGCTCTCTAAAGAAAAAGAAGCGGATTGGGATCAGCAGCGCACTAATTTAGAGGCACAGATTAAGAAACTGCAGGAAGATTTACTAGAGCAAAAGACAGCATCTGAAGCAGAGCGGCAGAAGTTTATCACAAATCAAAACGCTCTCAAAGACCAACTAACAACCAATATCCACTCTCTGAAAGATAAAGAAGATAAATTCAGGCAGCTGCAAGACCAGTTTGAAGAAACTCAGAAATTATTGAATCAAGAACAAGAAGAACGCAAAGTCGTAGAGAGTCGTTTAAATGACTTAATAGCACAGCATAAAGAAAAAGCGGATGGTTACCAGAAAGAACTGAACCGGGCCAATCAACTTGGCGATGAACTTACAAGTCTCAAAGAAGATCAGGAAGCACTTCAGCTTGAAAAACAAAATGCAGAGGCTGAGCGGGATCAGTACCTGGAAAATCTGACTGAAAACGCACGAACGATAGATGATCTTCAGTCACAGATAAAGCAGAAAAACAGTGAGATAACTGCACTCAGTGAGGGAGAGGAAGGGGTAGGGGTACTGTCCGGTAAAGTGGTAGCGCTCCAGAATGAAGTGAAAGCGATCAAGAAAGAACGTGATCAAAAGACCAACGATCTTAAAAATGCACTAATTGAAAAAACGAAAGTTGATCAGGATTTTAAGCAGCTTGGCGAGCACGAAAAGAGTCTGGTTGAAAAATACGATCAAGCACGCAGAGAATTAAATGATCAGTTAACTCAACGAAATTCAAGAGTTAGTGAACTTGACACAGCTATTAGTGAAATTAGTTCAGAAAAAGAAAAAGTTAACAAGCTATTAAGAGAGACGAAAGCAGAACTTGAAACCGTCAGTACCCAACTTGAAGAGCAACAGAACGCTAACGCGAAATTGAAATCACAGCTAAAGGATAAGGGTGAATTAAATAATAAGCGAAGTGAAGAAATTGACCGCCTTAATATGGTTCAATCCAAATTAGAGAGTGAGAAAGATGATTTGCAACATAAAGTTGATGAATTAAGTGAAAAAGCAAATGAGCTGGAGGCGTTACAGATTGAATTTGATGGTGTTAAATCAGACCTTAATGACAATAAATCGGAATTAATGAAACAGGCAGCAGACTTTGAGGGTGAACGCCGCACCTGGTCTAATGAAAAGAGTGATTTAGACCTTAAAATTGCCAGCCTTGAAACTGAAGCAGTGTTGGCAAACAAAAGAGTAGAGGGATTAACTAAGCAGTACGAACAGTCTGAAGAAGCTATTAAGAGCTTAAAGCAATCCTATACAGCGGCTAATGATGAGATCAATAGACTCAAGCTTGAAAATGAACATCTGAAGAATGAAGAAATCCGCCTAAAAAAAGAGCTTCAGAGCTTACAGGCAACCAGTTCCGAAGCTCAGACAGCCCTTCAGGCTCAGTACAAAAAGGTTTCTTCAGAATTGCATTTAAGCCAGACTGCACTTCAGGAGCGAATCAAGGAGGTTGAGCAGTTAAAAGAAGATCAACTGGCTGTTGAAAAATCGAAAGCTGATATCGAAACCAGACTGAATAAAGAGCTTCAAACAGCTCATGAAACCATTAAAGAGATAGAAACCGCTGCTAACACGAAAGGAAAAGAGCTGGTTGCGAAACAACTAGAGCTTGCATCTGTACAGGAAGAGAAAGATGGCATTGAAAGTAAGCTGAACACTGCGCAGGAGCGGGTTCAGGAGCTACAAAGTGATCTTGACTTTAATCGTGAACAGCTGGGCGTAAAAACGAATGAGCTGTCAGAGACATCAGTCAAGCTGAAAAAGGCTGCATTACAGGCAAGGGAGTTTGATGCAAGCTTGCGTAAGCTGGAGCAAACAGAACGAAATGCCAGACATGAGCTTGAAGTCAAAGAAGCCGAGCTCAAAGGGTTGCAGGCACAGTTGGTGACTCAAATAGAGGTGGCTAAGGCTGACCGTCGGAAAATAGACGAACTGATTAGTGCGAATCAGGCGCTTGAGTTGCTTACCATCCGAACTCGCCCGTTGGTTCGTGAAAACAGTAGAGATGATGAGACCGGCAGTATCGACTCTGGATACTCCTCTGACACTGATGGCTCTCCAGATTCAGTAAACCCACCCGAGTTTGACTTGCTGGTTCAGGAACTGAAGAACTTTGATGCAGGTCGTTCAGACTATCTGGTACCGAGTGATCATCAGGATCAGCTGAAAATATCTTTGTTTGAGGCTGGAACGGCTCTTGATGAGGAAAGAGACCGGATAGAAAAAGAAAGCCAGCTTTATCATTATCAGTCTGATGAGCTTCCGTCCCAGTCAGGCAAGAGACAGCGGATCATTGAAGCGTTGACTCGTTGCAGGAATAAGATTGAAGCAGCAAAAAATAAATACAATTCAACGGATAGCGAATCGGCTTCTTCCATGGTGATCGATGAATACCTGAAGATGGTTGATAGCAAAACCGAAATGTTCAAGGCTGAGCAGAGAGTGTTCGAAAGTGCCCGGGAGCGAGTGGCAGAGCATCGCTTTGATGCCGACACCAAGCCTTATGAAAGTCTGGTTGAAAACGATTCAGACCGTCCTAATGAACTGGCTACCAGGGTTTTAACCAAAGTTCGTCACCTGCAGCAGCATTCATCAGACACTAATATTCGGCAGGAACTGGACGGGTATGCGGCAGCATCCCTTGTGCAGTCTGCCTGCTCAACCCTGAAAAATCAGTTTCAGGAGAAAATCCAGAAGCTCAAAGTGCAGTCTCAGGATGAACAGGATGAAAAAGCGCTGGCAGGACTATTAGCTTACAAAGAAGCGTTGAACAGGATGCTTCCGGGGCGCTTGCCACTGGAACTGGCTCGTGCCCTTTCACCCAATTCCAGACGTTATTTGGAAAAGCAGGTTGCTGATACAGCGGTTGCACTGGAAAGTATTCTCGACCAAAACACAGCAGAGCATGAGGCAGAGTTTGCTCCTCCTGATGACAATGATCCCAGAGGCATTTCCGGTAAGCGGCTTGCGCTGTCATTACTGGATAAACCGGAATTTGCCCGGGATGTTCTGTCCTTTCTGAACAGTGCTCGCAAAGCGCAGTCAGGGATTGAGAAAACCTGGTATCAGTATCCGGCAGCTTCGAGTGCCTGGCTAAGGGATATGCGGCAGAAACATGGTTTGATTGATGTGCCGACCTTCAGCGAATTGTACGATGCGTGTGATTTTGACTTAAAAAAACGAAAAGCTTCAAGGCTGGTGAGTGCCAGTGTGGCAGCAAGTGAAGGTAATTTTGCCAGTAAAAAGCATACGACAAAGCGGCAAAAGCTGATTGATCAGGTCAAAGGCTGTCAGGTTGAGGAAGGGAAGCTGCTAGGGACTCCTGAAGCATTCAGGGGGCAGTCGAACGATGGCAGCAAGCTGGTTGCTCATCCACACCGGGAGGTTCTGGACTGTTTCAAACAAGGGACAAAGAGTCAGTTGCTCGATACCACTTCAGGCGTTCCCAAAGATATTGGCAGTTACAGAGTTTATGACATTGGTCAAAATACCAATGCCTTGTTCAACACCTTCTTTGATGGTGCTGGTGACGCCGTTGTCAGGCAGAGTCATGTGACCGGAACGCGTTACATGCAGCTGCATAATGAGAAATGTACGCCACCTCTGGTTTTTGAAGAAAAACGCAATAAGTGGCAAGTCAACATGGCCAACGCTATTTGGACGGTAGACCCTTCATTATTACTGGATAATCCTAAATTGAAGATCCCTTTTGAACATGACGCCGGTAAGCAATCAGTGCAGAGAGACTGGATTCCGGTTCGGGATGAAAAAGGCAATACGGGTATCCTCCTGCTACAGAAAACAAAAAAACAGCCCCAATATTTTTTATACGAGGTTGATTCTTCCGGTGAGCTGATACCCAGAAGCATCAGTGACGATCCTGTCAAAGAGTTGCAGCAGGCGCGATTTTTATCACAGGTCACAAAGCTCAGACCTGATAAACGGGTTGATGTGCCAACTGAAAAACAAACGGCAGTCAAAGCAGTGCTGGGCACTCATCGTGGATGGTTACCGAAAAACTGTGAAGCTCAGGCACACCAACTGTATGTAAGTTGTCGTACAGGTGATGCAGTTAAAGCACCTATGGAAACAGTAGACGCTTCCGGTGACCTTGAAACGCTAACCATTGCACTGAACCCGTTAAGAAATATTATTAAAACAAAACGCGAGCAGGAGAAAAAAAGTGCTGCAACACTGAAAGAGTATGATCCTGAACGCTATGCATCATTCAACGTTGATGCAACATTTAATCTGGCGGGTGATGCTTTTATCAGCGCCTGTCAGAAGCGGTTCAAGCAACAGGATGATCCTGTTTTGAAGGATCTGGCAGCAGAGCAGGCTGAGTTTCGCCAAGGCGTTTTCAAGCCTCTTTCTGTGTTTCAGGGGTGTGAACTGAAACCCGGGAGTATTGCTTCCTCTGTAGACGGCGAGCCATTGGAAGGTTCTCCGCGTTATGTACTGGGTAAGCTGGATCACGTGATGAAAGTGAACCGTGATCACTGTACCCGCTTGGGAGAACAGATGGCGGTTTTGCGTCAGACCATCGTTCAACAGGTATCTGCTGCTGACCTCAACACGTTCAAACATTATTCTGAACGACAGATTCTGGATCAGGTGGTGGCTGGATTTGAAAATGGCCGGCTGCCAGCCAATTGTAATCATGGTCAGTTTGCTAATCAGGTGGCCAACCTGATGCTGGCCGAGAATGATCTGGCACAGACTCAGCATATTCTGGGTCGTCAGGAAGGGCTTAAGCGTGACCTGAAGCAGCTGGCAGCGGATGCGCCTTTGATGATTGATGATAAGGGCGGAGATCGGGCTGCTTACGAGAGTCGCTGCAGGAAAATTAATCTGGCCATGGCAAATTGTGCAACGGCGCAGGACAACATTCATCGTTCGCTGGAAAGGTATGGCGGTACCCCTTTGACAACGGATGTGATTGCAAAGCTGTCCTTTGAGCGCCGTGCCGGCACGGTGTTAAGAGAAAACCAGATTGAAGAGGTGGATGCTGCTCTGCAACAACTGACGAACTGTATGGCTGAGGACGCTGAAGATAAAACCATGTCCAGGGTTTCTCACAAAGGTACCGGTTGGGGTAAGTCAACCATCCTTAAGATTTTGACCGCTCATGCAGCCAAACTGGCTGAAGGGCAGAAAGACTGCAGCGTTATCGTGTGTGCGCCGGTGACAAACCAGGCAGAACTGGACATCGACCTTTCTCGCTTCTATGCCTCGAAGGGCAAAGTTTATCAACGGCTTGATCTTGAAAAAGATTTTGTAAAACCCGATCAGGCGTGGTGGACGGAAGAGACATTAATAAAAATAGAAAATATTGTGCTTGGTCTGGCACCAGATGTTCCTGAAGAAGACCGCTATAAAGTGCTTGAGAAAGAAGGTAAGGCACCTGTGGGCATTTCCGTGAAAGATGTTCAGATATTGAAGCATCTTTTGAATGCCCTTGAGTCAAAGGGAAAGATTGAAACACTTGAGCCTTATGAACAGAAAGTAGTCGATCATCTGCATTTTATTTTCTCGGTATTAGCTGACTCCCCCACCTTTATTGATGAGTGGGTCAGTCTGGTGATTCCCTACAGAAAGGACGATCCACAGCTGATTCTGGATGCTACGAAAAATGCACTTGGCGCTTTACCGCACTATGAACTAACCATGGACAAGGTTATCCAGAGTCACGATGAGTATGTGATGAGCTGTAGACGCAGGCATGTATTGTGCGCCACAGCTGGAACCACACAGGCGCTCGCCGTTATGGCAAGAGCGGATAATCCTGAGGACATTAAGGCTTTGGCGCATACTGATCCTTATACCACACAGCAACGGTTTAATTTCTGGATGAGTAAGGCGGAACCGATTTTTGTTAAAGATCCTGCCAACACGAACCGGCCAGAATTGCTGAAGCAGATAGTGAGCAAAGTGGGTACCGAGCGCTCGTTGCTGGTGTTTGATGGCACCGAGTCGGGTAAAAACACGGTTGAGAAAGCGAAAGCCTTCTATGAAGACATGAAAACAGCCAGAAAGGCGTTTGACCCTGCTGGTGCTCAAAAAGCCCGGGGTATGCTGTTTTATAACCCACAAAAAGAGATGCAGCAGTTTATCGACGGTGATCCTCGCTATGGTCAGGAGAACGGGGCTACAGTACTGCCTGAAGAAGAAGCCATGATGCGGCAGGAAGGGGGTGCGGGAAAAGATGTTTACTTTACGCTGGAACAGTCTGAAGGCACCAATGCACCACAGGCAGGGCCAGAGAAGCCACAGGGCAGTTCTGTAGGGGTTTATATTGGGCTGATAGAACAGGGCAAGCAAGGAAGAATGGATGCGGCTGCGCAGCAGGTGGGCAGATTAATGCGAAGCTCTACTCCAACCAGTCTGCAGAAACTGATTGTCCCTGTTGATATGGATGCGGTGGCTAGCCAGTGTCCCGACTCTCCTGAAAAGAAGGAGTTGATTCGACTCACCGGTGAGCTTGAGGTTGCCAGACAAAAGCTTGTTGGGTATACCGGAGCGAATCAGGAAAATCTGAACGATGTGCAAAAAGCTCTGGTCAATAGCCCTCTGGATGTTGGTGACAGCATTGAAGAAGAGAAGAAAATCAGAAGTGATAACAAACGTACGCCGCACCTGATCAAAGCAGAGTTGGAAAAGAGTTTTGAACGGCGGATGCAGCAACAGCTGGATCATCTAAAGACCGTTGACTGGTCCAGGGCTGGCATACGTGGCGATTTTGCTAATGATCTGGCGAAATTAAAGGAGTTAAGCTGCAAAGCCAAAGCTGTCTGGGTCAAGGTGGCTTTCGACACCATGGGTAGCCGGGAGCACAACGACGATACTGAACGTTATGAAAAACTACTGGATCAGGCTCAGGTTCGCAGCCATGTCAGCCGTCAGTTCGGGAAAGAGTATGAGTGGTTGCAAGCTGGCTGTGACGGAGTGTGCGAAAACCTGAATTTTAGTGATGGAGTCACTCAGCAGCTGGGAGGGGAGCGGGAACAGCACACAATACTGCAGTCATTCCGCGAAACGACGCAAAAGCTAATGCAAAAAAGTGCACGGCGTGTTCCCGATAACGTAATAGAAAAGTCAGAGGTGGCAGGGCTTGTTAAACCAGAGTACGCCACCCAGCAGATAGAACGTTGCGTGAAGGAAATTGAAAGCAAAGGCTTGGAACAGGTAGTGACAGACCCTTTGAAAAAGGTTCGAAGAGAATTGTATGAAAAGTCTATTGAGGCTAGACAGGTCCTTATTGGCCGGGTCAACGAGCTTATAAAGGCAGTGACGCAGGATGGAAAATCAACAAAGCAGTACATCTACAACTTGGAAGGTTTGCGCAAAATTCGTGAGCAGGCATTGAAAGAAATCACTAAATTCCGCTTAGTACTTGATGGCGAGGCAACTCCCAAAGACTCTCAGGATGATTTGGCCATTAATCTGGAGAGTGAAATGAGGTCTCGCTATGAGCAGCTTATGGATGCTGTAACGAGCATATCGGTGTCAACTAAAATGGAGCCGGGTATATCAAAAGATATTCTTGCTGATGTAACCAAAGCCTGTTCGAAATTTGTAAAGAACTCCAATCATAAGCTGCAATATTACAGCACGAACCATGGAAAAGAAGCAGCCAGAAGGCATGAGGAGCAAGTTGCTGCAGGGCAAACCAGTGCAAACAAAAAGCCAAAAAAAGAAGCGGGCTCTACAGCTTTCAAGGCTTCACCTGATCCAAGTGTCTCTTTGATTGTCTGGAAAACAACGGCGACAAAAGCGAAACCCAGTGAAGTCAGGACATTTGATAAAGATTATACATTTACTGACATGCTATTTGGCAGTTCAGAGGCAACGACTGAGAGGGTACCCAGAGAGCGGCCTGTTTCGAGGGGAGGTCAGTTTCCGAAATCCACGTATCTCAGCCGTAAATCGAGGTTGAAGTCGGCCAGCAGTCCGGATTTGAGTGGTAAGTATGACTCGGAAAAAGAGGTGAGAGAATTGATTGGTGTAGCCTGTCGCCTTAAGAAAGAACAAAAAGATGATGAGGCAATAAGGACATTTTGTGCCAAACCTGATGCTCCGCTTTTCAAGCAATGCCTTATGGAATGGAAGCAGCTGGCACTCAAGAAAATGGAAGGCTTCTATGGGGAGCTTCAGGATGAGTCGAAAGCAGAAGTGGACTTTATGACGCGTCAGTCAAAACTGATGCAACAGTTTACCGTAAAAGAGCAGTAAGGGAGTGAGCAGGGAATGTCATTAATACCAAAAGGCAAGGAACGCCGAACCATCAAACGACACCAGTTGAATGAATATCTGCGGGTTTTTAACCGCAACACCATGCGCGAGATGGGCAGTATTGGCAACATCAGCAGCAATGGCCTGATGTTGATCAGCACCGTGCCGGTTTTGATTGGTGCAGTGTACAGTATGCGGATCATTCTACCGGGGGAGCATACACCCATAGACTTTGAAGCACGCTGTCACTGGTGTAAACCCGATGTCGGTCCCGAGTTTTTTGACTCGGGCTACAGCATTGTGAATGCCGACAGTGATATTATTGATCTGGTTGAATCCCTGAAAGAGTTTTTTACCTTTCAGGAAATAGAGTGAACCTGAGCCTTTGCAGGTGGCTTCTTATGAGGCTGCTCAGGAAACAGGTGTCATAACGTCACAATCTGGATCTGTTACTTCATGTCTCAGGATTACGCTGTACCTGCCCTGGCGGTTGGCGATTTTATTGAAGTGGAAACCGAAATAAAGCGCAGCCGGTTTATCTGTTTTCTTGCCCGAATTACTTCCCGAAACGAAGCCCTGATGTTTCAGTCCAGCCTGAAACAACGTTTTCCCGATGCTTCCCACCACTGCCTTGCTTTTATTGCGGGTCCTCCTGAGGGTAATACGGTTGTTGGTTTTGATGATGACGGCGAGCCGGGCGGGACGGCAGGCAAGCCTATGCTGAATGTGCTTCAGCATAAAGGCATTGGTGAACTGTGTGCCGTTGTTGTGCGGTATTTTGGCGGCATTAAACTCGGCGCTGGTGGGCTGGTAAGAGCCTATGGCGCGTCTGTTCAGGCCGCCTGTGATGAGCTACCGGTAGAGCAGCGGGTCGCCATGAAAACGGGTATAGTGACCATTGATTATGCCTCTGAGCAGGTTGTCAGGCATTTGCTGGAGGGCTTTAAGGGTGAGGTGGTCAGCCATGCCTATTCAGAAGCCGTAAATCTGGAGGTTTCACTTCCGGAGGTTGAGCACCAGTCTTTCGGGCTCAGGGTTTCAGAGGCTAGCAAAGGGCAGGCAATCATTCGATGGTCAGACGAATAACCCGGGAAATTCTATGTTAAAAAGTTTTTTATGGTTCGATTTCGAAACCTTTGGCACTAACCCCGCTACTGACTGGCCATCGCAGTTTGCTGCCATCAGAACCGATGCTGACCTGAATGAAATCGGTGAGCCGGTCAACCTGTTCTGCAAGTTTCCTGAAGATCACTTACCTCACCCGATGGCAACCCTTGTGACGGGCTTAACCCCTCAGGCGGTGAATGCCAGAGGAATGGCAGAACCGGAATTTATTCAGCGTATTCTGGACGAGCTTATGGTGCCCGGTACCTGTGCTGTCGGTTACAACACCATTCGTTTTGACGATGAGGTGATCAGAAACAGCCTTTACCGGAACTTTCATGACCCTTATCTTCGGGAGCGAGCCAATGGCAATAGCCGCTGGGATCTGATTGATCTGGTGCGCATGACCGGAGCTTTGCGACCAGAGGGTATACAGTGGCCAAAGCGTGAAGATGGTTTTAACAGTTATAAGCTGGAAGAGCTGACGAAAGCCAACGGTATTGAGCATGGTGATGCGCACGATGCACTGTCTGATGTGCGGGCTACCATTGCCATGGCGCGCCTGATTCGGGATAAGCAGCCAAAACTGTTTCAGTTTTATCTGGATCACCGCTTTAAAGACAAAGCCGGAGCCTTGCTGGATCTACACACCAAAGCGCCACTGGTTCATGTGTCGGGCATGTTTGGGGCGGCTAAGCACTGTCTGGCTGTTGTCATGCCATTGGCCGGGCATCCGGTTAATCGCAATCAGGTGTTTGTCTATGACCTGAGTGTTGATCCAACGCCATTGTTGGCAATGTCGGTGGAAGAGATTCAGGAGAACCTTTTTACCCCGAGACAGGAAGGTGATACAAGGGAGCGCATTCCTTTGAAGGGTGTCAGCCTGAATAAGTGTCCGGCACTGGCGCCATTGAAAGTGCTTCAGGCTGCTGATCAGACGCGGTTGGGCATCGATCTTGATGCCTGTTTCCGGCATAGAGAGATACTGTTGAGTCACCCTGAGCTGGTAGAAAAGATTCAGGCTGTCTTTTCCGGTTCACCGCGGAAAGAGACGGAAGATCCTGACCAGATGCTGTATTCCGGCGGTTTTTTCTCCTGGGCGGATAAAGACAAGATGGAACGTATTCGTGAGGCCTCACCTGAATCCCTTGGGCACTTACAGTTAGCGTTTGAAGACGGTCGTCTTGATGAAATGCTGTTCCGCTATCGTGGTCGCCACTATCCTGAAACACTGACACAGGAAGAGCTGTCTCAGTGGCATGCCTTCAGGCGTCAGAGGTTGTCTGATGAGGATCAGGCGGTTCTGGGGTTTGGTCGTTTCTGGAGTGATCTGGACATTGCCAGACAAGAGGCTTCGGTGTCTGATCGTGAGTTGCTTGACCAGTTGGCCGCCTACGCTGACCAACTGCAAGCTGGTTTAACTCATTAATGCTGTGCGAGCCAGTGCCTGATTGAAATGCTCGGCCAGTCGGCCATAGATGACCGGTTTTTCGATGTAATCGATGGCTCCGGCTTTAATGGCGGCAACGGCGCTGGATACATCACTGTGATCGCCCAGAATAATGACGGGGATATCGTGTTGATGGCTATCCAGTGCTTCCATCAGTGTCAAAGCCTGACCGACAGGCTCGTTGTTTGCGGCAATAATACAGTCTGGTGTCAGACTGTCTAAAGCGTGCAGCAATTCCTGACCGGATTCAAAGCATTCAAGCAGCATGGACTTTTCATCACACAGGCTGCGGATGGTATCGGTAATACCGGTATCTTTTTCCAGCAGATATACGGTTGCTTGTTTAGCCAGACTCATATGGGCAGCCTTGATGATGTAATAGGGCGCAAAACCCCGCTGTTCTAAAAGTAGTCTCTCTGTGAAGAAAATATAACCTATCGCTGCAGGGCTTGGTAAACAAGCGATGTGGCGGATTATCACAGAGACTGCAGGAAGTTTAGATTTAGAGTCTGAATTGCTGAATGGAGGGATTTACTAGACGTTGTACGGGGAGTACTTAAAGCGATAGTTCCGGTTTCGTGACGAATTGCAAAGGGATGTTAGCGGCTGATTCTGATGGTAGAAAGCCGTTGATTATTGGGTGTCGAGCCGAAGCTGAAAAGATAGGTACTACTGTTTTGCTCGTGATCTTAACCGTTGGCAGAGTGTTATTGAGTTCAATGTATCACTATGCCAATGGTTAAGTATCGGAGATTACTTAAATCTTGAAGTTAAACTCACCTTCGAGGTGATCTTTAACTTGCATAACCTGACGCACCAGGTGAGCCAGAGATTTGGTGCCCATCTTTTCCATCACGCGGGAGCGGTGGATTTCGACAGTGCGCTGGCTCAGGTTAATGTCAGCAGCAATCACTTTATTGGCTTTGCCTTCCACAACGTGGTGCAGCACTTCGCGCTCACGGTCTGTCAGGGTAGACAGACGACGCAGGATTTCTTTGTGTTCGAGCAGTTCGCGACGTTGCTGGGTGTCGAGCTTCAGCGCGTCGTTAATCAGATCCAGCAGCTCCTGATCGCGGAATGGCTTCTGGATAAAGTTCATAGCGCCGTCTTTGATGGCCTGAACCGCCATCGGTACATCGCCGTGACCGGTGATGAAGATGATTGGCAGAATGCAGTGCATTTCGTTCAGTTTATTCTGAAGCTCCAGACCGCTCATGCCTGGCATGCGAATGTCCAGCACAATGCAACCCGGACGGTTCTCATCGTAACTTTCCAGAAATTCTGCCGGAGAAGAAAACGCTTCAACAGCCTGACCAACAGACTTCATCAACATTTTCAGCGAGTCACGCACAGCTTCGTCATCATCGATGATGAAAACGGTGGGTTCCTGCTTCATGTCCTGTTGCTGCATAATGACTCCACTGAGTACAAGTTATCGTAAAGGGGGTGACAGATAATCGTCGTCTGGCCGGAAGGTTTCAGCCTACTTTCCATGCCGCGATCCATACCGCGATCCATACCGCGATTCATACCGTGATGATTCATGATATGAGTGGCCTGTGACCATACAATCATTTTCATGATGTTATGCAGGCAGTCATTCGGTTCACGATAAGGTAAAGCATAACGAACACAGAACCACTTCATACTTCTGTTCATCTCAGGCATTAGGTAATTTGCGCACGCTTACTTGATCAAACTACAGTCGTTTGTAGTCGTAGAATGAAGGGCGTCACAAAAAGATGCTTAACGGCTGTGGAATTCGATCACAGTTTAGCAGAGGATTACGACAATGCGGAGTACGAGCCCGTATGATTTCTCTACCCGTTACGATCGTGCACTTTACCATTAATAATGAGCAGCTGTTACGTTCTGTGAATTTCGCCTGTTTCGTTTTTAACCTTGCCTTATGCGAATTGCGCAATGTTAGACGAATGATAGGATGTTTAAATTGGGAGTTGTGCGAGCATGGTTGTGAAGCCTACCTAGTTTGGCATGCTGCAGCTTGGTTGAATACCGAAAAGCCCGCACTCAGAAATCTGAATGCGGGCTTTTCGGATGTTTTCGATGCTGTTTAAACGACGATTGTCTTTAAACAGCTTTGGCCTTTTATGCCAGCTTGCTGCTCAGATCCAGTGGAGCAACCATGTTTTCCGGCTTCAGGATTTCAGCCAGTTGCTCGTCGGTCAGCAGGCCTTCTTCCTTCACCAGATCAACAACACGGCGACCGGTGCGCAGTGCAGTTTTGGCAATGCGGCTGGAGTTTTCGTAGCCCAGATATGGGTTCAGTGCTGTTACCAGACCCACAGAGTTGTCTACATAAGCCTGACAAACGTCAGCGTTGGCAGTAATGCCCTTAACGCAGCGGTCGGTCAGCATGAACATACCGTTGGTCAGTTGCTGGATGGATTCCAGAATCTTGTACACCAGAACCGGCTCGGCGTAGTTCAGCTGCAGTTGTGCAGCTTCTGAAGCCATGGTCACCACCATGTCGTTGCCAATCACGTGGAATGCGATCTGGCTCATGGCTTCCGGGATAACCGGATTGACTTTGCCTGGCATGATAGAAGAACCCGGCTGCATTTCAGGCAGGTTGATTTCATTCAGACCACACAGTGGGCCGGAAGACAGCAGGCGCAGGTCGTTGCTCATCTTGGACAGCTTGACTGCCAAACGCTTCAGGGCGCTGGAGAAGATCACGAAGGCACCCATATCTGAGGTAGCTTCTACCAGATCGCCTGCCAGAATCATGTTCTGTCCGGAGATGTCGGACAGGTACTGTACAGCCATTGGCGCATAACGGCTGTCGGCAGTGATGCCGGTACCGATCGCTGTACCACCCAGGTTGATTTCGCACAGCAGTTTGGCCATATCTTTGATACGGTCAATGTCTTCACCAATAGTGGTGGCGAAGGCTTTGAATTCCTGACCCAGAGTCATTGGTACTGCGTCCTGCAGCTGGGTACGGCCCATCTTCAGGATATTTTTGAACTCTTCGGCTTTCACTTCACAGGCGTTTTTCAGGCTCTTGGCAGCAACAATCAGTTCGTTGTGCTTCAGAACCATGGCCAGACGCATGGCCGTCGGGTAAACGTCGTTGGTGGACTGAGCCATGTTGACGTGAGTGTTCGGGTGCAGGTGCTCGTACTGTCCACGACGGTAACCCATCAGTTCCAGCGCACGGTTGGCGATCACTTCGTTGGCGTTCATGTTGGTGGATGTACCGGCGCCACCCTGAATCATATCGACACGGAACTGTTCGTGCAGTTTTCCGGCAATGATTTCATCGCAGGCATCGGCAATGGCGTCAGCTTTGGCTGCGTCCAGCATACCCAGATCACGGTTAGCCAGTGCACAGGCCTTTTTTACCATGGCCAGAGCGGTTGGCACGTTGGCATAGTGGCTCAGTTCAACACCGGAGATATTAAAGTTTTCCATGGCGCGCTGAGTCTGAATACCGTAGTAAGCCGCATTCGGTACTTTGGCATCGCCCAGCAGGTCGTGTTCAATTCGATACTCGTTCAATTCAGTAGTATCCAGTGCCATTTTGGTCATCACCGTGAGGATTGGAGGTCGGCAATAATGGATCCTGCTGTCAGTCCGCCTTTGTGTGCCTGTGACTCTGTATGCCGGCAAAAAAGCGAGCACTCAGTGCGGTTAGAGGCCTTGATTCGGGGCGGATTTACGCAGGGCTTTTATCCATGTGTTTGATAGGGTTAGTCTCTGCCTCTATAGAATTTGCAGCAATAAGAAAATCTACCTAACGCATAATTAGTTATTTCATGAACGATGGGTATTGCCACTATCGGAGGACTGATTAACTTCTTAATTGACTATGCTTTACTTATAACACTTTCCTTATAACAACAATGGTTTAAAGCAATGTTGCTCAATCATGTCTGGGGTTTATTAACCCATCCACGAGATGAATGGCTGGACATTCGTTCCAGAGCAAATTCTACAGAAAGCCGCAGTGGACTCTTTGATCTTTTCTTTCTGGCGATGATTCCGGGTATCAGTTCTTTTATTGGCAGTGTTTATTTTGGCTGGTCGGCCACCGGACTCGATCCGGTAAAGGTGTCCATGGACAGCGCTGCCATCATGTCGATTGCTTCCTGGTTGGCAATGATTGCCGGTACGGTATTTATGGGGCTCTTCATTCATTGGATGGAAAGAACCTATGGCAGTCACCGAAATTACCTGGACTGTGTCTGTTTTGCCGTTTATGTGGCGACGCCCCTTTATTTAACAGGACTGAGCGGCCTGTATCCTTCTATCCCTCTGACCATGCTGGCTGTGCTGCTCGGCATCGGCTGGAGTGCTTATCTTCTGTACCTCGGAACACCTCTGTTTATGGATATTCCAAAAGAGAGAGGTTTTCTGTTTGCAACCTCCATTGTGTGCGTTGCTCTGGTGTTACTGGTGTCTATGAAAGTGGCCACGGTCCTGCTCTGGGATCTTGGCTTTGGACCTGAATTTATTCCGGATTAAGGTGAAAGACCATGGATGGTAATGGATCAGTTGGTGGTATTCGTAATGCCGCCTACAAGCCACTTGACCCTGCAAAACAGGATGAAGCCAGCAATAAGCAGAGATCCCGTATTAATCGAATGGTAAAGAAAATCGGGGTCAAACTCAGGATTATTCCCAAACCAGCAAGGGCCTCGGGCAAGCGGCAACCGGCAAAACGCGCTCTGTTAGACCGGAATGTTGAAATCTCCGGGCCGATCCCAAAACAGATGTCAGCGGTTAAGTCGCAGGCCGGTGTGGCTAAAACCGCTACTGCAACACTGGACGATTTAATGGCCCGGTCACAGACTGGCAACCATCAGGGCTCTGATGTGCGCCGGGAGTTTGGAGAGGTTCGCCATCAGTATCTGAATGCGGCATTGACAGTGACAGAGAAAGCTATTTCAGAAGCGGAAAACTCCCGAGGCAGTGAGCAGGTTGAAACGTTAAAAGACATCAAGGCAGGGCTGCAACAGATTATCGCTGACGGTCAGTTCGATGTCACACCCGAATCAATCAGTGCTCTAAAGAATTATCCCCAGACCTTTGCGTCTTTTATGGATCAGGTCGGACTGTCGGGTGAAGAAGTTCATACAGCCTTCAAAGAACAGGTGGCTGGCGGTGATGCATTGAAATCAGAGCTTGATTCATTGCAGTTCTCCAAGCCTCATGAAGAAGAGCTGAATGCCCAGAGCACTCACAACCACAAAGAGCTGTTTAAATTGCAGACATTGCAGTTTAAGGCAGCCCAGACGTTAGTGGCTGGTGATTTGGCGGTTGCCAGGGAGTCAGGTAACGAAGCCCTGCAAAACAGTCTGGAAGTGATTTCTGAGCGACTGGATGAGCAGTTTCAGCAACTTGAGCGAACGGTTCTGCTTAAAGGTGAAGAGCCCGTTTCAAAAGATGAAGCCAAAGTGGCCAGAGACCAATATCTTCAGTTCATTAAAGAGGCTCTGGTTGAAGCCGGTGTTGATGCTTCTACTGTGGATACAAGGTTTCAGGATGCCTATGCCTCTCAGTTAAATGACCGTGACTGGAACACTGTTCACAATGAGTTCGAGCACGATGGACGAACCTTTGGTTCTACCCAAACACCCGCCTCGCAGGTTCAGGTCAATGGAGAGAATGGAGAGTTGGAAAAGCTGTTGGATTACGATGGCAACAAAGGTGTTTGCTGCATTGATTCAAAGAATGTAGATCATGCCACCAATTTGTTACGCACCGATTTCCAGATTGACGGGCAAACAGAATTTACCGGCGTGCGCCATGGTATTGCCGACCCTTATGGTATCAAGGGAGGAGGTGATGCCAAGGCATTAAAGGCACAGGGGGCCAGAAAAAAAGCGGAAGAAATTCTGATTACCGCCCTGTCTACCAAGCCGGAACTGTTCCGGCAGGCTTTGAAAGCGGCTGAGACCGGTCGGGATATTCCAACGCTGCTGACGAACTCAATTTCACTGGTGACCACCGGGGTAGGTTCCAGCAAGGAAGCCAAGAGCCAGAAAGCACAGAATGAAGCGTTTGATTTCTTTACTAATCCCAAAAATCAACCCGTTGAAATTGAAGTGCCGGGGCCTGATGGAAGCCTTCGAAAAATTCGGGTTAACTTCAAGCAGTCCCGGTTTAATATTCCGGTAAACTGGGGTGGTGTAGGCCCTGCGTCGCTTATTTTTGGAGGACGACGTAATCAGGCCCGTATGAATAATCAAGCCATTAAAGACCTGATTGGCAAGCCTGAGAAAGATGAGGACATTGGCGGTATGGCAGGTCATTGGCTGGGACAGTATGAGCAGAAGCAGGCACTGTTGTCTTATAAACTGACCGCAGAACAGAATCGTGCCGAGCCGGACAAAGCTTTGATCGAAGAGCTAAAGCAGGAATACGGGCAACTGGCCAAAGACAAGAGAACCATAGAAGACCTTGGTCGTCAGATTAAAGAGATTTACCGTAAGGGCACTCATCACCATGAGCACAAGGATGCTTATAAACTGGCGGCCAGGGTGGCATTACTGACTCACAAGCTGGGTGCGGTTCCGTTGATGAACTGCAAAAGCGGTAAAGATCGGACGGGCATGCTGGATGCCGAGATTAAATTCCTTGCAGCCAGAATCGACAACGATGGCAAGGTTCCGGAGCCGGGCTCCCTGACCGATGATGAAAAAGCACTGTTCCGTGAAATGTTGCTGAAATCCGGTAATCATGAAGTTCAGGAAATGAACGTCGGTGTCAGAGGTTATAAAACAGAGAAAATTGGCTCAATCACTGAACGGGTGAGTGATGAAGCAGTCAGAGAAGAGGTGAGAGGTTTATCAAAGTCGATAAGGTCATAATTCACCGTATTTCTCTTTTTCTTTGAGGTCTTCCACCCAACGGAAGACTTCTGCCACAGGCTCAATCAGTTCACTGGGTATATAACTGGCGATGTCGGTATCGAACAGGGCGTGCGCCAGTGGAACGTTTTCCAGAATGGGAATGCCTTCTTTTTCGGCAATTTTAAGAATGAATCGTGCCCGTCCACCCCGGCCTTTCACGGTCACAAGCGGCAGCGGTGTTTTGTCCTGACTGTAGTGAAGCCCTATGGCAAGGTGAGTCGGGTTTTTGATCACAACGTCCGACTTCTTGGTATTTTCCGCTTCGTTCAGAATCTCCTGATGAATCTCTTTCCGCTTACCTTTGATTTCCGGGCTACCTTCACTCTCTTTATGTTCCCGTTTCACTTCATCTTTTGACATCTTGTTCTGCTTGGTGAACTGGTACTTTTCGAACATAAAGTCAAGCACGGCAATAACTACAAACGCAGCTATGGCATAAAGCAGCAGTTTTTTTAGTAATACGCCGGTGACAGGGAGTATGCAGCTGCTACCGCAGTAGGGCATGTTCACCATATCGCCCAGACTGTTTTTAATGACGTAATAAACAACAATGGAAAGAAAGATAATCTTGACGACTGACTTGAAAAACTCCATCAGGTTTTTCATGGCAAAGATTTTCTTTAAGCCGCCAACCGGGCTGATTTTTTTGAGATCAGGCTTGATGGATTCACCGGACATCAGGAAGCCAAATTGCATCACATTACCGATAATCGCCCCCAGCAGGGTGACGGCGACTAAGGGTATCAACAGCTCAATAGCTTTGTTGAGAATGCCCATGGTGACAATTTTGAAGGCGTCCTCAAACGGCTCGTTATAAACCGTTGAAGGCAGGATCACCATTTCCTGAATGGTGGTCAGGTATTCATCACTCATAAACCACAAGACAGCAATCACCAGCAACAGGCCAAAAGTGCCGGATACTTCCTTGCTTTTTGCTACCTGCCCTTTTTTGCGGGCATCCCTGAGTTTTTTCGGGGTGGGTTGTTCGGTCTTTTCACCACTCATTTCCAAAGCTCTCCCAACATAACGAAGAGTGTTGGAATGCCTTCGTCGTGTTTACGGGCGAGGGTGAGTATGGTGCTGACATACACCACCAGAATGGCGGCAGCCACACCACTTTTTATGGGCATGGCAAGGATAAAGACGTTTAACTGGGGCGCGGAACGGCTGATCAGGGCGATGCCGAATTCAGTAATAAACATAGAAATGATGACCGGTGCAGCCAGCCACATAGAGAGGCTGATGATGAGGTCAAATTGTTGCAGGAAGAAGATAGCACCTTCCGGGTTGAGGTTGGGAAAATAGCTGAAAACCGGCCAGGTGGAATAACTGATAAAGAGGCTTTTAACCAGCAGCAGGAACAATCCGCTGACCATAAAAATAGCCGTAAATGCCTGGGAAAACAGAATACCCATGGGCGATGATTCGGCACCGGACAGAGGGTTCATGGCACTGGCCATGGAAGCACCGCGCTGGTTGTCGATAAAGAACCCGGCAGATTCCAGCGCCCAGAAGGGAATGGTGATCACAAAACCAATCAGCGCGCCAATGAACACTTCCTTAAGCACTATCACCATAGTGACGTAGATGGAAGGGGCTTTTTCCGGAACGGCTTCTGCCAGCATCGGGTGCAGAAACAGAACCAGTGCCATGGCAATACCATTGCGCACCATGGCACCGCCCAGCAGTCGTTTATTCAGAAAGGGAATCAGCGTGAACATGGCAATAATTCGTGGGGCGCCCATTGAGAACACGTAAAACCATTCCTTGAGTTCGTCAATGGGGATGAGCATGTCAGATCGTGCCAATCTTCGTCATGATGGCAAGTGAGTAATTATAGATCTCGATACCCAGCCATCGGGCGGTGGCAAAGATGCTGATAATAACGGCGATGAGTTTGAAGGCGAAAGGCAGTGTTTGCTCCTGAATCTGGGTCAGCGCCTGAACCAGACTGATGAGCAGGCCAACACCTGCTGCTGCAATAATGGGAGGCATTGACAGGATCAGGGTCAGCAACAATGCCTGTGCAGTCAGCTGTATTACTTCTCCGTCAACCATGATGCCCTCCGGGTGTCTGTTATCACTGAGTCAGCTGTAACTCAGCACCAGACTGTGAATGAGTCTTGTCCAGCCTTCCAGCAACACAAACAGCAGCAGTTTAAAAGGCAGGGAGATGGTCATGGGCGATACCATCATCATACCCATGGCCAGCAATATGTTGGATACAATCAGGTCAATGATGATAAACGGCAGATACAGCAGAAACCCGATCTGGAATGCTTTGGTCAGTTCGCTGATACAAAACGACGGCAGCAGTATCATCAGGTCATCACCCGACAGCTCTTTCTGGTAGCGACTGGGCCACAGCAGGCGTGCCGATTTCAGGAAAAAATTCCGTTCCTCAGCGGTGGTATTGGCTTTCAGGAATTCCCGATAAGGGGTGATGCCGTCCTGAACCGCTTCTATCCATGACAGGTCTTCAAAGTTCAGGGTTTCCGGTTGTATGCGTTCGTACATTTCATAACCGACCGGAGCCATGATGTAGAGTGTCAAAATGATCGCCAGAGCGTTCATGGCGATGTTGGGTGGAATCTGCTGCAGACCGGTGGCGTTGCGAAGAATGGAAAAGACCACAACCAGCTTCAGAAACGAGGTGCCCATGACCGCCATAAAAGGAATCAGCGCCATGAGCGCCAACGGGATCATTAAATAAAACGGACTGGTGAGATTCAGTATACCGCTTTCCATGGGTCGTTCCTGTCTCTTTTATCGACGCTAACATCGGTGAAACTGATACGACAGTGTTCAGGAAATCTCAGCCGGTTTACTGATCGTGCAGATGAGTGATGCGTGCTCCAAGACGATTTTCAATCTGCACCAGCTCACAGTGCCCGATCAGCTTGCCATTGGCACGGATGTTAACGGGCTGTTCTACAGAGCGATCCAGCTCAAATACATAGCCAGCCTGCATCCCCTGCAGTTCGGCCAGCGTGAGCTGCTGCTGCCCGACTTCAAAGGTTACGTTGACTGGCAGGTTGTGCAGATCAATGCCTGCTTCAGCATCGCCATGCTCCATGCCCTGATCGTCTTCGGGATCGGCAGGTAGCTCTTCGTGCTCATGTTCGTCCATGGTCTGATGCCTCTGTATGATGCTGACCCCAGCGTTGGCTAATTCCCCCAGAAACGCTGTACGCCGGTTGACGCGGACAATGACCTGTTCATCACTGGTGTGCTGATCCAGAAACACTATGTCGCCGGTTTCCAGTGATTTCAGCTCTGACAGTGACAGTCGGGACTGTCCTTTTTCCAGCGTTGCCCAAAAAGGTATATCGGGCAATGAGCGTGGATGATGAGTTGGAATTGCTTCAAGAATGGACAGTAGCAGATCATCAATCTGCAGTTCGATACGGGTGTTAATCGAGTTCTGCCGAATGTTTAATCCCAGTGTGGCGGGAGGCTCTTCTGGCTTGGTGGATTCAAAGTTTTGTAGTGACCAGGAAATACCCAGTAGTTCACTGAATGATTGAAACGACGGGGTAATGGCATGGTTCAATACTGCCATCCGTAAATCGTCGGGTAATTTCTGTAATCCCTGGTGGTCGAGCTTGCCGGGCAGGAAGGCATCTAGAAGGCGGTTACCGAGGTAAATCCGGTACGGGTGACCGTTAAGCTCAAGGTGCAATGTGTGCGAAGGAAGTTGATCAGCGGGTTGTTGGCTGAACTCCAGCTCTGTTTCAGACTGGTTGATGACAGTGGTAAAGGTGTTCTGGCGAGCACAAAGCAGACGACTCAGTGTTAACTGAGCCGCTGACAGGTTTTTATAAGCCAGAGGTTGAGTGGACATGATTAACCTTCGTCGTCATCCTGCTCCTGATCGCCTTCATACTGCTCTCGTGAGCGGCCGTCTCCGGGCTGGTCACCGGACATGTTGATGTTTACCTGCACCTTGTCACCAAAACGTTCATTCAGGCTTTTTAACAGAGAGGATTCATTCACTGCCAGAAAGTTATGGGTGTCTGCTGATGTGGTGTTCATGGTAACAGTGAGCTCTCCACCGGCGCGCTGAATTCGAATCTCTGTACCGGGTAGAATATTATCTTTCATTGTGATGCGAACTTCGGCGCCATTAATAGAGTCTTTGGCAGACACATGGATTTTATCGACGAGCTTGTTGATGACCTCGTTAATTTCTTTTGGACCACTGACTTTATCGATGGCTTTTATGTCGGTGGCTTTTATATCGGTGGTCGGTGTTATTGCCTGACTTTCACGGGGGGTATGCAATGGTTGATCCTGTTGTTCCGTGGCGGCGAGCATTTCTTCGTGCTGATCCCCTTTACCACGCTGTGATGCCCCTTGTTCGCCTCTCAGGCGCTCGGCATCCGATCCTTTTTTACTGCGGGCCGCCAACAGGCTTTCAAAGCTTATTTCTTCCTTGTCGGATTTTTTTGGGTCTTCCTTCTTTTTTCCCATTTTCTTGGCGAAGTCATCCGCTTGTTTTTCTGACACCTGCTGCTGGTTCCCTGACGAATCAGGAGGAGGGCTGGCTTGTGGCTGACTATTCTGGTTGATTTCCATGGTGACCTCACTGATTCGATGATTCCTATTAATGACGGGGTCTTACCGTAAACTCTTCCATTTCCAGATCTTCCAGACGGACTGCTTCTTTAGCCGCTTCTTCGTCCAGTACACTGGTAAATTCTTCAAACTTCTGTACGGCCTGAATTGCCTTCACGTGTTCTTCACGGGCTTCTTCAAGCGCTTGTTCGGCATCCACAACTTTTTTTTTGGCTTCAGCGATGGCCTGTTCCAGCAGTACATCCTTTTCCCGAAGCAGTCCGACTGTTTGTTTCAGCTGATCCAGGTCATTCTGTTTTACTTCCATATTCATAATATTATCGTAGAGCCGTTGCTCTTCTTTACCGCGCCACTCCACATACTCAATGAACTCTTCTTTTGCCTGCTCGACGGCTCTGTGGGCTTCTTCCAGACGATATTTACGCTTCTGGACTTCATCGTGTGCAGATTTTTCGCGAATTTCCTTAACTTTTAGCAGTTCGTGCAGCATGGTTCAGGCTCACACACCGACCACTTGCCGAAGCAGCTGGATGGTTTCATCGTAGGTGACGAGTTCGTCGGTGCGTTGTTTGAGGAAGTTGCGGATGCTTTCTATTTTCTGTAGTGCTTCGTCGGCGGTAGCATCGGAGCCCTGTTTGTATTCACCCACCTTGACCAGTAATTCGATTTCTTCATATTTGGCCAGCAATTCCCTGAGCCGACCTGCAGCGGCTTTGTGTTCGGCAGGGGTAATGGCATTCATCACACGACTGGCACTGGAGAGTACATCAATAGCCGGGTAGTGATTAGCCGCAGCGAGTTTTCTGGACAGAATAATGTGCCCATCCAGAATCGACCGGGTTTCATCGGCAACGGGTTCGGACATGTCATCGCCTTCTACCAGAACGGTATAAAGAGCTGTTATGGAGCCGGTATGAGACATGCCAGCCCGCTCCATCAGCTTGGGCAGCGTTGCGAAAACGGAAGGCGGGAAACCCCGTCGGGTGGGTGGCTCGCCTGCGGCAAGACCAATTTCACGCTGGGCACGGGCAAAACGGGTCACCGAATCCATTAACAGCAGAACTCGCTTGTCTTTATCCCTGAAATATTCAGCAACCGCTGTTGCTGTGTAGGCTGCTTTGGCGCGTTCCATGGATGATTTGTCGGATGTGGCAACGATTATAACGGATTTCTGAACGCCTTCAGGGCCAAGGTCGTGTTCGATAAATTCCCGCAGTTCCCGCCCCCGTTCACCAATCAGCGCCAGTACCGTGACATCGACTTCTGCCCCTTTCACCAGCATGGAAAGCAGGGTGGACTTACCACCACCGGCGGCTGCGAAAATACCCATTCGCTGGCCTTCACCACAGGTCAGGATGCCATCGAGAACACGAAGCCCAAGTGGCAGCGGTTTTTCGATGATTTTACGAGTCATCGGGTCAGGGCTGTCTGCGTAAACCGGGTAATAGGTTTCCGGTTCAATACCGTCAAAAGCGTTCTTCTCCAGAGGGTCGCCCATACCATCCAGTACGTGCCCCAGCAGGTGGGGACCTACTCCAACGTGGTGTACTTTGCCGGTAGGAATGACTTCAGTGGTGGAGGATATCCCCATGATCTCGCCCATGGGTGACAGGACGGTTTCGTGTCCCTGAAAACCGACGACTTCGGCATAACTGGCCTGTTCTTCCCCGGGGGTAACCAGTTCGCACAGCTCGCCAATTTTAACGCCGGGGACGGCAGCCTTGATGATCATGCCCTGTACTTCGGTAACCCGGCCGCGAATGTCTACCAGACGCTCACCACCTACGGCACTTTCAAGGGCATCCGTTAAATACTTTAATGCTTCTGCCAAATCGAATCCTCCTGCCTGTTCATCGGTTGCCGGAGAAAATTCACAGAGAAAAAAAGGGCCGTTAAGCCCTTTCTTTCTCGCATGTTATTCCGTTACACCATCATGCCCATGTCACCGGGGCCTCCGGAACCAGGCTGTGGTGCAGAGGTGCTGGCTGCCGGTGTAGCGTCTTCATCTACGTTATCCACTTCGGACACAATCCATTCCAGGGTGTTCACGAACTTTTCCAGAGTTGACTCAAAGTTACCGTAGTCGCTGGAAGCCAGCATGGAGCGAATCAGCAGAACTTCGGTTTTGTCATGGTTCAGGGAAATGAAGGAACCCTGCATGCTGTGGTGCTGAAGATTAAGGGATAGCAGCTTTTCGAACAGCTGGAGGCGGGAGTCATCGTGAGCATCCATGGGTTTGACTGAAGAAACGAAGACCAAAGCTTCATCTTCTTCAAGGTATTCCATGTTGACAATCAACGTGTCATCGAAGCAGAGCCCGCAAGCATCGTGTTCGTTCAGACTAAGTTCGCCAAGACCAATGCTCTCGGCGAAATGCTGCAGATTCTCTTCGACGTTCTGCTTGTAAGACATTTGACCATACCCTCCGCTGGCATCAAGTCATCAAATCCGGAATAAGAAAAACTACTTTCATTCAGTATATATGGCTGTTGCCAAGAGCGTGGGGGATTTAATCACTTATTTTTTATTCCCGGTTTTCTCTTGATTGCAGCAGTTACAGAACCCTAATAATGAGCATCGGTCAGGCAGCGGCAAAGTTAATAGCAGGCTGAAAACTTTTTTGTGGATTCAGTGTCTGTCATAACATTGACCGGCTGCGACGGTGCAGGCTGTTTTCCATGTATACTGCGTCACTATTGAGTGAATTAGATACAGGTAAGGCATTGAAACGGGTGTTAGAGAGTAGATCGGGTGAAAACCCCTCGAATGAGCAACCAGACAGTGACTGGATGCGTGAAGCACTGGCTGAAGCCCACAAAGGCTGGGAAAAACTGGAAGTGCCGGTCGGTGCGGTGATCGTTCAAAATGGTGAGATCATTGCCCGTGCCCACAATCAGCCGATTTCCGGTTGTAACCCGGTTGCTCACGCGGAAATACTGGCTCTGCAGCAGGCTGCCAGGGCGCTGGGAAACTACCGGCTGGTGGATTGTGACCTCTATGTAACCCTTGAACCTTGCACTATGTGTGCAGGTGCTATTATTCATAGCCGCATTCGCAGGGTGATTTTTGGTGCCTGCGAGCCCAAATCCGGCGCTGTGGTCAGTGTCACCCAAGTGCTGGATCAACCGCAGATGAACTATCGGGTGGAAGTAACCCGGGGTGTTCTTCAAGACGAATGCAGTGAAATGATGTCGGCTTTTTTCAGGGAACGACGTAGACAGAAAAAAGAAGAAAGGAAGCGCTTGCGGTTGTGTTATACCAATTCCGCTTTCTAAATATGATCATGAGCAAGTCATTCTGGGTCACGGGACAAGGCGGAACGACGAGTAATAGCGAGCTATTGCGAGGAGTTCCAACGCAGCTCCCGTGATTCAGAATGGCTGCGCAATTTATGTTTAGAAGGTGGAATTGGTATTAGTGACTGACCGGAGCAGGAATAAGCAGTGATGTGTATTTACCATGACTGGTTTCCGTACCGCAGTTTCGATTATCATAGCCGCCTTGATCCCCCTGAGTTCTGCTGAACAGTGCGTCATAAGCAGTGAACAGGCTGCCTGTGATGAGCTTTCAGCTTCATAAACTGTATTTTCACGGTAAAAGCATGCTGATATTGCGTGGTGCTCCCGCCCTTTCTCCGTTTCGCAGCAAAAAATTGCTGGAAACTCTACAAAACGCTATTCCGGAAGTGTCCGGTGTTTTTGCTGACTACCAGCATTTCGTTCAGAACAGTGAGGCGCTGTCTGAACAGGAACTGATGGTTCTGAAGCAACTGTTGACCTATGGCCCCCGTTTACAGGAAGGCAGCAGCACAGGAAAGCTTCTGCTGGTGCTGCCCCGTCCCGGTACAATTTCTCCCTGGTCCAGTAAAGCGTCTGATATTGCTCATAACTGTGGCTTAAGTAATGTTCAGCGCATTGAGCGCGGCATTGCCTATTACATTCATGCTGAAGAAGCGTTGACTGAACAGCAGGTCTCTATAGTCAGCGAGTTAATCCATGACCGAATGACCGAAGCGGTACTGGATGATCTGCAGGCCGCTGAAGCCCTGTTTGCAGAGTCCGGGCCAGCTCCTCTGACCACCGTTGATGTTCTGGATGGTGGCAAACAAGCTCTGGAACAGGCAAACCAGTCACTGGGTCTTGCGCTGGCAGACGATGAAGTTGACTATCTGGTTGAGAGCTACATCAGGCTGAAGCGGAATCCGACCGATGTCGAGCTGATGATGTTTGCACAGGCCAACTCGGAACATTGCCGCCATAAAATCTTCAATGCCACATGGACTATTGACGGGCAGAAACAGGATCATTCGCTGTTTCAGATGATTCGCAATACTCACACCATGAGCAGTGAAGGCGTGTTGTCGGCCTACAAAGATAACGCGTCGGTGATTGAAGGCTTCAGAGCTGGCCGTTTCTTCCCAAACCCGGAAACCAAAACCTACGACTACCATCAGGAATCGATTCATATCCTGATGAAGATGGAAACCCACAACCATCCAACCGCTATTGCTCCCTGGGCAGGTGCTGCGACAGGCTCTGGCGGGGAAATTCGTGATGAAGGCGCAACGGGTAAAGGCTCCAAACCCAAGGCGGGTCTTACCGGCTTTACCGTTTCCAACCTGAATATTCCCGGCTACGAACAGCCATGGGAAAAGGGCTATGGCAAACCCGGTCGCATTGTCTCCGCGCTGGATATCATGATCGATGGCCCACTGGGTGGTGCCGGTTTCAACAACGAGTTTGGTCGCCCGAACCTGTGCGGCTACTTCCGAACTTACGAACAGACTGCCAAGGCTGCAACCGGTGAGGAAGTGCGTGGCTATCACAAACCCATCATGTTGGCGGGCGGTCTGGGTAATATCCGGGCTGATCATGTTGAAAAGGGTGAAATACCTGTCGGCGCCAAACTGATTGTTCTGGGTGGCCCGGCCATGCAGATTGGTCTGGGTGGTGGTGCAGCTTCATCCATGACATCGGGTGAGGGGCAGGAAGATCTCGATTTTGCCAGCGTTCAGCGGGATAACCCGGAGATGGAACGCCGCTGTCAGGAAGTCATTGATCAATGCTGGCAGCTAGGTGACGAGAACCCTATTGCCTTTATCCATGACGTAGGCGCAGGTGGTTTGTCCAACGCATTGCCCGAGCTGGTTAGCGACGGAGATCGTGGCGGTCGTTTCCAGATGCGGGACATTCTGAATGACGAGCCGGGCATGTCACCTCTGGCTCTGTGGTGTAACGAATCTCAGGAACGTTACGTGATGGCAGTGGCTCCGGAAAATATGGAGCTGTTTGAAGCTATCTGTCAGCGTGAGCGTTGTCTGTATGCGGTGGTGGGTGAAGCGACAGAAGAAAAACACTTGCTGGTTGAAGACTCGCACTTTGACAATAAGCCGGTGGACATGCCGTTGGACGTTCTGCTGGGTAAACCGCCTCGCATGCATCGGGATGTGGAGTCGGTTCAGGTTAAACAGGATGCCATCGATCTGAGTGGCATATCGCTGGAAGAAGCTTATGAGCGTGTTTTAAAACTGCCCTCTGTTGCCAGCAAAAGTTTCCTGATCACCATCGGTGACCGAACCATTACCGGTCAGGTCACCCGGGATCAGATGGTCGGCCCCTGGCAGGTGCCGGTTGCCAACTGTGCGGTCACTACCACCTCTTTTGATACCTACACGGGTGAAGCCATGTCCATGGGTGAACGTACACCTGTGGCGATTATCAACGGTCCGGCTTCCGGTCGTATGGCGATTGGTGAAGCGATTACCAATATTGCGTCTGCCCGCATTGAAAAGATGGGTGATATCAAGTTATCTGCCAACTGGATGGCTCCTGCCGGTCATCCCGGTGAAGACGAAAAACTCTATGAAACCGTCAAGGCGGTGGGTATGGAGCTGTGCCCCGAACTGGGTATCGCGATTCCTGTAGGCAAGGATTCTATGTCCATGCGCACCAGCTGGAAAGAAGAGGGTGAAGACAAGTCGGTCACCTCGCCACTGTCTCTGGTGATTTCAGCTTTTGCTCCGGTCAAAGATGTTCGTAAAACAGTGACGCCTCAGGTACGGCTGGACAAAGGCGATAGCCGCCTGCTGTTAGTAGATCTGGGTCGTGGCAAAAACCGTCTGGGTGGTTCGGCTCTGGCACAGGTGTTCGGACAGATTGGTGATACGGCTGCCGATGTCGATTCTGCAGAAGACCTGAAAGCTTACTTTGTTGCTATTCAGCAATTGATGGAACAGGGACTTTTGCTGGCTTATCACGACCGTGCTGACGGTGGCCTGTTTACCACGCTGGTCGAGA
This sequence comes from Endozoicomonas montiporae CL-33, assembly GCF_001583435.1. Taxonomy (NCBI): domain Bacteria; kingdom Pseudomonadati; phylum Pseudomonadota; class Gammaproteobacteria; order Oceanospirillales; family Endozoicomonadaceae; genus Endozoicomonas; species Endozoicomonas montiporae. The sequence goes on along the minus strand of NZ_CP013251.1, from coordinate 3,726,183 downwards.
TGGCCTTTGCCGGACGTGCCGGCATGGACATTCATCTGGAGAAACTGGTTCAGTCATCGGATGATATTCTGCCAGCACTGTTTAACGAAGAACTGGGTGCGGTTCTTCAGGTGCGTGCGCAGGATAAAGGAAGGGTTAAGGATATTCTGGCAGAAGCGGGTTTGGGTGAATGTACTCACACCATTGGTACCCTGCGTCAGGATCAGCGTGTGAACCTGCTGTTCAGGGGCAAGACGCTGACGTCTGAAAGCCGTGTGAAATATCAACGCTGGTGGGCAGAAACCAGCTATCGAATCCAGGCGCTGCGTGACAATCCCGAGTGTGCTCGTCAGGAGTTTGATAACCTGCTGGACGATCGTGATTCGGGTCTGCATGCCTCTTTGCCATTTGATATCAATAACGATGTGGCGGCGCCCTTCATTGCCACCGGTGTTCGTCCTCAGGTCGCTATTCTGCGAGAGCAGGGTGTAAACGGCCATGTAGAAATGGCGGCAGCCTTCGATAAGGCAGGTTTTGCGGCTGTTGATGTGCATATGAGCGATATCCTGAATGGTCGCCGTCAGCTGGATGAATTTACCGGTTTGGTGGCCTGTGGCGGCTTCTCTTACGGTGATGTGCTGGGTGCAGGGGAAGGTTGGGCGAAATCTATTTTGTTCAACCGTCGTGCCCGTGAACAGTTTGCTGCCTTCTTCGATCGGAAAAACAGCTTTGCTCTGGGTGTCTGCAACGGTTGCCAGATGTTCTCCAATCTCCATGAGCTGATTCCCGGTGCCGAGGCGTGGCCGCATTTTGTGCGCAATCAGTCCGAGCAGTTCGAAGCACGGTTTGCCATGGTGGAAGTTCAGAAAAGTCACTCAATCTTCCTGCGTGGCATGGAAGGCTCCCGTATGCCGATTGCCGTGGCTCATGGTGAAGGCCATGCCGAGTTTCGCAAGGCAGAGCATATTCAGCATCTGCAGGAGTCCGGGCAATTGACATTGCGCTATGTGGATAACCAGGGGCAGGCGACAGAACGCTATCCTTACAACCCTAATGGTTCACCCGGCGGGATTACCGGCCTGACCTCTGCCGATGGCAGGGTGACGATTATGATGCCCCATCCTGAGCGAGTCTTCAGAACCGTTCAGAACAGCTGGCATCCGGACAACTGGCAGGATGATTCGCCCTGGTTGCGGATGTTCCGCAATGCACGAGTGTGGGTTGACTGATAATCTGGCTGATAGGGTTGTAACTCCCTGACTGGCAGAGGCTCCAATGAGTACAATAAAGGAGCAGGCTTGTAATACCAATTCCGTCTTCTAAATATGACCATGAGCAAGTCATTCTAAATCGCTGGGCAAGGAAGAATGACGAGTAATAGCTGGCTACTTGTGCCCTTTGGGTATTGCGAGGAGTTCTGACGCAGAGCCAGTGGTTTGGAATGGCTGCGCAATTCATGTTTAGAAGATGGAATTGGTATAAAAGGCCGCTCCTTTTTTAACACTAAACATCATACCCTGAGCGGTTGGCAATAAAGGATGATGCAGGAGATGACATTTATGACAAACAAAATCAAACAGGCTGGCCTTGCTGTCCTTGTTGCCGTTTCGCTGACCGGCTGTATGTCCGATTTGACGGGTACCACTTATTCCAGTGGTGAAGCGAGACAGATGCAGGTTGTCCGTTTTGGCACAGTGGCTGAAGCCCGTTTTGTAAAACTTCAAGGCACTGAGGGTGAAGTGGGTACACTGGCGGGCGGTGCAACCGGTGCCGTTCTGGGTTCCCAGATTGGTGGGCGCAATGAAGGCATTATTGGTGGTATTGCCGGTGCTGTGGCTGGCGGTGTACTCGGTAATATGGCCGAGAAAAAGCTCACCACCAAACAGGGCATTGAAATTACTGTGCGTTTGGAAGATGGTTCTTATGTCTCTGTGGTTCAGCAGCATGATCCTGCTGCGACTTTTAACGCCGGTGATCGGGTGAAGGTTCTGACCCAAGGCACAACCAGCCGTGTGGTGCGCGTTCAGTAAGCGTTAGTGCGTCAGATTCTATAAAGCCGCTCTTTGCTATTCAGCATGGAGCGGCTTTTTTGTTAAGGCATTTCTTTGTCTGGCTCAGGTTCCAGCAGATAGTAATCTGTTGTGAATTCTATCGGTGGCTCTACATCCAGACGGCTGACAGGTTTGAAGTTATGGCTGCCTATATAAATGGCTTCAGGGTAATTGCTCTTTAAACGTTCCTGTACTTCTCCTGTTTTCTTTCGGCCATGACGTATCAGAATCATACCACCCTTGGTACGAAAGTCGGCAGGATCCATCCACAGGCTTTCAGCAGGATTCAGTCCAAAAAAGGGGATCGGGTCATACTGGCTGTAGGCTGCCAGTTCGGCGATGTGGTAATGTAATCCGCCCAAATAAGGCATTGGGTAATCGTGATGCTTCTGCCAGAGTTTTTCGGCGTAGGCCATCTCTTCGCGGGCAGGCATGTATTCGTCTGATTCCCAGAACCGTTCTTTATATAAGGGCTTATAGTACTGATAACCGGTTCTTAAGGCACAGAAAGTGAGACCAAGTGCTAAGCAGCAGACAACGAGGGTTTTGAATCGTTTGTAGGGTATTTCGGGCTGCAACCTGACCAGAAGAAACAGTGGTAGCCAGGCGAAGTAAGGGGTTGCCCAGCGGGGGATCAGCTTTTCTCCGGTTACTAGCCCAAACAATAGAGTCAGCACAAACGGTCCCAGTGCAATAGCCGTAAGAAAACGGGATTTGAATGCGCTGTAGTGGCTGTCTTGCGTTCTGGCGCAGTAAAGGGGAATGCATAGCAGCAACAGGGGAATAATGTTGTTAAAACTGTTGATGGTGAAGGATAGCGGGTAATAAAAGCGCGAACTGGATTGAATATCAGGATTATTAACGTAAGTGTCTTCCAGATAACCAACCGCTGCAAAGTCATTCTCCATCAGCCAATGTACGTGCGGTAAAGCAATCAGGGCGGCAACGACTCCGCCCAGCCATGGGCCTGCTGTTTTCAGGTTGCTTATGCCTTCTTTGGTAATGAACAACACCACCAAAAGAGGCAGAAACAAAACGGCAGCCTGATACTTTGCCAAAATCGCAAGACCTGCCAAAACGCCGGTTAATAACCAGTATTTGAGCGATTCACGAGTGACCGCAAAATAAAAGGTCAGTGCCAGCAGCGCCCAGACAGGACCCTGAATGGTGTCGGGTGTTACCCTTTCTATCCGGTTGCTATAAAACAAAACACCCTGTAATAAAAAAACAGCCAGTAGTGCGCCATGGGTGGGTAGATATTCTCTGGCCAGCCGCCATACAGCAATAAAAACAATAACAATGGACAACTGCGCCAGAAAGTAGACCGGAAGGTCTGAAGTTTCACTCAACCGGGCAAACAGGGCTGTTATCCAGGCCGCCAGTGGCGGGTGTTTGTCGTAACCCCATTGCCAGAGGTTGCCCCAGGTGATGCCTTCCAGCGTGTCGGAATTAAGTGTGTGCCGAACCCAGTTGGGAGCCAGTGTCCACAGGGTAATCTGAAACAGGCAAAGGAGACCGAGCCATCGTAAAGGGTGTTTCAGCGTATCATTGGCATCAGGATGCGGGTGATCCATGGTTTATTGAAAACCTCACAAGCTTAATGGTGTTTTCTCTGCAGTCAGCAATGAACTCTTGACTTTTAAGGTAGTTATATTCCTGCAGCCGGGTTCTGGAGTGGTCAAACTGACCCGGACTGGCCGCGCGTGCAGGGTGGCACATCACCAATCCATAGTGTTGCAAATGATGCATCCATTGTCGCATGTACTGTCTGAAAGGCTGGTTGGGTGTCAGGGAATATACACCCGCAAACGATGAATTATGATGAATGCTATTGCTTTGCAGTTGTCTGGAAAATGCCTTGGCACCACTGCCTACAATAATTTGGGCTTTTAAGTCTGACGTTGCAGATACCATTGGATAAGCACTTCGAACCCAAAAACGTTCAGATAAGGAATAACGACTGATCACTTTCAGCAGGGCGTCGCGAACCTGAGGCAAATGATGTACATGCTGATGACCGTCGATAAAATCAGGAAAAAAACCAGTTGCCGAGGTAAAGGCTTCAAACTGTGCAGAAATTTCTTCCACCAGATGACCGGTATTCAGCAGGCGCAGATGACTGAGTGCCAGCATTTTTCCCAGACCGGGCAGACCATTAACAAAGGCATTACTGAGGCCGCTACCTTCGGTAAAGTTCAGGTGCAGGCCGATATCAGCCTGAGTTCGGATATCGTTGACAAAATGAACAGACTCTTGCCAGTAATCTGAAGTTACCAGGCAGCTGGTGGCCTGAACTCGCTGTTGTTGAATCAGTTCAACAATTGCTCTCGATACCTGAGGGTGCATACCATAGTCGTCTGCGCAAAGAGTCAGCTTTTTCATCGAAACGCCCAGTATTTGCTGAGAGTAAAGGTGATAACAGGAATAGTGATCAGGACAATAAAACTGGACACCAGATAATGCAGCGATGTGTAAACAATCAGCAACGTATAGAAAGACTGATTCAGTAAGAAGCTGCAAAGTAACTGTACCATCAGGTAGCGCAGTGCAGCCGAGGGATTATGGGATTTGTGATTAAATGTCCACAGGCTTTGACCGCAAAAGCTGGCTGTAAAAGCAAAGACAAAAGCAATGATATTGCCAATCACAGGGTCCAGTGCCAGAAAGTTCACACCCAGCCAGAGTGTGATCAGGTGAACCAACGCCGCAAAGGCCCCTACCACGGTAAACTTAATGATCTGCATGAATGACCGTTGTCGTCGTGTTACTGTTTTTTATTAAAACCAATTTGTCGTTGAATCAGATATTTGGGTCGTTGTTTGACTTCATTGAATATACCGGCGATGTATTCCCCCAGCACCCAGAGAGACAGCAGTTGTATACCTCCGATAAACGTAATGGCAACGATGACGGTTGGCCAACCGGGCAGAGGAGTGCCGAGAAAAAGCGTCCTGAATATAATGAAAAAGGCGTAAAACACCGAGATAATCGAGATCAGCAGACCCAGTCCGCCCACAATTCTCAATGGTAACGTGGTAAATGCAGTAATGCCGGATAAGGCGAGACTGGTCAGTTTGGCAAACCCCCAACCGGATTCCCCGGCCATACGATCCTGAACCTGAAAAGGCAGTCCGATGGTTTTGTACCCGACCCAGGCGTAGATGCCTTTCATAAACCGGTTGCGTTCGGGCATGGATTTGAGGGCTTCAATCACCTTGCGATCCATCAGTCGGAAATCACCGGCGTGAGCAGGCACATTTATTCCCGTACTGTAGTGCATGATCTGATAAAAGAGTTGAGCACCTTTTTTCTTGAGATAGGATTCGTTGTCTCTGTCCTGACGAATCCCGTAGACCATCTGATAGCCTTGCCGCCAGTAATCGACAAAGACCGAAATCATGTCCAGAGGGTGTTGAAAATCGGCATCGATCAGAATAACAGCATCGCTGTCTGTGGCATCAATACCTGCTGTCAGCGCGGTTTCCTTGCCAAAGTTGCGGGAGAGTTCAAGCAGCTTGATATGTTGCCCGTCGCAATAGCCTTCTACCAGCTGGACAGTGTTGTCCTGGCTGCCGTCGTCCACCACGATAATCTCGTAATCCGGCGTGATTCCCTGTAGCCGTTCCTGTAGCGCTTCCAGAAATTGTGCAATGACCGGTCCTTCGTTATACACGGGTACTACACAGCTCAGGCTAAAGGAAGTGTTGTCGGTCATCAGCACTCCGGTTGTTTCTTTTATGATTATTGGTAACAGATCAGTTAACAGCACCAGTATAAACGGTTATGGTTGTAAACCCTAATTAGATGACTCGGGACTGGTTTTGGTAAGGTATGCCCATAAAGTCGTCGCAACGTTTTCGGCTTGAGGTTTGATATGAGAAAGGAAGTACTTTGGGGTGCAGGTCTGGCAGTGGGCATTGGTGCAATTGTCACCGGTCTGTTTCTATTGCCGGATGACAACAAAGAGGCTGCGACGGAGTTGCCAGCAGAAGCGGTTGTTGAGGAAACCGTTATGTTCCAGGAACCAATGGGCAATGAACCGGTGTTTCCTGAAGGCTATGACTTTGATAAAGACGACAGCGCAGGCTCCGTGACCCGTATTGTGATTCAGAATGGCACGGAGGATTCGGATGAAATCTCCAGTATTCTTTCTGAAAAAGTCATTATTGATAACCAGGTAGTGGATAAGTCTGCCGGGATTCAGTAAGAATTTGAATGGATAAGCATTTTGTAGGATATTTCTCACAGGCAGTACTGTCATCTGCCTATAGCTCGTCTGATCCCGGTATTGTTATCTTGTAATTGCAAGGACAGCACTCATCACATGGATGTGATACAACCTGCCAAGGAATTGGCGGGTTTATTTTTTGTACCTTTCCTCAAAACCTTGTTTTCCCTTCTTTCCTGCGTTGCAAAAGTCTCGTTTCTCTGGTGAACTTGGAACGGCTGATAATCAACCGCTATTTTTATAACTTCTAATAAATAGATTATCAAAAAGGATTTTATGTACCCTTTTATACGTCTTCTGACGTCAAGTATCAAAGCGCGATTTGCTCCGCCCGTCCCTGCTGATGGTGTTTGTGAAACCACCTTTCGGTGCCAGCCATTGGATCTGGATATGTTTATGGAAGTCAATAATGGCCGCGTGCTGACTTTATACGATATTGGCCGCTTTGATTTGTCTATCCGAACAGGCTTGTCTGCTGTACTGAGAAAAAATCGCTGGGGATTTGTGGTCGCAGGCAGTTCTGTTCGTTACAGGCGTCGGGTCAGAATGTTTGACCGGGTAACCATGCGAACTCAGCTGTTGGGCATGGAAGGCCGCTGGTCCTATGTGGCGCAGTCCATGTGGGTAAAAGGACAACCGGTTTCCTCCGTTCTGTTGAGAACGGCCATTACCAGTAAAAGTGGCACTGTGCCCACTGAGGATGTACTGCGTGAGATGGGTATAGAGCAATGGAAAACCGAATTGCCTGACTGGGTAAAAGCATGGGCTGAAGGCGATGCTTTACGCCCATGGCCGCCAGAGCCATAGCCGCCGGAACCATAGCCTGATAGCAGGGTGTTCCTGTTGTGTGATTCCCGCCCGTGGTACTCTCTCATTGTTCCAGCCTGTTAATGGAGTACTTAATGTCGCCACTGATTGAACCAGAAGTTCTGGCTACTCTGCTGAATGATGATCGCATCGTGATTATTGATGCCCGTTATGATCTGGGCAATGCTTCTGCGGGACGTGCCTTGTATCAGCAGGGACATTTGCCGGGAGCCTGTTATGTTGATTTGGAAGACGATTTGTCGGGAACCATTATCCTGGGGAAAACAGGACGACATCCGTTGCCTGAACCGGATGTTTTTTTGCAGCGTGTTTGCAGCTGGGGCATAAACGATGACATTCATGTCGTCGTTTATGACGATGGTGGGCATGCCATGGCAGCAAGAGCATGGTGGCAATTGCGTTGGATAGGTGTCCGGCATGTCAGTGTACTGCATGGTGGTTATAAAGCCTGGCTGGCTGGCAAGTACCCTGTAACTTCCGAGTTACCAGAAGTTCGCTTCAGTCATTTCGTAAGTCACTTGCATGATAATGAAACCGTGTCTGCCGACACGATTGCAGATCAACTTGAAGATCCGCGTTTTGTATTGGTTGATGCACGGTCTTATGAGCGTTATGCAGGGGAGTCGGAGCCCATAGACGCAAAGGCTGGTCATATTCCCGGAGCGTTGTGCCACCCTTTCTCGGACAATATGGATGATGAGGGGCGGTTCCTGTCACCGGAAAAGCTCAAACAGACGTTCAGCGCTTTACTGCCTGTCGGGCTGGAACCTGTTTTTTACTGTGGCTCGGGTGTGACTGCTTGCCATAACCTCCTGGCCATGGAATATGCAGGGTTGTCAGGCGCAAAGCTCTATCCGGGTTCCTGGAGTGAGTGGATTACGGATGAATCCCGTCCTGTTGGTACGCTGTGAAGGAGTCAGAACACGCGGTGCTGACTCCTTTAAATGCCATCATCTACGCAGAGGAGTCAGTTCTCGAATCTCTTTTTCGCCTGCCAGCTTCATAATAATCTGATCCTGAGTCTGAAAACCGGAAATGCACATTTCCACTTCATAGCAATTACGATCGGTGTTGTGCTCTGCAGAGAAGTGGTTGATTTTCAATTCATAGTCCACATCTGAGTGAAGCACTCTTTCCAGGTTGCCAAGGCTGCCGGTGGTGACCAGTTTCAGTTTCAGATAACTCACTGTCTTGTCCTTTTTACTGTGAAAATGCTGTTATTTCATTGAAAGCGTAATGCTGTGAATTAACGGCAATTTCTGCTCATGGTTGATTACCTGCATCTGTTTCCTTTACTGGCAGATGCGATAAGGCGTTTCATTCACCCAAAAAAAAGCCCCCGGATCGTATTGATGCGGGGGCCTGTTCAGTGCTTTTCAGCTATCCACAACAGACCCCGCACCACATCATCATAATGGAGCGTTTCTTAAGGGTGTTGGTCATGGAAGTCTGAAAAGTCATGTTTAGGTAAAACTATCTAATCGAGTTCGTTGTGTACTGTATAACAGTGATTTTCGACTGTGTAAAGTCCGTAGAGCTTATTGGTGCTTTAATACCCGTTTATTTGTGTGATTATGTGAACTTGTTAGTTTGCGGTGGCGGTTAATGGTTGCCTCTGCAAATGCAAAAAATGTTTGAGCGCAGAACACAGCTTTGTTGATTTAAGTGTTGTAGTATTGCCAGCTTGAGTAATATTGATTCATGAGAGAAGTGAATGAAGCAATGGAATATTGACAGCTGGAGAGAGATGCCCGTTATCCAGCTGCCAGAGTATCCAGATCAGGCACACCTGCAACAGGTCGAAAACCGGTTGCGTAAAATGCCGCCGCTGGTATTTGCTGGTGAAGTGCGGGAGTTGCGCAGACGTCTGGCCCAGGCGACGGAAGGGAAGGCTTTCCTGTTGCAGGGTGGCGATTGCGCTGAAAGTTTTCTGGAATTCAGTGCCGATAATATTCGTGACACCTTTAAAGTACTGATGCAGATGGCCGTGGTACTGACCTTCGGTGCCAGTTCTCCGGTGATCAAGGTAGGTCGAGTGGCCGGTCAGTTTGCCAAGCCACGTACTTCCGGTACAGAAACCATCAATGGTCTCGAGCTGCCCATTTACCGTGGTGACATCATCAACGGGATGGATTTTTCAGCCGAAAGTCGCACACCAGACCCTGAGCGCATGCTGATGGCCTATCATCAGGCAGCTTCAACACTGAACCTGTTGCGCGCTTTTGCACAGGGTGGTCTGGCTTCTCTGGAACAGGTGCATGCCTGGAATCTGGACTTTGTCGCCAATAGTCCACAGTCTGAGCAGTATTCACATCTTGCTGACCGCATTGATGAATCGCTTGATTTTATGCGAGCCTGCGGGATTACTGCTGAAAACTCTGCCGCTATTAGCGAAACCGATTTTTATACCTCCCACGAATCGTTGCTGCTGCCTTATGAACAGGCAATGACCCGTCAGGACAGCCTGACCGGCGACTGGTATGACTGTTCAGCGCACATGTTATGGATTGGCGACCGGACTCGTCAGGTTGAAGGTGCGCACGTTGAATTTGCCCGTGGTATTCACAATCCGATTGGTTTGAAAGCGGGTCCTACGTTGCCTCCGGAAGATTTAATCAGGTTGATTGACCTGTTGAACCCTGAGAATGAAGCGGGTCGGCTGAATGTCATTGTGCGAATGGGTGCGGACAATGTTGAGAGCAATCTGCCAAACCTGATTCGTGCGGTTGAGCGGGAAGGTAAAAAGGTCTTGTGGAGTTGTGACCCGATGCACGGCAACACCATTAAAGCGGATAACGGCTATAAAACCCGTGAAGTATCAAAGGTACTGACTGAAGTTAAACAGTTCTTTGAAGTACACCGTGCTGAAGGTACTTACGCAGGCGGTGTTCACTTTGAAATGACCGGACAGAATGTCACGGAATGTATTGGCGGGGCTCGACCCGTGACAGTTGACAGCCTTGGCAACCGTTATCATACCCACTGTGATCCGCGCCTGAACGCCGATCAGGCTCTGGAGCTGGCTTACCTGATCGCAGAAACGATGAAGGATTGCCGAAAACTCAGTAATCAGTGAAAAGTAATGATTAAAAGCCGGATTCAGATTGTAGAAGGTGATATCACCCAAATGTCAGTGGATGGCATAGTGAATGCCGCTAACAGTCGCCTGGCTGGCGGCGGTGGAGTGGATGGAGCTATACATCAGGCGGCAGGTGTTGAACAACTTCAGCAAGCCTGTCGACAATACGACGGATGCCCAACAGGGCAAGTGCGTTCGACTCCGGCTTTTAATCTTCCGGCACAAAGGGTACTGCACACCGTTGGGCCGGTATGGCAGGGTGGTCAGGCCGGTGAAGCCGAATTACTTCGCTCCTGTTATCAAAGTACACTGGAACTGGCAGTGCAGGAACAGCTCAAGAGTCTTGCTTTCCCAGCAATTAGCTGTGGTGTTTATGGTTATCCTCATGAAGAGGCAGCCCGGATAGCTATCACGACAGTTGCTGAGTGGCTGAAAACGTCGCCCTCTCCAGACAAAATTATATTTGTTCTTTTTAGTCAGCCAATGGTAGATATCTACCGTCGTATATTTCGAGAAGTTGCAGAGAAGTAGCTTTGGAGTAGGGGATTGACACGATTGGTCAGATAACTAAAATGGATTCCGAGTGATACTCGGCGTGTAGCGCAGCCTGGTAGCGCATTTCGTTCGGGACGAAAGGGTCGGAGGTTCGAATCCTCTCACGCCGACCAGTAAAATCAAGGGTTACAGTTATGTAGCTCTTCTTTTGTGCCTGAATAAAGGCGTTTGAGAACAAAAGTGAGAACAAAACAACTGTTTAAGTTGTGTCTGTCGTTCATTTTGAACCCTTGACTTTGGAGGCTTTACGAATATAGATTTTCTTGCCTGCCTCTGTTCGAGGTGACGTACTAGATACGTTGATAGTGATTTCTTGAGATGAATTCACCAATTACTTTATCGTGCAGTTCTCGGTTGAAGGTTACCGAGACTTGGTTTAGCCACATAACGCCTGGTTCAGCCGCGCCGCCGACGGCGGCGTCGGGTGGAGGGGCGCAGCCCCGGAACGAACTGGAACCATTTGTTATGTTGCAGCTTGTGGCACAAAGCTGATTTTCACCTTGTAACCAATAGCTTTTGCATAGTCTTCGATTGTTGACAGCTTCGGTGATGTTTTTGAGTTGACGTTCTCAAGTCGTGAGATATTGCTTTTCTGCGTGTGCAGAATCTCAGCCAACTCTTCTTGGGTTAAACCTGCTTCTTTACGCAAGGCAATGAGCTGTTTGCGCAGCTCATAAGCCAATTCAAGTTCTTCGTATTCAGCTCTTACTTCTGGATTTTTGAGAGCTTTTTTCTTGAAATCAGAAAATGTTGGTCTTGTCATTTTTTGACCTCCTTCATTCGTTTTCTGGCAAGTTCCAGCTCTTTTTTTGGTGTTTTCTGAGTCTTCTTGATGAAGGAGTTAAGAACTATAACCTCTTGCCCCTTGACCTGACAGAACAGAGAACGACCGATACCTTCTTTGCCTTTTGCTCTAATCTCAAAGAGACCGTCACCCATTGGAGCTGTATATGGCTTGCCAAGAGCAGGACCAAATTCTTCAATCATTTCAGCTATATGGATGAAGTTAGCCAAGATCCCCGAAGGGAAACTCAGAGTCTCTTCCTCTATTTTCTTGCTGTAAAACGTAATACGCCACTTCATACAGAAAGGGGTAGTGGCACAGTTCTGTGATTCTAGCCCTGTCTGCTAAAATACGACATTCGGCAACTTTGAAAAATGCGGTTTAAAAATGTGCCTTACGCAAGTCCTCTGTACAACATGTGGCAGTAACCAAGTTCGGCCTTTCGGATACAGCACTCATGATGTTCCACGATACTATTGCTGTAATGACAAATGTGAAATCAAAACCTTCATGCTTGAATATCGCTACAAGGCCTGTGAGCCTGGCGTTAAAGAAAAAATCATCGATATGGCAATAAATGGCAGCGGAATCAGGGATACAAGTAAAGTACTCGGAATAAGCAAGACAACAGTAATAAAGACTCTAAAAAAAAAGAAAGCGGTCTGGTAAAGGTCAACCCAAATATTCAAACTATTGATCTCAAGTCAGATGCAATTATTCATGTAGGGCTTGTCTGCCAAGAGGCTGAGCTAGATGAGCAGTGGTCGTATGTTCATGATAAATCGAACCAACGCTGGCTTTGGTATGCTGTTGATCACGCTACAAATACCGTGCTTGCTTATGTTTTCGGAAAACGGAAAGATGAAGTTTTTAAAGAACTCAAAACACTTCTGAAGCCATTTGGTATTAATAAATTTTACACCGATGATTGGGGAGCCTATGAGCGACACCTTGATGAAAACATGCATATTATTGGTAAAGCAAACACTCAGAAGATAGAGCGTAAAAACCTTAATTTTCGGACTTGGATTAAACGGTTGGCCAGAAAGACAATTTGTTTTTCAAAGCTCGAAAAGATGCACGATATTGTTATTGGATTATTGATTAATAAAGTTGAGTTTGGGGTCAATATTCACGCGATATAACAGTTCTGGCCCACTACCCAGAAAGGTTATCATATTTGATAACTCTTGCAAGAAATAGTTCCCTGAGATTTATGAGGGGTTGGCTGCTGCGACATAACGCCGTTTTCACCTGCCAAGCCGAAGGCGCAGTTCTGGTGGAAAACTTTGTTATGTGCGATCTCATTGATAGAAAAGGAAAATAAAATGTCATTAATTGCTCACGCAAAAAAAGAATTTGAAATCGCTGGCTGGCCTGGTGATGACGAAATGCAAAAAATGATGTGCGACTGCTTACTTGAACTGCTGGAAACTTTCTCGAAGCAAGGGCATAGCGGTTTCAGCGCACCTTACTGTCTCGAACACTTTGATAAGCTGGCTCGTTTCCAGACGATCTCGCCGCTAACTGGTGAAGATGATGAATGGGTAGACGTTGGTGATGGTATGTTCCAGAACAAAAGGGATAGCACCGTGTTCAAAGAAAACGGGGAAGCCTATTGGTTGGATGGAAAAATCTTCCGTGACAAGGATGGCTGTACCTATACAAATAGTGACAGTCGAGTACCCGTTACCTTCCCTTGGGTACGACCTGAATCAGAAATAGTTGATGTTGATGAATAGCACATAACGCCTGCATAAGCCGCCGCCGAAGGCAGTCGGGTGAGCGCAGCGAACGAACTGGAACCATTTGTTAGCTGTTCCTTCCAAACTGTGAACTCGCGCATTTTTGCCCAACATTATCTACTCCGGACCCCAGCCACATACTCTGAACCCAAATGCCCGACGTTACTCAGAACCTGAGTTTTTTTGCCCCAGAGACTGACTCTGCTGCCTATTCTGGCGTTGCACGATGGAAAGAAACTCTGAACCTGCTTGCCGCCCGTAAACTCAGAAGGTGATGCGAATGGAATGAGCCAAAAACTCCTAAGGAACTGTCCTTTAATAAATTCTTTTTTTACCCAGCCTTTGGAACAGCCGTATAGTTCCAGCTGGGTAAAAATTTGTCGAACCGTATAGTCATCTTTTCCTTATAATCTGCTGCATATTTTCGCCCTGTTTTATAAACCTTATCCATGATGCGCACCGCCACTTGAAGCCCCTTGGTGGTTTCTGCTTTTTCTATGTAATGCTTCGCAACCTCCACCGTTTCCAACGGCACGCCCTGGCAGGCCCTTGTCACATGGGGAAACACACGGTGCTCGATCGGATTATACTTCGAGCAGTAGGATGGCAGGTGAGCAATACGAATTTTCAATTTCAGGCGGTCTGCAAGTGACTCTAAATCTTCTTTGAACAGGTATGACCTGGACGCGTTGCTGCCACCGCAATCACAAAAAACGAGCATTTCGTTCTCGTTGGGGTAATCTGAACGGCCTTTTTCCTTCCACCATAATTCGATGCTGTCGCATGCAAGCTCTGATGTATCTCGACTGGTATTCAGGTGTATGGATGCTTCATTTTTTCCAAGGTCATAGATACCGTGAGGAATGAGCTTGCCTTTGCCGTAGCTGGGAAAGTCATGATCGTTCACGATTGTCGGTTCAGTGGCATCCGTTACACCTTCACGGTAGAAATTGCCCAACTCCTCTTTCTTTTTCGTATCAATGCTCAAAACAGGCTTACCCGCTTCGAGGTATTGCTGTTTCAATCGTGCAATATTTTCAAACTGGGCGTTGCGATCTTTATGCTGCTTCATTGTCCTCTTTTTCTGGGGCTTGCGACGGCGGAATCCCAGTTTGTGAAGCCGTTTTGAAACAACATTCTTGTTCGCTGGTGTGCCGCTTTCTTTCAGCCTTTGAGCAATTTGTCGTCGGGAAAGATTTGTCCATTTTACCTCCTGGCGCATCGGGTCGCCTGCGGTGTGATCTTTCAGAATCACAAGAAGGCGGTCAGCCAGTTCGGGAAATATCTGAGTCAGAGGTTTTCGACCTCCGCCTTTTTTTTCGTTGGCGCTCGGTATCAAGCGGTTTTTCTGATTCCAGCTCCTGAATGCCATGAGTTATCGTTTTTGGATCGCATTTCAAAAGTTCCGAAATATAATGAATGCCGCCATGCCCTAACTTTTGAGCCTCAACAGCAGCATAGCGGCGGCGGTCTCGCTCGTTGAGTGAGGTATATAGGCGAATCATCTGGCGTTTTATTGCAGCAGGATATTCATTCATGATCCTTTCCAGAGACAGGATGAAGCGGCAAGGATTATCCAGCATTCATGACTTCAGGAAAACAGGGATATTATTTCAGGTCAATTCCTAAAGCTCACCAGCATCACGGCTTTTACAGTGGTCGTTTGCATTTGGAAAATCGACAGTTGCATCTGCTGGATGAGTTGTGAACAGCCTCTAAAGGGTTGGTTCATGCAAGTTCGAGCCTTTCACTACAGTCGGTAAGCCTTATGTCTATGAGGCTTACCGTGAGTGAAGGATAGTGCTATTGAATCGCTCTGATCAGGGCTTTGGCAACGGCTGCGGAAGAAGCCGGGTTCTGGCCGGTAATCAGTAATCCATCTTCAATAGCCAGCGAATGCCAGTCTTCTGTTTTTTCATATATTCCGCCTTGTTCAATCAGCTGATCTTCCAGTGAGTAAGGCACCACATCGGTTAACCCAACAGCCGCTTCTTCCGAGTTGCTGAAAGCAGTGACTCTTTTTCCTTTGAGCAGTGGAACACCATTCTTGTCTTTGGTGTTCAGTAACACGGCCGGTGCATGACAGACTGTGGCGACGGTTTTGTCTGCTGCAACGAAAGCTTCTATCAGAGCAATGGAATGCGCATCCTGATACAGATCCCACAGAGGTCCGTGCCCCCCCGGATAAAATACGGCATCAAAATGATCGGCTTTCATATCCGCCAGTATTTTAGTGTTGGCCAGCTCGGACTGGGCTTCCGGGTCGTTATTAAAACGATGCGTATCTTCGGTTTGCACATCCTGTTCATTACTTTTCGGATCAAGCGGTGGCTGGCCGCCCAGTGGTGAAGCCAGTGTGACATCGGCACCGGCATCCTTCAGGAGGTAATAAGGGCTGGCAAATTCTTCCAGCCAGAAGCCGGTTTTATGGCCGGTTTCTCCCAGCTGGTCGTGTGAGGTGAGTACAATGAGAACGTTCATCAGCTTGCCCCTACTGGGTTGAAGTTATGGTTATTTGTGATGTTTAACGTGGTCAGGTCGCCTTGAACAATACTAACGTCCTGATCGTTTAGTCAACAGAGTGGTTCCGTGCTTTTTTACTAACTGGTTCTTTAGTGAATTTTTTTTCGGATTTATTCTTCCGGACATAGTTTGCAGAGAAAGGTTTGTTATGACCCAAGACTTTAACCTTAATGGACAACCTGTTGGTCAACCCATGCCGCAGTGGAAAATGGCATCGTTGCCTGAAGCACTGACTTTAAACGGGCACTATTGCCGTCTGGAAAGGGTCAATGTTGACCAGCATGGAAAAGATTTGTATGAAACGCTCTATGCCAGTGTTGATCAACAGGAGTGGACCTACCTGTTGCATGAACCGGCAGCGGATGAAAAAAGCTTTATGAGCTGGTTGCGAGAGATCAGCCAAAGCCACGACCCGGTGTTTTACACCATTGTTGCTACTGATACCGTTAAGGCGGTTGGGCTTGCCAGCTACCTGCGTATTAATCCGGAGCACGGTGTTATCGAAGTCGGTCATCTGCATTTTTCGCCCTTGCTGCAAAAAACGGCAGCCGCTACCGAAGCCATGTATCTGATGATGAAATACGCTTTTGAACAGCTGGGTTACAGACGCTACGAATGGAAGTGCGATTCACTCAATGCACCTTCAAGAAAGGCGGCATTGAGGCTGGGTTTCACCTTTGAAGGCATTTTTCGCCAGGCACTGGTGTACAAAGGAAGAAACCGTGACACCGCCTGGTTCAGTATGCTGGATGGTGAGTGGCCCGAATTGAAGAAAGCCTTTGAGCAGTGGTTGAATCCGGATAACTTTAACTCTGAAGGGCAACAGCTTCAGAAGCTACAGGCTGCCCGCTGCTGATAATTCCTTTCCGGCACTTGCAAACTGTTCGGCAAGTTCTCACAATGTGCCGCTTATTTCGGCAGGGTCGTTGTTAATACCAATTCCACTTTCTAATTATGAATTGTGCAGCCATTCTGAATCACGGAAGCTGCGTTGGAACTCCTCGCAATAGCTCGCTATTACTCGTCGTTCCGCCTTGTTCCGCCTTGTTCCGCAATCCAGAATGACTTGCTCATGGTCATATTTAGAAAGCGGAATTGGTATAACTCAACGATATGACCCGCCACTGTCATTGCTTTTTCTATTGCTCTAAGATGGTTATCCGGGCAGCCCTTGGTATGGGCTGCCCGAAACGCGTTCGCAGCCTCTGGTATGGGTTGCAAAGAACGGAAAACAAGCAGCTTCTGGTACGAGCTGCCACTGAACTGAACAACATTTAAGGAATTTTCCCATGCCTGTTATTACGCTTCCCGACGGCAGCAAGCGCGAGTTTGCTGAAGCCGTTTCCGTAATGGAAGTCGCCCAGGATATCGGTCCTGGCCTGGCCAAAGCCACTCTGGCTGGTCGTATTAATGGTGAACTGGTGGATGCCAGTGCCCAGATCAGCGAAGACTCAGAACTGTCTATTATCACGTCCCGTGACGAAGAAGGTGTTGAAGTGATTCGTCACTCCACCGCGCACCTGCTGGCGATGGCGACCCAGGATCTGTTCCCGGGCGCGCAGGTAACCATTGGTCCGGTGATCGATAACGGTTTCTACTACGACTTCTCTTACGAACGTGCTTTCAACATGGACGATCTGGAACAGATCGAAAAGCGCATGGGAGAGTTGGCCAAGCAGGATATGAACATTGAACGTGTTGTCATGTCCCGTAACGAAGCCATCAGTGCCTTCAAGGCAATGGGCGAAGAGTACAAAGTCGAGATCATCAACGATCTGCCAGAGAGCGAAACTATCTCTGTTTACCGTCAGGGCGAATGGATGGACCTGTGTCGAGGTCCTCACGTGCCGTCTACCGGCAAGCTGAAAGCCTTCAAACTGATGCGTGTCGCTGGTGCTTACTGGCGTGGTGATTCCAGCAACGAAATGCTGACCCGCATTTACGGTACAGCCTGGGAAGACAAAAAAGCCCTGAAAGCGTACCTGAAGCGTCTGGAAGAAGCAGAAAAGCGTGATCACCGCAAGATCGGCAAGCGTCTGGATCTGTTCCACATGCAGGAAGAAGCGCCGGGTATGGTGTTCTGGCATCCGAATGGCTGGGCTATCTATCAGGAACTTGAGCAGTATATGCGCAAGAAGCAGATCGCCTGGGGTTATCAGGAGATCAAAACACCGCTGATGGTAGACCGTTCCCTGTGGGAGAAGTCCGGTCACTGGGATAAGTACAGCGATGACATGTTCACCACGAACTCTGAAAGCAAAGACATGGCCATCAAGCCGATGAACTGCCCTTGCCACGTTCAGGTGTTCAATCAGGGTCTGAAGAGTTACCGTGATCTGCCGCTGCGTCTGGCAGAGTTCGGTTCCTGTCACCGTAATGAAGCCTCCGGTGCGCTGCATGGCATTATGCGTGTACGCGGGTTTGTTCAGGACGATGCGCACATTTTTGTGACCGAAGACCAGATTCAGCAGGAAGTGTGTGACTTCATCGACATGCTGCATGAAGTTTATGCCGACTTTGGCTTCACTGCTGAAAATATGTTGTACAAACTGTCTACCCGCCCTGAAAAGCGCGTAGGTTCCGACGAAATCTGGGACAAGGCCGAGAAAGCTCTGGCAGAAGCTCTGGATGCCAAAGGTCTGCCATGGGAAGAACTGCCGGGCGAAGGCGCTTTCTACGGACCTAAGATCGAATTTTCCCTGAAAGACTGCATTGGCCGTGTGTGGCAATGTGGCACCATGCAGGTGGACTTCTCCATGCCGGGTCGTCTGGGTGCGGAATATGTGGACGAAAACGGTGAACGTAAAACACCGGTCATGTTGCATCGTGCTACACTGGGTTCCTTCGAGCGATTTATTGGTATCCTGATTGAGCACTTCGAAGGAGCAATGCCTGCGTGGCTTGCACCGAAGCAAGTGGCTATTCTCAACATCACGGATCGTCAGGCTGAGTATGCTTCTGAACTCGAGACGTTATTAACCGAAAAAGGCTATCGGGTAAAAGCGGACTTGAGAAATGAGAAGATCGGCTTTAAAATTCGCGAGCACACCTTGAACAAGGTGCCTTATCTCATTGTGATTGGAGATAAGGAAATGGAAAACAAAACCGTTGCCGTTCGTACACGTACAGGGGAAGACCTGGGTACAATGCCTGTCGAGGCATTTGTCGAGCTGCTGGCAGCGGACGTTAACAAGCGTGGCCGTACTGCGTAATCGACACTAAAATCCGGTTTGATGCCTATTTTCAGATGTCATGCATCAGACCGGATGCGCTCTTGGCTGCCTTTACAGGAGATACACCTATCAGACGCAACAGCTTCCGGGATCGTCGTCCACAAAAAGCGCCGATCAACGAAAATATCCGTGCCAGAGAAGTCCGCCTCATCGGAGCCGATGGAGAGCAGGTAGGCGTTGTTGAACTGAACGACGCATTGGCTAGGGCCCGGGAAGCGGGGCTGGACTTGGTTGAAATCAATGCCAACAGCGAGCCTCCCGTCTGTAAAATCCTCGACTATGGTAAACACCAGTACGAGTTGAAGAAGCAGAAGGCAGCAGCCAAGAAGAAACAGGTTCAAACTCAGGTGAAAGAAGTTAAGTTTCGCCCGGGTACTGAAGATGGGGATTACCAGGTAAAACTGCGCAACCTGGTACGTTTCCTGACTGAGGGCAACAAAGCGAAGGTTTCCCTTCGTTTTCGTGGTCGTGAGATGGCTCACCAGGAGCTGGGTATGGATCTGATGCGCCGGGTTGAAAAAGACCTGGAAGAGCTCGGAACCGTAGAACAGCGTCCTAAAATGGAAGGCCGTCAGCTGATCATGGTGATTGCCCCGAAAAAGAAGAAGTGATTAAACGCTGAAAACCAGTCACTTCCCTGCGATGTGACTGGTTTTTTATGCTCATGAAACGCCTTAGGGTGCTTTATGAGTGAGTGATTAGTGGCTTTGTTTTTTAACTATCCCGACACTCTTTTGTCCATGTGCTTGTCCATGTGGATAGCAAGTCCTGAAACGGACGTCCTTTTCTCTTCGAGTTTTTCGGGAGGACTGAGATGAGTGATCGCGAATGCGGAGTGCTTTTTCATGCCAAAAATGAAAACTAACAGTGGTGCCGCGAAGCGTTTCAAGAAAACTGCTTCCGGTTACAAGCGCAAGAGCGCTTTCAAGAGCCACATCCTGACCAAGATGACTACCAAGCGTAAGCGTCAGCTGCGTGGTACCTCCATGGTATCTCCTGCAGACACTGGTCTCGTTAAGCGTATGCTGCGCGACTAATCATCGCTTTTTAGATCATTTTATTCGGAGATATAGCTCATGGCACGTGTAAAACGTGGCGTCGTTGCACGCCGTCGTCACAAGAAGGTTCTGAAGCAGGCTAAAGGTTACTACGGAGCGCGTTCTCGCATCTTCCGCGTAGCTAAACAGGCTGTTACCAAAGCCGGTCAGTACGCTTACCGCGACCGTCGTCAGCGCAAGCGTCAGTTCCGCGCTCTGTGGATTGCCCGTATCAACGCCGGTGCGCGTATGAACGGTCTGTCCTACAGCCGTTTCATCGCTGGTCTGAAGAAGGCTGCGATCGAAATCGACCGTAAGGTTCTGGCTGACATCGCTGTGCACGACAAGACCGTTTTCGGTCAGCTGGTTGAAAAGGCTAAAGCTGCTCTGGCTTAAGTTTTTTCAAACTGCTTTAAAAACGGGGTTATGGTTTTGCCATAACCCCGTTTTTTTTTGACTGATCAACGAGACTAAAAGTGATCTGTTTTGCCTTTGTTGCTCGGCCTTTCACTGAAACGGGAAAAAAGAGAGTTGGAACTGGGTTTGCTGTCTTTCTGGAAAGGAGTGGGGTTGCCATAAATACCAGACTACCCATCCCCGGTTTATTTCGAGCTTTAGTCCTATTCTGATAAAGTTTTCTCTGGGAAGGATATGTTGCATTGGTTCATTACCATGAACGACACGGGCAATCAGAAAAGGGAGATCAAAAAGACGTGCGTAGAGTTTTATAAAATGGATAAGCAATCTGCCATATCCATGGTTTCGATGATTAGGGTGAATGACAATAAAAAATTGTGGAAAACCCATATGAAAGTCTATTCCTACCAGACCTGCAATCTCGCAGCAATTCCCATCATAGTTACAAAGCCTTGCTTACCAAGGCTTCAGTGCCGGGATGCTAATTTCACAATCGCAGCCTAAACTTGCTCTTAGTTCAACAGTTGATTTAGCCATGCCTGCTTCCCTGAATCGCTCTGTTACACAGCAGCTTCTGGATCTTGTTTTTGAAAAAGCTCAAGAGATTCCAGACCCGCGCTCATCGAATGGCCGTACAGGTGACATCACTCTTGCAGATATCATCATGTATGCGCTGGCGGTTTTTCACCTCAAGCATTCATCACTACTCAGCAGTGATGATAAGCGACAGCAACCCACTGTCCAGAGCAATGCGAGGGATTTGTACCACGTTGAGCACATCCCCTGTGATAGTTACCTCAGAGCTGTGATTGACCGAATCCCGACAGAACATTTTCGCTCATTTTTTACTGCTTGCTTTGCCTATTGCCAAAGGCATCGCTGGCTGAAGCACTATCAATATTTCAAGGAAGGATACCTGGCCCCGGTTGATGCTACCCAGACATTCACTTCCAACAAAATCCACTGCCAGAACTGCTGTACCAAAAATGCGGATGACCCGAAGAAAGCAACCATCTACTATCACCAGTTGTCCGCTATTTGCCTGGTCAAACCAGGCGTTAAAACGGTTCTGCCACTCATGCCCGAACCTATCACACAGCAAGTTGATGCATCAAAAAATGACTGTGAAGTCCGGGCGCTTGAGCGTATTCTTCAGGATTTGAGAAGAGAGCATTGTCACCTGAAACTAATCCTTAACTTTGACGATCTTTATTCCAAAGGGCCTACGCTCAAAAAGGTTCTGTCGCACGGCTATCACTTCATTGCTGTTGCTAAACCCAGTGACCACGAAGCTCTGGTTGAAGTGCTTGATGACCTGGATAAACAGGGAAAAGTACAACGTTTCACTTACACAGACAAGAAGGGGTATCGACACGGGTGCAATTAAAAGTGTTCTAACCAGTAGCTTTCCAGTACTTATCCCAGTCACCATTAGCTCTTAAAGTTCTGAGGTTCAACATGTCGTGTGCATACTCTGGCTTCCACCATGCTCCGGGAAGTTTCAGCCGGGTTTGGACAACAGAACGATTGGAGCTCTCTATTTCACCCGAACCAATAGGCAGGTTGGCAGCTTCTGCCGCTTGGTAATCAAATTGCCCGGGACGATTCCTGATGTAGCGATGGCACTCTTCCGACTTATTGGCTTCCTTCCCTGACTTGCCGTTGCTATGAGGCTCAAGCTCTGCCAGAACTTTCTCTGAGCAGCCTGTTTTCATTCTTGTTTTTTGTTTATCAGTCCATTTTTGGCAGGCTTTTTCATCTTTACCAACGCACTCTTTGGCAGCGTCTGCGATGTATTCGCAAAGGTGATAGTAATCCACCAGGAAATGCCCCTGAGACGCAAACACCCGATCTGCCTGACTGGCAATCCATTTTGCCCCATCGCTCACGCAATGAATCGACGACTGCCGGTTCAAGCCCTGTTCAATAGCACAACTTAACCATTGATCGCCGGCTTCGTCAGGCTCTCCCATGATGACACGATGCCGTTTATTACAACTCCCTTGCTCATAGACCAGGCAAAGTTTGGCTTCTTGCCAGTCAACTTTTCTGGTCTTACGTTTGTCGCCCTCAGCCTTCTCGTCAAAAAGAACCACAGGAATCATACTGCCGTCCATCTCACCGATCAGTTGTTTGCCATCCCCCACACATTCCTGACGATTTTGTAGGGAAGCTTTTGATTGCTCACTCATGCAACGGGCATGACCCAAAGTAATGGCTCGAACAGATGACTCGGGTACGACAACACCATAATGTTCTTCCAATTTCTGTGAGGCTGTTTCGAAGGAACTGTCTGATGCAAAATCAACTAAACGTCGTTGTAGCGGTTGAGAGTAGTCACGACAGTGAATATGCGCGTTCTCGGAAAAAGGCCGGACACGATGGCCTGCAACAGTCAGGCACCGCTCACATAGGCTGACTTTGCCATAAGTGGTCATCCAGTGAATGTCTTTTTTTTAGCTTTTGATTCTGGGTGAAGAGCATGAGCTTCATCAAATCTTTGCTTCTCTTTACAAGAGCCCCAGTCGGTTAAAAGCTCATTCCCGAGTTCTTTGAGGTTCTCAATGACAGCTTCTTCTGCTTCATCAGCCCGGTCAAGATACCCGGACTCGGCTTCTACCAGATTGATCAATTCAGATACTCTATTTTCCAGTTCAGGGTGAGCCGCAAGTTTTTCAGCAAGGGTTTTGGAAGTAGACATAGGTAGTATCGGAGGAAAAGTGGACTCATTATATTATGATCAAATTCTGGGAGATTGCTGAGCGGGAACACTTTTAATTGCACCCTATCGACACGGGTGCAATTAAAAGTGTTCCTGACATGTTAGGTTTTCCATTTTTTAAAGCCCTAACCCTGCAGAAATGCTCGGAACAAAATTCCGAAAAATCATGATTTCAGCATTCTCGGAACACTTTTAATTGCACCCTATCGACACTGGTTCCGCTATGTGAATGGTGTTCCGCTTAATAAGTCCCATCCGGATTTAATCGTCAATTCTCTTGAATATATGGAGTTCGACTCTGAAGATAACCTGATCTACCAAAACAGCTGGGTAACCAGCCTGACCCTTCATAACTATCTGTACTGCATGAAAGTCATGCGAGCCGGACGTGCGAAGTGGTCTATTGAGAACGAAACGTTCAATACACTGAAAAACCTTGGCTACAGCCTTGAACACAACTACGGTCATGGTGAGGAAAATCTATCAAGCAATTTTGCCTGCCTGATGTTTCTTGCCTTTTTTATTGATCAAATAGTAGAGCTTGCAGACCCGCTTTTTAATAAGGCGCTACAAGCCAACAAGCGGAAGAAAAGACTTTGGGAAATACAACGAAATTTCTTTGAGATTTTTGTCATTAGTTCCTGGGTGCTTTTTATGAAAAGCCTGGTTTTGCTGGGAGCTCCGGAGCCGAAGAAAAAAGGCAAACGGGTAAAACCAGAAGAGCAGCAGATAAGAAAGATGATCAGCATTCGAAGTTTGTTTCCGGATACAGCATAAAAGAGTTTGCCAATGGTTTTTCAGTGTATTTGCTTTGACCAATAAATCAGCTGTATTGCTGAAGGACGACGCTGCGGCCAATATTATCAGTTTTTAATAACGAATCTTTTGTCGGCATTGTGGGAATTGCTGGCAATCTCGCTATCTACAACAGCTACATAGGTCGATAAGACTTTTGGTGATGGGAAGTAGTTTCGTGTCATCACAGAGAAAACATCCTCTCTGGAAACACCTTCAGGGAAGCCAAAGTAATGTTTTGATACCTCGTTATTATGTGATTCTAAAATAAACCGGGCGTCACAGGTTAGGATCGGTCGTAAAATGATGTTGTGATCGAAGCGACTGTTTACAGGTTTAAATACTGGAAGAATTAGGGGGAATAAAGGTGATGCTGGAGGTGCTTTGTTGGCAAAAGGATTGTTTTTGCCAGGGTCGGGTGGATTGCCTCCTGAAGATAGCGTCACTGTTTCGAAGTAGCTTGCATTGTTAGATGTTTGTGCGAAAACAGGTGTAAATAAAAATAGCAGAATAAAACAGAGACATCGCTTTTTTATCAGCTGTCAGTCTTATAAAGTCTTTTAAACAGATAAGGGATTTTAGATCAACTTTGTCGTTTTGTTGGCTCCTTTGGTTAAATTTTTTCAATGCTATTTTTCCACCGCCTTAGAACCTATGAAAGGTTTTCTTTGCAGTCGTTTTCTTGAATTACTCTTTAATAAAAATGAGAAAGATAAATAGCTACCAGGCTGAGATGCTGGTAGCAATCTGAATATTGTAAGGGAATCATTATCACGCAAGGTAATCTGAAGCCAGTTCAATAATAACGGGTATGACCGAGAGAACGAGCAGGATCGCCATGGTAACATTAAACAGTCTTTGGTGCGTTTCATTTCTTAATAGCTTTTTAAGGTGAGTACCAAGAAAAAGCCAGATCGCAATACAGGGGAAAGTAGCCAGAAAAAAGGCAAAGGTGATATAAACGACCTGCAAAAACATGTCGCTATCAATGGTGGTGTAGGCAGCAACGGCCCCGGTCGCCATGATCCATGCTTTTGGGTTGACCCATTGAAAAACGGCAGCTTGTAGAAATGTCAACGGATTGCGCCTGACCACACCAATATTGCTCACAGGTGCCATGGCCACATGGTAGGCAAGGTAGAGAAGGTAAAGTACACCTGCGACCTTGATCACTTCGTGTAGAAACGGGAACTCCTGGAAAAGAGCGTCAAAGCCGAGACCTACTGCCACGACCATTGCTGGAAAGCCAAGGCAGATTCCCAGATAGTGCGGCATGCTTTTCCTGACACCATAATTCAGACCTGAACTCATGATCATGATGTTGTTGGGGCCGGGAGTAATCATTGTTGTAAAAGAAAACAGCAGAACAGCCAGATAGTTATCCACCATCACTCCATTTCTTTCGAGTTGATTATGCGAGTAGGGCAATTTGATTGCACTAGTATAGTGCATACTGAGAATGGCAGAGGGTGTTAAAAAGCCATACAGACGCATGGCTGGATATTTAAAAGCGTTTTGCTAATCAGTTTTGTCTTTTAGCGTGTCGTTCACGGTTTTCCAGTTTTTTACGCTCACTTTTACGCAATGAAACATACACAGCACCAGAGCCTCCATGCTCCCGCTGGGCTGTGTGAAATGACAGTACCTGATCAAATTCCCGTAGCCAGGTATTGACGTAACTCTTCATTTTGGCCGGAGGTGAGCTGTTGTGACCCCGGCCATGCACAATCAGCACGTTACGCAGTTCATGTTCTGTGCAGTCGTTAATAAACTGAAAAATGGCAGCCCGTGCTTCTTTAACTGTGTGCTGGTAAAGGTCAAGGCGAGCTTCGTTCTCGTACTTGGCCAGCCTGAGCTTTTTGAAAACACCTTCCTGAACGCCAGACTTTTTGTACTCCAAATGGTCGTGAGGTTTCACCCACCTTGGATTATCCAGAGACAAAAAGTTGGGGTCTGACAATTCCTGTTGGGCAGCATGACGACGTTGCTGCTGACCGGGTGTTTCCCGGTTTGCTTTTTTAATGTCAGCGGTGGCTGATTTTTTGATGGGTGTAACGTCCTGCATTTCCTGCAGGAACAGATCGTGATCTTCGAGACTCATGGTGTTCGGTAAAAGCAGAGTTTAGCCAAGCATACCAAAGCGCAATATCGAAGCAAACAATCTATAAAGTGAAGGATATTAATGTTGTACTAGACTTTTCCTGTACTCAACAGGAGGGCAGGCAATGCTCAGAACCAAGCACAACCTGACAGACGATTTTGACCTGATGCAGGATCGTGTTTCCATGTTGAAGCAGAGCGATCCCGAGTTTCAGCGTTTGAGTAAGGTGTATGCAGAACTGGATCATCGAGTCAGAGGTTTGGAAATGCGTGATATACCCACCAGTGACGAGTATTTTGTCGGCTTGAAAACACAACGTGTACACCTGAAGGATGTGCTTTACCAGAGATTGAAAGAGTGGGATGAGATAGGTAGCTAAACTTACCCTGTCCCTTTTATAGTTTTATTCTGCAGGGGGCTGCTCTCGCAGAACCCTGCTTGTGTCTGTCTGCCGTTTTAGTGCGAGTAACAGTTATCCCAGTCTTTCCATACTGCCTCAAGCCCTTTTGAGCGGATGGCATCAGCCACCTGTTCAGGACGACGATTGTCGTCAATGGCAAACTGCTCCAGTGCGGTATGTTCCAGAAACTCATCGTTCACATAACCACCGGGCTGAGTGCTGGAAAAAGCACTCATGGTTGTGATGCCAAGCGGGAGAACATTGTCTCTGAAACGGGCAGACTCTCTGGTAGACAGTGACAGCTCGGCTTCCGGTTTGAACAATCGGTAAGCACAGATCAGCTGTACCAGCTGCCGGTCGGAAATAAGTGATACAGGATTCATCTCCCCTTCACAGGGGCGCAGCCTTGGAAACGAGATGGAGTAGCGTGTACGCCAGTAGGTTTTCTCCAGATAGTCCAGATGGGCTGCCACCATGGCTGCATCGGTGCGCCAGTCTTCCAGACCAATCAGGGCGCCAATGCCGATTTTGTCGATGCCGGCTTTGCCTAGTCGGTCTGCGGTCTCGAGCCGGTAATCAAAATCGGCTTTGCTACCACGAAGATGTACCTGGTTGTAGGTCGGGCGATGGTAAGTTTCCTGATAAACCAGAACCGCATCCAGACCCAGGCTCATTAATTCCTCATAATCCTTCTGATCCAGCGGTTGAACTTCCATGCTGATGTGTGAGAAGTGCATGCGCAGCTTGGGCAGTACTTTGCGGAAATAATCCATACCCACGGTTCCCGGTGCTTCTCCGGTTACCAGCAGGAGGTGTTCAAAACCATGGGCTTTGATTGCCCTGATCTCTGCATCCAGCTCATCCATCGACAAGGTTTTACGACGAATTTTATTGCCCAGACTGAAGCCGCAGTATGTGCAGATATTCGTGCATTTATTGGACAGGTAAAGAGGGATGTAGAGCTGAACGGTGTTACCAAATCGTTGCCGCGTCAGTTGCAGGCTTTTTTTTGCCATCTGCTCCAGATAGGGACTGGCTGCGGGCGAGATCAGGGCCAGAAACTGATCGTGGTTCAGGCGGCTGGCTGAAAGAGCCTGTTCGACATCGGAAGCTGTTTTGCTGGTGATAGACAGCTTTACTTCATTCCAGTCGAGTTGGTTGAACGTATCGAGAAAGCTCATCAGAACTCATCCAGAAAAGCGGTCAGGGGGCTGCTGGCCTGAGCCTCAAGGCTTCGTGATCCCAGTCCGGCTTCATAGGCTCGGCGACCGGCGTTCACAGCTTCTTTGAATGCGATGGCCATCGCTACCGGATTGGGGGATACGGCAATAGCGGTATTCACCAGTACGGCATCAGCACCCAGCTCCATCGCCAGTGCTGCATCGGAAGGGCTGCCAATACCGGCATCAACCACAACAGGTACTTTGGTCTGTTCAATAATGATTTGCAGGAACTCGCGGGTTTTCAGCCCCAGATTACTGCCAATGGGTGAACCCAGTGGCATCACGGCAGCGGCTCCGGCTTCTTCGAGATGTTTGCACAACACCGGATCGGCATGGATATAAGGTAGAACAATAAAGCCCTGTTGTGTTAACTCTTCGCAGGCCTTCAGGGTTTCGATGGGATCAGGCAGTAGGTATTTCGGGTCAGGGTGGATTTCCAGTTTCAGCCAGTTGGTCTGCAGGGCTTCCCGTGCCAGTTGAGCGGCATAAACCGCCTCTTTGGCGTCCCGGGCACCGGAGGTGTTGGGCAACAGGTTAATGGTTGGTTGCTGAAGTAAAGGCTCCAGAATGTCATCATCCTGTGAATTGAGATCAACCCTTTTCAGTGCCATGGTGACCAGTTCGCTGTCGGAAGCGATAATGGCATCCGCCATAGTCTGTCGATTTTGAAACTTCCCTGTTCCGGTAAATAGCCGGGAATTAAATGTTTTGTCCGCGATTTTCAGCATTCTGGTTTTTTCTGTTGTCATCAGGTGGGTAGGGCAATTCTGTATTTTGCCAGCGGTTTATCCGCCCGCTGTCGCTTTTATCAGGGTGATCTGGTCGCCGTCTCTGAGAGAATGGTTTTCCCACTGTGAACGGCTGATTATCTGGCTGTTTACGGCGAGGGCTATCCCTTTTTCTGCCTGACTCAACACTTTTAGCAGCTCCCTGATATTCAGAGAGCCTTCAACAGTGACAGGCTGGTCATTTACCTTGATTTGCATTCTGTTCCACAGATCTTGTGATAGCTACTTGTCAGACGGACGATTCTAATCAAAGACGCAAAGCCTTCATAGGGGCTTTGCGCAAAAGGTGGGCGAATTTATCCGGTAATGGGGTCAGAGTTTGGGATTAACACTGTCCGGGGCGGCTGGCACAGTATCAAGACCTTCCAGTCCGGGGGCGGGAATAAAGTTTTCGTCTTTGACCGAACCCGGAAAGGCCGGGTCAGCAGGCGATGTTTCTGCAGCCTGGGTTTTCAGAGGGGTCACGCACAGCTTTTTAACGGCTATTTCAGCATCTGCGGCCCCGGTGCCAGCCGAGAAACCCATGCCTGAAAATCGGGTGTCTATGTCAGTGTGATGATTGAGCACCGGCTGATTGTTGGCTTCAACCTGTATCCGATCTTTAAGAACCGTGACTTTGACAGGAATCCACTGGCGCTGGGAGTAAGCCTTTTTGAAACGATCCCAGTCCAGAATCATGTTGTTCTGACCGCTCAGGGTGATAGTGCGTGAGCCATAGAGTTTGAGCCAGACGGCATAGCCATCGCCTTCAGGTTTCAGGCCAAGACTGTCACCATCAGGAGGCGTACCATAGTCAGAGATGTCTTTCAGAAAGAAAAAAGTCAGTCCGTCTGCAGAGTTCCAGATCGCCCACTCACTGCCATCATCGTCCCAGGTGCTGTAACTGAAGGTCACTTCAAAAGGTGGTTTAACCGAACTGGAAATGGCCGCTGCTACGCCAGTCTGGTACTGGTTATCGGGAATCAGCAGCATTTCCGACTTGTCGCCAATAACAGGCAGTCTTGGGCGTTTCTTGTTGCTATAAAAGTGCCAGCCTTTTTCCTTGAAGGTGTAGCAGGCGGGTTCACTGCCTGTTGGTTTTGCAGGCACTGGTGCCGAATAACCCCTGATGCATAGCATGAGCGAGCTGAAGAAGAAGAGCGTTCGGCAGAGTGAAGACATGGTCTGTTCCTGCAATTGAGTTAACATTCATATCGTCCACTGGTATTGAGATCTTAAGACGGCTTCTGAGACCTGAATGGGTTTTACATTGCCATTATTATTAGACGAAATGTAAAATACAATCGATACCTTTGGGGGGGCAGATGAAGTCAGCCCGCTTTATATCGCACGATCGGTTCCTTCCGTTGTTCAGGGCGTTCCGGAGTCCGAATCGAGCTGGTGGAATCGGGCGATGTCAGTGGTAGCAGACAGGCTGAGAAGAAAAAATGTACATCATGAATCCTTACTCGACCTTGAGTTAAAACCAGAAGTGCAGAACTGGCTGATGATGGAAACGGCTATGTAATGATGCTGCTACTGATCCTGAGAGGCTTTCGTCAGCTTCTCAGGATCAGCTAGAGTCAGGGAGTGTTTCTAATGGCTTCTGCAACATTAAAAACCGGCTCTTTGAGCATGGCTTTCAGCTCGTCACTGGCATCAATTCGATCCAGTGCCCGGTTCATGCACATCAGCCACTGATCACGTTCGCGTTCACCGATCTGATAATGCGAGTGGGGTTTGGTCATGCAGATGGTGTTGTATTTTTCATGATACAGATGAGGGCCGCCCATCCAGCCAGACAGATATTCGTACAGTTTTTGTTTAATGTCAGCAAGGTCCTGAACGTGCATACGGCGAATAGAGGCGGCTTCAGGCAGCTCATCCATGACGTCATAAAAAGCACTGGCCAGCTCTTTTACTCCATTGTCTCCAAGGATGTCATAAGGCGTTTTTGCATTCATTCTTCTTATACCTCTGGATTAAGAGACTGAGGGCATTTTATAGCAAGTACAATGGTTATGTCCCATGTTCGGGGTCGATCGTAATCTCTTTGGGAGCTGCAAGTCACGATAAAACGCTTCTGCTTAACACAGAAAAGCCCACGACTATCAATAGCGAGCCATAACCGCTAGACTTGGCGGTTTATTTTCTGTAGTGCATCTGTCATCGGGAAACCCCATGGAGAATCTGGAAACAATTACCTCAAGTGCCCTCGCTGAAGTCGAGTCGGCTGCTAACGCTGCTGATCTGGATCAGGTCCGGGTTCGATTTCTGGGTAAGAAAGGCGAGCTGACCCAGCTGCTGAAAGGTCTGGGTAAACTGTCTGCTGAAGAGCGCCCAAAGGCTGGCGGTCTGATCAACGAAGCCAAACAGCAGGTACAAACTGCTATCAACGCCAAGCGCGAGGGTATGGAAAAAGCCGCCCTGGAAGCGCGTCTGGCGAGTGAAACCATCGACGTGACCCTGTCTGGTCGTGGTCAGGATATGGGTACGGTTCACCCGGTTACCCGCACTATGGAACGTATCAGCGACTACTTTAGCCGCATCGGTTTTGAAGTGGCTCGTGGTCCCGAGATTGAAGACGACTACCACAACTTTGAAGCCCTGAACATTCCGGGTCACCATCCGGCTCGTGCCATGCACGATACGTTCTACTTCAACGACAATACTGTTTTGAGAACCCACACCTCTCCGGTGCAGGTGCGTGTTATGGAGCAGTTTGCCAAAGCGAATCAGGAACCGCCGATTGCGATCGTGTGCCCGGGTAAAGTATACCGTTGCGATTCAGACCAGACCCATAGCCCGATGTTCCATCAGGTAGAAGGTCTGTATGTGGCTGAAAAAGTCAGCTTCGCTGACCTGAAAAGCGTACTGAGTGACTTCCTGCGTGTGTTCTTCGAACGTGACGATCTGAAAGTCCGTTTCCGTCCATCTTACTTCCCGTTCACCGAGCCTTCTGCCGAGGTAGACATCGAATGGGGCAAGAATCCGGACGGTTCCACCAAATGGCTGGAAGTCCTTGGTTGCGGTATGGTGCACCCGAAAGTCTTTGAATATTCCGGTATCGACAGCAAGAAATACTCCGGCTTTGCCTTTGGCATGGGCGTTGAGCGTTTTGCCATGCTGCGCTACGGCGTTAACGACCTGCGTCAGTTCTTCGAGAACGACTTGCGCTTCCTGAATCAGTTCCACTGATTTGATTCGCAACAATAAGACAGGTTTTTAACTAACGGAATTTGAGATAACGATATGAAATTCAGTGAACAGTGGTTGCGCCAGTGGGTGGCAATTGAAGCCGATACTCAGGAATTGGTGGACAAAATCACCATGGCCGGTCTGGAAGTAGACGACGTAGAAGCCGTTGCCGGCGACTTCACCGGTATTGTTGTGGGCGAAATTGTTGCCTGCGAACAGCATCCTGATGCTGATAAGCTGCGTGTTACCCAGGTAAACACCGGTTCTGAAACCTTTCAGGTAGTATGCGGTGCGCCAAATGCCCGTGTTGGCTTGAAAGCACCTTTTGCGACTGTTGGTGCAGTCCTTCCCGGCAACTTCAAAATCAAAAAAGCCAAACTGCGCGGCGTTGAATCTTTCGGTATGCTGTGTGCGGAAGAAGAAATGGGCATGGCGGAATCTTCCGACGGCCTGATGGAGTTGCCTGCTGATGCACCGGTTGGGCAGGATATCCGTGAATACCTCGGTCTGGATGACAAAATCATTGATGTTGACCTGACACCTAACCGTGGTGACTGCCTGAGCATTGCCGGTCTGGCCCGTGAAGTCAGTGCGAACTTCCTGGCAGAAGTAGACGAGTTGAAAGTAGAGCCGGTGGCGCCTGCTATCGACGACACTTTCCCTGTAAACATCGCTACTGAAAATGGTGCTAAAGAAGGCTGCCCACGTTTCCTGACCCGTGTCGTTCGCGATGTTGACGTCACCAGACCAACCCCTCTGTGGATGGTTGAGCGTCTGCGTCGTTCCGGCATCCGTTCTATCGATCCTGTTGTGGACGTAACGGCTTACGTGATGCTGGAACTGGGTCAGCCAATGCACGGCTACGATCTGGACACTTTGAACGGTGCCATTAATGTGCGCATGGCAGAAGACAAAGAAAAGCTGGTTCTGCTGAATGGTGAAGAAGTCACCCTGAACAGCAATACTCTGATGATTGCTGACGACAAGCATGCACTGGGTATTGCCGGTGTGATGGGTGGTGAAGGCTCCGGCGTAAGTGCTGAAACTAAAAACGTTTTGCTGGAAGCAGCATTCTTTGATCAGATCACTATTGCCGGTAAGGCACGCTCCTACGGTCTGCACACCGACGCTTCTCACCGTTTCGAGCGTGGCGTTGACTTCATGTTGCAGCGCAAAGCCATTGAGCGTGCGACGCAGCTGATTCTGGATATCTGTGGTGGTCAGCCGGGGCCGGTTGCTGAAGAAGTCAGCGAAGAACATCTGCCAACCCTGAGCACCGTTGAGTTGCGTGCTGAAAAAGTCGAATCCCTGCTGGGCATCAAGATCGAAAACGACCTGATCGAAGCTTTGCTGACACGTCTGGGTCTGGAACTGACTGCTCAGGGCGAAGGTCTGTGGAGTGTTGCTGTGCCAAGCTGGCGCTTTGACATTGCCATTGAAGAAGACCTGGTGGAAGAGCTGGGTCGTATCTACGGCTATGAGCGCCTGCCGGAAACCATTCCGACTGCTCTGCTGAAAATGAAGCAGGTAGACGAATCACTGGTGCAGGAAGCTGACCTTCGTCGTTTGCTGGTAAGCCGTGGTTATCAGGAAGCCGTATGCTTCAGCTTTATTGATCCAAAGCTGCACAGCCAGTTTGATCCTGAACGTGAAGCAGTCGCTCTGGCGAATCCGATTGCCAGCGATCTGTCTGTGATGCGTACCTCCTTGCTGCCGGGTCTGGTTAAGGCTATTTCTTACAACCTGAACCGTCAGCAGAGCCGTGTGCGTCTGTTTGAAATGGGTCAGACCTTTATCCGTGACGGCGAAGCGCTGAAACAGGAAGAGTACATGGCGGCTGCCATTACTGGTGCCCGTTTCCCTGAAGGCTGGAACGCAGGCAGCGACTCTGTTGATTTCTTCGATATCAAAGGTGACTTTGAAGCACTGCTGGAGAAAGGCGGTGCGTCTGGTGAATTCCGCTTCGAGAAAGGTTCACACTCAGCTATGCATCCGGGTCAGTGCGCTGCACTGGTTCGTGACGGCAAGGTAGTGGGTCATGTGGGTACTCTGCACCCGACTCTGAAAAAGTCTCTGGGTCTGGACAATGAAGTCTTCCTGTTTGAAGCCCGTCTGGACGCTGTGACCAAAGGCAAAGTGACTCACTTCAAGTCTCTTTCCAAGTTCCCTGAGGTGCGTCGTGATCTGGCACTGATTGTTAAGCAGGACGTTGCTGCTGACAACCTGAGCGAAGTCGTTCGTCAGGAAGCCGGTGAACTGCTGACCGATGTACGCATCTTCGACGTTTACGCCGGTAAGGGCATTGAAGAAGGCCACAAGAGCCTGGCGCTGGGCATGAAGCTGCAGCATGGTGAACGCACTCTCAAAGATGAGGAAGTGAACCAGCTGGTTGAAGCGATTGTTGGTCGTCTGGAAAAAGACTTCAGTGCAACACTTCGTGGCTGATCACTTGGCCATTGCTGACCATCGTTAAGTTGGCTTTTATTATCCGCCTCCCTGCTTTCAGGGAGCCGGATAAATCTTTCTTGTTGCCTGCCTCCCCTACGGACTGAATGTCCATTGCCTGCTTTTTCACAGCCTGCCGCTTACCCTCGCTGATAATGATCAAAGTCATTGATTACTTCCGGATAAGTACTTATTTATGCTTGACCTTGCTACACGGTTCACGCACTCTAGGAGAATGAGGAGGTCAGTCAGCTAACCATAAACAGTTAGACGACTGAGAGAGGAACCAAGCGCAAGTCTTGCGCGGCTGGTAACCCGAAGAGGGCGTGAAGGACTCCCTGCATCCTGACTATAAAGAGAGTTGAAGGGTGTGCGTTACTGGCTATACAAAAGAGTGGAAGTAACCATGGGAGCCCTGACGAAAGCGGATATTGCTGAGCATCTGCACGAAGAACTCGGTTTTAATAAAAGAGAAGCCAAGGAGATGGTCGAACAATTTTTCGAACAGATCCGGATGGCTCTGGAGAATAATGAACAGGTAAAACTGTCGGGTTTTGGCAACTTTGATCTGCGCGACAAGAAAGAAAGGCCCGGGCGCAATCCGAAAACCGGACAGGAAATACCCATTACTCCACGTCGTGTCGTAACATTCAGACCCGGTCAGAAACTGAAGGCGAGGGTAGAAGCTTATGCAGGACACCGAGTTCAGGACGACTGATCCAGACATTCAGGATGAATCAGGCCAGCAGGCTGAACTGCCCGTTATTCCTGGCAAACGCTACTTTACGATTGGTGAAGTGAGTGAGTTGTGTCAGGTAAAATCCCATGTCCTGCGTTACTGGGAACAGGAGTTTTCCAAACTGAAACCGGTACGCCGGGGCAATCGCCGCTATTACCGCCGTCAGGATGTATTGCTGATACGGCAGATCCGCAGTCTTCTTTATGAACAGCGATACACCATTGACGGTGCCCGCGCCCACCTCAAAGGCGAAACCCAGAAGCAGGATACCTCCAAATACAATCAGCTGATCCGGCAGATGATTGCCGAGCTGGAAGATGTGTTGGATACGCTGGACGGGATTCCGCGCTCCTGAATGAGTCAGACTGCCAGTGGTTTTTGTCGGAATGACAAGCTTTTATGAAACGTGTCGCAGGCCTGGCAGCCTGCAACAGCGAAAGCTCTTAGCGCTTCTTGCGAGGGTGTGAGCCTTTCTTTCCACCTTTTGACTTCGGCATACCGGTCCCTTTGGTAACCGGCTTGCTGGTCGCTTCTTCCGGTGAGTTAAACAGCAGATACAGTTCCATCAGCACTTCCGGAATCTGGCTGGTCATGTCTTCGGTGAGTTCTTCATTATTCAGAATTTCCTGAAACTCTGGTTCTTCGTCGAACAGACCGGAAGCCAGCATCACCGGAAGCAGCAGTTCACACACTTCCTGTTCGTGTTCTACAAACCACTGTTTTTCATTCAGGAAATGCCCTTCCATAAAGCCGCCGCACCAGTCAAACAGGGCTTCGTCTTCGGGATTGTCCAGTTCGTCTTCGCAGGAAAGGGTAAAGCCTTCTTCTTCGTTAAACTGTCGGTCGATACTGCGGGCAACATCCGACAGTGCCTGATTCAGGGCTTGCTGATCTTCAGCCTTCAGGGATACCTGACCGTCAAACAGAATGTCGTTGCGTTCGGCTTCGCTCAGGTCAACCGGACAGATAGCCAGTGCAGTCATAAAACCATGCACGGCATGAAAGTTCAGTGGCTCTTCTTCAGAATACTGAGTTAAAAGATGTTCAATGGTAGAACGAGTGTTCTGCATGAGAGGGACTCAATGTGAGTGAATACAATAATGGCACAGTTTACCTCAGATTCTCCTGATCATCATTTCTTTCCCTGTTATAATGTACAGTGCCTGTCACGTATTATTATTTCACTGTCGTTTATTTTTCAGGCTGATATTTTTGCTCTCATAAGTACTCGGCCATATAAAATCGAATATTTCTGGCTTATTGGGCAGGTGCTCTGCAAGGCGCAACGGCGGGAGCATAGTAAGCTATGTGACCAGAGTTGCAACGCAGTCAGAGTGCCTGAACAGTGAGTCAGAAAATGTGATTTCATATGGTTGAGTACTTAACAATAAAGTAATGTTTACCTGCCTTTACACGGATACCCATGACTGATTCTGTACTGGAGATTTTGCACAACACCTTTGGTTATGAATCCTTTCGCGGGTTTCAGGAAGATGTGATTAAAACGGTTGTTCAGGGGCTGGATGCTTTGGTACTGATGCCAACGGGCGGTGGCAAGTCCCTGTGTTATCAAGTGCCTGCGCTGGCACTGGCGGGTACCACCGTGGTGGTTTCGCCTCTGATTGCGTTAATGGAAGACCAGATCAGTTCACTGAAACAGCTGGGTATCCGCGCAGAAAGCCTGAACTCCGGTACTCCTTACCCGGAACAGCAACGCATCGAACAGGAGTTGCTGACCGGTCATCTTGATTTGCTGTACGTTGCCCCTGAACGATTGCTGACAGAAAGCATGCAGCGCCTGTTGGATCAGGTAAAGCTGGCACTGTTTGCCATTGATGAAGCTCACTGTGTATCGCAATGGGGTCACGACTTTCGACCGGAATATTTACAACTGTGCCGTTTGAAGTATCGTTATCCCGGCATTCCCCGAATTGCTTTAACGGCCACTGCTGACCGGCGTACTCGCAAGGAAATTGTCGAGCGGCTGGAACTCGATAACGCCAGAGTATTTGTAGACAGCTTTAACCGCAGCAATATTTTCTACCGCATCAGCCAGAAAAAACAGGGCAAGCAGCAGCTCTTACGTTTCCTGCAAAAGGAGCATCCGGAAGACTCGGGTATTGTCTACTGCCTGTCCCGCAAGCGGGTGGAAGATACTGCGCGATGGCTGAATGAACAGGGGCGTGCTGCACTGCCTTATCATGCCGGTATGTCGAATGAAGATCGCAGTCGCAATCAGCAGCGTTTTCTAAAAGAAGACGGCCTGATTATTGTGGCAACGGTGGCGTTCGGTATGGGTATTGATAAGCCAGATGTGCGTTTTGTGGCGCACCTTGATTTGCCCAAAAGCATTGAAGCATATTATCAGGAAACCGGTAGGGCAGGGCGCGATGGCTTACCGGCCACAGCCTGGATGGTTTATGGCTTGCAGGATGTGGTGTTGTTGCGTCAGATTCAGGCGGGTTCCAATGCCAGTCAGGACATTCAGCGGGTAGAGCAGCAAAAGCTCGATGCTATGCTGTCGCTGTGTGAAGTGACCAGTTGCAGGCGTCAGGTGTTGCTTAACTATTTTGATGAACCCATGGATGAAAAATGCGGTCATTGCGACCTGTGCCTTGAGCCGGTTGAAACCTGGGACGGTACCGAAGCAGCCCGAAAAGCCCTTTCCTGTGTTTATCGTACCGGTCAGCTGTTTGGAGTCAGCCATCTTGTTGATGTGCTGATGGGCAAGGAAACGGCCAAAGTGAACCAGTTTGGTCATCAGCACACTAGCACTTACGGCATTGGCAAAGATTATAAACAGACCGAATGGCGTTCGATCTATCGACAGCTGGTGGCCCGGGGTTATATCAATGTGGATGTGGAAGGGTATGGTTCGCTGAAACTGAATGAACGTTGTCGTCCTCTGTTAAAAGGTGACGAGCGCATTTTGTTAAGGCAGGACCGCTATGAGCACGCAACAACAAAAACCTCGAAGCCTGTTGAAAAAGGTCGGGTGATGGTTGCTGAAGAAGACAAGCCCCTGTGGGATGCCCTGCGTACACTTCGCCGTGAAATGGCGGAAAAACAGGGCGTTCCGGCCTACATCATTTTCAACGATAAAACCCTGTTTGAGATGCTCATACACAAACCCTGTGATCTGGAAGCGATGTCTCATATCTCCGGGGTGGGGCAGTATAAATTGGAACAGTATGGGCAGCAGTTTGTAGAGCTGATCAGTCAGTTAGTAAGAGAGTCTGTATAAAGCCTTGAACATGAAGGTCATAACTATGCTGTTAATGACTGATTCCTGATGTTGTTTGTTCAAAGGGCAGTGTGTTTTGAGCGAAGCCTCAAACTTGCTGCTTTTGGCTAAAGCTGACAAAGGTTTGAATCCGCTGTTATCTGGCAAAAGTACTGACATTGCTGTGATGCCCCTGCAAATACTGTTTAAGGCTGCGACATCTGGGTCATCATCGTCTTCTTCTTTCTTACCCGGGTTTGTTGAATGTACCGAAGATTCGCAGCTATCGGAATCTGACAAATCATCGCTGGATATTGATTCCAGCCCTTTCCTGAAGCAAAGGGAGTCGGATGATACTTTTACTGGCTTCCAGATGTGTGTCATACGAAAGTCAGAAAAGCTGAGTTGAACTAGATAAAAGTCATCGTCTGTCAGTAGCTGAACCTCTCCTGTTGTACGATTACTATTAAAGTACGATAGCTCGGCAATAGTCCCGAGGAATAGATGGGAGTGCGTGCTGCCAGACGTTTGTATAGTTGCTGAATTGATGTTGAAGACTGGTAGCTGAAGACTGATACCATCAATGGAAATGGCAGGGCTGTCTACAAGCCATACGTAGTGACCATTTGAAAAATCATTTTCATAAAAATATTGGCTCGTTGCCGCCAGCTCCCTGGCGTGTACTTTGTACCCGGGTAAATAATTGGGTTCGTTAATAGTCAGGATATAATCGCTGTTCGAGTTAAATACCGGTTCGTAAGTGTAAGTCAGCCGCCCTAAACCATCTATTTCTGTTGTCACGCTGGCTGTATCTTTTTCTTCGGCAGATCGGGATATAGTGACGACCGCTTGCCTTACTTCTTCTTTGACCAGTACTGTGTAATAGAAAGTTTCCTGAGCAAAAATCTCCCGGCAAAGGGTTGTCCCGTTAAAACAGAGTAGAAACAGTAGTTGCTTGAGATACTTATTATTCATTTAGAAGCCTTCACTTTTAGATTTTTCCACGAAAGTTGGAGTTATACCAATTCCCCTTTCTAAACATGAATTGCGCAGCCATTCCGAATCACGGGAGCTGCGTTGGAACTCCTCGCAATAGCTCGCTATTACTCGTCGTTCCGCCTTTATGCCCTTCGTATTGTCCCGCGACCCAGAATGGCTTGCTCATGGTCATATTTAGAAAGCGGAGCTGGTATTACAGTCCTTTTACTGTGGGTTAAATATAGTTCAGCCTTATAGGAAAGCATTTCTGTAGTGCGCTTTAATTACTGTGATTTAAGCTTCAACGGCTCCTTGCAACTGGCACACTGATAAACGGTTCCTCTCAGAGCACGATTATGGCGAATGGCAGATAAATGAATAACCTTGTCTGGACACTTGCAGATGTACGCAAAGGGTCGTTTAGCGGCTTGGCTGGTGTCATAGCTGTGCGTTCGTTTTGCAGGCAGATTGAATACCTGCTCCATGATAAACGTCCACTCTCTGCCATGGGGGCGGATTTTTCTGCCGAACACCTGATCAGCAATCAGGTGCGCAACCTCATGTCCAAGCGTATGCTTGAGAAAGTGCTGCTGGTTTTCTTCCAGTAATACCCTGTTCAGCCTCAACTGATTGCGTTCTGGCCATGCCTGCCCTGCGGTTTCCCCTCTAAGATTCAGAAGTATGGCAGGTCGTTTAAAGCGTTTTACAAAATGCCGCTCAGCCAGACAGTAAAGTTCAGCTATGCGAAGTTGTATCGCCTGATCAAGTAAGTCAGATGTCGTGTGCATGAAATTCCACAAAACCGGATGAGAGTCGAAAAGAGTAGAAGAACAAAGCCATGCAAGTAAAGTGATGAGGTTTGCTTATGGGAGTAATGCAGAGTACCTATTCAAATAAATTGACATTTATATGTTTCTCGGTAAACATATAAATAATTGCTTATGCGTCATGGAGAGCTGTCATGGATAAATGCTGCTCAACGAAAAGTTCTTCCCGGACAGAATCTCAATATGTTTCAGCCGCCGCAGCAGATGTCCGGCAGTACCGCTGGTTTATCAGGGGTATGGATTGTGGCAGTTGCGCTGCCAAGGTTGAAAAAGCGTTGATCGCTATTCAGGGGGTCAGCCGGGTTAGAGTGGTCTATTCGACAGAGCGCCTGTTGGTCACGATGGACAGTTCGGTTGTGCCATCTGACATAGAAGCAAAAGTAAAGGAACTGGGATTCAGCCTTGAAGGCTCGCAGAACTCTGGTGAAGAGCCTTCTTTCTGGCAGGCGCACCGTGAACTGGCTTTGCTTGCAGGATTGTCTGTGCTGGCCTCTCTGGTTTATCTCTTGCTTCCGGGCTGGGGTGAATTGGCGTTTTATCTGCCTGCGCTGGTCGGCGTAATTCCTTTTATTCGTAAGTCCATTACCCAAGCGAGAAACGGTAGCTGGTTCGGCATAGAAACCCTGATGTCGGTGGCTGCGATAGGTGCGCTGATTCTGGGCGAAACCTTTGAAGCGACATTGGTGCTGTTGCTGTTTTCCATTGGGCAGATGCTGGAGAATGTAGCAGCGCGAAAGGCCAGACAGGGTGTTCAGAGCCTGATGCAGCTAACACCGGATGCCGCCACCCGAATAGAAGACGGGCAACGTGTAGAAGCGGTTCCGGCAGAGTTTCTGCAGCCGGGTGATGTGATAGAGGTTCGCCCGGGAGACCGTTTACCGGTTGACTGTATTCTGGACAAGAATGCATCTTCTGTGGGTGTGTTTGATGAAAGTGCGTTAACCGGTGAGTCCATTCCCGTCAATCGACAGCGCGGTGAGAAGGTGATGGCAGGTAGTCTGGTGGTGGGACAGGTGGTTCGACTGACAGTATTGTCTGAACCCGGTGGCAATGCCATTGATCGTATTGTGCAGCTGATTGAAGAAGCGGAAGAGCGTCGTGCGCCTATTGCCCGCCTTGTGGATCGTTTCAGTGGCTGGTATACGCCACTGGTCATAGGTCTCTCGGCGGTTGTTATGGTGCTTCCGCCGTTGCTGCTCGGTGCCAGCTGGCACGACTGGGCTTATAAGGCTCTGACCCTGCTATTGATTGCCTGCCCCTGTGCGCTGGTGGTGTCAATTCCTGCTGCCGTGACATCGGGACTGGCAGCGGCAGCCCGTTTTGGTGCATTGATCAAGGGGGGCGCGGCTTTAGAGCAGTTGCAGCAGGTTAAACATCTGGCGTTTGATAAAACCGGAACCCTGACCGAGGGCAAACCTGAGGTAACGGTTGTGCAGCCCGTTAACGGTAATGAGCACAACACACTGCGGCTTGCTGCTGCGGTTGAACAGGGCTCAAGTCATCCACTGGCAACCGCCATTATCAACAGGGCAAAGCAGCTGGATATCAAAATATCTGAAGCAACGGATGTCGTCGTTATCGCGGGTTCTGGTGTGAAAGGGGTTGTTGATGGCCAGGCAGTACAGGTGACATCGCCGAAAGCGTTGCCGGATTCATTACAGCAAGTTGATCTGTCAAAGCGAATTAATGCACTGGAATCTCAGGGGAATACCGTGGTGGTCGTACAGGCAGATCAGCAGGTTCAGGGACTCATCGCTATGGCAGACACATTGCGCAGTGATGCACTGGAAGCGGTGCAGCAGTTAAAGGCAATGGGCATCAGCAGTACCATGCTGACAGGCGACAACCGGCGTGCCGCTGCTGCCATTGCCGCCAAACTGGGCATTGATTACCGGGCAGAACTGATGCCTGAAGACAAGGTGAGTGCCATCAGAGAGCTGCAAGCCAGTGGCAAAGGTGCTGTCGCCATGGTGGGTGATGGCATTAATGATGCGCCTGCACTGAAGTCGGCTGAACTGGGCATCGCCATGGGACGTGGCAGCGATGTAGCGCTGGAAACCGCTGATGCAGCACTGACCCACGAACGGTTGCCAGAGCTGGCAGGGATGATTTGGCTGTCTCAACGAACAGCGATGATTGTCCGGCAGAATATTGCTCTGGCTCTGGGCATTAATACGCTGTTCCTGCTGACAACCCTGTTTGGGATTACCGGCTTGATGGGGGCGGTGATATCGGATGTGGGCGGAACGATTCTGGTGACAATGAATGCGATGCGACTGTTGCAGAGGCAGTCATAAGGTAAATTTTTAAAAGCCTTTGGCAGGGCAGGGTATGAAGCCCTGCCGCTTTTATTCATAAACCTCTGTCGTCTGCCCTTGAGTTTTCTCCTGATTTGTTTATATCTTGATCAAATAGCGTGAGTATTTCTGGTCATTGAAGCCGTGGGCTTAGCCGTGTACTCTGCGCCCCCTTCACGTTATTACTGATAAAAAAGCAGGACGAAAATTTGATCACAACCGCGAACATCACCATGCAGTTCAGCGATAAGCCACTGTTTGAGGACATTTCCGTTAAATTCGGTGGCGGTAACCGCTATGGACTGATTGGTGCCAACGGCTGCGGCAAGTCCACCTTTATGAAAATTCTCGGCGGGGAGCTGGAGGCCACTTCCGGTAACGTTAACCTCGATCCGAACGAACGCATGGCAAAGCTGAATCAGGATCAGTTTGCCTACGAAGAGTTCAGCGTCATTGATACTGTGATCATGGGTCATGCCGAACTCTGGAAAGTGAAAGAAGAGCGCGACCGCATCTATGCCAAAGGCGATATGACCGAAGAAGAAGGCATGCGTGTGGCCGATCTGGAAGTGATGTTTGGCGAGATGGACGGTTATTCTGCCGAAGCCCGCGCCGGTGAACTGTTGCTGGGTCTGGATATTCCTCTGGAGCAGCATTATGGCCCGATGAGTGCGGTGGCACCGGGTTGGAAACTACGGGTGTTGCTGGCTCAGGTGCTGTTCGCCGAACCCGACATTATGCTGCTGGACGAACCGACCAACAACCTGGACATTAATGCGATCCGCTGGCTGGAAGGTGTGTTGAAGCAGCGTGACTGCACCATGATCATTATTTCCCACGACCGTCACTTCCTGAACAGTGTCTGCACGCACATGGCGGATCTGGATTATGGCGAGCTGCGCCTGTTCCCCGGTAACTATGATGAGTACATGACGGCCGCGACTCAGGCAAAAGAGCGTATTCAGGCAGATAATGCCAAGAAGAAAGCCCAGATTGCCGAGCTGCAGAACTTTGTCAGCCGCTTCTCTGCGAACGCTTCCAAAGCCAAGCAGGCGACTTCCCGCGCCAAGCTGATCGACAAGATCCAACTGGAAGAAATGAAACCCTCCAGTCGTCAGAGTCCGTTCATTCGCTTCGATCAGGAAAAGAAACTGTTCCGAAATGCGCTGGTGGTTGAAAAACTGTCCCAGGGTTACGACGACCTGTTGTTCAAAGACGTTAACCTGATGGTAGAAGTCGGCGAACGTATTGCCATTATTGGTCAGAACGGTATTGGTAAAACCACACTGCTGCATACACTGGCGGGCGAAATGGCGCCTAAGTCAGGGGCGGTTCAGTGGTCGGAAAACGCCAATATTGGTTACTATGCCCAGAATCACAGTGCCGATTTTGAGAAAGACATGACCCTGTTTGACTGGATGAGCCAATGGCAGAACGAAGGTGAAGACGAGCAGACCATTCGTGGCACGCTGGGTCGTATGTTGTTCTCCCAGGCGGATATCAAGAAATCAGTGAAGGTGATTTCCGGTGGTGAACAGGGTCGTATGCTGTTTGGTAAGTTGATTCAGCAGCGCCCGAACATTCTGCTGATGGATGAACCGACCAACCACATGGATATGGAGTCCATTGAAGCGCTGAACCTGGCGCTGGAAAACTATCCGGGTACGCTGATGTTTGTCAGTCACGATCGTCAGTTTGTGTCGTCCATTGCGACACGGATCATCGAGATCACCGATAAAGGTGTGATCGACTTCCACGGCACTTATGAC
Organism: Endozoicomonas montiporae CL-33; assembly: GCF_001583435.1. NCBI lineage: Bacteria > Pseudomonadati > Pseudomonadota > Gammaproteobacteria > Oceanospirillales > Endozoicomonadaceae > Endozoicomonas > Endozoicomonas montiporae. The sequence continues at coordinate 3,682,240 of NZ_CP013251.1, read as the reverse complement.
GACTACCTGCGTAGCCAGGGCGTTGTTGAAGAGTAAACCCTTAACTGAACCGTCAGAGCTTTTTGTTTAAGCCCTGACGGTTGTTGTCATATCAGTCTCCTGAAGAGTCTGGTTGATCTGCTCGATCAACAAGCTGACTTTAGTGGACAGGTGTCGATTATGGGGATACAGCGCCCAGATGCCTTCCGCAGGAGGCTGGTATTCAGCCAGCAGTTCCACAAGCTCGCCACTCTGAATGACGGGAGCAACATAATGGTTCGGTAACTGCGCCAGCCCCAGCCCTTTCAAAGCCGCATCCATTAAGGCATTGCCACTGTTGCAGCGCAGGGAGCCTGAAACCTTCAGGTGCCGGATCTTCTTATTCTCTTCAAATCGCCAGTAATCCAGTGTGCCCGGTAAACAGTTGTGATCCGCAAGATCGTTCAGTGTTTCCGGGCGGCCAAACTGCTCCAGATAGCCGGGTGAGGCACACAGGTGCTGACTTCTGACCCCAAGTTGTCGGGCAATCATATTTGAATCATCCAGCTGCCCAAGTCGTATGGCGAGATCAAAGCCATTTTCAATCAGATCGACTCTCAAGTTGGTCAGGTTCAGCTCAACAGGGCTTACGCATCAATCTGAACTAGCAAATGCAGATTAGGTAGTTGTTTTCTCTAACACACAGCTGAAAAGAAGTTGAAATAATCAAACTCTCAGGATTTTTAAACGACAGTAGGTTTTATATCTCCTGATTTTCACCAGTTTCAAACCGAACAGTCATACTTTGAAAATCTGTAGTCGTTAATATTCAGCCTCTACAAGATAGGTACGATTGTTTTAATTTGATGCGTAAACCCTGTTCAGCTCAACGTTAATGTCGGGGAATTCATAACAGTAGGCATTAACGACGGGCGCAATATACTTCTCACCAAAAGTCACCGGAGCAGTCACTTTGATGGAGCCTTTCGGGTGGGTTTGCAGCGAGGTCATCACTGCTTCGGCTTCTTCCAGACCATCCAGAAGAGGGCGGCAATGGTTGTAAAACAGCTGAACGGCTTCAGTGACGGTGACCCGTCGTGTGCTTCGATAAAACAGCTTTGTTGTCAGCCTTTGCTCCAGAGCGCTGATCTGACGACTGACTTGTGCAATGGAAATACCAAGACCTCTGGAGGCCAGTGTAAACGACTCGGTTTCTGTAACGGCAACAAACTCTTTAGGCTCTTATCGGATTCCAGACTGCTACGTAACCAGCAAGCTAATTAATGGTTGAAGTAACCCTTTACCCTAATGGCACTGACTTATATGGTGGACCCCACTGTCAAGACAGTAAACCAACAAATTTAAGTTAAGTCCTGGCAGTGGTCCAAAGCCCTCATGCAAAGTGAATTGCCTTAGGCGTTTTATAACTCAACGACTGGTGTAATCGTTCAGTGTTGTAAAACTCAAAGTATTCATCCAGCCCAGTATAAAGCTCTGGAACAGTCTGAAATTCATGCGTGTACAGCCATTCATGTTTGACGGAGCGCCACAGCCTCTCGACAAAAATGTTATCCAGTGCTCGCCCTTTCCCGTCCATGCTGATACGTATTTCCCGTTCCTGAAGAGGTGCCAGAAAATCATTACTGGTAAACTGACACCCTTGGTCAGTGTTGAATATATCAGGTTCACCTTGTTCCAAAGCTCGACCCAGCGCATGAATACAGAAGTCTGCATCCAGTGTGTTCGACAGCTCCCAGCTGACCACGTAACGGCTGTACCAGTCAATAATGGCAACCAGATACATAAACCCCTGAGGCATCGGGCAGTACGTAATATCAGTACTCCAGACCTGATTGGGTCTCACAATATCAACGCCGTTCAACAAGTACGGGTAAACCTTATGCTCTTTGTTTCTCAGGCTTGTGCCCGGTTTTGGTCCGACAGCCTGTATGCCCATCAGCCTCATAAGTCGCTGTATACGCTTCCTGTTGACCGGAAAGCCCTGCTCATTCAGCCATGCAGTTATCTTACGACTGCCGTAAAACGGTGTACGTGTATACTGCTCATCAATGAGCCTCATCAGATTCAGATTCTCAGGGCTTTCCAAAGCTGGAGAAGCTTGGTAATACCAGCTTGACCTGCTTAACCCAACCAGTTCACATTGGCGCTGAATGCTGATCTTCGAGTGATCCGGGTCTATGCATCTCCGTTTGTCATCAATGGACATTGCCAGATTTTTTTTTCAACCAGTCCAGCTCCATTTTAAGCCGTCCGATCTCCTGATACAGGGGGGCAGTGAGCGCATCTGGATCTACCTCTGGCCGTGCCCTGCCGAAGACTTCTGGAACCCCCTGGAGTAGCTGTCGCTTCCACTGGCTAACCTGAACGGCTGCAACTTCGTGTTCGCTTGCCAGCTGGTTTATGGTCTTTTCGCCCTTGTAGGCTTCGAGTGCTACCTGTGCCTTAAATTCGGGCTTATGTCGTTTTCTTTTTGCTGTCATGATTCCCTCCTGCAGGGTCATCTTACAGCCAGAAAACTTAACTTAGCTACCTGTCCAGTTTATGGGGTCCATCATATTAAGCATTTACCCCTTGAAAACAAGGGGTTGTAGCTGAGCCGGACTGGCTACATTTTGGAGAAAATACCGCATACTCGGTACTTGGAAAAATTTGAGGCCATGTAAAATCGACCGCTGCTGGGCATATGACTTCATGAATGCCTCAATGCTTCAGCCCCGGAGGCCACTATTTTCAAGGTTTTTACCCTTAAGTCAGTGCCATTGCCCTTTACCCCGGATTCCGGCGTTATGAACGAACTCAAAGAAGCCGAGGTACAAAGGTAAGCTTTCCTGAGAAATCCCCCTGTGAGGTCTGAGCCATGAACGGAGCAATGACCAGAAGCCTTCCATGATGTTTACGTGTACTTCATAAATACCATCCTTGTCATCATCCCGGGCGTACTCGCTTTTACCATGACAGACAGATTTATGCTTGTAACCCCACTCTTCAAGGGAGTTGTAAATGCTGTATTCATCAGTGTAAGTTTGGGTTCCCTTGGCTACATGCTTCGTAATGAAAGGCTTTATGGTGGCTTTTCGAACATTATCCAGCATGTTGATAATGACCTGACCTCCTCGCTGAATCATTCCCAGAACGGGAGGCTTGTCTTTTTCGAGAGAACGGGAGGCTTGTCTTTTTCGAGAGCGCTCCAAGCCGGGCTCGGCTGAACATCTATGAGTAACTTTTCTCCCAACTACTGTCTACATGCCTATGATAGAAAGGAAGACATACCCGGACCAGAGACCGTAAACACACTGGTGCCTTTTGCCCGTTTGAAAGCGTGGTCGGGGAGCTGGCGACAACATCACTGATGACGCAATATGCGATCTCGTTCGGAAGAATGCGAATCATCGACAGCCCCATATCCGGATATGCCTTCGCACGGAAGTATAGAGGGTAAACCATGTCTCGCCGCAGCAAATCCAACCGTTCCCATTCTGACAGAGTCAAAAAGCGTATTGCCGGACATCTGGAGAAAATCAATCTCTTTGCTGCTGGTATTGATATCGGGTCAGAGTCACATTTTGTTGCTGTGCCAGAAGAGTTAGATGAACAACCGGTGCGTTCGTTTGGCTGTTTTACCGCAGACCTTGAAGCTATGGCTGACTGGCTCGTAAAGCTTGGCATTACCACCGTTGTGATGGAGTCAACCGGAATTTACTGGATACCTGCGTTTGAAATACTGGAATCCCGGGGACTTGATGTAAAGCTGGTCAATGCACGACATGTAAAGAATGTTGCCGGACGTAAGTCTGATGTTCTGGACTGCCAATGGCTTTTGCAGTTACATACTTACGGGTTGCTCAATGGCGCGTTCCGCCCTGATGAGCAGGTTTGCTCTTTACGATCTTATAGACGACAACGTGACACTCTTGTTGGCTACCGTGCTTCCCACATCCAGCATATGCAAAAGGCACTTCGACAGATGAATCTGTTACTGGATAATGTGGTGACTGATATTACCGGAAAAACCGGTATGACTATTATCCGCGCCATACTGAATGGGCAGCGGAACCCTGTGGAGCTGGCCAGATATCGTGACAAGCACTGCAAAAAATCCGAGGAAGAAATCGCCAAATCCCTGAAGGGGCATTACCGGGATGAGCATGTATTTGCTCTGCGGCAAGCTGTTGAACTTTACGATACTTATGATGAAAAAATCAGGGCTTGTGACAAAGCTCTGGAACAGAAGATCAACACATTTGACAGCAAAGATGATAAAGACTCCCAGAAACCTTCTACGCCAGATAAGCCTTCAAAAAAACGGAAGTCCCGTTGCGCTCCAGACTTTGATGTGCGTTCAGAGCTCAACCGGGTGAGCGGTGTCGATCTGACTGATATCGACGGCATCGACGAAAATACGGCTCTGAAGATTGTTTCAGAAATCGGTTTGGATATGAGTCGATGGCCTTCCGCTAAACATTTTGCCTCTTGGTTAGGGCTCTGCCCCGGAACCAAAATATCCGGCGGTAAGGTTCTGAACCGGAAAACCAAACGTTTACCAGGCGCAGCGGCAACAGCATTCAGGTTGGCGGCTTATTCACTGACCAGATCAAAAAGTGCTTTGGGTGCTTATTACCGAAGAATGCGAAGCAAGCTTGGTGCTCCAAAGGCGATTACGGCAACAGCGCATAAGCTGGCAAGGCTGGTTTACAGTATGCTCAAGCATGGGAGCCAGTATGTAGATGAAGGTCAGGAATACTTTGAGCAGCGGTACAGAGAAAGAGTTTTGAAAACCCTGAAGCAGAAGGCTAAAGATATGGGCTTCACATTAACGCCGGTTGAAACTGCTGTCGGTTAGGGGCTTGCTAACCGGCGAGCTCAGGGGGAGTTACTCAGAAGTTCCTTTTAATCTTCTTTTTCGGGGAGGCCGCGATAGATTTTTTTAAAGCTTCAGGATGTCCTTTGTGACCTGCGACGATGTACACCTCGTCGAACTCTACCTCTCCCTCAAGAGTAATGTCAGGCTTGCGTTTAACGACAGTGGTTCGCAACAAGGTTGTCATTTCATGTACATCACTCAGTGAAAGGTCAAGTTCTTTAGAAATCTGGCTGTTGGAAACATTGAGTCCCATCAGGTACAGACAGGAAACCCACACCTTAAGAGGCTGATGATGCCCAGCAAAGACAGTATTAGTCAGGTCATCAAAGTAGCGGTCACAATGTTTGCATTGATAGTGTTGGCATTCAGTTTGTACCGTGTCATGCCCGTTCTTTTTTACATGGCCTGAATCACAATGGGGGCAATGAACCACCCCGTCAGGCCAGCGGTTTTCACGGATCATTTCAAAGCAAGTTAGATTGCTGATGAGTTCTGAAATTTTACAAATATTCACTGCGTGATCAGGCATTCGCAAGATTTTGATGAAGTGTAGCTCAGCAGTCTGGAATCCGATAAGAGCCTAAATCATTTTTCCTGAAGCTTTTCGCGAGGCTTCGGGAATTTTTGGATAAACGCTATGGAAACGTTACAACTACTCAGCAGCAACCGATCCTTTGGCGGCTGGCATCGTCGTTACCAGCATGAGTCTGAAGCTACTGGTAGCACCATGACCTTTGCCGTGTATATGCCACCTCAGGCCAATGATAACAATCGGGTTCCGGTGCTGTACTGGCTATCCGGACTGACTTGTACCGATGAAAACTTTATGCAGAAAGCCGGAGCCCAGCGAATGGCGGTGGAACTGGGTATTGCCATTGTTGCACCGGACACCAGCCCCAGAGGTGAACAGGTAGCGAATGATGAAGGGTATGATCTTGGGCAGGGCGCTGGCTTTTATGTCAATGCCACACAAGCTCCCTGGGATCGTCATTATTGCATGTACGACTATGTGACTTCGGAGCTGCCTGCATTGATTGAAGCGAATTTTCCGGTCAACAGCCGCCGTTCCATTTCCGGACATTCTATGGGAGGGCATGGCGCACTGGTTTGTGCTCTGAGAAACCCGGAACGTTATCTGAGTGTTTCCGCCTTTTCCCCGATCAGTCAGCCCTCTCAGGTGCCTTGGGGGCAAAAGGCTTTTACGGCCTATCTGGGTGATCATCAGGCAAGTTGGAAGGAATACGACGCTGCTCACTTGCTTGCCAACGTGACGAATGATTCTTCAATGATTCCGGCTTTGGTCAGTCAGGGATTGGCGGATGAATTTCTTCAGGAGCAGCTTCAGCCTGAAGCTCTGCAGGATGCAGCAAAGGCTACTGGTTATCCGTTAACGCTGGAACGGCATGAAGGCTATGATCACAGCTACTACTTTATTGCCAGCTTTATTGAGCAGCATATGGAGTTTCATAGCCGTGTTCTTTGTCAGTCTTAATCGAACGTCGCCGCTCTTGGACAGTTCTTCCATCCTTCTGTGAAGAACGCACAGTATTCAGAATCGAATGGCTCCGCCGACTGACATCAACATGACTGGTTTTTGATGCTGACAATCTGTCAGTAAGGGATAAATCAGACATTGTTTAATAGGTGTTCAATAGGCGGAGCAACGATGATGACAGACAAGCAGCCAACCTGTGAATTCTATGAGGTGTGCCCTTTTTTTCAAAGCAGTTTGCCCGATATGCCTTCAACGGCCAAACTGCTTAAAAGCACCTACTGCTTTTCCAATTTCAAAGACTGCGCACGGTATGTGGTCACTCAGGAAGTGGGTGCCGACTATGTGACAGACTTCCTTTACCCCAATAATGCCAAGGCAGCGGAGGAAGTGATTCAAAAAGTAAAGAAGAGCAGCTCTTAATACCTTTTGTGTGGTCAGAGTACCTGAACATACTCCGGCCCGGCACCCAGACTCCAGAGAATCACGGTGGTAATCATCAGGGATACCAGAACGACCAGCCCTATGCAAAGTACCGAGCTGGCATACACAAAACCCTGCTCTTTCGGGATGTTCATAAAGACCGGGAGCCCGCTGTAAAGCAGATAGGCTGACCAGGATGCGCCAATAGTACCAGCAACAATGGTTAACCAGATGGAAGGTGCCAGTCCGCACAGCCCAGCAAGAAAAAGAGGAAAGGCGGTGTAGCAGCTGAAGGCAATACTCTGGGCAAGGCTTGGTTTGCTGCCAAAGGTTTCACTCATCCACTGTACAAAAGTGCCCATTACTCCAACGCCTATCAGAATGGCAAGCCAGGCTAAACCGGCCATCATCATGGCGCTGCTTTCCGTCAGTCGGACAACGTGCTCACTGCCAGGCAGTGACCAGCCGGTTTTGGTGGTTCCGTAAAACGTGCAGACTGCGGGCAGGGCTGCCAGCCAGATGATCTGGCCGAGGTAGAGCCGCACAATGCCCGGCGGGTGTTTCCGAATCGAGTTCCATTCTTCATCGGGGTGAGTCATCAGACCCCAGAAGTGGCTCAAAATCATGGTACTGTCTCCATGTTGACGAGCTGTACTTCCGTAGCAATGTTGTACCTCTCACCGCCCTGTAGAAAAGCTTTAACAGAATCTCTACAAGACCGAGCTACGAATCAGCGGTTGATTTTTGTTATTATTATTTAGCTTCCTTTCCTGGTCACCGCCTCAACAAGAACATTAAGGTGATGAAAGACCGCCACTGCCATGAAAGTGCTATTACGCTTAGTGTTTGCATGTTTCATAGTTAATGTAAAGCCTTACTGTAGAATAAAGTGTGATCAAACATGATAAGTCGAGTCGATAAAATGTTTCTGGGGCTGTTGGTTATTGTTGTATTGTCGTCTGGCTGGTGGCATTTGTATCAGCAGCCTTCTGCGCTCGATAACGCATTGAAAGAAGCGGAGCAGGCGTTCAGCGAAGTTTCTGAAGATACCGATCTAAAGGCGGCTATTGATAAACAGCTGTCGGATATTCCGGATTTTGGCAGTATGCTCGATGTCAGGGAGAAAAAAGCCTCATTCTTTGCTTTTATGAAGACCATGATTGATGAGGAAAATCAGCAGCTGGGTGTGATTCGTCAGAAATTGCTGTCTTATAAAGACAAAAACACACTAAACGACAGTGAGCAGCAATGGGTTGATAGCTTGGTGCGTCGTTACAAAGTGGATGAAAGTAAGAACGGGCTGGATGATATTTTTGATGAACTGTTATTAAAGATTGATGAAATACCTGTGTCCCTGGCACTGGTTCAGGCCGCGAATGAGTCCGCCTGGGGAACATCGCGGTTTGCTTTGGATGCAAATAACTTTTTTGGACAATGGTGTTTTTCCGAAGGCTGTGGGCTGGTACCGGAAAGACGGCCGGAAGGTGCCCGATACGAGGTCAGAAAATTCGACTCCCCGGCGCATTCTGTGCGTTCTTATATGCATAACCTGAATTCCAGTCATCATTATGAAGGCATGCGGGAGATGCGTATGAAGCGACGGGAGGCAGGGCTTCCGGTAACCGGCCCGGTGCTCGCTCATGGGCTTTATGCTTACTCCATTCGTGGTGTGGAGTACGTGGATGAGCTGGTGCAAATGATCAGAGGGAACGATTTATTGCGTTATGACCTTGAAGGTGAGGCCATTGCACCGGATGATGGAGTTATCCAAAGCCAATAATCAGGTCAGGACGACCCATGAAAATAATAATAAGCCTGCTGATGGGGCTGGGACTACTTATCTCCCAGCCTGCAATGGCCGCGCCCGCCAGTAAATACTGGGCAATCTGGGATAAAAGCGATGAAACATCCCGAAAAACCATAGACCATTCGGACTGGTCCTACCTGCTGTCTCAGTATCTGAAACCCTTTCCGGATGGTTCACTCTTTGCTTATGGGAAAGTGTCAAATGCGTATCGTAAAAAGCTACAGGATTACATTGGCTACATGACGGCACTGGAGCCGAGGGATTACAACCGAAAAGAACAGCTGGCTTATTGGATTAATCTCTATAACGCCCTGACCATTGAGTTGATTCTGAAACACTACCCGGTCGAATCCATTACCAAAATAGGGCCATGGTTTAAATTTGGCCCTTGGGATGAACCGATAACGGAAGTGGCAGGTACAACACTGACACTGAATAATATCGAGCATAGAATCCTGAGACCTCTCTGGCAGGACAAGCGTATTCATTATGTGGTGAACTGCGCCAGCCTGGGCTGTCCCGATCTGGCCGGTGAAGCCTATACCGGTGCTACGGTTGAAGTCATGATGGCTGAAGCGGCTAAGCGCTTTATTCAGCAGGAAAAGGGGGTGGCATTTATTGATGGCAAACTGGCACTGTCACGAATTTATGAGTGGTATGCCATTGATTTCGGCTCCAAAGAGGCTCTGCTAAGGCATATCAGGGAAAACAGCCAGATGGCCATGGCGGCCAAAATAGACCAGTACAAAGGTGAAATCATCTATCAGTACAACTGGAACCTGAATGCTTTATCACAGGGAAATTCAGCCGATTGAAGTAACTATTGAAGTAGCTATTGAAGTAGCTATTAAAGAAGCTATTAAAGCAAACTATTTAAGTCACTAGTCTCACGTTTCAGGGATGAATGTGTATGGTTTTGTTTCAATACGCCGTCAGGCTCATGCTGCTGCTCTGTCTGATGACGTTCACAACGGTGCTCAGGGCGGCACCGGAAAAAGATTACTGGTCATTCTGGGATAAACACGACTCGCACAGCCAGCTGGAAGTGGATCACAGTGACTGGCAGATTATTCTGGATAAATACGTCCGCTACTCCGATAAGCTGCAGATGCATACGTTTGTTTATGGTGGTGTCAGTCGTGAAAACTCAGAACGATTGCGTGGCTATTTGAAAAATCTGTCTCAGATCGACCCCGGAACCCTGAATAAAAACGAGCAGCTGGCCTACTGGATTAATCTGTATAACGCCTTAACCGTTGAGCTGATCTTAAAAAACTATCCGGTGAAATCCATCACCAAACTGGGAAAAGGCTGGTTCCGCGTGGGGCCATGGGATGATGAGCTGATCTCCATCGCCGGAAAAGAACTTTCTTTGAATGATATTGAGCATCGTATTTTGCGGCCTATCTGGAATAATGCCCGTATACATTATGCGGTGAACTGCGCCAGTATTGGTTGTCCCGACCTTGCCCCTGAGATGTACACCGGCAAACGGATTGAAGCCCAGCTGGATGAAGCCGCCAGACGTTTCATTAATCAGAGCAAAGGCGTTAACTTTGTGGGTGGACGCCTGGTATTGTCGAAAATATTTGAGTGGTATGGTGGTGACTTTGCCGCTAAAGACGTTTCTGGCGAGGAAGGCGTCTGGAAAGAGTTGCTGCAGTTTGCCGATGCAAAGTTACGGTCTCGTCTGGAGGCCTATAAGGGCGGAATCAGCTACCGCTATAACTGGAAGCTGAATGAGTTCCGGCGTTGAGTCTCTCCTGCTCAACGGGAGTTTATTGCGTAGCCTGATCAGAAGCATTGCCAATGATTTTATCGCTGATGGCGAAAAGCATCTGCTGCAATCTGGGGTAATTCAACAACAGAAAAAATGAATATTTGTCTATCCGTTGCCGGTAGAGCAGTCGTTCGCTGTCGGTCAGTTGTTCATTGTCGGCGAGCTCTCGCACCAGCGCCATAATGCCTCGTCCACAGATCAGTGCTTCCAGCTCTGAAATGGCGGGTCGATTCAACCCCCCGTTTTCAAGCCTCTGGTCTGCCCATCGGATAGCAGCCCACAATGAACTGTCGTTGTTAATACTCTGTTTAACCATTTCAATCAGGAAGGGTGTCGCATTGTATTTCTGATTCAATCTCATCAAATACGATTGAATCAGCTCAGGATGCTTTTTTAATTGACGCAGTGCTCTTGCTCGATTCAAGTATCCTCTGGCCGAGAAAAACATCTTAATGGAAGACGACCCGGCCGCACTGGCAAGGTTCTCGTTGACCATTCTCTGGTAAGGCATGTATTCATGGAAGGGCAGGCGCCCGCTGGAAATGACCTCAAACAGGCTGTGGTCCCCGGTGGAACCTGCTACTGGCATGGGCCCGGATGCTTTGAGAAGCTCAAGATAAATTTTATGATCAAGGGGAAACGGGTTCATGATAACAATGCTGCGTTGATAAGCCTCTGAAGCCAGATAGGCGGTTTCAGTTTTTTTTATTGATTTCCAGTAGTCGCCGTTCCAGTAATGAATTTTAGCTGCGGATAGGGATTTTAATGATTCAACAACGGCGGGTATTTCGAGATCATTGAAAGTTAGAGGCATCATCAGAACCATATCGGACTTTTTATCCGAACTGGTTATGGAATGAATGAACAGCAGCTTTGCATAAAGGGTATGAAAGTATCCGGTGTAAAAATGTATATCGTCTCTATTGTTATTCAGTCGTTCATCAGCTTTTAAAAGTTGGTCGATGGCTTCGGTCAGGCCTTGAGGCATGCGGCTATAAGCTTTTAAAAATGGAGGATATTGATCATTAGTTTTACTTTGGGTTTCAGGGGACGGTCTTAGCAACAGACCGATGTTGTTCTCGTTGACCCCAAAAGAAGGGGTTAGCGGATGTTCAAGTGATGATCCGTCGTTGTATTCATCGAGTGTGTCCATGGCGAACACCTCTTCAACAAACTCGGGGGGAAAACACTGAAACTGTCATTAATGGTTAATTGATGCCCTGAAGGAAGCAAAGCCAACATTTCCAGATACTGAGCTTTATGGATAGAAGCGTCTATATCCGGTGAATGAATTTCCCTGAAATACATCCAGTTGACTTTGAGATCCATCAGAGGATCCAGGTCAGGAGGGGGAATGACAAAAGAATACACTGTCTGGCTTTGTGCCAGCTTTTGCAAATAGCTGGTGTTTTCTGTTGGGACATACTCGTCTTCACTGCCTTGGTACCAGATGTCATCTGGACGGGATGGAAAATTATATATTTTGCCTACCTTCTCTTCCGTTTCTTCACTGCCTCCCATGATTCTCTGGATGTTGGCATTCAGTATTGCCTGCTCCAGCAGGTCGGAGAAAGTCATTACATAAGAAAAGTTACCCATACCCTGATATCCTTCCGTGGTGAGGGTGATCAGGTCTTGCTGTGGGTTAGGCTCAGTCAGGATTGAGGCATAAAGCATGGCTGCATCTTTCTGGCCCTGCAGGCTGACCGGAAGGCCAAACAGTTTATCGGCACAGGCTGCGAAGGTAATAACCGAGGACAGAGATGTGCCGAGTAGAAGACGAAGAAACATGGCTGAAAAAAACCGGTTTAGGGTATTACCGTTTTTATCGTTGTGAAAAAGTAAAACTGAATTGGCATAGCGTTCGTTTATTAGTATTTAAGGGCTTCAGTAGCGTCGTCATTAACCGTTTGCCCTATCAACTAACTCATTGAAGTTGATAGGGCAAACATGATGCCAGAGAATGGGTCAGATGGTAGCTGGCCCAAAATTAATCACCTGCACAGTATCGTCTTCTTTGGCCGGGGTTGCTTCAGGAATATTTCCCGAAAAAATCTCCTGGCCATCTTCAAACTCGTAAGGCTTGCGCTCACCGGAGCGGTCAATGGTCAGGCTGGTGAAGTCGAACAGTTCGGTATCGGCCATCTGGGAAGGCGCAATATTCTGCATGGCGGTAAAGATGGACTCAATGCGGCTTGGGTGCCTCTTTTCCCACTCTGCCAGCATGGCTTTAATGTTTTGACGTTGCAGGTTCTCCTGTGAACCACACAGGTTGCAGGGGATGATCGGGTAGTTCTGGATTTCAGCAAAGCGGCTGATGTCTTTTTCACGACAGTAGGCCAGTGGACGGATAATCACATTGCGACCGTCGTCCGAACGAAGTTTGGGTGGCATGGCAGACAGGCGTGAGCCATAGAACATGTTCAGAAACAGGGTTTCAACAATATCGTCCTTGTGATGGCCCAGGGCGATCTTGGTGGCGCCAATCTCTTCCGCAAAAGAATACAGAGTGCCGCGACGCAGGCGGGAACACAGACCGCAGGTGGTTTTGCCTTCCGGAATCTTGGACTTAACGACAGAATATGTGTCGCGGTTAATAATGTGGTAAGGCACACCGGTAGTCTCAAGGTACTCTGGCAGAACGTGTTCAGGGAAACCTGGCTGCTTCTGGTCAAGGTTAACGGCAAACAGCTCAAAGTGGATAGGGGCACTTTTCTGAAGGCTCATCAGAATGTCCAGCATGGTGTAGCTGTCTTTGCCGCCTGACAGGCACACCATGACCCGGTCACCGTCCTCAATCATATTGAAGTCTTCAATGGCCTTGCCGGTGTGGCGTCTGAGTTTTTTCTGGAGTTTGTTAAAGTTGTATTTTTCTGCGCCAGTCAGGGTGGTCGAGGTCATAGATTTAGAACACTGATTCCGAGTTAAAGCTCGCGATTATAGCGGTGTGCAATAGTTAGCCGCAATCCGGTGCAACTACCAATAGCGACTGCGAGCAACAACAACCGCGAGAGCATTATTGATGTAGATCAATGGTCAGATGCTGTTTCCGTATAGGCAGAGTGTGTCATTATATGAGATAAAATGTTCTGCAGGGTTTGGATCATCCGCTAACTTTAATCTGTACAAGCGACAGACAGCCGACTGTGGACTTGAAGCAAGACCGATAACCTTTTATCAGGCGCTCTTGACTTGGCCTGTATTAACTTTCATGACCATTTTTGCTGAATTTACAGCAACTCAGGGATAGTCAGTACCAACAATAACCTTCGAAAACACAATATTCAGGGGATTTTTATGAGTGATCACAACAAGTTGAGAGACTGGATGCTAAACCGCCGTGATGAACTGAGCGAGCGGCTGCATAACATTAAAAAAGACGTCACTCGTAAAGCCAGTGCCGACTGGTCGGAGCAGGCACAGGAGCGTGAGAATGATGAGGTGATTGATGCTCTTGGTAATGAAGCAAAGATTGAACTGAATAAAATCAATCTGGCGCTTGATCGCATGAATAACGATGACTACGGCTATTGTGTTGGTTGCGGAGGCGAAATAGCACCTGCCCGTCTGGAAGCTATGCCCTATGCCGATCTGTGCATCAAATGCGCAGAAGCCCGCGATGCCCGTGGCTGATCATAGGCTGCGGATTGCTGTTGATGTCTGATTTTCTCCCGTCTGGCTGGTCTCCCCTGTGATCAGCCGCTCGTAACTGTCTACAAAGCTTTGCACTGAACCGGGGTTGTGGCGGTGAAAATGGTTATGCCAGAGTTTGCCAAGACCCTCGATATCATCTTTAGGCATTGAGTGTATGTTCTTTTCAGTTCTGCAATAGACCAGCCATGCAATAGCTGTTGCGTAAGAGAGGTTTGTCGCCAGCTCAAGGTGTGGATGGCAAAGAAATTCTCTCTGGCTGGCCAGTCCTCTGACCAGACTTGAAAGTTCTGATCGTTTCGCCAGATAAAAATCCCAGATATTTCGATGCATTCGCGGAGAAATATGGTAAATCCCCAGTGCCCGGTGATGATCCTGTTTGATATGAAATCCCAGCTCAGACTCTCGTGCAGCTGTTCCCAGTAACAGGTTTTCAGCCGTAGGGCTCCACATCTGGAGGTGTTTCAGGGTTGGACGAACAACGTGGAGGCGCAATTCCTTTGCACAGATTCCCATGCCTGAATCCTTGTTATGCATTATTCATTTTTATCGTATCACCCGCTTAATACTGAAGCACCAGACATTTGGAAATAAAGTGTAAGAAATATTGTACAGAGAGAACCGGTTGGTTCTCTCTCGGACAGCCTCCTAAGTGGCGGGAAGCATTATTCGCCCTCAAATGCACACAAAGAAAAAGTGGGAACGCCAGCATTTTGCAGACGACGGGAGCCACCGAGGTCGGGCAAATCCATAATGGCTGCGGCTTCAATGGTTTTTGCTCCGAGTTTTTCTATCAGCTGAACTGCAGCCAGAAGGGTTCCGCCGGTTGCAATCAGGTCGTCTACCAATAAAACGCGATCACCTTTGTGCAAACTGTCGGCGTGGACTTCCAGGCTGGCGGTGCCGTACTCCAGATCATATTCCACAGAGAGGGTCTTCGCAGGTAGCTTGCCTTTCTTGCGAAACAGAACCAGTGGCTTGTTGAGTACATAGGAGAGGTTGGAGCCGATCAGGAAGCCGCGGGCATCCATGGCGCCAATATGGCTGAAATCCAGTTCCATGTAGCGGTGGATAAAACTGTCCATCACGCCGCGCCAGGCTTTGGGGTTTTCAAAAATAGTGGTGACATCCCGAAATAGAACGCCGGGCTTCGGCCAGTCCGGAACGCTGCGAATCTGGGACTTAAGATAAAAATCGTCGATGATCATGAAATGGCAACCAGTTACTGTGCGTGTGATGTGAGGTTTGGTGGCTGGAACGGAAGCAACCGCCGGATGTGTACATAAGTACTCAACAATCCGGCAGGCTCCTGAATCCGATTACATCAGATCAGTTTGTTGCAATGATCTGCTCAATATCGGCGGCTTTCCCGCCAGCCAGAGAGCATAGTTGAACTGCATCACGAATTTCAATTTCCTTGCCAACGGCTGAAATCAGACCATTTTTCTGGAAACGTGTGAAAACGCGGCTGACCGTTTCTACCGCCAGTCCCAGATAGTTGCCCATTTCATTGCGAGACATGGACAGTCTGAACGACTGGGATGAGAAGCCACGGCGACGAAAGCGGCTGGCAAGATTGATCAGGAACGTAGCAATACGCTCATCTGCATTCTTCTTGGACAGCAGCATCATCATTTGCTGGTCTTCCCTGATCTTTTTGCTCATCAGGCGCATCAGGTGACGACGCAGCTCCGGGAAGTCATCAGACAGCATCTCCAGCTGCTCAAACGGAATTTCACACACCATGGTGGTTTCCATAGCCTGGGCGGATACCGGATACACGTCAGTGTCCATACCACTCAGGCCGAGGATTTCGCTTGGCAGATAGAAGGCAGTAATCTGTTCTTCACCTTCGTTAGTAGCAGTGTAGGTTTTGATGGCACCGGAGCGAACAGCGTAAACGCTGTCAAACGGATCCCCTTCCAGGAACAGGTGCTCACCTTTTTTCAGCGGACGACCGCGTTTAATGATGCGATCCAGATTGTCAATATCTTTCACACTCAACGCCAGCGGCAGGCACAGAGAGCTGAGACTGCAATCCCTGCAGGCCACATGGCTTGGTTGTCGGACGTTGGGCTTGGACGTCATCGAGTGCCCTCAAGGTCTTTAAATGCAAAACGCTGACTATTTTATGGAAAATATTTTGAAAGTGTAAGTGCGGTGTTGACCTACGAATGTTGATATTGATCGTTTTTTAAACTTAATTCGGCAAGTCGCATTTTGTTGCGGTTAATGCCTAGTCTCGTTGGTGGATGTTTTGTTCTTTTTTGGGGTTTTGAGCAGGTTTTTTGCGACTGGTTTGTACTGGGTTTCATCAGGAGCAATGTTTTGTTGTGTTGCTCTGTGGGGCTTCTATGGAATTATTGTGTAAAAAACGTGTCAGGCAAGGCTGATTTGATGAGGGAATATTCTTGTGGCTCTGCCTTCAGTTGATCATAGTGCCGGTGTTTTTGCTGACTGTTTTTGGGGGAATCAAAGGTTAACCGGTTAAAGTGAGTTAACCTTTGAACGTCTGAGCTTAAATAACTTTAGAAAAATGCTTCACATTATTTTGCTGCTGAAAATAACGGTCAAACACCATACAGATGTTTCTGATCAGCAGCTTGCCAGCCGGTGTTACTTCCAGAACTTCGGGTGTCACTGAGACCAGTCCGTCTTGTTCTAAAGGCTTTAGATTAATCAGTTCAGACAGGAAGTAAGTCGGAAAATCGATTCCGTATTGCTGTTCAATCATGGCTGGCTCAAGCCTGAAATGACAGATCAGCTCGTTAATAACGCTTTGGCGAATCTGGTCGTCTTTCGTCATTTTCAAGCCGCGATGCAAAGGCAGCCGGTTTTCATCAATGGCTGATTGATACTCGGCCATGTCTGTATGGTTCTGTGCGTAGGTTTTTCCTACCTTGCTGATTGAAGATACGCCCATCCCTACCAGATCGCACTGGCTGTGTGTGGTGTACCCCTGAAAGTTGCGATGCAGTGTGCCTTCTTCCTGGGCAATCGCCAGTTCATCATCGGGCAGTGCAAAATGATCCATGCCGATATACACGTAACCACTGTCTAATAATTTACGGGTGGCCTGTTGCAGTATCTGTAGTTTGACACTGGCATCGGGTAAATCTGCTTCACTGATGCGGCGCTGTGGCATAAATCGGTGTGGCAGGTGAGCGTAGTTAAATAGTGACACCCGGTCCGGTTGCATGGTGATGATTTTATTGATGGTGGTCATGAAGCCGTTCAGTGTCTGGTGAGGCAGACCGTAGATCAGATCCATATGGACGGATTTGAAGGCCATGGCGTGTGCAGCATCCAGAACAGACTGGATCTGCTCTTCCGTTTGCAGCCGGTTAACCGCTTTTTGAACGACCGGATCCAGATCCTGAACACCAATGCTGATGCGCGTAAAGCCTGAGTCGCGCAGTGTTGCCATCATGGGCCAGTCTACTTCACGGGGGTCCAGCTCTATGGAATAGTCAATATCGTTACCGTGCGACAGTGTGAAGTGTTCAGACACTTTATTGATCAGGGCACTGATCTGTTGTTCATTCAGAAACGTTGGCGTGCCGCCGCCCAGATGCAATTGTTGTACTTCCTGCTTTGCATTGTACAGTTCAGCCTGAAGTTCAATCTCCTTAAATAAATACTTCAGGTAAGTTTCCGCCTGATCCGTATTTCGGGTGACAATCTTGTTGCAGGCGCAGTAATAGCAGACGTGCTGACAAAATGGAATGTGGAAATAAAGCGACAGTGGTTTGTCAGTGGCCGAGCTGTGCCAGGCACTGGATTGATAGTGCTTTTGATCAAAGTCTTCAGAAAACTGAACGGCCGTTGGGTATGAGGTGTAGCGTGGACCAGACAGGTTGTACTTGCTGATCAGACCTGTATCCCACACGGGTGTGTTATTCATAATTATTCTCGATTGTTTTTATCAGGTCATTAGTCTGTCATCGACCTTGTGAATAGGCTTTCAGTCTATTTAATGGGTGTTCTTATATAATTGACATGTGTCAATAGGTAGGTAGCACAATTTACAGTTGAGTGAATTGTTTGATCAGGGTCAGGTTTGGAGAATTTACATGGAGTGACCGGCAAGGGTCAGCAAAGACATGATCCATTTCTGATGAGGTCCGGGCATCGCCCAGATACCAAACAGAACCATCAGTAATCCCGCCAGATTACGGGTGATAGCGGACTGAATCAATCCGGTTAACTGTCGGGCAAACAGGCCGGTTAGAAACACAGAGGGTAAGGTGCCAAGCCCAAAAGTGCCCATGAGTAATGCAGACTGCAGGGCGTTGCCCTGACTGGCGCTCCAGATCAGGGTGCTGTAAACCATTCCACAGGGTAGCCAGCCCCAGAGACTGCCCAGCGCCAGGGCATTTGGCAGACTGCAAACAGGCATCAGTCGGTTGGCCCGGGGCTGAATATGCTTCCATAGCCGTCCACCTAGCTGTTCCAGTCGTATCAGCCCTCGCCACCATCCGGTGATATAAAGTCCCATGGCAACCAGCATAAAGCCGGCAAACCATCGCAGGGCTGTATGTACACTGCGACTGAGATCACCCAGGTACCAGCCAATGCTGCCCAGAATAAAACCGGCCAGAGCATAGCTGCCAATTCTGCCTATATGATAGGCCAGCATCATAAGCGTTATCTGCCAGCGACTTTTTCCTTGCAGCGACAGGCTTAACGCGGAAGTAATGCCACCACACATACCAATACAGTGAGCGCTGCCCAGTAGTCCGATGCTGAGGGCGGTCAGGTAAACAGGCATGGTATGGCTAAGTTCCATCACCGTACTTCCGAAGTATTGTTATTGTTGCCGGTATAGCTGTTTGAACAGCTTTTCTGAAATATCATGTGTTTTGCATCTTTTAGGATTGTAAGTGGTTATCTTTCTCACTACTCTGACATGTGTCAGTCTGAGCGCTCTTTTTTGTTGCTTTATCTTCGAAAAGGATGCTGTGAGCAGGGCCTTCCAGATCATCAAACTGGCCATTATCGACCGCCCAGAAAAAGACCTTGATAGCCAGAGCAATAAACAGAACAGCGATAGGAATAAGAATAAACAGGCTTTCCATGTTTACGCCCTTATAGCTGATTGATGCACAGCCGTTGTGTCATGGGGATCGGTTCCCTGAAGCCGTTCCGGAGCAGGCTGCTTGCTCAGGCGCAAGGCGTTGCCAACCACCAATAATGAGCTCAGGGCCATACCAATTGCAGCCATCCACGGCGCAATTAACCCGCTAGCTGCCAGAGGCAGGGCAGAGAGGTTATAGAGCAGTGACCAGGCCAGATTCTGTCGAATAACCGATCGTGTTTTCCGGGCCAGCTGGCGGGCATCCAGTAAACGGCTTAAGTCGTTGGATAACAGAACCGCGTCAGCGTGGGTTTTTGCCAGATCGGAAGCACTGCCCATGGCCAGAGAGATATCGGCACCTGCCAACACCGGTACATCATTAATACCATCCCCAACCATCAGAATTCGCTCACCTTTTTGCTGTTGCCGTTTAATAAAGTCAAGCTTGTCGTCCGGGTTCGCCTCTGCCTGCCAGTGGCTGATGTTTAACTGTTCTGCAACCGAGCTAACGACGGCTGTCTGGTCACCACTGAGCAAAGTCACTTTTATGCCACTGCGCCGCAACTGACTGATCACGTTGCCCGCCTCTGAGCGTAGGCTGTCGTCTTTTATACGGAACCAGCAAAGAGGCGTATTCCGCTGACTCAACATCAGCCACTGGTCTGTTCCTTCTGGCGCTGCGGGGCTATGTCCAGCCAGACAGAAATCAGCTCTGCCGATTCGATACAGAGTGTCATTAACGACACCTTCTACCCCCTGTCCGGTGTGAGTTCTCACTTGCTCAGCGGGCATTGCCGAGGTGCGACTGCGAAAGGCTTTAGCAATAGGGTGTTCTGAATGCGCTTCCAGTGCGGCGGCAATCTGAAGCACATCTGTCTTTGAATGATCCGGGCTGATCATTCTTACCTCAGCCAGTTCAATATTACCTCTGGTCAGGGTTCCGGTTTTGTCAAAAACGACGTGGTTAATCTTTTCCAGACCTTCCAGCACATGTCCCCGGGTGATCAGAAAACCGAGTTGATGCAGGTGGCCGGTGGCTGCGGTTAATGCCGTAGGAGTAGCCAGCGACAGTGCACAGGGGCAGGTGACCACCAGTACCGATAATGTGATCCAGAACGCGTCTTCGGGAGCAACGCCCGACCAGTACCAGTAAACAGTGGTTGCCACAATCAGTACTGAAGCGACAAACCATGCTGCTACCCGGTCAGCCATTCTGGCAATGGCTGGCTTTTCATGTCGGGCATGGTTGAGCAGTTGCATAATGGCGGACATGCGGGTTTCGGCGCCTACTTGCGTTACCTTAAAGTCGATGGCGTTTTCGACATTAAGACTGCCGCCGATCACTGTGTCTCCAAGTGAGTGAGGCACCGGACGGTTTTCACCGGTCAGCATGGATTCGTCAAAACGGCTGGAACCAAGGGTAATAATGCCATCGGCAGGTATTGAGTCGCCGGGTAATACACGTACTAAGTCGCTTTTCTGTAATTCTGCGACCGGTACTCTGACGTATTCTTCGCCGACCTGCTTTAGGCAGCTTGAAGGTAGCAGGTTCTGCAAGGCTCTTGCAGCTCTTGACGTGGCATGCCTTGCCCGCAGTTCAAGGTAGCGTCCGGTCAGAAGAAAAAAGGTGAACATGGATACCGAGTCAAAATAGACTTCACCTCTGCCATTAAGTGTTGCCCACAGGCTGGCCACATAGGCACCGCCGATGGCAATAGAGACAGGCACATCCATGCTCAGGTGACGGACTCTCAGGTCTCGCAGAGCGGCTTTAAAAAAAGGCGCGGCGGAATAAAAGATGACAGGGGTTGCTACAATCGCACTGATGTAACGAATAAAATCCCGGTAAGGGTCACTCATATCATTGGTGATGGCGCCCGAATACAGGGCAACGGCATACATCATCACCTGCATGGTGCCAATGCCTGCCAGTGCCAGTCGTCTAATAAAACGACGGTTTTCTTCTTTTAATAAGGCTTCCTGTCTGTCTGCGCGCCAAGGGTGAGCTTTGTAACCAATACGGTGAATATGCAGCAGGATGGTACTCAGGGGAATCTGTTCAGGGCTCCATACGACCTGTGCTTCATGCGTACTGAGGTTAACGCTGATCAGGTCTACCCCTTTTAGCGAGCCGATGTGATTTTCCAACAGCCAGATGCAGGCGGCACAGGTAATGCCTTCAATTAACAGGGAGGCTTGTTTCAGAGAGGCGTCTTTTGAGAGAACAAACTCTTTCTGAATATCGTCCCGGTCATAGATCAGCAGTTCTTCCTGAAGCCGTTGGGTGATGGTGCCCGCTTGCAAGCCGGGATCGGTACGATGCTGATAATAATTGTCCAGACCTCCGGCAATAATAGCCTCTGCCACAGCCTTGCAGCCGGGGCAGCACATGGGTTGTTGTATTCCTTCGATTTCGGTGTGAAACGGCGGTTCACCCGGAATAGGCAGATGGCAGTGAAAGCAGTGATGATGCTCCTTACTCATGTTTCACTCCCCTTGCATCAAGGATGCGTTTGCAGTTTAAGCGTTGCTCCGGGCTCAAGGGTATGGGCCTGGTTCAGGCGCCAGCCGGTTTCATAACCGACTTCCGGAATCAGTTCGTCCATGGTTTCCAGCTGAATATAGGTTTTGCCGGACGGGTTATGGTCGGTCTGGCCGACGTAAACGACGCCTGAATCGCGGCTGATGCTGCGTTGCAGGGTGATGATATTGTCCCGGTCTGCAAAGGTAGGGGAGAGCAGGCTAAGTTTCAGGGACTCAGGCCACTCTTCAGCATCGCCCTGAAGGGTTACCCGTACTTCACCCATCAGGTCATCAATATAGAGCCGGGCAGCGATGTTCAGATCGCGGGCATTCTGATCCCGGGTCAGATCCTGATTAATGGCTTTACCGCTTTTGTAATAGTCATCCACCACCACGCTGTCCTGAATCTTGAAGGCATAGTAAATCCGGTAACTGCCCCAGATGAACGTGGTCATCAGCAGTCCGAGAATCGCCCAGACCCAGGGTTCCCTGTACCAGGGGGTAAAAGGTTCTTGATTCACCGGATGGGTCATGTACTGCTTCCTCTTGTCCGAATGTTGTTCTTTTTATGATGAGTGAACGGCTATTTTAACGGTGCAACGAACCGGCTGCCAGAACTGACCGAAACCGAATCGGGCTGCTGGCTCGTCAGCGTAAATTCAATATCCTGACTGGGGCTTGTTAATTCATTAACAGGCGCTGATAGCCGGATGACCTGTTCTGCCACTTCCCCGGAGTCTACGACAAAGGTAGGCGAACTGCCGGATTGTAAGTCGTTAATGCCCGTGAAGCTGAGAGTTAGTGTCTGATTTCGGTCGGTCTTGTTAGCCACCTTCAGGGTAAAGATGTTTTCAATGCGCCCGTCCGGCAGTGTGCGATACAGAACATTGCGATCTCTTAATACTTCAAATTCAAACGGCGAGCGGTGAGCTAGAGTCCAGAGAAACAATCCGACCATGACCAGTAAGGCACTGGCATAACCCACCAGACGGGGACGGAACCAGTGGCGGGATTGGCCCGCCAGCTGGTTTTCGGTGGTATAACGCACCAGTCCGGGCTCATAACCCATTTTGTCCATAATGCTGTCGCAGGCATCGATGCAGGCTGCACAACCAATGCAGCCAATCTGCAGGCCGTCCCGGATATCAATTCCGGTTGGACAGACCTGAACACAGACCTGACAATCGATGCAGTCACCGAGTCCTTCTTCTCTATAATCACTGTTGCGTTTTCTTGAACCTCTGGCTTCACCGCGCTTCTCGTCGTAGGCGACCACCAGTGTGTCATTATCAAACATGACGCTCTGAAAACGGGCATAAGGACATATCAGCAGGCACACCTGCTCCCGCAACCAGCCAGCATTGCCATAGGTGGCGAGTGTAAAAAAGGCAATCCAGAATACGGCCCAGGGATGAACCTGCCAAGCGGTGATATCGACTACCAGCTGCCGGATGGGGGTAAAGTAGCCGACGAATGTCAGGCCGGTGGCCAGTGCAACCAGCAGCCAGAGAGTATGCTTTGCCAGTTTTCGCAGCAGCTTGTTGCCAGACATGGGCTGCTGATCCAGCTTCATGCGCCGGTTTCGCTCACCTTCTGTGAAACGTTCAATCCACATAAAAATCCAGGTGAAGACGCTTTGCGGACAGGTGTAGCCGCACCATATTCGGCCAGCAAACACGGTAATAGCGAATAAGCCAAAGGCGCAGATAATCAGCAGCCAGGACAGCAAGATAAAGTCCTGAGGCCAGAAGGTAGTGCCAAACAGATGGAATTTCCTTTCCGGCAGGTCAAACAGCACCAGTTGTTGCCCACTGATTTCAACCCAAACCGTACCAAAGTACAGTAATATCAGCAGCCCTGCGCCCAGTAGCCTGAGATTGCGGAAAAAGCCGGTAAAGCTGCGCGTGTAGATGGGGTCTGGCTTTTGGTACAGGTCAATCAGTTCAGGCTGCTCGTTGGGTTGATGGCTGAGCTGCTTGCTGAGCTGCTTGCTGAGCTGCTTGCTGAGCTGATTGTTGGATGGTTTGTCGAGATTTTCGCCGGGCTGATTTTTTTTCATTGCGCTAAAAACACCGCTTTTTTGGATTTCTTTTGTTGCTGCGTCGAATTAGATACAGGCTTTCAGGTGTTATTTGAAAAAACTATCCAGATTTTCGATGGTCTATATTACCCGTCTTTCAAATAAATAGCTTTGATGAGAGTGACAAATAATACGAAATTTATCCTGAGAGTTTTTTTTCTCAGCGCCTTGCTGTTGTGTTCCAACAGGCAGTCTTGTGCTGGTGACCAGCGCTTTCACGACCTTCCATTTGGAACATTGGGCTTTGATGGTAGTGGAGTACAGTCTTACTACGATCAATCTTATTCATCGGAGGCCGAGGCTTATCATGCACCCTATCTGTCTTCTTTAATTAACAGCGCTGAGGCGTCATTCAGGATGACGCTGGCTTCTGTGCTGGTGGGCGGGCTGTCTTACGCTGTTTTCCCGAACTGGCTGTCATCAAAGCTCAGCCCGGCAAGGGTCGCCTATGGTACGATGTTCCTGCAGTCTCTCCGCTCAATGGTGCCTTTTTATCTGGATCTGTTTTCCAGATCTTATCGCTTTTCTCAACTGGGCGAAGACGAAAACCGGTATGTTATTCAACTGATAGCAACGGTGATTTCCGGTTATCCTTCTCTTCATATTCAGCGAGTTTATGATTTCAGCGAACATCGCTTGTTCTATCGAATTGTGCCCTTGCCGGAAGTATCCCCGGTTGTAACGGGCAAAACGGCAGGCGAGAGCGATGTAGTGCAACAGTTGACCAGAGTGTTGCGAAGCAAAAAGGTGTATCTGGAGCTTGATTTTCCAGTGCCGGACGGTTGCCATCTGAGTGGGTTTTTCTGTCAGTCGGAAGCAGATGACATTGAATCCAAAACTTTGAGAATGACGGTATACCCTGTTAATGACCGGGCTCGACGGCAAGTTGTGGTTGATTTTCACTCTTCCAATGGGCGTTTCTGGCTTGAAGATATTATCACTGCCTATGAGCAAACCAGGGCTTATGCCAAAAAGCACAGAACTCAAAGTAATCTTGAAAGTGATCCCGTCAATGGCACTGATTTTATTACAGACAATTCAGATCCGGAATTGACCGGGGAATGGACAGACGATGTCCAGTTTGAATCACCGTTGGGGCCGGACTGGATAATAATTTTGACAAAATGGCTGAGTCATTATGACGGAAAGGATGAGAACGGAGTCGTAGTCGTAGACATCAATTCTGAACCCTGCAATGCTGAAGAGTGTGAGACTGACCCTTATTCGTCCGACTGGTTGATTCAGCCCAGCGAAAAGAGCGGTTGTCTGGAAGTGGTTATGAACGGAGCAGTTTATTATCTGCCAGGTAACCTGATCAATATCGAGAAGCCGTCTTCCGACAGACATTATTGCCATGCTGTTCTGGAAACGGCCTCTGCCGCACCGGTAGCGGGTGCTTATTCAGCCAGTAACCGGATGGAGGCTCAAAAGGCTTTTTATTACGACCATCTTTACAGAGCGTTGTTTGTGCAGGCATCCATGATAATGGCTGGCAAGGCGGTTCATATGGCGGGCAAGAGAATGCCTGTTTCAGGCGAGAAAAGTTCTGGTGCGCCTGCTTCTGGTACGGTTTCCAAAGTGCTGCCTGTTGAGCCTGCTGCAAAAATAACTTTAGCGGTTGATCCGGTGCCTCGCGTTAAGTCACGCTTGCCGAGCGTTGCTGCTCTTCAGTTGATGAAACCTCGAAAGGTATTTCCATACTGGTTGCACAGCTTAAAACAAAAGTCATCGTTTAATCTGGTGACGTTGGTTAAGGCAGCCATAACGCAAAGAGAGCGCGACGACTTGATGGTTAAACCCAGAGTACCCATTCAAAAGATAGCTCCTTTGAAAAAAACTCAGTTCAGTCAGCGAAACACTGAATCCGCTGCAGCAGAAAATGTTGAACGGATTGGAAGTCTTTATCAGCAAGAACCGCAACCAAAACCTGGGGTTAAGGAAACCCAGAAGGTGTTGGAGTTGGAGGCTGTTAACGATGAAAATGTCATCTCTGAACCAGTTCTGACGTTAGATCAATCAATGGTTGGGCCAGATACTGTGCTCACTCTCGCTCCAACAGCTGGGTCAGAAGACGCTGACAAGGTGACGAGTCGGGATGAATCGGAGATTAAAACACTAGAAGAGTCTGGTGATGCAATCGCAGTTATTGATCCTGAGCATGATGACAAGAAACAAATGGTTGAAGTTGTGTCTGTCCAGCCCGAGTACACTGTAGAAAAAGCAGAGTTTGAGGCAATCTCCAACACTGTAGTGGAAAATAGAGTCAATGAAGAGTCGTTATCTGATTCTGACAGCAGCATTGAGGGTAGAAAGCCACAGCCTGAAAGAGAAAAATTAGTGTCAGAGTATGAGGATTCAGGGTTGGAGCACTCAGGGCAGTACGATCAGGCTGGGTCAGCTGAAACTCTTGCAAAACAAACCCACAAGTCCAGTCTTAGCTCGATAGACTCGTCACTGGAAACCGGCGATGATTCATCAGTGAAAGGTTCGGTCAACTCTCTAAATGAAATTGCTGCTATTCCTCGTACTGATATCCCTGTGACTAAGCAAACAGTTATCGAAGATGAGTTGGAAACAGATGTTGCTGCGCGGCTGGCCAGAATAAAGCAAAAGAGCAATGTCAGACCGGTATTGGATGAGCTGGCTTCTGCAATGCGTGATATCGACTCAGGAATACCATGGAAAGAGGTTGTTATTGAACGTATCAGGCAAAATATTTGGGTTGCCATGTACGGAGCGAAGAGAAGTAATACTGCAGACGTTGGATTACCGCTTTTTCACAGCAAAGATGTATTGAAGTTGCAAGGGCTGGAGCCGCCTGAAAGTTGGAAGGGCATTGACAGGGTGATTGCTGAGCGGCTTAAAGCAATAGCATTCCAGAAAGTAGAAAGCAGAAAAACCAGCCGTTTCAAAGATGCTAATGAATTGCCTGTCACTATGCGCTTTCTGGATGGAATGAATGTTTTGTTTAATCGGGTTGCTGTTGTAGATCAGGCGAAAATGATAGGAACGACGGTTTATCTTCTTCCTCTAAAAGACAAAGGCTACATTTCTTCTGACTTTGAAGGGTTTGTTTCTCTACAAGCATTACAGGAGAGGTTGAGTGACAATCCAGTTTCTGTATGGCTTCACGACACGATAGAAGAACTTGTCGATGAGGAATACCAGAGAGTCATCAGGCTGATCAATGATCTTGTTGTCATGTATAAAAAGCACTATGCCAATGATATTTCAGACAACGAAGTTATTCTCGGGCATAGACCACTGGAGGAGATCGTTGCTAAACGTAATAGTAAAGCCAGCAAGGCTAAATTTCGTTTAGCCCGCCTTGAAGGAATGTTGTATACCTATGAGCACGTTACTCCATTGTTGGTGGAAGCATTCCCAATTGTTAAAACTTATGAAGGCTGGAAAAACTCATTTCATGCTATGAAAGCAATGAGGGAAGGGCTTGAACTCGATCCTACTCCTATCCAGCCATATTGTGTTAAGGCGAAAAAATTGCTGGAAAAAATCAGCCAGTTAAACCAATACAATATGCCTGAATATAAATGGGCAGAGGTGATTGAAGCTAAAGATACACTTGAGAAACATTGTAAAAAGTGTGGCGTTAGTGTAGAGAGAAGCGTGGATTATTAAACTAAACGTTGAAGCCATTGACTCACAGTTGTTTTTGATGAGGGTGAATCAATGGCTTCGACTATCAGGCCAGTATCAGGTCACTACTTTTTCTTATCTTCCAGACTGTAGACATAGGTTGAAACCAGATGCACTTTCTCTTCTCCAAGAATATCTTTCCAGGCGGGCATAACGCCGTTACGACCACTGCGAACCGTGTATTCAATTTCTGCCTGACTGGAGCCGTATAACCATACAGCATCGGTCAGGTTAGGGGCGCCAAGGGCTTTATTGCCTTCACCGTTGGGGCCGTGACAGATTGAGCAGGTGTCCGCATAGATTTTTTTGCCATTACTGATCACATCATCGTCAACCTGATCAATAAGCCCGACCTGGTAGCGAACGAAGGTAGAAACATCCCGCACGCCTTTTTCACCAATGACAGCACCCCATGCCGGCATCTGACCTTTGCGCCCGTCCATAATGGTCGTTTTTATCTCTTCCGGACTTCCGCCATACAGCCATTCATTGTCAGTAAGATTAGGAAAGCCAAAGGCGCCACCGGCGTCGGAACCATGACAGAGTGCGCAGTTGTTCAGGAAAATACGCTGCCCCATTTTCAGGGCTTTGGGGTTTTCTACCAGTTTTTCGATGGGCGTTCTGGCGTATTGGGAAAACAGAGGGGCATAACGTCTGTCGTGTTTTTCCTCACTTCGTTCCAGTTCGCCAACAGAAGTCCAGCCCAGGAAGCCTTTCCAGTTACCCATGCCGGGGTAAAGCAGTAAGTAGGCAGCAGAAAATACCAGTGTGGCGACAAACAACAGGAACCACCAGTGCGGCATTGGGTTGTCCAGTTCTTCAATACCGTCGTAACTGTGCCCGGTGGTTTCATCGGTCAGGTCGCGCCTCTGGGTTTTTCGGGTTGCGAACAGCAACCAGATCACAAGAACAAGACAGGCCAGAGTCAGTACAATGATCCAGCCGCTCCAGAAACTACTCATCATTGTGTTCCCCCTCCTTTCTTGTTCTTCCCAGCATTTCCGGTGTTGAGACTGTTCTGTGTGTTGTTACCGTTGTCAGGGAAGTTATCATCAGCAAATGGCAGGTTTGCAGCTTCTTCGAAGTCTTTTTTCCTGCGACTGCTGTAGGCCCAGTAGGTGACGGCAAGGAATGCCACCATGGCCAGAACCGTGGCAAGCCCTCTGATGTCATTGATGTCCATGGTGTTACCGTTTCGTTGTAATTGCTGTACCGAGTGATTGCAGATAGGCCACCAGTGCATCCATTTCGGTGCTGCCTTTTACCTGGGTGGCGGCTCCGGCTATGTCCTCGTCGGTATAGGGCACGCCCAGTGTTCGCATGGCTTCCATTTTTCTGGCGGTCAGCTTTCCGTCCAGCGTGTTTTCATTCAACCATGGGTATGCCGGCATAATGGACTCAGGAACAACGTCTCTCGGGTTGTGCAGGTGGGCCCTGTGCCATTCATCGGAATAACGTTGCCCAACCCGGCCAAGGTCTGGCCCGGTGCGCTTGGAACCCCAGAGAAACGGATGTTCGTACACGGATTCGCCAGCGACTGAGTAGTGCCCATAACGCTCGACCTCGGCACGCAGCGGGCGAACCATCTGCGAGTGGCAGCCGACACAGCCTTCACGGATATAAATGTCACGCCCTTCCAATTGCAGCGGCGTGTAGGGTTTGAGCCCGGCAACAGGCTGTGTGGTTTCTTTCTGGAAGAACAGTGGAACGATCTCGACCAGACCGCCAAAGCTGATTGCAACCACAATCAGCAGCACCATCAGACCAATATTTTTTTCAACAATCTCATGTTTTGTCATGGTGATGATCCTCCTTGCTCAAACCGCTTGGGGCTCGGTACTGGCGTCGGCCTCAGTATCCTGAGCAGGTAGCTGACTGGTACGGTAAACGTTGTAAGCCATAATCAGAACGCCGGAGACAAAGAAGGCACCGCCAATGGCGCGAACGATATAACCGAATTCACTGGCAACGACGGATTCAATAAAGCTGTAAGTCAGGGTGCCGTCGTTGTTGACTGCACGCCACATCAAACCCTGGGTGATGCCGTTAACCCACATGGCGACGACGTAAAGAACGGTACCGATGGTTGCCAGCCAGAAGTGCGCATTGATCAGCGGAACGCTGTACATCTGTTCACGACCATAAACCCGCGGAATCAGATGGTAGAGTGAACCAAAGGAGACCATGGCGACCCAGCCCAGAGCACCGGAGTGAACATGACCAATGGTCCAGTCGGTGTAGTGAGACAGAGCATTAACGGTCTTGATGGCCATCATGGGGCCTTCAAAAGTAGACATGCCGTAGAACGACAGGGAAACCACCAGGAAGCGCAGAATAGGGTCGGTACGGAGTTTGTGCCAGGCTCCGGACAAGGTCATGATGCCGTTGATCATGCCGCCCCAGGAAGGTGCCAGAAGAATCAATGACATGACCATACCCAGACTTTGGGCCCAGTCTGGCAGTGCGGTGTAATGCAGGTGATGCGGGCCAGCCCAGATGTAAATGGCAATCAGGGCCCAGAAATGCACGATGGATAGACGGTAGGAATAAACCGGACGTTCGGCCTGCTTGGGCACAAAGTAATACATCATGCCAAGGAAGCCTGCCGTCAGGAAAAAGCCCACGGCGTTGTGCCCGTACCACCATTGAATCATGGCATCCATGGCACCGGCATAGGCCGAGTAGGATTTGGTCAGGGTGACAGGAATAGCGGCACTGTTCACTACATGCAAAACGGCAACAGTAATGATAAAGGCACCAAAGAACCAGTTTGCCACATAGATGTGTCTGGCCTTGCGCTTCATAATCGTGGCGAAGAACACCAGCGCATACGACACCCAGACAATAGTGATCAGAATATCAATGGGCCATTCCAGCTCGGCGTATTCTTTAGAGGATGTCATACCCATAGGCAGGGTGATGGCTGCCAGCACGATCACCAGTTGCCAGCCCCAGAAGGTAAAGGCCGCCAGTTTCGGCAGTGCCAGCGTCGTCTGACAGGTGCGCTGAACAACATAATACGACGTGGAAAACAGGACGCAGCCACCAAAGGCAAAGATAACGGCATTGGTGTGTAACGGTCGCAAACGACCAAAGCTGGTCCAGGGAAGATTCAGGTTGAGTTCGGGGAAAACCATCTGCGTGGCGATGAACAGTCCGACGCCCATACCTACGATGGCCCAGACCACTGCCATGAGGGCAAACTGCCTGACAACCTTATAGTTGTAAGCGGGCTGTAGCATTACAGTGCTCATGCTCCATGTTACCTTCGGTTTGTACTTATTGTTCGATTATTGTGGGTAATACACAGGGCTGGAGTATTGATCTGGGTCAATTTTTCATGGTTGTAACCCATGGATGGCGGTACAGTTCTGTCCTGGATCGGTACTATCGCACTTCTTTTTTTTATTCTCCGGTCCTGAGTGGTTGCCGGCCTTTTACACGACACTGTCGTTACCAGTCTGACAGCTGTTTGCAAAGATTCGGTAAGCCCGCGGCAATCATACAGAAATGTAGATGTAATCGCTAATGCTTTTTCGGCATTTGCGTAGATGGGGGAGGGGGTTGAATTCGAGGCTTTTTCACAGGGAAAACAGGTATTGCCGGAAGCGGGAGGCTTTATCCCACTTCCGGCAAACCGATGGCTGTCAGTCGCTGTGGCGAGTTAAAAACTCAATAGAAGGTGCGAAAAAAGCACAGCCAGTGACTGCCGTTGAATAGTTCATCAGGTGGTCATAATGACCGGCTTCATCGGCCTTCATCATGGCTTCAAGCATCAGCTCAAAATGCACGGGTGTACGACAGTAGGAAGCAAACAGCAGCCCGGCTTCTTTACTGTTGCCATAGGGCATGCTGTGCCGGAGGATTTCCATCCCTTTGCCTTCGGCGTCTTTGATGTTGGCACGTTTAATATGTGCTGTTGGTGCTTTTTGTTCACTGCTGAACTCAATGTCGTCAGCCTTGGTACGGCCAATGATTTTTTCCTGTTCGGCAACAGGCTGTTCGTTCCACTGGTGCAGATGATGGATGTAACGCTGGGTATGAATGTAGCTACCGGCGGTAAATTCGGAATCTTCTTCTCCGACCAGAGCAACGCTGGTGCGGCTGTCCCCTGTCGGGTTTTCGGTGCCGTCTACGAAACCGGTCAGGTCGCGGGAATCAAGATAACGGAAGCCGGAGACTTCTTCTTCAACCGAGATGCTTTTACCAAACTGTTCCAGAACATCGTGCATCAATTGGAAAACGATATCACGGCGATTGGCACGGATGTGTAGCAGAAGGTCGCCTGCGGTGGCAGGAGCCAGACGTTCTTCGTCTTCTATTTCCGGGAATGGGCGAAGGGATTCCGGACGGGTGTCAGGATAAAGGAGGCTCCATGCGTCACTGCCAATACTGATGGTCGATGACAAACGGGCGTCGGGATATTGTTCTGCCAGCTTGGTGGTCATTTCTGGAATGATGGCGCAGGTCTTGCGGATGCGCGCAAGGCTGGTTGTGTCTCTGTTGATCAGCAATGTGAGAAACAGAGCGTCAGTATTGGCTTCCGGAGTGATACCTGACTGGGGAGTATACATGGATGGCCTCGGGTCTGTGTGTCCAGCCCGACATTCTATGAGTTCCGGGGATTAATGACTATGCCGGAAGTCAATAAAACCTGATTTCAGGAAACGGGTGGTATTTATTGCGGCAGAATCTGTGTAGAGAATGCAACATAACCTGTTGATCGCTACAATAAGCGCTTTTCTACCTGTCTGGTACATTACTTTGAGTATCGGTAATCACGGCTTTTGATCGCCTTATACTCTGGTTTATGGTGGATACTCCGGTTTATGGCGGAAAGTGAACCTGAATGGTTTCGGGACAAGTTATTTTGAGGATGGTCTGTGTCTGAGCACATTGAAGTACAACACGAACTCGATACCTGTGGGCTGTTGTGCCCTGAACCGGTAATGATGCTGCACAACAAGGTTCGGGATATGTTGGCGGGTGAAGTGGTTAAGGTGATCGCTACTGACCCTTCAACCAAACGCGATATACCCAAGTTTTGCAACTTTCTGGATCATGAATTGCTGGAGAGTAAGGAAGAAGATAAACACTACATTTATGTGATTCGCAAAGCGGGTGAATAGTGACTGAAATAGCGGCTGCATTCAGCGCAGTTTTGATTGATTATTCAGGCTAGTCAGGAGCAGGTTGTTGACTGGAGGAGGAGGCTGCTTCGTTGTTTATGCTTCCAAGATAGCGTTGAACTTTGGGGTGGTCGGGGTTGAAGGCGTAAACACCACTTTGCCCTGTACATCTCATTACTTTGGTTTTGTAGTGGTAACGCATGCCTCTGGCCATGGATTCGAATGTCATTGATCCTTTGCTACGGCCAACTTTCCCCCATTGCTGTATCACCTGCCTCCTCTTGGCTAATACAAAAGTGCCTTCGGATCTATTCTGCCAGATAACAGAATCGTCGTTTCCGTCACACAGCTTCTTAAGTAGAAAATCATAGATTGTTGCCCGTTTAGCTTTGCTCACTTTACGCTGTTTTATTGCCATGGCCTTTTTACCTTTAGCAACTTTACCTTCAGCAACTGCTTTTTTTTGTAGAGTGGGTTTCTTCTGAGTAGACCTCTTAGCGACTGCGTTTTTTTGATAATTGCCGGCAGGCTGAGCGCTTGATGAGTCGGTTGACGAAACGGGAAGGGTTACTGTCTGGTTGTAAGGCGCAGCTACGACCATAGTGGAAACTGTTTGATGGGGAAACGGTGAGACGGCTGTTGCCTGCCGCTGCTCCAGACTGCTATGTTCCTGAGCTGCTGTCTGGAACGTTTCCGTATTTTGAGGGGCTTTTACTGAAACAGATGGTTGGTCTGATAATTCACTTTGAGAAAGTATACGCCCCCACAGAGTCGAATCATCCTTTTCAACGCCATCAGGGGCGTAAGAGCGAAAGTCCGGCACAAAACATGACCTGAATAGAGGATCATTTTGAAAAGCTGTATCCATTCTGCGCTCCGTTGGGGTTTGTCAGCTGTGACAAAAAAACAATTACCTGTTTCCGAACCCTTTTGATCAATATACCCTGCTGTTAGTTCCCTCCCTGTTTATTATTTTCGAAAAAATGGATAGATAAGCTCCAAATTTTCGTCTTTTATTTCGTAATATTCGACGATAAATTGATAAGTATGTTGAAAAAAATACAAACCTGCTGACAGGAGCCCACCATGAGCACCATTCTGAATATCTCTTCAAGTCTGTTTGGTAAAGACGGACAATCCTCGAAACTGGCCCGGACTTTCATCAGTCGCCTGCTGGTCAAACAGCCGGATGCTGAAGTCATTCATCGGGATCTCGCCGCCAAACCGGTTCCTCATTTAACGGCAGACAGCTTTCAGGGCTTTACCCTTCAGGCTGCCGAGCGAAGTGAAAGCCAGAGTCAGGCAGCGGAGCTGTCAGATCAGTTGATTAATGAACTGCAGCAAGCGGATATTCTGGTGCTGGGGCTGCCAATGTATAACTTTGGCATTCCTTCAACGCTGAAAGCTTACTTTGATCATATTGCCAGGGCGGGCATTACCTTCAAATACACCGATCAGGGGGCAGTGGGGTTGTTAACCGGAAAAAAAGCCTATGTTCTGACAACCCGTGGCGGTCTGTATAAAGGTACACCCAAAGATACAGAAACCCGTTATGTCACCGATTTTCTGGCGTTTCTTGGAATAGACGACGTTCAGTTTGTTTATGCCGAGGGGCTGGCAATAAGTGATGTGAGGGGTAAAGCCCTGCAGGACGCAGAGCACGCTATTGAACACCTGGAGGTTTAACATGAAATCCACAAGAAGCGTCATTCATTGTATAGATGCAGTGCCCGCTTCCGACGGCGCCGGTGTACAACTGAAACGAATAATGAGTCAGCCGCCTCACCGGCTGATGGATCCTTTTCTTATGCTGGATGAACTGAAAGCAGATGATAACGAGTCTCTGGGTGGCGGCTTTCCGCCCCATCCGCATCGGGGAATAGAAACCATCTCCTGCATGCTGGTTGGCGGTTTTCGCCATGAGGATCATATGGGCAATCGTCGGGAAGTGGGTAATGGCGGTATGCAATGGATGAATTCCGGACGGGGTGTCATTCACTCGGAAATGCCGTTACCCGAGCAGGATCGCCTGCATGGTTTTCAGGTGTGGCTGAACATACCCAGACAGGCCAAGATGAGCGATCCACAATATCTTGATGTCAATCGTGCTGATATTCCCGAGTGGATCTTACCAGATGGCAAGTGTCGTGTACTTGTCGGGGCATTACACAATGAGGAAACTCAGATTCAGGCGCCGGTCGTTCGTGAAGGCACGCAGGCTCTGATGCTGGATGTGAATATTAATACTAATGGCCGGTTGGTTTTACCAGTGACGACCAGCAAGGTCATGATTTATGTCTATCATGGCTCAGTGAACGTTGTTGGCAATGAATCCGTTATTCCGGTTAATCAATCTTCATTGGCGGTATTGAGCGAGTCGGGAGATCTGGAGCTCACAGCCAGTGAAGAGAGTGGATTCATTGTCCTTGCCGGTGAACCTTTGAATGAGCCGGTGGTTCAGTCAGGCCCGTTTGTTATGAATTCTGATGAAGAAATAGAGCAGGCATTTGTGGATTATCGGGAAGGCCGGCTAGTTGGGTAAGAATGGGCGGTATTCATCGGTAACTGGCTTTGAACAGCCTGATGGATGAAATTATCCTTCAGGCTGTTTGTCATCCATGAATAGCTTAACCTTACCTCATTCGACGATCGGTTTTACCTTTGAAGCGTCCCCACTCTGCGCCACCAAACTCTTTACTCATTTCCTGCCAGGTTTTACGCATTTGTCGGGTTTTTTCCGGAAACTCATTTATCAGGCTATTTTCTTCACCGATATCATCGGCAAGGTTTTAAAGACCTGCTTTCTCTCTGCGATTCTGCACCAGTTTCCATTCGCCCTGACGCAGAGCCCAGCTTTCACCATAGCGCCAGAACAGTGTGTCGTGTGGACTTTCAGTGGTTTCTCCACTGAGCACCGGCATGATGTCTTTACCATCCAGATCCCATTCCGGATCGATTTCCCCTCCGGCCAGTTTTACGGTGGTCGGGAAAAGGTCCAGCGCGCTGATCATGGTGTCGGAACGGGTGCCCGGTTTTATTTTGCCCGGCAGTTTTGCGGCAAAAGGCACACGAATGGCGCCTTCAAATGCCCCGGCCTTTTCACCTCGTAGTGGGCCATTATCGCCACCGTGTACGAATTTGCCGCCGTTATCGGAAAACAGAACGACCATGGTGTTGTCTGTCAGGTTTTCTTTTTTGAGCTTATCCAGAATTAAACCGATATTGTCGTCCATGCTGGAAATTATGGCAGCCAGCGTCTGCCTTTCTCCCAGGTGTTCAAACCTTTTCATATAGTCATCGGGTGCAGACATGGGGGCGTGAGGTGATGTAAAAGAGACTTCGAGAAAGAAAGGCTTGTCAGCATTTCGTTTAATTAAAAGCGCTCCAAGCCGGGCCCCCGGCTGAACATCTATGAGTAACTTTTCTCCCAACTACTGCCTACATGCCTATGATAGAAAGGAAGACATATCCGGACCAGAGACCGTAAACACACTGGTGCCTTTTGCCCGTTTGAAAGCGTGGTCGGGGAGCTGGCGACAACATCACTGATGACGCAATATGCGATCTCGTTCGGAAGAATGCGAATCATCGACAGCCCCATATCCGGATATGCCTTCGCACAGAAGTATAGAGGGTAAACCATGTCTCGCCGCAGCAAATCCAACCGTTCCCATTCTGACAGAGTCAAAAAGCGTATTGCTGGACATCTGGAGAAAATCAATCTCTTTGCCGCCGGTATTGATATCGGGTCAGAGTCACACTTTGTTGCAGTGCCAGAAGAGTTAGATGAACAACCGGTGCGTTCATTTGGCTGTTTTACCGCAGACCTTGAAGCTATGGCTGACTGGCTCGTAAAGCTTGGCATTACCACCGTTGTGATGGAGTCAACCGGGATTTACTGGATACCTGCGTTTGAAATACTGGAATCCCGGGGCTTGATGTAAAACTGGT
Organism: Endozoicomonas montiporae CL-33; assembly: GCF_001583435.1. Classification (NCBI taxonomy): domain Bacteria; kingdom Pseudomonadati; phylum Pseudomonadota; class Gammaproteobacteria; order Oceanospirillales; family Endozoicomonadaceae; genus Endozoicomonas; species Endozoicomonas montiporae. The sequence goes on along the minus strand of NZ_CP013251.1, from coordinate 3,645,830 downwards.
CAATGCACGACATGTAAAGAATGTTGCCGGACGTAAGTCTGACGTTCTGGACTGCCAATGGCTTTTGCAGTTACATACTTACGGATTGCTCAATGGCGCGTTCCGCCCGGATGAACAGGTTTGTTCATTGCGATCCTATAGACGACAACGTGACACTCTTGTTGGCTACCGTGCTTCCCACATCCAGCATATGCAAAAGGCACTTCGACAGATGAATCTGTTACTGGATAATGTGGTGACTGATATTACCGGAAAAACCGGTATGACTATTATCCGCGCCATACTGAATGGGCAGCGGAATCCTGTGGAGCTGGCCAGATATCGTGACAAGCACTGCAAAAAATCCGAGGAAGAAATCGCCAAATCCCTGAAGGGGCATTACCGGGATGAGCATGTATTTGCTCTGCGGCAAGCTGTTGAACTTTACGATACTTATGATGAAAAAATCAGGGCTTGTGACAAAGCTCTGGAACAGAAGCTCAACACATTTGACAGCAAAGATGATAAAGACTCTCAAAAGCCTTCTACGCCAGATAAGCCTTCAAAAAAACGGAAGTCCCGTTGCGCTCCAGACTTTGATGTGCGTTCAGAGCTCAACCGGGTGAGTGGTGTCGATCTGACTGATATCGATGGCATTGATGAAAATACGGCTCTGAAGATTGTTTCAGAAATCGGTCTGGATATGAGTCGATGGCCTTCCGCTAAACATTTTGCCTCCTGGTTAGGGCTCTGTCCCGGAACCAAAATATCCGGTGGTAAAGTTCTGAACCGGAAAACCAAGCGTTTGCCAGGCGCAGCCGCAACAGCATTCAGGTTGGCGGCTTATTCACTGACCAGATCAAAAAGTGCTTTGGGTGCTTATTACCGAAGAATGCGAAGCAAGCTTGGTGCTCCAAAGGCGATTACGGCAACAGCGCATAAGCTGGCAAGGCTGGTTTACAGTATGCTCAAGCATGGGAGCCAGTATGTAGATGAAGGTCAGGAATACTTTGAGCAGCGGTACAGAGAAAGAGTTTTGAAAACCCTGAAGCAGAAGGCTAAAGATATGGGCTTCACATTAACGCCGGTTGAAACCGCCGTCGGTTAGGGTTGTTTTAGCAACCGGCGAGCTCATGGGGAGTTACTCAGAAGGTTTTTAGCTGGTTTAATTAGTGCCTGTCAGAAAACCTCTGAAAAATGGCAGTCGTTCCTGGCCGACAGAAGTTGATAACGGCTGGATTTCAGTTACCAGACGAACAAAGGATGTTTTTTGTACTGCGCTGCTCAAAATACAACCTGATTCGACTATCTACGAGCACAGTAATCTCTCATGCTTGGCATGATCAAAAGTAAACTGACGGGAGCCTGACTGAAAGGCTACTGACGATCTCTGGTCAGCAGAATTTTACCCAACCGCTTCAGGTTGCTGGCGACAACAGCCAGTGCGACATACCGCTCAAAGCCTTCTATCCCTTTATCCGGGCATTTGTCGAGACCATTCGCTTCCAGTGCGTTGATATCGGATTCAACGGCTGAGTGCTTCCTTCTTGCCCGGATAAATTCCGGGTGGCATTCCCGTTTTTTGTCATTGGCTGACAGCCTGCCTTTCTTGGGGAGAACCGGGCGTTCCAGAAGAACTTCCAACTTTTCAAGATTGCCCGGACTCCAGAAGCCTTTGTCGTAGCTCACCTGGCTTAATGTCGGGAACCGCTTTTTGGCAGCCTCGGCCATAGGTACTGTAACCTGGTCGTCTGTTTGTTTTTGCATGACCTGATGATGCAAAGTAAAACCGAACTGATCCTGCAACACGCAGACCCGTAACCCCAGTTCAACCGGAGTTCCGGCTTTGCCTTTGCTGATCCATTCTGTATGAGGCTCAAAGATTGAGAACACCTTCTCATTATGGGGAATCTGCTCATGTTCTATCACCCGTCGGTAAATCAGGTTTATCTGGTGACGGCTGTGGGCTATGTGGTATTTGAGGTTTTCCAGCCTTGGCTCATCCGGTTGTTTTTTCAACAGCAAGGACAAGGTCGTTTCAGCTTTGCGGACAATTGAAAGGCTGTACTTTATGTACTCAAGGTGAGCCATTTCAATGTCGTGCTGCCGCTGCTGTTGTTTCAGTTCACAGGTTGCGCTGGAATGCTTCAGGTTTCGAGCCTTGTTGTAGCGTTTGCGATGCTGGTCTTTAAGATATTTGCTCTGACGCCAGCCCGGAAGCTGGTACTGATTGGAGAGAGCGGATGCAAACTCAATGCTTTTACGGCAAGCGTCGCTCAGAAGGCTGATATCCGTGGGGAAATGGACATCGGTTTTGACTACGAAGGAATCGGCACGGCCATGTAGCGGCTCATCTTTTTTTTAACCAGCTGGTGACCTGCATCCACCGTGACCTGGTTAATCTGATCCAGTATCTCCGGTGTGAAGAGGCTGATGTTATCCTGCAATGTTTGTATGTGGTAGGAATGGGTACAATATGGGCCGTGACCGAGCATTTTCCGTAATGTCCCATGTTCATTAGCCAACTCTTGCAAGCGGTCATAGTCACAATTAGTGACAAGGCGCAGAGTGCCGAAAACCAGAATGTTCCAGAGGTCCATACCGGGACGACCGTTGTGCCGACTGGCAGGAATCATGTTCTCAAGCACCTGAAAAACCCTGTGTCGCAGATCAGGTGTTATCCAGATATGTTGCAGCCCCCGAAGCAGACGGGGAATGTCGTCTCTGGACTTGGGATTAAACGTGATGGCAGAGATATCAACTTCGCCCAACTGCATTTGTGGGTTGATGGTTTGGCGCATAAATGTGAAAACAGCTTGTTTTGGAAAATCTTCGAGTACTATATGGGGCTACAGGCTGCTGTTTTCAAGTGTTTGTGGGTTTTCGGACAGGCACTAATTATAGGAAATTGAAAGCATTATTCATCCACTAGTTTGGTAAACGCCGAAATAGCATCGGGGTCACCTTTCTTGATTTTATTAGCAATAATATGGTGAAAGAAATAACGGAAGTTTTCGTGTTCCTGAGCGGCGTAAAGGCATTCATCCCCCACCAGAATCGGTGTCATATCGACTTCTTCTTCATTGGCGACCATTGCGAGAATCCGGCCATCGTTAAACAATCGCCAACTGGTAACATGAACCAGCACAACGGTTTTGAAACTGTCTTCTGATAAAATCGCATGTGTGCCAATGTTGTCGTTTATTTCCTGAAGAATGATCTCAGGGTCTTCGCTTTCGATGTTGTAAAAATTGGCTGAACTTTCCAGTTCCAGTACTTTGTGCTCGGGAGGTTCGAAATAGGCCAGCTCGTGAAAACTGTCATAGTAACCTTCCCAGTGACCGTTCAGCGGGTCGTTTAACTCTCTGGCAGGCACCAGCCGGTTCAGCCAGGGAACCATGGCGTCAACGTTGCCATCTCTGGTCAGAGCCCAGCACAGAATTTTCATACTGAACAGTTTGCCGGGGTTGGCGTCGTTGCTGTACAGCATTTCCATACCGTCCATTTCCGGCGCCAGACGAATGATTTTGCTGGATTCGTTCTCATCAAGGGGCTTGCGGGTAAAGAGATCAATGACATTGGTATTCTCTACTGGCTTCTTATCCATAAATGCCCTGTCTCCTGAAACTGGCGTGGCGGAAAAGGAAAGCTGCTCACAGGGAAGACTATCGGCATTCAACAGGGGAAGTTAACGATGGGCAGGCATCAGGTTGCACTCGCTCAGTACGGCCTGCCAGGCAGAGGTATGACGCTTCACCGCTTGTTCAAGCTGGTACCAGACACTGTCCGGAGTGTTGTCAGAAGTGATCTGGTTCAGGTAATGCTGCATTGCAGGCGAAGGTGGTGCAGGCAATTGTTCAAGCAGGTGTTTCATGGCAGACCGCCATTCACTGCCTTCCCTGTAAATGCGACTCAGATAACCCTGAATCTGGCTGGCATAAAGCAGATGAAACACATTTTGTAATCGTTCGGCGGCAGGCATCAGTCTGCCATTCGGGCACAGCGGGCGCTGTTTCAGACGTGCTTCCAGCAGGTCGGCAACGGTATTCAGGGTTTCGGTCAGTTTAATAGCTGATCTAAGCAGTTGCCCACTGTAGTGCGAAGCGGTCAGCTGCTGCAACTGTCGCTCCATTTCAGAACGGCTGTAAGGCGGGGACAGAGTTTGGTCAGGCAGGTAACCATTCAGATAGAGCAGGGCATTCAGCGTTCCGGTTTTGCCGGTGTGCTCCTCAGGCAGAGACTCTGGTCTCAGCACCAGCTGGTCAGACAGTTCCACATTACCCAACAGGGCATTCCAGCGAATGGCGGGCAGTTGTTTCTGCTTTTGTTCACTGATGCTTTTAAGTTCTGGCAGTACCTCTGATTTTGGTTCGGTTTCCTGCAGATAATGGATACAGTCGCCCAGTTCATTCAACAGCTCTTTTTCATAGTGCAGTCGTTGGGAGGGCAGCATTTGCCGCCCCAGACTGCTGTTCCGGTAAGCCACGACCTTGCTCAGTCTCGGGCATTCCAACAGATTCAGGGCAGCCAGTGCTTTCATGCGGATATCGGGAATATCATAAATGCGCTGCTTCAGAGGCGGTAGAACCGGGTAGGTAAACTCCGCTTGAATCGGTGTCTCCATTTCTGTCACTCGACTGATCCGTTTCAGGTAGTCATCCAGTAAATGATCCGCAGGCGAACCCGGTTGGCAGCCGGACAGCAGGAACAATAAGAGCGCAGAAAGAAAACGAAACATGTTCAGAAATTCGACCAGATAATAAAAGTAGCCTACAACATCCTGTCATTAGTTAAAATTAATCGATTCCGGCCAATCCTTTTCAGCTTTTAAATAGGACGTTAGTATCGCTCCCTTTATGGATGGGTTTTCTGTTGTGATGAAATCTGAAGCTTCCGGGCAGGCTGCAAGCAGGCCGGCCATTAAAATTGTGGCAGATGAAAATATTCCCCTTGTACGGGAATGCTTTGCCGGATTGGGTGAGGTGATCACACTGCCCGGACGCAGTATCTGTGCCGATGATCTGGCCGATGCGGATGTGCTGGTTTCACGTTCGGTGACGAAGGTGAGCCGGGAGCTGGTGCAGAACAGTCGCCTGAAATTTGTTGGCACCTGCACCGCCGGTTTTGATCATGTGGATGTAGAAGCGCTCAATGAACTGGGTATTGGTTTTTCCAGTGCGCCGGGCTGTAATGCCCGATCGGTGGTGGAGTATGTGCTGTGCGCACTGGATATTCTGGCAGAGCGGGACGGTTATCGTATTACGGGAAGAACCGTGGGTATTGTTGGCAAGGGACAGGTCGGCGGGCGGCTTTTTCGTGCCCTGCAGGCGCTGGGAGTAAACGTCATTGCCAATGACCCTTTTCTGGAACCTGAAGCGGGTGTTGAACTGGTAGGGTTGAATGAGCTGATTGAACGATGCGATGTGATTGGGCTGCATACGCCTCTGACGACCACCGGCAGTCATCCGACCCATCACCTGCTCGGTGAATCTCAGCTGCTGGCGTTGAAGCATGGTACGGTTCTGATTAATGCCGGTCGTGGGGCTGTGGTTGATAACCGTGCATTGCTGAGTGTTTTGAAATCAAGAGATGATCTCAGTGTGGTGCTGGATGTCTGGGAACACGAACCGGACGTCGATCCGGAACTGCTGGAGCTGGTGGATATTGGTACACCGCATATTGCCGGTTACAGTCTGGACGGAAAAATCACCGGAACGGTTATGGTTTATCAGGCGTTGTGTCGCTTTCTTGGGCTTCCGGCCAGAGTCTCGCAACGGGATCTGACACCCCTGCCGCCATTGATGAAGCTTGATTTTACCGGCACCGTTGATGCCGATCAGGCGACGTCCGTCGCCATGCGTGCAACGTATGATATCCGTCGTGATGATGCCCTGATGCGTCGGCTATTGAAAATGGAGCCGGAGGCTCGCAGGCTGGCATTTGATTTTATGCGTAAGAATTATTCCGAACGTCGTGAGTTCAGCACGTTGAAAATTGATGCCCGGCGTTCAGAACAGGCAGTGCAGGAGCGGTTAGCCGCTCTGGGTTTTCATTTGCCGGATGAATAAGGTTCTTCTTGTTGTAGTTTCGCGGTAGAGTATTGGGCAGCCATGAATAAGGTGGCTGTTTTTGCAGACAATAACAATAATAATGGATCAATATCGTGGACTACATCGTTTATGCCATTCCGGTTTTTATGGTGCTGATCGCTATCGAGCTGATCGCTACTGTTGTCAGAAAAAAAGACTATTACCATTTCAGTGATGCGATCAATAGCCTGAGTGCAGGCATGGTCAGCATCACCTCCGGTATTCTCACCAAGGTCGTGATTGCAGGCGTTTATACCGGCTTCTACAGTGTGTTTGCCCTGTGGGAAATGAGTGCAGAGTCTTTGTGGGTTTGGGGGCTGGCCTTTGTATTCTATGATCTCTGTTACTACTGGACTCACCGCATGGGTCATGAAGTGAATATTCTCTGGGCCGCCCATGCCGTTCACCACCAGAGTGAAGAATACAATCTGACAACGGCATTGCGTCAGACCAGCAGTGGCTTCCTGTTTGGCTGGCTGTTTTATATTCCCATGGCGGTGGTGGGCATTCCGCCTGTGGTTTATCTCACGATTGGACTAATTAGCCTGTTGTACCAGTTCTGGGTTCATACCCGTCATGTGCCAAAACTGGGCTGGCTGGAGTGGATTTTTATCACTCCGTCAAACCATCGCGTGCATCACGCAAAGAATCGTCGTTATCTGGATAAGAACTACGGTGGAGTGTTTATTCTCTGGGATCGCCTGTTCGGAACCTTTGAGGAAGAAGATGAACAGTATGAGCCGATTCGCTACGGCACACTGAAACCGTTGCGCAGCTGGAACCCGGTGTGGGCGAACCTGCATTTGTATTCTGATATGTGGCAGGACTGCAAAGCCACCCGAAACTGGAAAGATAAATTAACGCTGTGGTTTCGCAGAACCGGTTACCGTCCGGCCGATGTCGCCAAACCCATGAAAATGCCGGACATTCATGCTTATGAGAATTATCAGCCACCTGTCTCTCAACCGCTTATGGTGTATGCCGGTTTTCATTTTGTCCTGATGATGTTGGCAACTCTGGCAATAATGGGCAGTTATCACCTGATGCCGTTGTGGTTTAATGCGATCTGGGTGGTGGTGTTTGTCATACAGTTACTGGTTATTGGCTGGCTGCTGGAAAAAAGACAGAAGCTGGTTATTCTTGAGTCGGTGCGTTTTGCTTCTGTAGCTATGGCTTTACTGGTCACTCACCTGCAGTTTCCGGTAGCTGCCAGCTTATGGTGGCTGTTAATAGTAGTCAGTGTTCCGTCGTTATTGATACTAAACAGAATTTGCAGCACTCAGGGGGCGGATGGCGGCAACAGTACTGAAGCTCATTTTCAGAAATCTTAACCGTCTGCTGGATCTGGCTCCGGCAGGTTTCCGGAGGATAGTATGTCAAAGCCCTTGCAGCTGTCTGTTTTGAGTCAAACGTTTTCGGTTCACCGTTTTGCCGTTGACAGTCAAGTTCCCGAGGCCGTGCTAAACAGTCACATATTTTCTGTTATGCGCATGGACGACGAGTTGTCGATTGTCTGTGAGTCGTCAATTAGCCTGAACTCGCAAGAGTCTGAAACAGACTGGTCGGCACTGAAAGTGACCGGCCCGCTGGATTTTTCACTTACAGGTATTCTGTCCGGGCTGGCCACGGCACTGGCAAACGCCAGTATCAGCCTGTTTGCTCTGTCAACATACGACACAGACTATGTGTTAGTGAAAACGAATCAGCTGGATAATGCCTGCACGGCATTAGTGAGTGCAGGCTATGAGGTTAGCCCCGCAGGTTAAATGTCTGCCACGCGTCCAGCATGGTCTTAAAATCATCCAGCCCGCATTCTGCGCAGAGTTCCTGATCGTAAAAGTCCATGTCGTCGTCTTCCGGCATATCTTCACAGTCCTCTTCGGGCAGGACGGTTGAGCGGACGGAGGCATCTGTGCGTGTCAGTCTCAGGTTAAATTCCTGACCCGGCAGGTTAAACTCCCAGCACTCCTTAGTCTGTAAGGCCGTGATGGCGCTGAATAATGATTCCAGCCTGTCGGCCCGGGCGGCAGGCTCTGCCAGCAGCCAGCTGCCCATGGCTTCATGACCCATTGAGAACCGGGCTTCTACTCGACCTGTCAGATCGCGACGAAATTCGTACTCCATAGTGTTTCCGGGAATGTTAATTCGCTGTTGATTCAAAAGGCGCAAAATTGTACTGGTTGAACCAGCAAAGCCGAATAGGTAAAAAAACGGTTTATAACCGTTTCGGGCTGAACCAGAAACGACGGTTAAACGGCAGTATCCATGAAGAACCGATGGCAGCGAGCAGCGCTTCCGGATGGTACTGGCGCAACTGTTGACGAACCTGTTGTTCCTGAGGTTTGTGAACGTCCACCATAATGAGATGTTTGCCCTGCTCTATGTCGTCATGAAACTGGGCAATTTTGTAGTTATCCCGCATTGCACCTGCCAGACCACCACTCCAGGCACCAAACAGTGTCATAACACCTGCCACCATCAGCAGTACCAGTGGCGGCACAGGTTCAGAGATAAACGGCAGCAGGTGATGCAAAATAAATGCCGTGACCAGACCGAGGATTCCGCCCAGAATGGCACCCAGTTCCCCGGAGTGAATAACATCGTTCTGCTGAAACAGATTGGCACTGTGAATATGGCGATGATAAAGACCGGCTTCATTCTTGCTGAGTACATGAATATGCCAGTCAGTAACACCTGTGTGATGCAGGTCTTCACTGATCTGGCTGACACTGTTAAGCGTGCCGGTCAGATAATACAGACGTTTCATGCTGACCTCCTGCGGTACGGCATGCAAGACGGATTGAAAAATTATAGAGCACTGGCAGGAAGGCAAAGTCTTGTTGATACTTAGAAATATTAACGTTCAAAGCAGCGCAGCAGGGCAGCGAGATGAAACAGGTCAAAGTCAGTGTTGGAAAAAAGGGAAGTCATGATGAACAGGGTCAGCTCAACGGCATTGATGCAGAGCTGAGATCAACGCTGGAACGATTGAAAAAGAAAGGACTGAACCCGATGCAGATGTGCAACAAACTGATTGAGCACGAGGTCGCAGCACCGGGTGGCTTGGCCTGGAGTTACGATCTTGTGGTGTCTGAGTGCAAGCGGCTGAAAGTATAACGTCATTTTTTGAGATGACTGAAAAGGCCTGGGAGATAATGGTGATAAGGTCACGGTGCACCACCGGATAAAAGTAGTTTGTGACGTTTGTTTTTTCCATGGAAGAAATAACTCAGGACAATAGTCATCATGTGGTCTACTTTTTTTCTGTCCTCTAGGTGTTTTTAAAGTGGTCATTTGAAATGTTTAAGAAGTCATTTTTTAAAGTTTTATTCGGTTTTGCATTGCTCATTAGTATGTCTTCTCTTACTCATGCAACAGGGCCAAACCCGCCTGTGAGCATTCAAGTAACTAAGTTCATATTAAAAACTGGTGAAGCAGGCGGTAAAGCGGTGAAAGGGTTGCTTGCGACGGCTATGTACAAAACTGGGGAAGTTATGAAGTTTCTCTACGATCCAGAGAAACAGACTGCGGATGGTAATTATGATATCATCACGGTTGATGGTGGCTCAGAGGCTAATCTCGCATCTAAAACAGTAAACGTTATTACAGATGGTGTTTCAACTGCCTATAACTATATATTTGCAAACGCCGAGTTGTCTCTAGATTCTAACGCATTGAATGGTGCGTACAAAGCTCTAGTGGATGCGGCGAGTAGCGCACTAGAGAACTCTGAATAATTAGGAGTAGTAGTTTAAATTAAGAGAAAGGCGGATAGAGCCACCTTTCTCTTAATTAGTCTTACTTTATTGAGTTTTACCCTTACGAAGCAACGCCTGAAACCGCCTCTGTTTCTCTTCCGCACTCAGCTGTGGCACCACTTCTTCCTGATGGTTAACCAGCGGGCTGTAATCCAGCGGCGGCAGGTCTTCAGGGCTGGAGTCAGATTGAGCAGCCGGTTTGCTCTGCTGTTCTAGCTGTAGCAGATGGCCATCCATTACGTCCAGAGCTTCCAGCAAACCATCGTGTTCATGGTCAGTATCATCCAGCTGCTGTAACTTCGTGACTATATTATCGCGAATCTGGCGAATACGTTCCGGAGACGTTTTGTGCTGATTGGCTTCAAGCCATTTTCTGGCAGATTCGCCATTGGTTGCCATACTCGATCCTGTCATTTACAACTTTCAGAGCTATCTTACGCACCGTTTCGGAAAATACCAACCTGTAGTGATCAGTGCATGTACGTAAAATTTGCCGATTTACCTGACACACTGATGATGGGGTTTTTTCGGGAGATAATTTTGCTCTCCGGCTATAACAATGCAAGAAGTTAATATTCATACACCTGTGTTAACCAAACGTTTGCAGCAACTTCTGCACAAGCCTGCGCCGGGTGTACCTTTTGTACGCATCGAGCAGCCTGTACCTGTGTGCAACCTGTTAACCTGGCTGGAACACCAGAACGCCCACTTACAGCGCTCTTACTGGCGTGACCGGGACGCTGATATAGAAATTGCGACCTTGGGGCAGTGCTGGAAAATGCCCATTCCATCGAGGCAGGAGCTGTCGAAGGCTACGAATACGGTTCAGCGCCTGATAAACGACTCCGGTCATTGGGCGGAAAAAGCCCGTTCACTGTTGTGGCTGTCGTTTTCGGATGTGGATCGTATGGTCTGGCCGACATTTGGCTACGGATGTGTTTATCTGCCCGGCATTGAGATGCAACTTACCCGAAAAGGGGCGACACTGGCCTGTTATATTCAGGCTGGTACGGACGAACTCTGGCAATCAGGTATTCGCAGTACATTGAAGCAGTTGGACGCTATTAACTGGCAGGTGACCGGAGCGCGGGAAGCGTATCAGCTTGGGCCCGTTCAGTATCAGCCGGATCAGGCTGGCTGGAATGGCAATATTGCTAAAGCAACCCGCGCCTTTGCAGCGGGTGAGATGCAGAAAGTTGTACTCTCCCGTTCCGCTTCTCTCACCATTGAAGGTGTTTTCAGTCCGTGGCGGCTGTTGCAGCGCTGGCGTACCGCTAATCCTCGCTCGTATGTTTTTGCCGTTGAAGCCAAATGTGGCGATCTGTTTTTTGGCTGCACGCCGGAGCGGCTGATGGCTCGTCGCGGGCGGGTGCTTCATACAGAAGCACTGGCGGGTACTACGCCCAGAGGGGGCACCCGTGAAGAAGATAAGGTGCTGGAGCAGACGCTGTTGAGTGATCGCAAAAATATTCATGAAAACCGGCTGGTGCTGAATGATATACGTGAGCGACTGGGTGTTTTGTGTCAGTCGCTGGAAGCAGACCGGAGTCATTCCGTGGTCAAACTCAAGTCAATTCAGCATTTGCGTTATCTGATCCGGGGCGTGCTTCATGCCGGAGTGACCGATGCGCAGCTACTGACAGCTCTGCACCCAACGCCCGCTGTGGGCGGCACCAGTCGTGAAGTGGCTATGTCATTTATTGAACAGCGCGAAGGTTATGCCCGTGGGCTCTATGCAGGCGTTTTTGGCATTGTCTCACCGGAGCATACCGAGATGGCGGTGACTATTCGTTCCGGCCTGTTACGAAGGTTGTCAGACAATCTGCAACAACTGTCGTTGTTTTCCGGTGGTGGCATTGTTCAGGGTTCTGTTGCCGCTGAAGAATGGCAGGAACTGAACAATAAGCTGGCTACCGTGTATTCCCTGTTAAAGGATGCAGAGCAGGAAACTGTTGCGCTCTGAAAACAGCAAACATAAGTACTCCACCTCAATTAGCTTTTGTGTGAATCTGTTGATGAAATTTCCAACCCGGCATCCCAATCTGAATAGCTTATGGTCTGCACTGCTGCTGGAAGAACTCTGGCGGCTGGGCGTGGAGCATGTCTGTATCGCTCCGGGTTCGCGCTCGGCACCTTTGACCCTGGCGGCGGCTGTTCACCCTCATCTGCAACAACACGTTCATTTTGATGAGCGGGGGCTGGCTTTCTTTGCCCTTGGGTTGGCAAAGAGCAGTGGCAGACCGGTTGCAGTGATTACCACATCGGGAACGGCTGTACCCAATCTGTATCCGGCGATTGTCGAGGCACGACAGTCGGGTGTGCCGCTGGTGATCATCACGGCCGATCGGCCGCCAGAGCTGATTGACTGTGGTGCCAACCAGGCCATTGAACAGCAAGATATTTTTTCCGGTTATCCGGGCGCAACGATTCGGCTGCCAACGCCCAGTCTGGATATTCCTGCTAACTGGTTATTGACCAGTATTGATCAGGCTTATGCCCGTTCCTGTCGGCAAGGTTTGCCATTGCACATTAACTGTATGTTCAGGGAGCCGCTGTATCCGTACAAGAGTGATGAGGATTATTCTCTTTATCTGGCTGAAACCACTCGCTGGACCGAGTCCGATGCGGCTCATACCGAATATGAACTACACGGCGATGGCGGTTTGAATGCCAGTCCTGTGCCCTGGTCCGAGTTTATGTCTGGCAAGGGATTAGTGGTCGTAGGTCGTTTAAGAACCAGTGACGATGTAGAAGCGGTGTTAGCTCTGGCGCAAAGGCTGGGCTGGCCGGTGCTGGCCGATATTCAGTCTCAGCTGCACGGACACCCAGCTGTGATTCCACACTGCGACTTGCTGCTGTCATCCCGCTCTGGCAGAGCATTAATGTGTCAGGCGGATCGTGTTTTCCAGATTGGCGGACATCTTATTTCCAAACGACTGGATCGTTTTCTTGGTAGTCATCGCTGGCAGCACTATTACATGCTGGGGCGGGAAATCAGGCGGATGGATACCGGACACTCGCAGACCTATCGTATGGTGGGCAATATTGGCAGGATCTGCCATCAGCTGGCGCAGTTGCATTCCGCTTCAGATGCTCCCTTGCTGCCAGACTGGCTGGAAGCATTCCGGATGCTGGGACAAAAAGTGTCTACTGTCGTACGACATCAGCAGGTTGAAGAGCTATCGGAAAGCTGGATTGGTACTCATCTTTCAGCACTGCTGCCTGAAGAGGCTTCGTTGTTTATTGGTAATAGCTTACCCATACGTCTGATGGATATGTTTTCTGCCCACCGCTCCTATGGTGTCTACACTAATCGGGGTGCCAGTGGCATTGACGGGTTGGTAGCAACTGCTGCCGGGTGTTGTGTGGCAACGAAAAAGCCACTGGTTTTGCTGGTGGGTGATATTTCGTTTCTGCATGACCTGAATTCTTTACAGTTGGTCAGGCAGCTTGATGTGCCTATGTTGATTGTGTTGCTTAATAACGACGGGGGCGGCATTTTTAATCTGCTGCCTTTGGCAAAGGGCGATTCGGCCATCAAGCATCAGGCTATTGATTATTTCACAACACCGCACGGTCTGGATGCCCGTTACGCAGCGGCAATGTTTGGTATAGAGTACCGGTGCCCGGAGTCCACTGCGGCTTTCAAAGAGGCTGTTGAGCTGTCGTTGCAAAGTCCCGGGTGTACCCTGCTTGAAGTTAAAACGGCACCGGGGGAAGCTGCCTGTGACATCAGTCAGATCATTACCCGGGTAGAGGAGTTGTAATGAATAATCTTGCTTATCGAACCTGGGGTATTCGGGGGCGTCCTGCCCTGGTATTGCTGCATGGTTTTCTGGGAGACAGTGAAGACTGGCTGCCTCTGGTGTCGCTGCTGGAAGATGATTTTTATCTTGTTGCTGTTGATCTCCCCGGCCATGCTAAAAGCCGGAGCATTGAATTACCGGACAACAATGCTTTTACTGCTTTCAGCGATATTCTGGATCTGACCCTGCAGCAGCTGGATCTCAAGCGCTACAGCCTTCTGGGTTATTCACTGGGTGGTCGTCTGGCGCTATTGCACAGTCTGAGCCATGGTGACCGGGTTGAACAGTTGCTGCTGGAATCCTGCCATCCGGGTCTTGAGTCCGAGACTGACCGTTCCATCCGCAGGCAGACTGATCAGGAATGGGCGGAACGGTTTCGTACAGAGCCGCTGGACGAGGTTTTACAACGCTGGTATCACCAGCCCGTGTTTGCTGACCTGAACAGCCAGCAGCGACAGGCTCTGATGGCGCATCGTCTGGGTGTGAATCAGGATGGACAACATCTGGGTGATATTCTGGACCACTGCAGTTTGTCCCGGCAACCTGCCTGCTGGGGACGGATGGAAGACGTTTCATTTCCTGTTCACTATTTTTACGGTGAACGGGATTTGAAATTTGCTGAGATTGCCTTGCGATTGCACAAGTCTGGCAGTTTGTCCGGTCTGCACAAAATAGCAGCGGCAGGTCACAACGTTCATTGTGAGCAGCCTTCGGGGATGGCTGATGTTATCAGGCAGCAGTTGAGTCATGTCGATGCGCACGAGTGCCAAGTGAACGATTTCAAAGTGAAAGAGAAAGGGTAAGGGCAAGATGGAAATCATTGGTGCCCGCCTGTATCAATACAATCTGCCGCTGGCCTGGCCATTACCGCTGAAAGGCACCAAGCTGAATGCACGACAGGGGCTGGTTCTTGAGCTGAAGGTAAACGACGATGGTTTTGGGGTTGGTTATCTCTATGGTGAAGCAGCGCCTCTTCCTGATTTCAGCTCTGAAAGTCTTGATGAGGCGCGCCAGCAACTCGGTGCGCTGATGTCTTCTCTGCTGGGTCAGCAGGTTGATCCGGAGTCGTTCAATAGTCAGGAATGGTGTGGGCAGCCGGTTTACCCTTCGGTTGCTTTTGCTCTGGAATCGGCGATTTCATTGCCCGCTATTCTGGCAGATGATCCTGAAACAGAGTTACCGGTAGCGCCGCTGTTAACCGGATCAACTGCCGACATGCTGCAGTGTATTGACGACTGGTCATCGTGCTGGCCCGCAGCCTTTAAGCTGAAAGTGGCGAGGGGTGAACTGAAGTCAGACATTTATCGAACCCGGCAGTTATTGGACGCTTTGCCTGAAACAGTTTGTCTGAAACTGGATGCTAACCGGCGCTGGTCTGTAGAGCAGGCGGTTAAATTTGTTGATCATATTGATCCTGCCCGAATCGCTTATATTGAAGAGCCGGTGAATAATGCCTCTGGCAGTTTTATTGCCAGCCAGCAGGCTTTTTATAAAGCAACCAAGATGCCGTTTGCCTGGGATGAGACTCTACAAAACCCGGAGTTTGAATTTGCTCCCCAGTCTGGTCTTGCCGCTTTGGTGATCAAGCCAACGCTGGTGGGCGGTATCCGCCGCTGTGAATCTCTGGTTAATGCCGGCAGAGACGCAGGTGTTCACTGTGTTGTCAGTTCTTCTTTTGAATCCGTGCTGGGTGTCAATACCCTGTCGGCGCTGGCACGAGTCTGGACTCCCCGGGAAGCGGCCGGACTGGATACGCTGAATGCTTTTAAGCATCACCTGTTTGATGATTCGGTTGCGCTCTGGCAGCGGCTGCCTGATCACGTATTACAGCAAATGGAATTGTTATGACTGAATGTCCTTTACGCAAGATAGCCCTGATCTCTCCTGATCACAGGGTGATGCAGATAAATGATCGCCCCGTTTCTGCCCTGCAGCTGGATGTCTGGGTTGAGGCTTATCGTCAACAGCTGGCGCCCGAGCTGAGCATTGGGGATCGGCTGTTGGTGTTGCTGCAGAACAAAGTGGAAACCGTGGTGGTGATTCTGGCCTGCCTGCGCTCCGGATGGGTGTATTGCCCGGTCAACCCTGCACATCCGGAATCGCGGATATTGGAATACGCCGACAGGGTAGGCGCTCAAGCGTATGTCAGCGATAACCGTTTTCATGGGAACGCATTGCAACAGGTTGGGAAACCTGAATTGTTAGCCAGCCCGGTCAGTGTGAAGACAGACATCCCAGTGGATAACGACAGGATATTTGACCTGATACCAACGTCCGGCACCACTGGTGTTCCTAAAGCCGTGGCGCACAGTCTGGATAATCATTTATTCAGTGCCAGAGGCTCTGCGGCTTTGATTGAACTGACCGCTGAAGATGGCTGGCTGTTGTCTCTGCCTCTATTTCATGTTGGCGGCTTTAGTATTGTCATACGTTGCCTGCTGGCGGGTGCAGCGATTTTGATTGATCAACAGGGTTTGCCATTATCTCAGCTGCTGATGTCACTGCCTGTCACCCATAGTTCAATGGTGAATACCCAGCTGCAGCAGATTGTGGTGAGTCAGGGTATGGATCTGGCAGAAACCGGGCTGAAATATATTTTGCTTGGTGGTGGTGTCGCGTCAGCCTCTTTGGTCAGACGGGTTCAGGATAGAAAGATCAGAGTGCTGACCACCTATGGAATGACCGAGATGAGTTCTCAGGTTTGTACAGGCGTACCAATTTTCACTCCGGAAGGGGTGACATCCGGAGATGTTCTTCCTTTTCGTCGGGTCAAAATAGCCGACGACGGTGAAATTCTGGTGGCAGGAAAACCTTTGTGCCTGGGGTATTACAGTCAATCGGATGAAAAGTCGGGCAGAGTGACATCTGTGGCAGACGATGAGGGCTGGTTTCATACCGGTGATCTGGGGGAATGGTATGAGAGCCAGCTGCGTGTTCTTGGCCGAAAGGACAATATGATGATCTCCGGGGGAGAAAATATTCATCCTGAAGAGATCGAACAGGCGTTATTGACCTGCAAAGGGGTTCTACAGGCTGTGGTCGTCGCCGTTGCTGATGAGAAGTTTGGTCAGCGACCTTTTGCATTTGTTCAAATGGTCAATGAAACCGTTGATGAAACGTTTACAAAAGGTTATCTGGCAGGCAAGATAGCACGTTTCAAGATACCGGATCACATTGTTCCCTTGCCGGAAAAGCTGCCTCCGGAGTTTTCCGGCCAGACACTTTTTTCGGGTATCAAACCTAACCGCCGCTTGCTTCAGGCACTGGCTGAATGTCACCTTTCTTAGGCGGATTTCTGGTCAATCAGTGGTTTTATTGCAGCTATTCAGGTTTTGTTCTACGTGAAAATGCGTAATCTGACTCGTATTTTTCTATGGTTGCAGGCATAATTATTTTCCCGGAGACAAGAGAGTGTTCTCGACCAGTCATGAGCGTTGACCATGATTTGGAGATTTTTCCGGAAAATACAACGGATAAGTACCTGGCCACAGGGCTGGGGCTTAAGGTAGACCCGTCGCTGATTGAGATAGTGAATGTTCAGTGTGCAGGCGAAGCATCGAATTATGAAGTACCAGATGACCAGAGAACAGCATAACACTATTCATCATCCAGCCAGATATCATGTAACGAGTGTCAGTAGAGCGGGCTCCGGTACAACAAGCCCCATAACAATGAGTTCCACCAATATGAGTTCATGCGGAACATCAACTGGAGAGACAATTCGTGCTTTTGTTGCTGTCAGGTTACCGCTGGAGCTGGCGGCGACCCTGCATAAGAAAGCACAGAATCGTGCGGGTGACTCCCTTGTGCATAAAATGCGCTGGATCGCTCCTCAACAGCAGCATATTACTCTGCATTTTCTGGGTGAGTGTCATCAGAAGCAACTGGAGCAATACAGCAAACACCTGAAATCAGCTTTCGATCGGGAATCTGCTTTTTCTGCAATGACCGGCCGTTACGAAGTCTTTCCTGATGCTAACCGGCCAAGAGTACTCGCCCTGAGTATGCACTCCGGTCAGCAGCTCAACAGTCTGGCCAGAATCTGTGAAGAAGCGGCAGTGTCCTGCGGATTAAGACAGGAACTGCGCAATTTTCGCCCTCATGTGACGCTCGCTCGCTTCAAACAACATCACCATGTTTCCCCAAGACACTTTTTTAATATGCCAAGCTTTCGTATGAGTATCTGTGAAGTGGTGCTGATGCAAAGTGGGACTGGCCCGGAAGGCACCACCTACCGCACACTGCAAACCTACCCGCTGCAATCCTTAGCGCAATCGGCTTGATAGGGATCAATACCTATGCAGTCTGCCTGTGATAGTCTTAACAGACCAGAACGAGGGAGCGCACTATGGAGCTGGTCTGCCCGGCAGGGAATTACCCATCATTAAAAGCAGCCGTAGATAATGGTGCCGACGCCGTTTACATCGGTTTTCGGGATAACACTAATGCCCGACACTTTGCCGGTCTGAATTTTTCAGACCAGCGTGCACTGAAGGCGCTGGATTATGCCCGCGATCATAATGTCCGTCTGTTTGTTGCTGTGAATACATACGCCCAGGCGGGTCAGTGGTCACGCTGGCAGTATGCCGTTGATGCCTGTGCCGATTTGCAGGCGGATGCGTTGATTGCTTCTGATATGGGCGTTATGGCCTATGCCTGCGAGAAATACCCGCAGTTGCCTTTGCACCTTTCCGTTCAGGGTTCGGCAACCAATGTTGCTGCGCTGGAACTGTACCATGAGCAGTTCAATATTCGTCGTGCTGTTTTACCCAGAGTACTGTCATTAAAGCAGGTTAAAGCACTGGTTCAGAAGAGTCCGGTAGAGCTTGAAGTGTTTGCCTTTGGCAGTCTTTGTATTATGGCGGAAGGTCGTTGTCTGTTGTCGTCTTATGTCGCGGGTGAGTCCCCCAATACGGCAGGTGCCTGCTCACCGGCGTCCGCTGTACGCTGGGAGCAGGGAGCCGGTGGCAGTATGGAAACCCGGTTGAATGATGTTCTGATTGACCGGTTCTCGTCTCATGAGCAGGCGGGCTATCCGACTTTGTGTAAGGGGCGATTTAAAGTGCAGGGTAATGTCAGGCATGCATTGGAAGAGCCAACCAGTCTGAACACACTGAATTTGATTCCACAGCTATCAGAAATGGGTATTAGTGCTGTGAAAATCGAAGGTCGCCAGCGTAGTCCGGCGTATGTAGCTGCCGTCACCCGAATCTGGCGAGAGGCGCTAAATGCCTGGCAGTCGAATAAGAATGAATTACAACCAGAGTCTCGCTGGATGGCAGAACTTAGCAAGTTGTCCGAAGGTAGCCAGACGACACTGGGTGCTTATAGCCGACCCTGGCAGTAATTGATTGTCCAAGAATTATTTTAATGGATTCTGATCATTCAGGAGGAATGACCGAATGCAAACCACACTCGGACCCGTGTTGTATTTCTGGTCCCGGCAGGATGTTTTTGATTTTTATGAGAAGGTATCCCGGTCTGATATTGACCGTGTTTGTCTGGGCGAGGTCACCTGTTCCAAGCGTCGGGAGCTGAGTCATGGCGACTGGATGGCGATTGCCCGGATGCTGACGGACGCGGGAAAAAAAGTTATTTTGTCTACATTGACACTGCTGGAATCAGAATCTGAATTATCACAGGTGCGTAAAATCTGTGACAACCATGAATTTATGGTTGAAGCGAATGACATGTCAGCGGTTAAGTTTTTGTCGTCTAACGGTCTTGAATTTTGTACCGGGCCATCGCTGAATATTTATAATGCCTATACCCTTAAACAGTTGTATAAACTGGGCTTGAAACGCTGGGTTTTGCCTCTGGAACTCTCCGAACAAAAATTGGCCGATATATTAATGCAGGCTGAAGCGCTGAAACTTGCTGATAAGATTGAAACCGAAGTATTCAGTTACGGTTATATGCCGCTGGCTTACTCAGCCCGTTGTTTTACTGCGAGGGCAAACGACAGGGGTAAAGACGAATGCGAGTTTATCTGCCTGAAGGTTCCGCAGGGGATTCCTCTGGCTACCCAGGAAAATCAACGACTGTTTACCCTGAATGGTATTCAGACCATGTCTGGTCATTGTATGAATATTCTTGATCGCTGGCAGGATATGGAAAGGCTGGGGGTTGATTCTATGCGCCTGTCAGCGCATTCTCACGATGTGTTGGATATTGCACAGAACCTGGCAGGAGTCATCAAGGCAGGTCAACCTTATGGTGACGGTCCTGCAGAGGATCAGTGCAATGGTTACTGGGAAAATGGTTCAGGCAAAGACCTGCTAATGAGAAGGTGAGTTAATCCGGATATCATTGATGACTTGAAGTGATTGGCTGGGAATCGCATTGCGTTTGTCCCAGCCTGCGCAACTCTTTATGCCTTATGATTAAGGTCTTCTATTTTATTGCCTACTTTCATTAATGTTTGAAACAGTTTAGGTAGTTGTTCGGTATCAATGCTATCGAGCAAATTCTTCAGGCCAAGCCCCAGCTCAGTATCACCTTCAATCATTAAACGACGTTGAAAGAACAACGTGTCAGGGTCTTCCCGGCGTAAGGCCAGTGTTTTGAATGCACTGCTGTTGCCGCAGAACGCTACATCACACGGGCGGTGTTTGGCTGCTTTAAGTTGCTTGCCATCAAAGCCGATATGAAAGTCCAGTTCTGCATCTGTGACGTGTATTTTTACCCACCGGTTTTCCATAAAGTCAAACTCGCCCTCTTCAATTGATTGGCGAAAGACGAGGTTGACTGCTTTTTCCAGGGGGGCAGTCATCAATTCATCAGGCATCAGTCGCAGAGGCGTTGCCATGGTTTTGATGCTGGGTAAGGGGGGCGTAGGTAGCGGCATGAAGTTTCCCTGATCTTTTTAGTGTTTTTGTTGCATAGGGTGCGGACTTGCATCTACAAAAAGCCGCACCCACTGTCTTTGTCTTGTTGTTTATTGACTGCTCAGGCTTAAGCGGGTCTTAATCGTTTCTTCGTCCAGCAGGTATAGCTCGTCGAGAAGATGCATTTGCAGTGAGCCGGGGCCTTTGGCAGAAAAGGCCGCTTTTTCGCCTGCGATACCCAGACAGGCAATGCTGGCAACCACTGCCAGCCATGGATCGTCGCAACTGGCAAGAAAGGCACCGGTTATTGCGGTTGCTGTACAGCCGGTGCCGGTGACTTTGGCCATCATGGGGTGACCGTTAGTCAGAGTGGCTAAACGGTTGCCGTCCGTAATGTAATCAGTTGCACCGGTTACGGCGAGAACGGTCTTCAGCTTTCCTGCCTGTTCCTGAAGGTAGTCCAGTGTTTCATTGAAGGTGTCTTCGCAGGCGCTGTCTACTCCTCGACCTGTGGGTGAGCCGGTCAGCAGGGTTAAAATTTCAGAAGCATTACCCCTGATGGCGTTAGGTTGCAACTCAAGTAGCTCCGAGTTTAACTCCAGACGATAAGGCGTGGCACCGGCTCCTACCGGATCAAGAATCCACGGTTTGCCCTGCTCTTTGGCTGCATGAATAGCAGCCTTCATGGCTTGGCGCTGACCTTGGGAAGGCGTGCCGGTGTTGATCACCAGTGCATTGGCGATACTGACCATATCGATCATTTCTTCCGGGGCGTGCGCCATTACAGGAGAGGCACCAATGGCGAGAAGTGCATTGGCTGTGGTGTTGGTGACCACCTGATTGGTGATGTTATGAACCACCGGTTGCTGTTGTCTGAGAGCTGCCAGTGTGGCAAAAATTTCGGAGTGCATCGTTTGTCCAGGCTGGGATGAAAAAGGTCGCTAAACTGTAGCCGCAAAAGGCCCCGTCAGACTATACACGAGGGGTGAAATTTGCGGATTGATATGAATCAGAGAGGCTTGTTTAATGGTTTTGGTGGATGTTTCTGCTTGGTATCTTTTGTTTTAGGTTATATTGTTAGCATTATATTTATTTTCCAGTTTTATTTTCTGGTTTGGGTGCTAATTCAAAGATTTCTACTATTGTAATACTATGGTTTTGGCGTTAAATTAGCCCCGTCGAAAACAGGTGATGTTCTTCATCTGTCGTTCAAACACTATCCGTTTTTCTTCTGTGCCTTATTGGCGCAGGGAGTCTCTATTGTCTTGATTGTCCGGGGATAAAAATGTCCATTAAGCGTGAAACCATTGCAGATACCTTTGCGCTGATCACTTTTGGTATAGTGGTCGGTATGTCTGTTGAATTGTTTGTTGCTGGTTTAAGCATTGAGCAGTCGTTGCATTCACGCTTGTTAAGTATCCCGGTTAACCTGTTGATTGCTCGTCCCTACGGCATTTACCGTGACTGGATTATGGCTCAGGCTCGCAGAGTGGTCAGTGGTTCTGTTGTCGATGCCGTAATGGACATTGTCGCTTTCCTGACCTTTCAGTTACCTGTTTATGCGGTGCTGGTCGGCACTTCCGGAGCTTCTGTCGATCAGGTCATCACGGCTTGCATGGGGCAGTTGGGTGCGCTGATTCTGATGGGACGCCCTTATGGTATTTATATGCAGATGTGTCGTAACTGGTTCGCTGAACGCACTATACAAACTGCATAATTATCAGCCCAGACAGTTTAAACGGCAGCTTTCATCAGGTTGTCGTTTTTATATACGAATACTGTCTTGTGTTTTATTCCTCTTATTTTCTCTGATATAGTGCAGGCAGATTGCCCGAATGCGTGGTACGGGCTGCCAATAAATATTCGAAAAACTATTCATCAAACATGGTTAATCATGCGACAACTATTTTTTTAACAAAAGCTTTGTCGCTTCCGCAGGTTTTTTATTTTACTGAGTGAACCTGATTTCTCAGCAGGCAGATTCCTACCCGTCCGCAGCCAGATCTGGCAGAGCATTCGTGCGCCATAAATAACAATGAATTATGCAGGTGGTTGCAGGGATTGTTGCTGTCTGTAAGGGGGCTGCGTGTCTTTATTGGAAGTGAATAGCCTGCGTATTGAATTTCCCTCCCGTCACGGCGTCGCTGTGGCAGTGAACGATGTCTCCTTTACGGTGAGCCGGGGTGAAATTCTTGGGTTGGTCGGTGAGTCAGGGGCAGGAAAATCTACCATTGGTAATGGCATTATTGATCTGTTGAGCCCGCCGGGGCGTGTGGCTTCCGGGCAGGTGGTTCTGGCAGGTGAGGCAATATCGGGTTATTCCGGTGAGGCTATTCGACAGGTCAGGGGGAGTCGAATCGGTTTTATTTTTCAGGACCCAATGACATCCCTGAACCCGTTGCTGACCATAGAAACACAACTGGTTGAAACCATACGTACGAACCTGCAGCTGAATGAACAGGCTGCCACCCAAAAAGCCATTGCCATGTTGCGGGCGGTTGGTATTCCTGAACCTGAAATTCGCATAAAACAGTATCCGCATCAGTTTTCCGGTGGTATGCGACAGAGGGTGGTGATTGCCATCGCCCTGTCCTGTGATCCGGAGCTCATTATTGCGGATGAGCCCACTACGGCACTGGATGTATCGGTACAGGATCAGATATTGCAGCTGATTCGCAAACTCTGCAAAGAACGCGATGTGGGCTGCATCCTTGTCACCCACGATATGGGGGTGATTGCCAACACGACTGACCGGGTAGCGGTAATGTATATGGGGGAAATGGTTGAAGTGGGTACTACACGACAGATTCTCCACGACCCAATCCACGATTATACAAAAAGCCTGATCAGTGCAGTGCCAAGGGCAGATATCAAACTGCATCGATTTCCAAGGGTTGAATACATTGAGAAAGTTGAAGCCCGACACATTGATGTTAAAAATCACTGGCTTGGGCAGCAGGAAGTCATTGAAGGCAAGCAGCTTCATGACGGCTGCCTGCTGGATGTTCAGAGTGTCAATTTGAAGTTTGAAACCCAGTCCGCGTTTCTGAAGAAAAACCGTAAATACGTTCAGGCATCCAGCAATGTTTCCTTTAATGTAGTGGAAGGCGAAACGTTCGGGCTGGTGGGTGAATCGGGTTCGGGCAAGTCAACCATTGGCAGAGTCATTGCGGGTCTTTATACGCCAGACAGCGGAGACATTCTGTACGCGGGCAGGGAGATCAGCAGGCTGGATGATAAAAAACGCCGCCCTATCCGACGACAGATTCAGATGGTTTTCCAGAATCCCTATTCAAGCCTGAATGGACGGATGACAGTTAATAATATTATTGCCGAGCCTATTCGCTTTCATGGTCTGGCTGAATCTGAACAGCAGGTTCAGCAAATTGTGGCTGATCTGCTCGATCATGTCGGATTGGGCTGGAAAGCGGGCGTAAAATATCCTCATGAGTTTTCCGGTGGTCAGAGGCAACGTATTTCCATTGCCAGAGCTCTGGCGACACGCCCCAGATTACTGATGTGTGATGAACCTACCTCGGCACTGGATGTATCAGTTCAGGCTCAGATTCTTAACCTATTGAAAGACCTTCAGGAAGAGCTGGGCTTAACCATGCTGTTTATCAGTCATGACCTTCCGGTCATTCGCCAGATGTGTGACCGGGTAGCTGTCATGAAGGAGGGAGCTATTGTCGAGATAGCCGACACCGAACAACTGTTTACTCAGCCGGTACACCCTTATTCCAGAAGTCTGATTGAATTAATGCCGGATATGCACCAGCTTTCCCGGGAGGGGCTGGATGTAGAAGAACAAACCGGCAGGCTGCATAACGAAAGGTGCGTTGTTGTCTGAGAGCTTCAGCTTATAAAAAATATCTTCATCAATAATCGCTATAAAACAAAAATCCCAGGGGAGGGATGTAATGAAGAAAATCTTTAAATCCATGGCAGGTATGGTGCTTGCCACAACACTGGCAGTGGGGGCTCAGGCTGCTACGCTGAAGGTCGCTTACGACTCTGATCCGGTATCTCTTGATCCGCACGAGCAGCTGTCGGGCGGCACACTGCAAATGTCGCATTTGCTGTTTGATCCGCTGGTACGCTGGGATCAGGATATGAACTTTGAACCGCGTCTGGCGACAAAGTGGGAACGAAAGGATGATCTGACCATGCGCTTCTATCTGCGCAAGGGTGTGAAATTCCATTCCGGTAATGATTTCACTGCCAAAGACGTGAAGTGGACGTTTGATCGACTAAAGAGCAGTCCTGATTATCGTGCCATCTTTGAGCCTTTTGCTGATCTTAAGGTGGTTGATGATTACACGATTGACCTGGTGACCAGAAAGCCATTCCCGCTGGTGTTGAATAACGCCACCTATATCTTCCCGATGGACAGTGTTTTTTACAGCGGTGAAGACGACAAAGGTCAGCCAAAAGATCGTCTGGTGAAACATGCCGATACGTTTGCTTCCAGAAATGCTTCTGGTACGGGACCGTATATTGTCGAGCGTCGTCAGCAAGGTGTGAGAACCGATTATAAGCGCTTTGCCGAGTATTGGGACAAGCAGTCTCCGGGTAATGTCAAAACCATCACTCTGACACCGATTAAAGAAGGCCCTACCCGCGTTGCAGCCCTGTTGGCGGGTGATGTGGACTTTATCTTCCCTGTTCCGCCGAACGACCATGACCGTATTAATCGTTCTGCCCGTTCTGATCTGGTCACTTTGCCGGGTACCCGTCTGATTACTTTGCAGCTGAATCAGGATCGGGTGGAAGCTTTTAAGGATAAGCGTGTTCGTCAGGCCATCAACTACGCCATCAATAATGAAGGGATTGTCGAACGGATTATGCGTGGTTTTGCCACGGCAGCCGGTCAACAGGGGCCCAAAGGGTATGTGGGTTATGTCGATGAGCTGAAGCCTCAGTTTGATCTGGAAAAAGCAAAGCATTTGATGAAAGAAGCGGGTTATGAAGACGGCTTCAGCATCACCATGCTGGCTCCGAATAATCGTTACATCAATGACGCCCGTATTGCTCAGGCAGCGGCGAGCATGCTGGCTCGAATCAACATCCGGGTGGATTTGAAAACTCTGCCGAAAGCTCAGTACTGGCCAGAGTTTGATCTGCGCTCAGCCGATATCATGCTGATTGGCTGGCATTCAGACACAGAAGATTCTGCCAACTTCACCGAATACCTGACTGCCTGTGCCGATGAAAAAACCGGCTGGGGCCAGTACAACAGCGGCAACTACTGTAATCAGGTGATAGACGGTATGGTTCGTTCGGCTAATCAGGAAACCGATATGGCCAAGCGTGCCGCTATTCTTCAGGACGTTGAGCGTACGCTTTACGAAGAAGCTGCTTATGTGCCTCTGCACTGGCAGAATCTGGCCTGGGGTGCCGGTAAAGGCGTTCAGGCTGAATCTGTCGTTAATGTGATGAATTTCCCATACCTTGGTGACCTGGTGGTGACCCAGTAATGGTCGTGCAGCTGTCGCATGCTTCAAGGTGCTGGCAGCTGCGATTTTCAGGAAGATTAAAAATAAACGACCGGGTTGTATTATGTTGTTTTTTTTATTTCGCAGGCTGATGCAGGGACTGGCAGTCATGTCTGTTATCAGTCTGATCAGTTTTTCCATTCAGGATAATCTGGGCGACCCGCTACGTGAAATGGTGGGGCAGTCAGTATCTGAAGCAGAACGTCAGGCTTTGCGACAGGAAATGGGGTTAAATGACCCGTTTCTGGTTCAGTATGGGCGATTTATGTCCAGAGCGGTTCGGGGTGATCTGGGTACGTCGTATTTCTTTAAAGAACCTGCCCTGAAAGTGATTATGGCGAAGTTGCCCGCCACACTGGAATTGGTGTTTGGTGCCACTTTGCTGATTGTGCTTATTTCTGTACCTTCCGGCGTCTATTGTGCGATTCGCCCTCGTAGTTGGCTGACCAGAGTGATATTGGGTGTCAGCATTCTTGGTATTTCCATACCGGTTTTTCTAACCGCGATTTTTTGTATCTTTTTCTTTTCCATTGAGCTTGGCTGGCTACCGTCGTATGGCCGTGGTGAGCTGGTGTCTGTTTTTGGTCTTTGGGAGAGCGGCTATTTCACTAAAGACGGCATTTTACACCTGGTGCTGCCCTGTTTTGCCCTCGCCAGTATTATGCTGCCGTTGTTTATTCGCCTGATCCGTTCCGAAATGGTGGAAGCATTGCATACCGAGTATGTGAAATTTGCTAAAGCCAAAGGATTAAAAAAGGCTCGTGTGTATTTTGTTCATGCCCTGAAAAATACCATGCTACCGGTGCTAACGGTGGGTGGTGTGCAGATAGGCACTATGGTGGCTTACACCATTCTGACCGAAAGTGTTTTCCAGTGGCCGGGCATGGGTTTTCTGTTTCTGGAAGCGGTGCATCGCGTTGATACTCCATTGATTGTTGCGTATCTGATTGTGGTGGGTGGCATCTTTGTGATCGTCAATACCCTTGTCGATGTTCTTTATGGACTGATTAATCCAACCGTCAATCTGGCAAGGCCTGCGCAATGAGTGAACTGATAATGCATACGCCAGTGTCTCGCTGGCAAAGAGTGAAAGAGTCTACGATCTGGTACAGCTTCACCCGTGACTGGGTTGCTATGGTATCGGCGGCTATCTTTCTGTTGATGGTGGGGGCGGCATTGCTGGCTCCGGTGATTGCACCGACCAACCCGTATGACCTCGCCACCATTGATATTATGGATTCCGAGTTGCCCCCGGCCTGGACAGAATACGGAGACGAACGCTTTCTGCTGGGGACAGATGATCAAGGTCGGGATTTGTTAAGTACCATTCTATACGGTGCCCGTATTTCACTGACGATTGGTGTGTTTGCGGTGTTGTTGCAAGCTGCATTGGGCATCACGCTGGGTTTAACCGCTGGCTATTTTGGTGGGCGACTGGACAGCTTTCTGATGAGGATTGCGGATATTCAGTTATCGTTTTCCACGATGATGGTGGCGATTGTGGTACTGGCCGTATTTCAGGCATCGTTTGGATCAGAGTTGTATAACCGTCTGGCAATGCTGATGCTGATTCTTGTGATTGGTATTGCCGAGTGGCCACAGTATGCCCGAACTATTCGGGCTTCAGTGCTGGCGGAAAAGAAAAAAGAGTATGTTGAAGCGGCACGGGTGATGGGGTTGGGCAGCCGGCGTATTATGTTCCGACATATTCTCCCTAATTGTCTTTCGCCAATTCTGGTTATTTCAACGGTACAGATTGCCAATGCCATTATCAGTGAGGCGGCGCTCTCTTTTCTCGGGCTGGGAATGCCGGTCTCTGAACCTTCGCTGGGGGCACTGATCTCCAGTGGATTTCAGTATATTTTTTCCGGTAGCTGGTGGATCACGGTTATTCCCGGTGTCGTCCTGGTGGTATTGGTACTGGTGATTAATCTGCTGGGTGACTGGTTGAGGGATTTGCTCAACCCCAAGCTTTATAAGGGTTGAGCACTTTCGTTATCAGGCTGTCTGTTATTCTAATTGAGAACGCTTTTCTAGCCTGGTAATGGGCTGGTCTGGCAACGGTTGGTGAGCGGACGTTTGTTTAACGAACGTCCGTTTTTGAAAGAGTTGCCAGATCACCAGAATCGAAAACAATAAACCCATCAGTGGATTAACCCAGCTGGTACTTCCCGGTACCAGTGTCCTTGACAGGTCAAACGCTTCCAGTACTCCCAGAGAAATAAGTCCGACTGCCAGAGCCAGACGCTTGTTGTTCCAGAGGTAGATGGCGCAGGTAAACCAGAGCGCGAGTACAGTGCCAAGAATAATGTAGTCGGTATTTACACTTCTGGGGTTAAACATCAGGTGGTAGCAGGAAGCGAATGTGAGAAGGTAAAGCAGGGCGGTTTTTGTATCAAACTGACGAATGGCAAACCAGCACAGGAGCCATGTAGCACCGGCCAGTATCACTTTAATCAGGTGTTGCGAATGGTCAGAGATGAAGACGCCGAAGACCTGGAACACGTTGAACAGACTGGCAAAGTTCTGGTTGTGGACGCCATGATGCATGGCGGACTGAGCCATCTCGATAAAATTGATGTATTGCTGCCAGCCATATTGCCAGCCACCAAAGAGCATGGGAAGAGCCAGAAAAAACAACAGTAGCACTGGAACCCTGAGCCATAATGGACGAAACAGTGTCGTAGTGAGCAAGAAGAAGACAATAAAGGTGGGCTTCAGGCTCATAACCAGTGCCAGCAGAATAGCGGCACTGTTCCAGCGTTTTTCGGCGATCTGGCAGACGACCAGAACCATAACGGCCGTGAGGATGACATTGACCTGCCCGTTGCGAAAGCCGGAAAATGCAATGGGAACGGCGATAATGCTCATCATGCCAAGCCATTTACCCATGGTTTTTGCAGGAGCATCACTGATCATTCTGATCAGGGCAATCAGGGAATAGAGGTAGAGAAATATTATAAACAGTCGCCAGAGTAAGTCGGTCATGGCTTCGGAAATGTGGAGAAAAGGTGTAAACAGCAGGGCAAACAAAGGAGTGTAGATAAAGCCACCGGGACCGCTATAAAGGGCAACCCGGTCAACCCAGCGTTGTCCGCCCAGCAGGTAACTGTCAACAACTGAATGACTGCCGGGCTCCAGTACAACTTTGGCAAAGATCAGAATAAGCGCCAGCAGCCACAGAAAGAGCCCCAGCTTTTCAAAAGTGGTTGTGTTTTTCAGGAAATTATCGGGCGGCATGGGTTTTTATCGTTTAATAGACCGAGCTTTCAGGCTCAGAGATTTTGTTTGTAATGGGTATACTATAGACGGCTAATCGCATTGAGTGCCGGAAAAGGCCGTACTGGAAAAAAATTTTTTATAGAGCTTTCCGGACGGGCTTTTTGAACGCAATGTGAAATGGTAGCAACCGGTTGATACTCTGACTTTTTCCTGATCTCCCAAGTTGACTTCCAGCTGGTCTGGCAGAGTAATGGCCTGTGCGAGCAGCGTCTGGTCAGACTTCCTGATTAACCTGTCCTGGCTATCAAGAGTAAAGCCTTCTTCCAGTAGCAGTTTGATCAGCTTTGACATGTCATTCTGCCGGTCCAGTTGATTGACACTTACAGAAAAATAATGAGCGGAAGTACCAAATAAACTGAACCATGCAGCGATTTCACTTTCTGACAACAGGGCTTCGAATGGTTGTAAGGCAGGTTTGCAGGCAGGAGTCTGGTTCAGGCTCCATAACGTTGAGTGGCAGGTGGTACTGGCGAGCTCCCTGAGTATCATTTGGGAAGACTTTGTTAAAGCTTCAATATCCAGTTCGGTGATCAGAATAGCCGGAACTTCCGGGGCCGGATGGTGAAACCAGAAATATTCAAGATGTTGCTCAGGGTCGCTGGCCCGATCCCGAATGCAATAGCCATATTGTCCCAGCTTTTCTCCGAGAGCGGAGCTTGATGACCAGGGGAAATTAAGGGTTCGCAAGCCGATGTGGTCGTGTACCACCCGTTTGTTATGGCCTTCTAGCAGCTGGTGAATCCTCAGTGCCTGGGGAACCCGCTGGCAATAAGCGGTCCATAACGGGCTTATCAGGTCGGCAAGAATGGTTTGGTAAATCGTCTGGCTCAAGGTAACGGCCTGTTTAGAAAATCGCCGCATCATTATGAAACAGATTTACAGTGGCTGCCCTGTAATACGCGGCTTTTTTGCTGGTACAATCGTACCTATGAGCCTGTCCGAGAATAGTCTGCCCTACTGCGGTCGTAGTAAATTGGTCTAAAAATCCGATTTTGTTCGTCAAATAGCTCGCTATTCTCCTCTCAAAACCGAATTTTTATCCTCAATTTTCTACGATCCTCGCTACGGGCGCTATTCTCGGACAGCCTCCTAGAAAAAAACACAACGAGTGGATTGCACATGTTAAAACTTGCCTTGCTGTACCAAACTCGTGAAGGGCAGACCGTCAAGATTCTCAATGCGGTCAAAGCAAAGATGGAAGCCAGTGGTTTTCGGACGATACTGTTTGATGTTCGGGACCCATTACTGAGTACCCATTTAAATAGCTTTGATGCGTTTGTTCTGGGCTGCTCTATCCGTTATGGACATCACCACAGAGAGTTTTGTGAGTTTGTTGAGAAATACAGTCAGCTCCTGAATGACAAACCCAGCTTTTTCTTTTCCGTTAATTTAACGGCCAGAAAACCAGAGCGGTGCCAACCTGATAATAATCGCTACCTGCAAAAATACCTCGCCAGAACCCAGTGGAAACCGGATCTTGTGGATGTGTTTGCCGGTGCTTTGCAGTATTCCCGTTATGATCTGTTTAACCGGCTGGCTATTCAGCTGATTATGAAACTAACGGGCGGGAGTACGGATACTTCGAAGGATATCGAGTATACCGACTGGGGGAGGGTTGATGAATTTTGTGACAACGTAATATCTTGTCTGGCGAGTGATGCTCAGGAGAAACCTGAGCATGCTATCCAAACTATAGAAGCCTCTGCATGAGAAGGCTTATTCTTTGCAAAGGGGCAGCATCAGAGCAAAGCCATAAATTGCAGGCATGATGAGTGATAGAGCAAGAATAATCTGATCCATGTCTGAGTCCTGTTTTTATTGTTGTTATTTCTAAGGGCTTTCAAACAATTACTCATTTAACATATCAGCATTAAGCAGGGTATGGAAAGAGCAAAACGAAAAGGCAAAGACATCCATGTCTCAATAGCGTTGACTTAAGCGCTCATCTCTTGAAAGCAAAGGGCTGTAGGTTGGGACGAACGAAGTGACTCCCAATACGGTGAGTCTCTTGATATGGGCATAGAGTTGATGGCTGTAGTGTTGCAGTGACATGTGGATAGTCACCGTGTTGGGAGGTCGCGTTCCGCTCGTCCCAACCTACAGCCCGAACTCGTCGAAATAGCTTGCAGAGCCACAGAGCCACTGCTTCATGGGGTTTGTCCTTGAGTCAGTGCCATTGATTCATATCTTGACCTGACCCGCTTCAAACCGCCAGCCTAACTTTAGTTTCCGTCAGATTCAGAGGGTCAGGTAGTTGATGATCAGCTGTCCACTATTTGCCAGTTGGAAGGCAGGCCGATATTCAGTTGCTGCATAAGATGCCCCAGACCATTTAATACGCGGTAGCGGGCAAACAGGCTGCGATGAATGGCGGTGGTATAGGCGCGCTGAGCCTGAAAATTTTCATTCTCGCTGTCGAGCAGGTCAAGCAGGGTACGTTTGCCCAGCTCGAACTGTTTCTGGTAGGCCTTCACCGTCTGGGCGCTGGAGTCCATATGCTTTTTCAGGTAGGGCTCTTCTGCACTCAGGTTTTCCATTGCAGCCCAAGCAATTCTCAGGGTTTCCTTGATCATGCGCTGAGTGTCTTGCTGCATGGCTCGGCTTTCTTCAACTCTATAGGCTGCTTCCTGACGGCGGGCACTGTCAGAGCCACCGTGGAACAGGTTGTACTTCATGGTCAGCATGGCCATGGTGTCTTCATGGCGACCTTTCAAACCATTGATGTCTTTGTCCCAGCGTTGGCTCAGTGACAGATCAACCGTGGGCAGGAAAGCACTGCGTGTCTGGTCATAGCCATATTGAGAGGCGCTCAGGTCGTAATTGCTGGAATGGATGGCCGGATGATCCTGAAGAGCAATCGTCAGAGCCTGTTCCAGATCCGTCGGAAGTGTCTGTTCATCAAGATGGGGCATAATCAGATCATCGGCAGCCTGATTGACCAGTCGAAGGTACTGGGTTTCAGAATCTTCAAGGTTATTGCGGGCACTGATCAGGTTGGCACGGGCACGCGCCAGACGGCCTTCAATCTGGTACAGATCTGACTGGTTTGCAACGCCCTGGTCGGAGCGCTGCTGGATCAGCTTGTAAATGCGTTCATGGGACGCAAGATTGTTTTTGGACAGTGTCACCTGACGACGGTTCTCCAGTAGTTTCAGATAGACGTCGGCGACTTCCAGAGCAAGGCTTTCAGCTTTTGTGCGTAACTGTTCTTTGCGACCGTGTTGCAGCTCTTTGGTTTTGCGGTATTCATTGGTGGTGGACAAACCATCAAACAGGTTCTGATTCAGGGTAAGGGCATTCTCTTTGGGCCTGAAGTCTTTATCTTTGGTGCCTGCTTTTTCAGTTATTGGATTATCGAGACGTTCGTGACCAATTCCGGCTTTCCAGTCTAATGTGGGCAGATAGCCACCACGGGCTGCCTTGACGGTTTCCTGACTGGCCTGATAGCGATTATAGGAGGCTTGTGCCTGTGGGTTGCTTACCAGGGTTTGTGTTATCGCTTCCTCCAGTGATACCGCATGGGCACCTGAGCCCTGAAGGGCAGCAGCGACCAACAAGGCAGGGGCTGAAGCACGAAGTATTTTCATGGAGGCGTGTTCCTCTGAATCATCAAAGCTTGGTAAAGTGGTTCCGAATCTCTTTGCCATAAACCGGATGTCTGGCTGTATGTCAATAAGCCTTATCCGGGTCTCTTCACTATGGCGTATGTTTGCGAAAGCCGGGTTTTTGTCATAGTCGAGGCAGTATTCAGGTGTCTCGGCCATGGTTGTTTTTGGTGTCGCAGGTTTTCTGTAGTGATACTTTTCATGGATTCACGGGTTCATCGGTAACGGAGCTTTCGTAAGATCCACAGAAAAAGAACAGAGCTAACCCTCAGTCACCTGTCTGACCAGATTGAAACTAGCATAGTTTTTGAAATTTGCAGGGAATTGCCATTCGTATAAGGTTTTTTTATATTGGTTTGGAAAGGCACTGTCTTTATAAAAAGGAAAATAGCTTGATGGTAAAGGTGCTAACTCTACTGATGGTTTTCTGCTCGCTTCAGGTCTTTGCCAGCGACACTGGTCGCCTCAGTTCGAGACTTAAACCGGGTGGCTTTTATGTTGGGGTTGTTAAAAGTGGAACTGAAGTACATTACAAGGGCAGGCAGGTTCGTGTGTCGGATGACGGGCAGTTTATTATCGGCTTTGGCAGGGATGCTGAACTACAGCAGTCTTTTAAACTGTTGCATAACGATGGTCGCTCGGAGAAAGTCAGCCTTGCCTTAAAATCCCGTGAATATGATATACAGCATATTGATGGTGTCGCTCGAAAATACGTTCAGCCGGCTCCGGATGTTTTGCACCGTATACGCACTGAGGCAAAGCGTGTGGGACAATCCCGGCAGTTTGATACACCGGCTGATGATTTCTTTTCCGGGTTTACGCAGCCAGCCAGAGGGCGGATTACCGGAATCTATGGCAGTCAACGTTACTTTAATGGAGAGCCCCGCAGGCCTCACTATGGTATCGACTTTGCCGCCCCCACTGGGCACCCCGTTGTTTCAGCAGCAGACGGCATTGTCAGACTGGCCCATGAGGATCTTTATTTTTCAGGTGGTACCATCATTATTGATCACGGGTTTGGTATTTCCAGCAGTTATCTGCATTTAAGTGCTATTGATGTTAAAGAAGGGGAAACCGTTGAGCGAGGTCAGCTGATTGGCAAAATAGGTGCGACGGGTCGTGTAACAGGTCCGCACCTTGACTGGCGTATAAACTGGTTCGACGTCCGGCTTGATCCGGCCCTGATGATGCAGTGAGTTTTTGGGGCTATCGCAATAGCAGGGAAAATAGCTCCCGGGAGAGATTTATGACCGTTTACAGCAAGCAGAGTATTCCTTCTATCGAAGAGGCACTGCCCGGCCGGAAAGAGCCGGTTTCCCTGAGTGGACGACACTTTGTACATAGTCGCCCTATTCTGGCGCCTTTTCCGGACAATTGTGAAGTCATTTATTTTGGCATGGGGTGTTTCTGGGGGGCAGAGCGACTGTTCTGGAAATCGTCAGGTGTTTGGACAACCGCCGTCGGTTATTCGGGAGGGCATACGCCAAACCCTTCTTATGAAGAGGTCTGCTCCGGTGGAACAGGGCATGCCGAAGTAGTGCTGGTGGTGTTTGATCCGGCACTGATTTCTGCGCAGACATTATTGAAGCTGTTCTGGGAGTCTCATGATCCAACCCAGGGTATGCGTCAGGGCAATGATATTGGCACGCAGTATCGTTCGGTGATTTATACAACCACTGATGAACAATATTATCTGGCTGAAGCAGCAAAGGTAGCTTTTCAGGTAGCTTTTCAGTCAGCAATGATTCGTGCAGGAAAAGGCGTTGATACTGTAAATAGTGCAGTGACTACGGAAGTTCGTTCAGCCCCTGACTTCTATTACGCTGAAGAGTATCACCAGCAGTATCTGGCCAAACACGTAAATGGTTATTGTGGCCTTGGGGGAGCCGGTGTTTGTTTACCGACTGAGCTGCCAGTATCTGATAGGGTGAAAGTCTCATACTGACCATTTTTTCTGGGCTTGCCGTCCGTGGTTTATACAGCAGCTACAAATTTTCTCTGGACTTACATAGGAACGGCCAAACACCGCTATGATGGTTACTGTAAAAGATACCGCAACAGTGAAAGGCCGCCCCGATGCAAGTATGTCAGCCACTAGCTGAAGCCGCCAATTTTTCTTGTCATGCTATCCAACAGCTTGAGCAAAAACTGGCCGTTCTTCGTCAGGAACACAGCCCAATCAAGCACTTTGAAGACTATGAAGGTGAGATCCATAAACTCTTTATCGAAGCAGAGCAAAGCGTTCTGGCAGAAGACCTGACCGGGCTTGATATTGACGTTCCTGCGATTGAGGTAAGCGGTGTCTGTTACCATCGGGTGTTGCGATCTTCAGAAACTTATCAATCCGCTGTCGGCCCTGTCCGGGTTTTGCGTACGCTCTATCGTAACGGTAAGGATCACTCTATCATCCCTTTGGAGCTACAGGCAGGTATTGTAGAGGGGTATTGGACACCAAAAGCAGCTAAACAAGCTGTCTGGATGGTTGCGCAAATGCCTCCCGGAGAGGCTAAAAGCCTACTTGATCTGATAGGGAACATGACGCCCTCGGAAAGCTCTCTGGCCAGACTACCCAAAAAGTTCAATGCGCAGTGGGAACCCAATAGGGAAGCCTTTGAAGACTTTCTCTGGGAAAGCGTCAAGGTTCCTGAAGAAGCTGTGACTGCGGCCGCTTCTCTTGATGGCGTCATGTTGCCGATGAAAGATGGTAAACGTCAGGAAAAGCGGGAACAGAATAGAGTCGATGGCAAGCGAACCCGTGGCCCTGCTGGCTGTCAGGAGGCCAGTTGTGGAACATTGTCGTTTTACGATGCACAGGGTGAACGCCTCTCAACGGTCAGGATGAGTCGAATGCCTGAAAGCAAGAAAGTGACTTTGAAACAATCACTCTCCGCACTCCTGAGCGAAGCTCTTCGACAGAGGCCAGATCTGACGCTTGTTAAAGTCGCTGATGGGGCAAAAGACAACTGGACCTACCTTGCCAATGAACTCCCTGAAGGTCACGAGGTTGTAGACTTCTATCATGCCGCAGAGCACCTGAAGAAAGCGTTTGACCTGTCCTATGGTGAAAACAGCAACAAATCCAGAGAAAAGTTCATCACCTATCGCCACATCCTCAAAGAGGAGCCCGAAGGTGTTGAAAAAGTCATCAAAGCTCTGGCTTACCAGCATAAACGACACCCTCGTCGATCGAAGTTGAAAACAGAGCTGGAGTACTTCAGAAGTAATCGAACCCGCATGAACTATGCTGAACACTTGTCGCACAACTTGCCAATAGGCTCAGGGGTTATTGAGGCTACTTGTAAAACCTTGGTAACGCAGCGAATGAAGTGTTCTGGAATGAGGTGGCGGCATCCCGGAGGCCAAGGTATTTTGACAGCAAGGTCATTAATTCAGAGTGGCATGTTCGACAATGGCTGGAAGTTACTGGCGGTGACCTACTGCGCCAAGGTCACGGAAGTGGGTATGGACAATGTCATCCCATTCCCCATGCAGAAAGGTGACTTGGAATTATAGTACCAGTCAATATGAGACTTTCACCCATCTGATAGAAGAGATTGAGGCAAAAAAAACCGGACAGACTCGAAGAGGGGAGTGCTGTCCGGACGCAGTTTGCTGAACGAGTATCCTTCAGGACTAACTTGATTGATGCTCTGAAAGATAGTGCCTCTATTGCATTCCTGCCTTGAGTAAATATACGACTAGTGGTTCGGTATCTACTTAGTTGCTTTTTCCGTTTACCTGAACATTGCCTTTGATCACATCCCTGATGAGAAACCGGGTTGGATTGAGTGCTTCCAGCAGTGAGTATTCGACAACGTTACTGTCACCGCAGATCATGGAGGCAATCACTTCACCGGACAATGGTGCTGTAACCAGTCCTCTTGAGCCGTGTCCGGTGTTGATATACAGCCCTGGCAGGTATTCAGGCTTGCCATCAATGAGGGTTTTGGCATTCTTTTGTAAAGCTGCGAATGTATGGAGAAATGCATCCCTGTTAATGACGGGACCGACCAGAGGCAGGTAGTCAGGGGTTGTGCAGCGAAAGGCTGTTCGCCCTCCGGTAATGACCGGATTGGATGAGTTTTCATTAAAGGCAGAAAAAACACCGGGGAACCGGTCGGCGAGCATGGCGATATTGCGCTGATGATCGCCGCTGCGAACGGATTGGCAACTGTCGTTAAAGTCAAAAGTCGCTCCCAGCGTGTGCTCGTTCCCGGCGGCTGGCGCAATATACCCTTCACTGCATAGGCAGGCAGATAATCGGCGACTGTTGTCGGTTTGTGCTAGCTGAGTGATTTGTCCACGTATCGCTTTGACAGGCAGATGCTCAAGTACCGATAGTTTGCGGCAATGGGTGCCTGCTGCGACAACAACCACTTCTGAGCGGATGATTTCTTTACCCTGTTCGTTGAGGAGTATCCACTCGTTGTCGTCTTTCTCAAGGGAGGAAACATTGTGTCCTGTTTTGATCTTAATGGCTGGGTGGTCAGACAGAGAATGGCAGAATTCAGCGGGTTTGACCCAGCCCGCTTCAGGGAACACAAGTCCTTCATGATGTATGCTGAAACCGCTTAATGTTTCTATCTGTTCAGCACCAGCCATATACAGCAGGTCTTTCGGGAGCTGCTCTGCCAGTGCCTGATAACGATTAAGCTCTTTTTCGGAGGTTGGGAACTGAATGACACCGGTCTGATACCAGAATGGCGACTGATGGTCGTTTAACTGGTTCAGCAGGTTGATACTGTATAGATAACCTTGCAGGATGAACCGGCTCAGTGGCGTGTGATGAGGTGACAGTTTGGCATAGATAATGCCCTGTGGATTTCCGGAGGCTTCGGCTGCCAGCTGTGGGTGCTGTTCCAGCAGGGTTACCTGCCAGCCTCGCTGTGCGAGCGACCGGGCAGTAGAGGTGCCTGCCAGACCTCCGCCAATGATGACAGCATGCTGCTGTTGTACGGCAGTCGCCTTTGGGAGCTGCCATTCAGGCCGAACGCTGGAAAGGCTTGTGGTATGTCGGAACTGCCCAAAGAGCATATCCCGTTTTTTTCCATAGCCAGAGGCTTTTTCTACATTGAATCCTGACCGGGTAAGGCCATCCCGTACCATTCTGGCAGCTGTGAAGGTAGCGA
This sequence comes from Endozoicomonas montiporae CL-33, assembly GCF_001583435.1. Taxonomy (NCBI): domain Bacteria; kingdom Pseudomonadati; phylum Pseudomonadota; class Gammaproteobacteria; order Oceanospirillales; family Endozoicomonadaceae; genus Endozoicomonas; species Endozoicomonas montiporae. The sequence goes on along the minus strand of NZ_CP013251.1, from coordinate 3,607,860 downwards.
AGGTGGTCTGTTCATGGCTTTTTTGTGCCATGATTTCGAACAGGTTGATGCTCCACATGTCGGGGTTTTTGGAAGGGGAAAATCCGTCCAGAAACCAGGCATCGACGCTGCCGTACAAATCGGGCAGTGTGTCCTGTACTTCACCAATCAGCAGGGTAAGGCGGACGCGTCCACCGGCAAATACAAAGTGCTGTTGTCCCTGACAGGCGGGCTGGTAAATGCCAGTCAGCTCTGACGTTTGCTTCTTTAATAGTGGCCAGAGACTCAGTGCCCGCTGAAAATCCTGCCGCTGCAATGGGTGTTTTTCAGTACTGATAAAGTGCAGGCGGGCACCATTGACAGCCAGATCATCAAACAACTGCCAGGCACATAAAAAACTGAGTCCGGTGCCAAACCCTGTTTCAGCAATGGTGAAACACTCACCGGTACTCAGCCCGGTAAAGCGTTCAGGCAGTTGGTTGGGCTTTATAAAGGTATGAACCGTCTCTTCCACCCCGGACTGGGTGGAAAAGTAAATGTCATTGTACTGGCTGGAAACGGGTTGTCCGTTTTCACGCCATTCCAGCCGGGCATGAGTCGTCTTGATATTATCTGATGTGCTCATGGTTGTTTTCTGTTAAGTTCTCCAGTTTAGAGAATTACGTGTATCAAGGTACTTCATGAAACCCGCTAAAATAGGGCTTTATGAGTTCCTATTGCCCTGAGATGCTCTAATACCAATTCCCCTTTCTAAACATGAATTGCGCAGCCATTCCAAACCGCTGGTTCGGCGTCAGAACTCCTCGCAAAAGCCAGCTATTACTCGTCGTTCGGCCTTTATGCCCTTCAGGGTATTGTCTCGCGACCCAGAATGGCTTGTCATGGTCATATTTAGAAAGCGGAATTGGTATAATATTGCCATTTAACGGCAAATACAGGGCTGCCAAAGCACATGGACCTGCCAGAAATACGTAATTTCAGGTCCAAATCAGTGGGTTTAATGAAACAGGCTTCCAAAAGTGGCTGCGGAATCCCTTGTGCTGCAATGCCTAAGGCGAACTTAAATAAGTTGTACTATTATACACGTCATTCTCTAATGTGGAGCAAGAATCAATTTGCGGACTATTTCTTATTTTTGTAGTTTGCCTCGCTCAGGAAATAAGTTCCAAACTTTAACATTACTGTATTTTGGGATACTAGACACGGCTGCTAACCAGCCGCCAGGCAATTCAAAAACTTTCGAATGTTTACTCAATAATAAAGGGTTAGAGTAATAGCGCATATAAGTGTAAGCCCAGATTAATCGACTGGACCTAGAGCTATCTGCCAGGTATGCCCAGCTCAGGCCTGATAAAAGGGTAGAGGAATAGTGCCCATCAATGTAAGCCCAGATTCTTAATTCACAGAGCTCAAAGTTATCTGACCAGGATACCCACCTTCCATCCTGAAGCATAATGACATGGTCAAATATAATAGGAATTCCGTTTTCATCCAAAAGACTCTCTGGGTACCATTGGTTTTGATGCTCTTTCCAAATCAGGGCTCCGCGAGAATTTTTGAAGGACTCTCCTGTTGTTACAATCTGACCGTTTTTCAGAACATGAAGGTTATCTTGTCTATGATCTTCGGGGATGCTTACATGATTTGATGGAATCCACTGGTCTCCGACTTCAGTAAGAACTATGAAAGAGCGCGAATTGTATAAAACTATACGATGGTTATTGATAGCAAAAATTCTGTTTAGGGAATATTGCCCTAAAAGACAGGATATCCAAGTTCTATCTTCTTGCTCGGTCCACAACCTGATGTAGCTATCACTATCACTAAGGCCACCCTCCATAGTTTGTGTGATAATACGCCCATCCTCGAGCTGTGATAGCACATGAGCATTTTCATAGAGAGGTAAGTAGGAAGGAGCTTCATCGCTATTCTGACGCCAGATTTGCAAACCTTCAGGGGTCCATTGGTATAAACGCCCGTCTCTAAGTTCCCCGATATGGTTATTGATCGTCTCATACTCCCAACCATATCCATGGTCAGAGAGCACTAAAGTGACCCTGGATGAAGGGTTATAAAAAAGTAAACGGCCATCAATCAACTCTCGCATTGACCAAGCATAATCAATGTTCTTGTCTACCTCTGTTTTTACCGAAGACCAATAGCCATTTTGCTCTGTCCAAACACGGATGGTTTGATCCTTTGACCAGGTGACAATGCGTCCATCACGCTTAACGAATACGCCACATATTTCCTTGGTATGTCCCAATAAGGGAACGAGATGACTATTATTCGCAATTTGGGATAAGGAACTTTCGCGGGCATGAGTATCAGTAATAAAGTCAGTGGATGTAATTTCATATACGTTCCGGCTATGTGTAGAGGTACTGTGATCAGCGCTGAATTGAGCGTTGCTATAAACTTGTGGCATGAGGTTATGTACTGTCAACGTCTCGGAATCACTCCAGAATGAAACTATTTGCCCATTTGGTAAAACATGAATGGTGGCAAAACGCGATATATCTATGTTGTATGTGCATACAGGCTCGTGTATCCCGGAAGAAAGCCTGTCTTGAGATGAGCTTGCCAACGGTGTGCTTTTAACTTTCCTTTGTCTGGATAGCTTGAGAACATTGGCGACAGGTTGATCTTTTTTTTCATCAGTACTTCCATCAACTTTTATTTTATTGGCAGTGGGCAGTTCTATTGAGTTTGTCGAGCACTCCTTGCATTGGCAGCGTCCACCATTGCACCCTGAAGCATGACAGCAAGCCCCGTGAGTATGTTGAATTAATTCTTGGTTGGGAGGCTGCCCATCGTTTGATCCTGTAAGATCATTGGGGTTGTTAATACTGCTACCAGCAGCAGAAGACGTTGCTGTTTGATCCGGGCTTTCTACACTTTGGTCAGTCGAGACTTCAGGCTTCTCGCCCTTTTTTTTCAAAGGAAAACTGACGATATACGACCATTTCTGCTGCGCTGCTTCCCTGTCCATCCGATTAAACAGGGGTAAAGTCATCAGAATTTCCCCAAGCGTTCCGACAAAGTAGCCTCTGGGCTTCTTCCACATATCCGGCATCTCGTCATCACTGTAATAAGATGATGAACTGTCATTGCCAGCCACTACCTGATCAGAGTGTTGTTGAGGTGAAAGTAAAATATCAGTGTCATTCCAAGCATACGAGTGGCCTGCTATCGTGAATAGGCAAAGTGCATATACGAAAAGCAGTAATGCCTTTAGCTGTGAAAACATTGTATCCACCCAAAAAGCCGTACGTGAACGGCACAGCATAGTTCCACATAGTGCATAATACCAATTTCGTATTCTATACCCATTGAACTTCAAGGTGCTGGATTTTTTCATCATTAAGCCTTGTAAATAAAGGGCTGTAGCCGAGTTACGATGAACATCTTGAAGGCGTTTGAGTATAAATATGAATTGCGCAGCTATTCCAAACCGCTGGTTCGGCGTCAGAACTCCTCGCAATAGCTGGCTATTACTCGTCGTTCCGCCTTTATGCCCTTCAGGGTATTGTCCCGCGACCCAGAATGGCTTGCTCATGATCATATTTAGAAAGCGGAATTGGTATTACTCATCGTTCTTCCTTGTCCAGCGATTTTGATTGGCTTGCTCATGGTCATATGTAGTTGTGGATTGTTGCCCAGAAACTGGATATGGACAGGGGTGCCTGAGCGTGTCTGGCAGCCCTGTTTCAGCTCCGGACAGATGCGATGAAAAACCGAAGCAGGTAACCGGGTGCCGGTAACGCGGATAAACTCGGTGACACACAGATCAATGCCTCCGATTTCGCTAAGCAGCTCCCGTAGCAGATAGTCAATAACGCCTTCCATCGGGGCGAGAGTAATATGATTCATCAATTTGGCATGGGTAGTTGGTTTGATCGTTATTTGGTCGTCGGATATTTAGTAGACAGTTTGTTTGATTTGTCAGCAGCGAGTGGAATTTAGCAGAATTTTCAAGTGCAACAAACCGTGTTTGCTACTCAGTTCGCAATCAGAAGGTGCTCACTGAGATGCATAAAGAGCTTTTTTAAAAAATACCTGACGTTTTCAGACCCTGAGTAAACTCTGGCGTCTGTGGTGTAGTTTGTTTTTGTTCAGGCTCTTCTTGTTCATGTCGTTCAAATAATAAACGAAAAAAAAGGCGTCAAATCAGTATTTACCGAAAGTATGTAGTTCTATTGATTTGAGTTCGTGCAAATACGGTGCCGCTGTAGCAGATTATTACCCGTCAAACTGCGATTGTATGTAATTTGTGCAGAATGCGCGATGGGTGCTTATTGGTTAATGAGTTAAGCATCTGTGCGACCGGAATTTTATAAAAGTTTTTAGATTGCGCCAGTCTCTGTGAAATCAAAGTAAACATCACAACGGAATGTTGCTTTTCATGGATACATCACCTGAATGGCCGATGCGGGGCATGCTCGGTAGGTGAATAGTCGGCAGGCACAATTTCCGCTCACTAATTAAGCAAAGGACTAGAGCCGTATGGTTTCATCTGATCTGTTTCTGGAAGGTGTGAACCTCATGTTGTTCGGAATGGGGTTTGTATTCCTGTTTCTGACTTCGTTGGTGGGTGTGACATCAACCATGTCGAAAGTGGTGACCCGCTTTTTTCCAGACCCATTACCGGCAGCGCCTGCTCCAAGAGCGGCGGCTCCAGCTGCGACGGCTTCCGATGATACCGAGCTGGTGGCGGCAATCTCTGCAGCCATAAAGATGCACCGGGATAAACAGTCTTGATAAGGCTCTCGCGAACAGAGCCATAAAAACGAATTTTGTGTAATTGAAACTTGTCATTTAGGGGAGATCCTTCACCAATGGCCAACGTAAAGAAACCACTGGGTATTACCGACGTTGTATTGCGTGACGCGCATCAATCACTGTTTGCGACCCGTATGCGTATCGAAGATATGCTGCCAATCGCTGAGAAACTGGACGACATTGGCTTCTGGTCTCTGGAAACCTGGGGTGGAGCCACTTTCGATTCCTGCATCCGTTTTCTGGGCGAAGATCCATGGGAGCGTCTGCGTGCGCTGAAAAAGGCTATGCCAAAAACCAGGCAGCAGATGCTGCTGCGTGGTCAGAACCTGCTGGGCTACCGTCACTACGCAGACGATGTGGTAGACAAGTTTGTTGAGCGTGCCTGCGTAAACGGTATGGATGTGTTCCGTGTCTTTGATGCCATGAACGATCCACGCAACCTGAAACAGGCTATGCAGGCGGTTAAACGTCACGGTGGTCACGCTCAGGGCACCCTGTCTTATACGACCAGTGAAGTACATACCACTGATATGTGGCTGAGTCTGGCCAAGCAGATTGAAGACATGGGCGCAGACTCTCTGTGCATCAAAGACATGTCTGGCATCATCACCCCGACCGATGCCTTTGATCTGGTGACTCGCCTGAAGAAAGAAACCGATCTGGAACTGCACCTGCATTGCCACGCTACTTCCGGTCTGTCTTCCATGTCCATTCTGAAAGCTGTGGAAGCGGGTATTGATCGTGTGGATACCGCCATCTCTTCCATGTCCATGACTTACGGCCATTCTCCTACCGAGTCTATTGTTGCTGCTCTGCAGGGTACGGATCGTGATACCGGTCTGGATCTGGGCAAGCTGGAAGAAATTGCTTCCTACTTCCGCGAAGTCCGTAAGAAGTATGCCAAGTTTGAAGGCGCCCTGCGTGGTGTTGACTCCCGTATTCTGGTGGCGCAGGTGCCGGGTGGCATGCTGACCAACATGGAAAACCAGCTGCGTGAGCAGGGTGCTTCTGACAAGTTTGATGAAGTGCTGAAAGAGATCCCTCGTGTTCGTAAGGATCTGGGTATGATCGCACTGGTGACCCCGACCTCCCAGATTGTTGGTACTCAGGCTGTACTGAACGTTCTGACCGGCGAGCGCTACAAGTCTATCTCCAAGGAAACCCAGGGCATCCTGAAGGGTGAGTACGGTGCAGCACCGGCTCCATTCAACAAGGAACTGCAGGCGCGTGTTCTGGATGGTAAGAAAGCGATCACCTGTCGTCCGGCGGATCTGCTGGAAGCTGAAATGGACAAGCTGACTGCTGAGCTGAAAGACGTTGCTGGTGAGAAAGGTATCAAGCTGGCTTCTGACGAAGTAGACGACGTTCTGACTTATGCCTTGTTCCCGCAGGTAGGTCTGAAATTCCTGCAGAACCGTGGCAATGCCGATGCGTTCGAGCCTGCTCCGGGTACTGAAGAGGTTGAAGAGAAAGCACCAGCTGCGCCAGCCGCTAAAAAAGCCGCTGCATCCGATACCGGTGTTTACAGTGTGAAGGTAAACGGCAACAGCTATGTGGTTGAGGTCAGCGAAGGTGGCGATGTATCCAGTGTTGCGACCGCTGCTGCTCCTGCCGCTGCACCAGCACCTGTTGCTGAGCCTGCCGGTGAAGGTGAGCCTATGCCTGCACCTCTGGCAGGTAATATCTGGAAAGTGAACGTTGCTGCCGGTGATGCGGTGAACGAAGGCGACGTGTTGCTGATTCTGGAAGCCATGAAAATGGAAACCGAGGTGCGCGCACCACGCAGCGGTAAGGTGACTTCCGTGGGTGTTCGTGAAGGCGACAGTGTTGTAGTAGGCGACACTCTGCTGGCCATTGCCTGATTTAGGGGGCGATAGCAAAAATGGATAAGGTGCTTAACCTTTGGTACGGCTCCGGCCTGTACAATATGGATGTCGGTTCATTTGCCATGATTGTTGTGGGCTTTGTCCTGCTGTATCTGGCGATCCGCAAACAGTTCGAACCGTTGTTGTTGGTGCCGATTGGCTTTGGTGGCATTATGGCGAACATCCCGGCAGCTGGTCTGGCGCTTCCTGCCATAGAGCAGGCTATGTCTATCGCTCATCCTCATGTGGTGGCTGCTGTTGCAGCAGCCCTTGAGGTGGAAGTGACAGGTGTAACGCCCTATGAGCTGGTGAGCCTTTATAATGAAGCGGGTGTTGCTGTTCAGCAGGTGGTGAATGCCGTGGTGGCTGACTTCGGTTACTCGAACGGTGTCTTGTATACCTTTTATGAAGTAGCGATTGCGACCGGTGTTGCGCCGCTGGTGATCTTCATGGGTGTCGGTGCCATGACGGACTTCGGCCCTCTGCTGGCAAACCCTAAAACTCTGTTTCTGGGTGCGGCAGCGCAGTTCGGTATCTTTGCCACCGTGCTGGGCGCTGTAGGTCTGAGCTCTCTGGGTCTGATGAATTTCAGCCTGGCGGATGCGGCGGCTATCGGTATTATCGGTGGTGCTGATGGTCCGACAGCCATCTATGTGTCCAGCGTGCTGGCACCGGAACTGTTGGGTGCGATTGCGGTAGCGGCTTACTCTTACATGGCTCTGGTACCTCTGATTCAGCCGCCTATTATGAAGGCGCTGACCACTGAGGAAGAGCGTAAGATTACCATGGTGCAGTTGCGTGCAGTCAGCAAGACCGAACGTATTGTGTTCCCTCTGCTGCTGTTAGTGCTGGTTGCTTTGTTGCTGCCAGATGCGGCACCGCTGCTGGGTATGTTCTGCTTTGGTAACCTGATGAAAGAGTGTGGCGTGGTTGAACGCTTGTCTGATACCGTTCAGAACGCACTGATCAACATCGTAACGATCTTCCTGGGATTGGCGGTTGGTTCCAAACTGGTGGCTGACAAGTTCCTGCAGCCTGAAACGCTGGGTATTCTGACTCTGGGTATCGTGGCGTTCTGTATTGGTACTGCGACCGGTCTGCTGATGGCGAAGCTGATGAATAAGGTCAGCAAGCATAAGGTGAATCCGCTGATTGGTTCTGCCGGTGTCTCTGCTGTACCAATGGCAGCCCGTGTTGCCAATAAAGTGGGTCTGGAAGCGAATCCGCAGAACTTCCTGCTGATGCACGCTATGGGTCCGAACGTAGCGGGTGTTATTGGCTCTGCGGTAGCAGCCGGTGTCATGATTAAATACCTTTCCGGTATGTAATCACTTTACATCGAGCGGTTATCGATAAAAAATCCGGCATTCTTTTGAGTGCCGGATTTTTTTATTGTTTTCGGAAATTGTCTTTAAATTAAATCTGATTGATTGGTTATATTGAGGAAAAATAAAACTCTATTGATTTGGCTCACCCCTTAAAATTGACAGTGGGCAGGGTTAACCGTAAAACATGTTTTTTTCAACGAGTATTCAGGTTGATTGATGGAATACAAGAGTCATAAGGTTCCAGTGAAAAAAAGCATTGCGCTGGTTGCTCACGACAACAAAAAAGATGAGCTGATAAGCTGGGCGATGCGTCACAAAGAGGAACTGGTGAATCATGAATTATTTGCAACCGGTACGACTGGCGCTTTATTGGAGCGCCATCTCGGTTTGCCCATTCATAAATTTATCAGTGGTCCATTGGGGGGTGATCAGCAGATAGGCGCTCTGATTTCCGAGAGCAAGCTGGATTTGCTGGTGTTTTTCTGGGATCCGTTTGAGTCTCAGCCTCACGATCCGGATGTAAAGGCTTTGCTGCGTATTGCAGCGGTGTGGAATATCCCCGTAGCCTGTAACGAAAGTTCTGCCGACTTTGTTTTTTCATCGCCCATGATGAAGGCGAGCCACGAGCGCAGAATTCCCGATTACGACAGTTACCTGCGTTCCAGATCATTCTGATGTTGTTCGGATATGCGTGCCTGCCGGTTAATGGTGGGCACGCATATCCTTAACAAGCTGACCGGACAATAGCCTGCTTATTCGACCAGTACTGAATGATCTGGAAAGAATTCTGTTTTCTTCAGTGAGCTGATGGTGTTGATTTCAGCTTTCAGGCATCGGTTACGCTGTCGCCCTGACCAGCAAAGTGACGGCGTTTCTTGTAGGTGACTTTGGGTGCCCGGGTTGATTTATCTTCTGACGGGCTCTGTAATGGCGCGTTATTCGAGAAAATTGATTTGGTTGACCGGTTATAGTTTCGGTTTCTGATCCTGTCGGACCGAGGCTTCATACTTTTTTCGGAATGAATTCCGGAGTTGGCTGAAGTGATCTCAAACGAGTCGTTAAATCTGGGTTTTTCGAACTTGTGATCAAAGCTGTTAATTGAATCACCGGCTTCCATTGAGCCATCGTCTTCGTTGTTTATTTCCTGTGTATCCTGTTCACCTTCCTGCAAGTTAAGTCGCATTCGGTATGGATGACCATAACCGCGTCTGCGTCTTGGTTTATGTGATTTAGGCTCTGGTGGTTTAAGCCCGGTAAATTGCTCGTAGACAGTGGCATAAATGTATTTGCTCATTATTGCCTCCAGTTAAGATTCATCCCAGATTATTAAGTTAATGTCTTTATTTGTTGTACGATGGTAGTAAATACCCAAAAGGGCATGTATAGGTAACAATACCTAAATAAAATTAACATTACTTAGGCATAATGTTTCAGGGTTGAATTTGGATTCAATCGAATCATAGCAGTTCGATTATTTCTGACGTTATTTGTTTCATAATATTTTTGAATGTAAGAGGTTTGTTAATAACCAATCCTTTAACTGAATTATTCTTTATACGATGAGTGAAAAGGATATGGTGGACCCCACTGTCAAGACAGTAAACCAACAAATTTAAGTTAAGTCCTGGCAGTGGTCCAAAGCCCTCATGCAAAGTGAATTGCCTTAGGCGTTTTATAACTCAACGACTGGTGTAATCGTTCAGTGTTGTAAAACTCAAAGTATTCATCCAGCCCAGTATAAAGCTCTGGAACAGTCTGAAATTCATGCGTGTACAGCCATTCATGTTTGACGGAGCGCCACAGCCTCTCGACAAAAATGTTATCCAGTGCTCGCCCTTTCCCGTCCATGCTGATACGTATTTCCCGTTCCTGAAGAGGTGCCAGAAAATCATTACTGGTAAACTGACACCCTTGGTCAGTGTTGAATATATCAGGTTCACCTTGTTCCAAAGCTCGACCCAGCGCATGAATACAGAAGTCTGCATCCAGTGTGTTCGACAGCTCCCAGCTGACCACGTAACGGCTGTACCAGTCAATAATGGCAACCAGATACATAAACCCCTGAGGCATCGGGCAGTACGTAATATCAGTACTCCAGACCTGATTGGGTCTCACAATATCAACGCCGTTCAACAAGTACGGGTAAACCTTATGCTCTTTGTTTCTCAGGCTTGTGCCCGGTTTTGGTCCGACAGCCTGTATGCCCATCAGCCTCATAAGTCGCTGTATACGCTTCCTGTTGACCGGAAAGCCCTGCTCATTCAGCCATGCAGTTATCTTACGACTGCCGTAAAACGGTGTACGTGTATACTGCTCATCAATGAGCCTCATCAGATTCAGATTCTCAGGGCTTTCCAAAGCTGGAGAAGCTTGGTAATACCAGCTTGACCTGCTTAACCCAACCAGTTCACATTGGCGCTGAATGCTGATCTTCGAGTGATCCGGGTCTATGCATCTCCGTTTGTCATCAATGGACATTGCCAGATTTTTTTTTCAACCAGTCCAGCTCCATTTTAAGCCGTCCGATCTCCTGATACAGGGGGGCAGTGAGCGCATCTGGATCTACCTCTGGCCGTGCCCTGCCGAAGACTTCTGGAACCCCCTGGAGTAGCTGTCGCTTCCACTGGCTAACCTGAACGGCTGCAACTTCGTGTTCGCTTGCCAGCTGGTTTATGGTCTTTTCGCCCTTGTAGGCTTCGAGTGCTACCTGTGCCTTAAATTCGGGCTTATGTCGTTTTCTTTTTGCTGTCATGATTCCCTCCTGCAGGGTCATCTTACAGCCAGAAAACTTAACTTAGCTACCTGTCCAGTTTATGGGGTCCATCATAGGATGCAAATCACTGTTGAGTGGATTTAATTATATTGATTTTACTTTTAGGGAAGAACGGCAATTAAGAATGCAGTGAGCTGAAAATGTGGCTGATGGTTGCAGGCTGGTTGAATCTGATTGATCGTGTTAATAAAAAGTTAGTACGTGCGTAGGTATTAGCCCTGATAGTGGAAAAACCGTACATGGGATATGTTTGCCGGAGCAATTTTAAGCGGCTGCAGGCAATGAGATTAAGTGAAGAATCTGTTTAGGCAGGACTTCTGTTATCAGCTATAACTATGTCAGCAAGTTTGGTGAAGAGTGTTTTGAAAACCTCCTTTATGGCAATTTACATTATGTAATTTACTATACAGGCAGATGTCGAGTTTTGACCTAGCTCAACTCTCACTCTGATGATGGTTCAATCCTTTCGATCATAGCCTTCACGACAGACGACTGTTATCTGATTATCTCCGCAGCACTTTGACTGACTCAAAAACACGAGGAGCTTGCTGAATGAGCACTCAAGTCAACGAAATTCCCCAGTGGGAAGGTTTTGCTCAGGGCGACTGGGCAAACAGCGTAAATGTTCGCGACTTTATCCAGAAGAACTACACCCCTTATGAAGGTGGTGACGACTTCCTGGCTGGTGCTACCAAGGCCACAGATACTCTGTGGGCTGACGTTATGGAAGGCATCAAGCAGGAAAACCGTACTCACGCACCGGTTGATTTTGACACTGACCTGCCTTCTACCATCACTTCTCACGACGCTGGTTACATCCGCAAGGACCTGGAAACCATCGTTGGCCTGCAGACTGAAAAACCGCTGAAGCGCGCGATCATTGCCAACGGCGGTATCCGCATGGTGGAAACGTCCTGTCAGGTATACGGTAAAGAGCTGGACCCGATGGTCAAGAAAATCTTTACCGAGTACCGCAAGACTCACAATGCTGGCGTATTTGATGTTTACACGCCAGACGTTCGTGCTTGCCGCAAATCCGGCGTAATCACCGGTCTGCCAGATGCTTACGGCCGTGGTCGTATTATTGGTGACTACCGTCGTATTGCTCTGTACGGTATCGATTTCCTGATTAAGGATAAGAAAGCTCAGCACAAGAGTCTGGACAAGGTTCTGGAAAACGGTGAGAAGCTGGAGCGTACCCTGCAGCTGCGTGAAGAGATCATGGAACAGATCCGTGCCCTGATGCAGATTAAAGAAATGGCCGCCAAGTACGAGTGTGACATTTCTGTTCCTGCGAAGAATGCTCAGGAAGCTATCCAGTGGACTTACTTCGGTTACCTGGCGGCAGTTAAGTCCCAGAACGGTGCTGCTATGTCTCTGGGGCGTGTTGCTTCCTTCCTGGACGTCTACATTGAGCGTGACCTGAAAGCTGGCCTGATCACTGAAGAGCAGGCTCAGGAAATGATCGACCACTTCGTTATGAAGTTGCGTATGGTTCGCTTCCTGCGTACGCCTGATTATGATGATCTGTTCTCCGGCGACCCGATCTGGGCGACTGAGTCCATCGGTGGTATGGGTCTGGACGGTCGTACTCTGGTGACCAAGAACAGCTTCCGTTTCCTGAACACCCTGTACACCATGGGTCCGTCTCCGGAGCCAAACATCACTGTACTGTGGTCTGAAGAATTGCCACAGGGCTTCAAAGAGTACTGCGCCAAGGTGTCCATCGATACCAGCTCTATCCAGTACGAAAACGACGACCTGATGCGTCCGGACATGGAAAGCGACGACTACGGTATTGCCTGCTGTGTATCTCCAATGGTTCTGGGTAAGCAGATGCAGTTCTTCGGAGCCCGCGCTAACCTGGCCAAGACTCTGCTGTTGGCGATCAACGGCGGTGTTGACGAGAAGACCGGCCTGCTGGTAGGTCCAAAGTCTGATGCGATTACCAGTGATGTACTGGATTACGAAGACGTGAACTCCCGTCTGGATGGCTTCATGGACTGGCTGGCCACTCAATACGTGACCGCGCTGAACTGCATTCACTACATGCACGACAAGTACTCCTACGAAGCCTCCCTGATGGCGCTGCACGATCGTGACGTAGTACGTACCATGGCTTGTGGTATTGCCGGTCTGTCCGTTGCGGCTGACTCTCTGGCGGCGATCAAGTACGCGACTGTTAAGCCGGTTCGTGATGAAAACGGTATTGCGACTGACTTCGAAATCGATGGTGACTATCCGAAGTTTGGTAACAACGATGAGCGTGTAGACGCCATTGCCTGCGATCTGGTTGAGCGATTCATGACTAAAATCGCGTCCAACGACATGTACCGTGAAGCGATTCCGACTCAGTCTATCCTGACCATCACCTCCAACGTGGTATATGGTAAGAAGACCGGTAACACACCAGACGGTCGTCGTGCAGGTCAGCCGTTCGGTCCGGGTGCAAACCCAATGCACGGTCGTGACACCAGCGGTGCGATTGCCTCCCTGAGCTCTGTTGCCAAGCTGCCATTTGCTTACGCGAAAGACGGTATTTCCTACACCTTCTCCATCGTGCCTAAAGCGCTGGGTAAGGATGAAGGCAGTCGTCGTCGCAACCTGGTCGGCCTGATGGATGGCTACTTCCACAATGAAGGTCAGGAAGTTGAAGGTGGTCAGCACCTGAACGTTAACGTTCTGAACCGTGAAATGCTGGAAGACGCAGTAGAGAATCCGGACAAGTATCCTTCTCTGACCATCCGTGTATCCGGTTACGCGGTGCGCTTTAACTCTCTGACTCCAGAGCAGCAGCGTGACGTTATCACTCGTACCTTTACAGCTTCCATGTAAAGAAAAGTGTTGACGCTTAGCGATGTGATCTGAAAAAGGCCGGCGATATGTCGGCCTTTTTTGTATTAAAAGAAGTGAAAAATTATGTCTTTAGGTCGTGTTCATTCTCAGGACTCGTTTGGCACCGTTGACGGGCCGGGTATTCGCTATGTGGTGTTTATGCAGGGATGTCATATGCGCTGCCGTTATTGTCATAACCGGGACACCTGGGATTTGCGTAAAGGTGGCGAAATAAAAAGCCATGAAGAAGTGTTTCAGGATATTTACAAGGTCAGAAATTTTCTGTCCGGCGGGGTGACGGTTACAGGCGGTGAACCCCTGATTCAGGCAGAATTTGTGGCAGACCTGTTTGCCGAGTGTCGAAAGGCAGGCATTCATACCTGTCTGGACAGCAATGGCTTTACCAAAACCATTACCGAACCAGTTGAACGACTTCTGTCGAATACGGATCTGGTATTGCTGGATCTGAAGCAGATTGATGAAGACATGCATCAGAAACTGACGTATGTCACCAATCGTCACCCGCTGAATTTTGCCCGGTATCTGCACGAGATTAACAAGCCGGTCTGGATTCGCTACGTGGTTGTGGAAGGGTATACAGTTGACCCTCAATACGCTGCCAGAATGGCCGAGTTTATTGCGCCTATGAGAAATGTCGAAAAGGTCGAGATTTTGCCTTATCACTCGCTTGGGGTGCATAAATGGGATTTGCTTAATGATACTTATGAGCTGGAGTCAGTGACGCCACCGACGACGGAGCAGCTTGACGCAATCAAAGCAGAGTTTGTTAAGCGTGGGGTGGCTGCGGCTTATTAATTGGTAAGGCGCTGAAGCAGTTAGGCGCTTTTTTGTTATTGATGTGACCTGAGTTGGGTTCTGACTTTGCTAACTACCAGGAGGGTTGCCCAAATGGTCACGCCTGCTGCTGCTGAGATAGCGAGATTGGTTATTCCTACCAGAATGGTTCCTTTGTTTTTTGAGGCGTTGGTTTGAACGGGGGGGCATTCCGGGCAGCCGCAGGTTGAACGACTGGAGCCGGGGGCTGTATCAAAATTTGAGAAGCTTGCATGTAAGACTGTCGCAGTATTCAGTGTTGTATTTGAGTTTATCTTAAATACACTGGTTTTTGCTTCGGGGGCGGTGCCGTTGAATTTGGCGATGTAGCCAGATAGAGGTACTTCTGAATTTAGAAAGTCGTTAAGGTTGCTATTCGTAAGTCTTAATGCATCAAACACCATAACATCGGTTTGGATGGTGACGTCAACAAGGCAGTCACTGAAGCGAGCCGGGTGAGGTGCTTTATCTCCCGGACAGGTATTGCACTGACATGACTCATCCAGAAAATCTATGAAACGACCAGTTGTCTGGAATGTGGATACTCCTGAATTAAAACCTTCGGATATTTCCTTGACGGTATTGCGGCTGGTAAATTTTTTGGCCGTAATTCCCTGTCTGTGCATATCGCCGAGAAATTCATTGGTATCGACAAGGACTTGTACAGGGCAGTCCTTAAAGTTGTTGGTTGGGTTGGGCTCAAAGCTGGCAACGCTTTGTCTGATGGGTTGATCCCATAAAACACTGCTGAAAATAACGACTGGCCAGCTCATTGCTGCCTTGTTGACAATGGATTGAAGGGCTTTTTTTATCTCAGGCCATCGTCTGAGGATAGGGTTGCTGTCAGGGATTTCTTCCCAGTCATCGTTTGATCTTCTTTCGTTCAGGTTGTCTTCAGCAAATTTTTTTAT
Organism: Endozoicomonas montiporae CL-33; assembly: GCF_001583435.1. NCBI lineage: Bacteria > Pseudomonadati > Pseudomonadota > Gammaproteobacteria > Oceanospirillales > Endozoicomonadaceae > Endozoicomonas > Endozoicomonas montiporae. The sequence continues at coordinate 3,592,553 of NZ_CP013251.1, read as the reverse complement.
TTTTTCAAGCATTTTTTTATCTGGGGATTTGAAACTGTATGTGTAAAACCCCTGATTACCGCAGTTTCCTGCTGCTGCAAATTTCTGTGCTTGAATGGCAGCTGAAACCAGAACATCCCGAGGTACGTTGTGTCTGTTCGTTTTGACCATTGCATATTGATCGCTTTCAGGGTTGGCAAGCGCTACAACACTGAAACCCGCTGGCAAGGGAGTGCTGCCTGGTATGACAACTATTGTGTTTGGTGTCTGTTGCGCTGAAGCTAATGAGTACTCGAACGATGCTCCGGTGTCGGTGTTGGTGGCCGTGCATAGGTAATACGTATAGTGAGTTAATGAGGGATCCGAGGTTAACTTCTTATCCTGATCCTGATGGTCAGAGAGTCTGCAGTCCTGATTCCATCCTGCGAAACAGAGTGTAGATGTAGTGATGGATAATATCAGGAGTGCAAGTATGAGAATCGTTTTTTTATGGCAGAAGCAGGGGAGTGAGAACGACATGGTAATCAGTGCTCGGCTTAAAAAAACTGAGCACTGATTGTAGTATAACTTTTCTCGGTGGCTAATTTTAAAGACAGCTACGTAAGAGGTAGCGCTTTTTGCACTGAAAACAATTATATTGCATCAGTTAAAAATGCGGTTTTCCTGCTCCTGAACGCGAATAAACGTTGTACGCTTAGTCAGTTCTTTCAGCTTGGCAGCACCTACATAGGTGCAGGTGGAGCGAACGCCACCCAGGATGTCCTGAACGGTTTCAACCACCGGGCCACGGTAAGGAACTTTAACAGTCTTACCTTCAGAGGCGCGGTACTTGGCAACACCGCCGGAGTGTTTGTCCATGGCTGTGTCGGAGCTCATGCCGTAGAACAGGCGGAATACTTTTCCGTCTTCTTCTACAGTTTCACCGCCGGACTCGTCGTGACCGGCAAACATGCCACCGATCATTACGAAATCTGCGCCGCCACCGAAGGCTTTGGAAACGTCGCCTGCGCAGGTGCAGCCACCGTCGGAGATGATCTGACCGCCAACGCCGTGAGCCGCATCAGCACACTCAACAGTAGCGGACAGCTGTGGGTAACCAACACCGGTCTTAACTCGGGTGGTACAAACAGAACCCGGGCCGATGCCAACTTTTACAATGTCGGCGCCTTTCAGGATCAGTTCTTCAACCATTTCACCGGTGACAACGTTACCGGCAATGATAACTTTGTCCGGGTGAGCTTTACGTACGCGGGTAACGTAAGATACAAAGTGCTCGGAGTAGCCGTTTGCTACGTCGATGCAAATAAAACGCAGCTTGCTGTCCAGAGCCAGAATCTCGTTTACTTTCTCGAAATCGCTGTCGGAGGTGCCGGAGCTGACCATGATGTGCTCCTGAATACCTTCAGGGGCGTTAGCTAAAAAGGTTTTCCATTCTTCAACGGTGTAGTGCTTGTGCACGGCAGTCAGCATTTTGTGCTCGGCCAGTGCCAGAGCCATGTTGAAGGTACCAACGGTGTCCATGTTGGCAGCGATAACAGGAACACCAGTCCATTCTGTATCGGTGTGAACAAAGCGGAAGGTACGTTCCAGGCTTACCTGTGAACGGCTCTTCAGAGTGGAACGCTTAGGCTTAAACAGTACGTCTTTAAAGCCCAGCTTGATATCTGCTTCAACGCGCATAATCTTCCCGTTAAGGCATCAGTCTTTTCAAAATAGCTATGTTCACGCAGTGAATTAAAAGCCGAAGACCCATGCCTGTTTTTACAGGTTAATACAGAGGGTGAGGTACAAGCGGCGGGTGCCTGAAAGGAGTTTCCGTTTCTGCCAGATGCAGTATCGGAAAGGAATGCAGAGTTTTGACGCTTATACCAGTCGAGTATACAAAATCATTGTCAAAGATCAAAGGGTTGATTGTTAATTCAATAGCTTTGAATGACCAATCAAATATAAGCAATGCAGCTTCAGTTTTTTTAACAGTGAGGCTGCATTATGTGTTGGTTATACCAGTTCCGCTTTCTAAATATGACCATGAGCAAGTCATTCTGGATCGCGGGACAATACCCTGAAGGGCATAAAGGCGGAACGACGAGTAATAGCGAGCTATTGCGAGGAGTTCCAACGCAGATCCCGTGATTCAGAATGGCTGCGCAATTCATATTTAGAAGGTGGAATTGGTATTAATCGATCAGGTCACGGATTTTGGTTTTGATCAGGTCAATGGCAATCCGGTTTTTACCGCCATGGGGAATGATCAGGTGTGCATGCTGACGGGCTGGTTCAATAAACTGAAGAAACATAGGACGCACGGTTTCAAGATACTGTTTGATGACTGAATCCACATCGCGACCGCGCTCGACAATATCCCGTTTCAGACGACGAATCAGACAGATATCCAGTGGTGTGTCCATATAAAAACGTAAGTCGAAGGCTTCACGGATTTCCGGACGGGTAAACAACAGAATGCCTTCAATAATCACCACGCGGGCTGGCAATACATGACGGCACTCTTCTTTGCGATTATGAACCGAGTAATCGTACATGGGCACATCAACCGCTTTACCCTCTTTTAGCTGGTTCATATGTTCCAGCATCAGCTCATGATCCATGGAGTCCGGGTGGTCGTAATTGGTACGAACCCGCTCTTCCATGGTCAGGTGGGTCTGATCCTTGTAATAAGAGTCTTCAGAAATAATGCACAGGTGCTCAGACTGTAACTCTTCGATCAGAGTGTTAGCCAACAGGCTTTTACCGGATGCAGAGGCACCGGCAACACCAACAAGGATGGTCTTCTGTTTCATAAATAATCCACCATTGGGAACTGTGGATGAATAGAGACGGCTCAGTGCTGCGGACGATCGACGGGGTGAGGTTTTCCATCGTCGTCTATGGCAACATAGGTGAAAATGCCTTCTGTGACCTTTACCCGTTTCTGGTTGAACGGCATCTTCATACTCCAGACTTCCAGTTTAATACGCATTGAGGTTGTGCCAATGTGCATAAACTCGGCGTAACAACAAACGACGTCACCCACCTTAACAGCCTGATGAAACGACATGGACTCTATGGCAACGGTTGATATACGGCTGTGGGCACGTTGTTTGGCGGCCATACCGCCGGCCAGATCCATTTGCGACAGTATCCAGCCACCGAATATGTCACCGTTGGCATTGGTGTCGGCGGGCATTGCCAGAGTGCGAAGAACCAGTTCACCTCGGGGCTCGTGCATCAGAGCATCTCCAAATTTATCCGGTTTGATCGGCGAATCCTAAGGCGGTGCGGTGCACTTGTAAATTGGTAGATGTCTGTTTGTGATTTGTCTGTGGTTTCGGTATAAGAGCGGCTCTCAAAAGCCCTTCTGTTAGAATGAATGCTTTTGAAATGCAGATTATGTATCCGGAAGACAAGGTTAGACACATTTATGGGATTTGATTCTCTCGCCAATACCAGCCAGCTGGTGATGCGCAATGCCCAGTGGCTGGAAAGCGATAATATGCTGCTGGTAGGTATGCCTGCGGATAATCTGGGCAATCTCCTGCTGGAAGAGGGTATTGCCACCAAGGTGTCGGGTTTGACCAGAGATTACGCTGTTTTTCGGCGTCTCAGGTCCGGCTGGGAGGGTAATGAGCGTATGAGTCTGGAATTTGCGCCGGTGGTATCTGCGACAGAACAGCGTTTTGATGGCGTTATTCTTTTCCTTCAGAAAAGCAAGGCACTGATGGACTATTGGCTGGAAATGCTGCTGCCACTGCTGACGGAAGATGGCTGTATCTGGCTGGTGGGCGAAAATGGTGAGGGTATCAAGTCCTGGAGAAAGCGCCTGAAGAACACCTTCGAGTCGGTTAAAAATCTGGATAATGCCCGTCATTGTGGGTTGCTGGAAGGTGCTTCGCCCACCCGTAAAGAAGCCTTTGACTGGCAAAAAGTATTGACCGGCTTTGAGATTCCTGTGGCTGATGGAAGTCTGTCGATTCAATCATTGCCCGGCGTATTCAGTCATGGCCGGCTGGATGTGGGTACTCAGGTGTTACTGGATACGTTTGATGCAGTGCCTGCTGGCAAAGTGCTGGACTTTGGTTGTGGTGCCGGTGTGATCTCCGCTGCGCTTGCCAAACTGAAGGCTGATAACGACTACACACTGGTGGATTGCGATGCTCTGGCACTGGCCAGTTCGGAACGCACCCTGAAACAGCTCGGTGTTGAGCGATTCAGAACCGTTGCCAGTGATGGATTGTCAGAGGTAGAAGGTACGTTTGACTTTATTGTCTCGAACCCACCGTTTCATCAGGGCGTAAAGACGCACTATGCGGTGACTGAGCAGTTTCTGGCAGAAGCTGCTCCACGGCTTAATAAAGGAGGAGAGCTGAGAATTGTGGTAAACAGTTTTCTGCGTTATGAACCCATTATTGTTAAAGCCTTTGGTCACTGTAAAACACTGGTGACTCGCAATGGGTTCACGGTTTATCAGGCTATCAGGCATTAATGTCACGTTGAGTTTCAGGTGTCGTATTTACGTCACCTGGCTCAGCTAATGTTCGTTTTTATAAAAACAATCCTATTTATTCTGACTCCCGATTAATCGTGACTTTTTAAGAAGATTTATTTCCTATACTAACCAGAAGTTGTGATTCCTAAGATCAGGGAGAGATCAGATGGCTTCAATTTTTGACAAAGTGAATGCTAGGCTTCCGGCCTTATTGAGGCCGGGGAGCCGACTGCGAACAAAGGCTGCAAACATTAAGCCGTTAATCGCACTAAAGAAATTTGCCCTTAAAACGGTTAAGCTTGCGAAAAAGTTAAAAGTTCTGATACCTCGCCGTGCCCGCAATTTTGCCAGCAATGTCTACACCCCTAAAGCTGCGCTAAGAAGCAAGTTGGGAGCTGATTTTGATTCTGCCATACACAACCGGTCTATCAGAAGGACTGATACTGGAAAGCTTGTGGAGCAGTTCAGACTTAAAGGTGAAAAGTACGGCACAGAATCAGCTAAGCAAGAAGCCCAGGAGTTAATGGATGCTTTTATTAAATTGCAGCCAGCGTTGGAAGCATTTATTTCAGGAGCTGATGCAAGAACTGAGCGCTACAAAGGTAAGCTAAGCGATATTGAGCAAGAATTTACTAAAGGCGTTAAACACCTGAAAGATATTGCATGGGCCGACATGTTACGCTTCCTTGAAGGCAAATCCAGTGAAGAGGCTACAAAGTGGCAGAGTTTACATCAGCTAGTGTTCGGAACAAGTAAAGTTAAAGCAGGATCTGGTGAAAGATTGCATGGGCTGAAACATTTTGTACAGGAAATTAATGCTAACCCAAGTTTAAAGGAAGAGGGTGAAACGACCTTTGAATCAGCATTGAGGATGATGACTGAAGAGTGGTCGGTTCATGAAAGGTCAGTTAAAAAACAATTGAAAAGTTGGGAAAAGAGTCGTGATGTTTCAAGTGCTCGGAAATATCAACACCATATGGCATTTTTGGAATCAGTTGCCAGCTTAAAGAAAATGACTAATGATTTTGATTTGAATGCTGCCAGAGAGGAAAAACAACAATTCCTTGGTCGGTACGGTGAGTTGTTTGGTGTTCAAGGCGGCGTACCCATTGCTTCGAAGTATCTGCAAGGTTTAAAAGACATTGAATCCGATGTTGATTCAGGTAATGAAACTGAGCCTGAAGATGACTTTTTTACTGATCAAGCTGATTCAGACAATGAGTCTGCTGGTACAAAAAAACAGGGAGATGATCTGAGTGGTAGTTCAGGTTTTGGCAGTGAAACAACCAACCGTTCAGGGTTAAGGCGTAGGCGTAAAACATCAAGCAGAGATCGCGAAGTGCAAGAGCAAAATTTTTATGAAAGAAGGAGTTCGGGTGGTAGTTCCTATGACTCCGACTCCGATTGAGGTAAATACAACTATTTTTCGGAATAGTTAGTTTCATTTTGAAATAAAAGGGTGGCTCTTTAAAAAGTAGTTGAGAGCCACCATTAGTTATGTCAGAAATGAAATTAGAAGGCTATTCCAGAGGATGGATATAATAGCTGCCAAGAAGCACCTTCATCCTGTCTGAATACCCTCCCGCCTCAGTGTGAACTGTCATGACTTCCGACTTTTCTTCCAACGATTGATCAGCCAGATTCTTTGTAATGGTTAGAATATGCCGATGTTCCTGACGATTCGGTTTGGAGCGAATGGCAATAGTTCTGCTGTGTTTAAGGTCGGGGCAATTTGCAACTGCATTCAGAAATGACGGCGTTGAACGTGTTGGCAGTAAAACCCATGCACTACCGGAGCGAGCTAAATGGCGATCAAGACTCTGTGCCAGCTCATCAAAACTCAGACTGCAGGTATGACGAGCCATATTCCGCTGCCTGTCGGGTGCTTTCAGGGCATTTTCAAAGAAGGGCGGGTTGCAGATAATGGTGTCATAACCTTCGGGCAGCCCTGAAAATGTCTGAATAGACGACTGAATCACCTTTATTTGATCAGTCCATGGGCTTTGGGTAACGTTTTCTTTTGCCTGTCCGGCCGCCTCTCTGTCCAGTTCAATGGCGTCAATCCGAGCAGAGCTGCGCTGTGCGGCCATCAGGCTCAGCAACCCGGTTCCTGCGCCTATATCCAGAATTCTCTGACTGTCTGAAACCTCAACGAGCGCACCAAAAAAGCAGGCATCCAGTGTTACCTTCATGGCACACTGTCCCTGCTCAATGCGAAACTGTTTGAACTGAAAGTACGAATTGGGTTTTCGAGCCATTCTGTCAGCCCTGTTCAACGGCAGTACCGGATACGTCGCTGCTGCGGTCTTTGACTGTGGCAGACTTGCGCTGCTGCAACACGACGGCAACAACAATCATTACCAACCCGATGTAAGTGGTTGGATGAATACTTTCCTGCAGAATATTGGCAATAAAAAACAGTGACAGAAAAGGACTCAGGTAACTGATATTACTCACCTCCGCGGTGTTTTCAGCCAGCTTCAAAGCTTTAAGCCAGAGAATGTAGGCAATGCCCATTTCAATCACGCCAATGTAGGCAGCACCGGCTAAGCCTTCAATACTGCCGGGGTGAAAGTCGGAAGCAATGGCAGTTGCTGCAATAATCCAGGGCATGCCCAGCAGAAAGCAGATCAGCAGGCTAACCAGAGGGTCGCCTTTCAGGCGGGTATTAAAAATCCAGTACACTGCCCAGGCCAGCGTGCTGGCAAGCGCAAGAATGACGCCTGTCGGACTGCCAAAGTCCAGACTTTGCAGTTGCCCGCGGGTGCTGATAATCAAAACACCAAGATAAGCCGTCAGACAACAGAGGATGTCTTTACGGCTTAATTTTTTACCCAGCATGGGGACTGCCAGCAAACTGAGTGCCACTGGCCAGCTGTAGTTAAGCGCCTGGGCCTGTTGGGCTGGCAGAAGCTCGTAAGCACCAAACAAAAAGATGTGATAAAGAAAGGGGTTCAATACACCAAGGGCTGCATAAAGCCAGAATGACTCTCTGGCCTGACGCACCAGTAGCTTCCCTTTACCCTGCAGCAAAACAATACTTCCCAGCAAAAGGGTAGAAGTCAGTACTGACCAGAACACCAGTTGCCAAGGGTCAAGATAGTCAAGGGTCAGTTTGAATGCTGTTGCGATGGTAGACCACAACAGCGCGGTAGCCAGAGCGTAACTGCATGCTTTGGATTGAGAGGTCATTGCTTGCCTGTTTATGCGTAGACGTTTTCAGATAAAAGGGGAGGGCTTGTATACCACACTCATAAACAGGCTGTCAGTAAATAGTTGGCAGCCTTCCATGGCTAGAGCTGTGGGCTATTCTTCACCAGTGAGCAGACTGGCTTTGCGATTGGCAGCTCTTCCGGCACGGGTGTTGTTGTGCTCAAGTATGACACCGCCAGCCAGTGGTTTTATCCGGTCAGTGTCAATACCCTGATTGACCAGATAATCTCTGACGGCGTTGGCTCTTTTCTGAGACAATTCCACGTTATAGGCGGCCTCACCTGTATTGTCGGTGTAGCCATAGACTCTTATTTTCAGATCAGGATTTCCTTTCATTTTCTGAGCAACCTTGTTGAGGAATTGCTGCGATGCACCATCAATGGCTTTTTCATTAAAACTGAAGTGGACTTCTCCCAGATTCTCAGACACATCCAGGTAGCATCCATGGCTGTCAACCGGAGCGCCTTTCATGGTATTCGGGCATTTATCCAGTCCATCCGGAACACCATCACTGTCTGAATCAACAGGGCAGCCTTTGCTGTCCACAACAACACCGGTCGGAGTGTTGGGGCATTGATCCATATTGTCAGCAACGCCGTCGCCATCGCTGTCCGGACAACCGTGTTCATTCACCCGCATGCCACCCGGAGTTCCAGGGCACAAGTCTTTGTAATCAGGCACGCCGTCGTTGTCTGAATCCAGCGGACAACCCGATTCACCAACGGCTACGCCGGAAGGCGTATCCCGACACAGGTCGTAACGGTCAGAGACCCCGTCTCCGTCGCTGTCTTTGTCGGTAAATGCACAGAGAAGGCCACCGAGCACTGCACCAATGGCGGCACCACCGGCAGCAGCCGTGCCGCCTTCAATGGCGGCACCAAGAACACCACCGGAACCACCACCAATCAGTGCACACTGCCCCCAGCGTTTGATACTGCCATCTGTCGCACATCCCGATAGCATGACACTGAACAGGATGAGGATCGCAACTCCTGATAATGAGCGGGGACTGGACATGGTTTAAACTCCGGACGGGTAGAAAAGATCTTGTCTGAAGGCTGAACCCTGAGGTTCGCAGTAACAGTTCGGATTCAGCGTAATATTTGCTGTTGCTAGTTGCTGGCAGCAAGTTTTAATGAAGTAGAGGAAGTATAGGTCAGGATGGTTTGGACTATGAAAATAATCCATTGAAGTTGATCCCGCTAAGCTATTCAGTGAGCTATTCAGTTCAGTGAGCTAGTCAGTGCGCTGGCTTTACTCCCTCAATATAAGCGGAAAGAATATAGTCTTCGACGTTTGTTCCCGGAGCCCAGTGACGTATAAACGCTTTACTCTCATTTTTGGGTGTAATTTTTATCTCAGTAAAGCCGCTTTCCTGCATTATGCGTTCAAGTTCCTCGATTAATATTGCTCCCGACAGACAGGCGTTATAGTTTTCCTCACTTTTAAACGACTTCGGTAGTTCGATGCTGGCTACGGTGTCTGAAATAGCCAGCCTTCCGCCTGGTTTCAGTACCCGATAGACTTCCTGAAACACCTTGAGTTTGTTGGGAGAAAGGTTGATAACACAATTTGAAATCACAACATCAATGGTGGCGTCGGCGACGGGAAGGTATTCGATTTCACCCAATCTGAACTCAACATGGTTATGCACTGATTTTTCTACATTTGCACGGGCTTTGCTGACCATCTCCGGAGTCATATCGACACCGATGACATGACCGGTGTCACCTACTTCTGCTGCTGCAAGAAAGCAGTCAAAGCCGCCACCACTGCCCAGATCAAGAACGGTTTCACCCGGTTTTAAGGAAGCAATGGCTTTTGGATTACCGCATCCAAGCCCCATGTTTGCACCTTCAGGTACCTGTTCTACATCGTTTTGACTGTAGCCCATTTGCAGAGACATAGAGTCCGGGTCAGGTTTCGAACTATCACAGCAATGGGTTCGGTCGCCATCAGGTGCTTTTGACTCTGCTACTTTACGGTAGTTGTCTCGCACATGTTTACGAATTTTGTCGTGTACTACATGACTCATTGCTCTTTCCTCTGTGATATGAGCAAAAACTCAGGATAGCCTCTGCGTGGTCACAGGAAAGAGCTTCATAAAGATCGGGTATGGTTGATTTACCTGAACATGGACGAATATTGGTAGCTTAATAAAAAGATTATCGTGTTGAACACTGAGTGCCTAGCCTGTCTCCCAGCCAGTCATTACTCAGGCAGTCAATCACCAGATGGATGCGGCTTATGTTGCTGTGATTAACGACAGAGTGAGGTTCATGGGCATTGATATACCATAGCTCACCCTCTTGTATGGCCAGAGGTTTTCCGGCAACCGTAAAAGCGACGTTATGATTACTCACCAGACAAAAATGCAGCCGCACCTGTCCCATGGAAAAACAGAGACCATTGTCCCTGTGAGTCTTAATGCACGCCCCTGGGGCTAGTTTCATCAGGCGTGCGGATAGAATGTCGCAGTGTAAATTCTGAAACAGGTCGATCACATCCGGCAACTGCTCTGCAGTTGGGTAATTAATGTATAACTGTGAATCGTCGTTTGATATCTGGAAGGCTTGCAGAACGGGGTGAGCGTCAATATGGCAGGCAAGTCCCCTGATTGGCAGAACCTGCCAGCTGCCCTGATAGTCTTTGAGATTGACATGATCAAGCCATTCTTCTGACTGTATGAGGTTGATTGCGTCTTGACGCAGACGATCAAAGTTCTGAATGCCAATATCAAGTTGTTTAAACGGCAGGTCGTTTACCAGCTCAGGCATAAAACTATTTTCCTTGGAAAAGTCAGGAAAACTGCATTCCAGCATCAAGTTTGAAACGTTCCGCAAATGCCAGCCCGCTGAATATTCCTTCAGTTACCATTATTACGTCCAGTCTCAGGGCTCCGTCGGATGTGGCAACAATCAAACCTTCGGGTTCGCCGACATGCAACACGGTACCGGCTTCAACACCATAGCCGGGGTGATCGACCGGTGTCGCCTGCATCAGTGCGATCTGTGCGTTCTGCCATTTTATAACCGCACCGTTAAATTGCGGGTTGCCCGCCCGAGCCATAGCAGCGATGCCTTCAGCCGTCATACTCTTCCAGTCAACCAGAAGATCTTCCAATTGTGGCATTGGAGCGGCTGTAGACTCGCCTTCCTGAGGACGTGGATGAAGCTTTGCATTACACAATTGATCAAGAAACTGTGTGACAAACGCCGGAGCCCGGGCAGACATAGTGTTGGCCAGTGTGTTGAGGGTATCTCTGTCTGTCAGGGGCAACGGTTGCTGAAACATAATGTCCCCGGTATCGACGGTCTGTTCCATCCGGATTATGGACAAACAACTCTCTGTTTCCCTGTTTCGAATCTGCCAGTAAAGGGGCATAGCACCCCGATATTTCGGTAAAGGTGAGGCGTACAGGTTGAATGTACCCTGACAGAATGCATGAATAATGTTTTTCGGAAGCCTGTGAGGAAAGGTGTAGACCAGACCGGTGTCGGCCTGCCAGTCATCCATTATGGGTAGGAGCTGATCAGGGTTGCTTTCAGGAAAAACGTGAAACGGAATACCGGCCTGTTGCAGCTGAGATGACAATTGTCGTGCATCATGATCCTGTCGTGTTGAAACAATAACTCCTGCCAGGCGCCCGGCTTGCAACAGCTCGTTAATAACAGGAATAGCAATACAACTTGAGGCAAACAGAGCCAGCTTAATCTTCTTCTCGGGCGGCTTGGCAGGCATTTTTATAGTCTTTTTAGTTGCGTGGTTTTAAACAGTTTCTATATTTTGACCGGCATAAAACCGGGCAGTCCATTCAGTCGATAATAGAATTTCAGCCGGTCACCGCTGTTGACCAGCAGGTCGCCCGGTTTTGATTCTTTTGGTATGAAATTTATACACATCTGCATATCAGGCAGTGGATGGGTAATACCGGAGTCGTATTCGCCAATCACTTCCTGACTTCCCTCATATTCACCGGTGATAACCCTCGTGCAGATCAACAGGAGAGGTTGTTTTATCGTATCCGGCAGATCAGGCAGAGGGACGGTACCGCATTCAATCAGGCTGGTGAATTGATCAATTTTTTGTTCTTTAAGCTGACGAAGGCTGTCAGGTGTCAGGTTCAGAATGTCTCCCAGCACAACTCTGTGTTTCAGGGATTCCGGACTCATATTGGCTTCAAACACTTTTCCCGATTTACCCCGCCACTGTTCGATATATTCCTGTTGTCCTTCACTGATGACTGCCGTCAGGCGGATTTCATTAGGTATGAAACAACCATCGGGTTCAATCATATTGGCAAAATGTCGCGCCAGAGCCAGATGCCCTTCCCGGCTGAAGCCGTGTTGCATGGCCTCCAGTACTACCATGTGAACCGGTTCGGTTGTCTGATACTCACAGCCATCCAGCAGCTGAATGTCTCGAATAAACGACCTGATCTGCAAAGCATCAATAAGGGCATGAAGACTGGCTATAGCCCCCGGCTGACTATCAATCAGCGTAATCTGCACATCCTGTTCACTGTACAGTTCCTTTTGCTTGTAATAGCCAATAAGCGGTATCAGTAAGGGGGCAAACGGGCCACAGGCCGGATAGACAATGTTCAGCGAACCCGACACCCGCTTGCGTAAATTTGCAATGCCGTGGTCAATAGCCCGGAGAAAAGCCCGGACACGCAGGCTGTCTTTTACCGTTGTAATGCAATAATCGGGAGACATCACCAGCCCGTGTCGGCCAATAAACTGTCGTTTACGCAGCTCGGCAGGAATGTTGGCATGGTGGTAAACGGTCTGCTGGCATTCAAACAGTGTTTCCAGCTTTTGATCCAGACAGGCTTTATCAAACGGCGCGTGAAGAATGTGCTCAACCGTGTCTAACGCGCAGCTCAGCAGGTTGTCGGCCCTGTTTGCATTAGGTGGTTCCTTCAGCTGAATGGCATTCAGTTTTTGCCGTAGCAGGTCATTAAGAGAACCTGTCACTGCAGCAGGTTCCTCATAAACTCCTGAAAAAGACGGAGGCAGCTTCGTACTCATGGACGCTCCGTTAGTTTCTGGAAGGGTATATACCGTCAGTGCAGAGGATGTAATTAATGGCAAGAATGGGCTGCATGATACTGAAGGCTTGTGAGCCGCCGTTAGCAACAACGTCAACAGTACCACCGGTAATACCGCCACCGCCTCCTTCTATAGCGATATCAATCGCACCGGTTGCCATCGTTGTATTGGCAGTTGAAGAGTAGCCGCCCGTGGTCAGATCCCTTCCAAGGCTTGCATTTGCCCAGTAGCCATTATGCGGAATATCTGAGTCGCCTTTACCGTCAAAGGCATTCACAGTAGCTGTTGCGGTAATGGGATCACCAGCAGTACCTCCAGTACCTGTAAACGTGGCAGTGTGGGTGTGCACAGGCATTTGGGCAATGGTTAGCTGGTGTAGCTCTTGTCCCGCTCTTTCTCCGGTTACGAAAAATGTCAGCCCGGGCCCTTTGCCACTGCCGACAGGGGCGCGACTTCTGAAATCAGGCACAGCAAAATTATTGCGACCATCGCCGCCCCACATGGTGCCCAGAATGGAGTACAGAGTCTGATTATCGGCTATGGCTATCAGCTGACCATGACAAAAGGTCCAGTCTCTTGGTGCATAATTGCCGCCAAAGTTCATGACAGCACCAATCATAAATTCCATGTCCACTCCCGCTAAAATAACCTGTATTTCGTTGAGAGCCGTAATGCTTCCCTGCCAGACATCTGCAAAGTATCGACTCGATTTCGTACCTGCAATGGAATGATCGATGGACCTAAAGGCAATATTGATTGAGTTCCAGATGCAGAACGGATATTAGATCATCAAATAAACAGACGACTCAAGGCACCTGACATCGATATAGTTTTGCCTGTTCTTGAATGGTTGTTTATTATTCAGTCATAACAGAACCCTGAATGTCAGAGCTTTTACCATCTGACACTATAAAAACCGGGCAAATAACATGGACGCACGACTCATTCGCCATCTGGCGTCATTATGGCGTAGAAGCCGCCACTCACCGGCTGTTTCGACAGCTCCCTCTCTGGTTATTCCCAGGTCTCCTGGTTTTGCTCTGGAACCCCGTATCATGCTCGATGCGGCCTTGATCGATACCGGAGCAGAAGCGCTAAACGACCCCAATATCCAGCAGAATAAGACAGGGAGTGAACCTCAGGCCAACAATGCTGAACTGGCCGAAGCCCTCGACTCATTGAACCCTCCGGCAACCAGTAACAGCGTTATCCTGATTGACCCTTCCGTGCCTGATTACGAGGCACTGCTGGCGAATGTGCCTGAAAACACCGATGTTCACCTTCTTTCTGCTTCCGCTTCTCTGGCAGAAATTGCCGATGTGCTTGCCAATTATCAGAACCTTGATGCAGTTCACATTATTTCCCATGGCAGTAGCGGCGCTTTGTTTCTCAGTGGAGAAACGGTTAATTCTGAATCTGTTGAATTACATCAGGAAACTCTGGCTGCTATTGGTCAGTCCTTAAATGAAGAAGGCGATATTCTTCTTTATGGCTGTAATGTAGGCAGTGATGGTGCGGGTCTTGCCTTTATTGAGCGCCTGTCAGAACTGACAGATGCGGATGTTGCAGCTTCGGATGATATGACCGGCTCTTTGAGCCGGGGTGGGGACTGGGATCTCGAAGTGACAACGGGTGAGTCTTCTCAGACCCCGCTAGAGTTTGCAAGTTATCAGGGGGTCTTGCCAACCATTGGTTTTGATGGTTTTGTTGCTCCTTCTGCAAACCAGCCATTAGTTGGTTACTCCGAAGCAGGAGTAACAATAGACATAAGTACGACTCAGCAGGGGCTTTACGAATTTAATAAATACACAGGTGGAACCGGAGCATTAAGTGGTGCTTATATTGACCTTTACCATAGGAATCCGGGGGGGGATATAACGGTTACCTTTGACTCTTCTGTAGACCTGACAAGTATTGTTCTGGGCAGTGCATTTGATGATTATGTGATGACGTTGACCCCAATCGGTGGGGCTAACGCTTCTGTAACGACGGGGACTATCGTGGGAGGGATAGGAGGAGCAACTATGGTTTCTCTGAACTGGTCCTCTGTTACAGGGTTTACGATTGAAGGGGCAGATTGGGGCGTATATCTGGATAACTTTGTTCTGGCTGATGCAGCTCCTGCCAACAGTGCCCCCAGCCTGACAGGTCTCCCTTCCCATATTACGGTCACTGAAGACACTCAAAGTAATCTTGATTTATCGGCCGCGACATTTTCTGACGCCAATGGCGATACCATTACGGTTACTCTTACTCTTGATTCCGGCAAGTTCTCGTCGCTGGCGGATGGTATAGGTGTAGGCTCGGGTGTCACTGAAATAAAAGTCAGTGATACAGAAATTACTCTGCAAGGTCTCGCTGAGGACATCAATTCGTATCTGGATACAGCCAGCAATATTCAATACACCGGCGCAGAGAACGACAGTGGCAATGAAGCTGCCACTCTTACGGTATCTGCAACAGACGGTTCCGACGCTATGGATCAGGCGTCGGCAAAGATTAATATCACCGCTGTAAACGATGACCCCACAGCTGATTCGCCAGCCAGTGTGACGGTTACAGAAGATACTTCTAGTAACCTGGATCTATCAGCACTCTCGTTTGGTGATGAGGACAATTTCAGTAATCTGACAGTGACGCTGACCGTTGATCATGGGGCGTTTGATTGGCTGGTTAACCTCCCTTTGACATACGGTGTTGATGCAACACTGGTCAATAGCAAAACCGTCACCCTTGAAGGCACTGAGGCCAAAATTAATGATTATCTGGATGGTGTATCGAATATCAGATACATCGGGGCTCAGAATGCCAGTGGATTTGGTGCTGACAGTATCACGGTGACGGCAAATGATGGCAATGGTTCAGGCGATGTGAATCTGGGTACCATCAACATTAATATCACGGCAGTGAATGATATCCCTGTTGTTGATTCAGATCCTGATAATAGCTCCGGTGGTGTTGACGGATACAAAACAACCTTTGCTGCAGGCAGCTCTTCCGGTGTTACGGTTGTAGACACCGATTTCACGATTACCGACGTTGATGATACGAATCTTGCCAGTGCCGTCATTACTCTGGGTGGCGTTAAAAATGATGGCAATGAAAGCATCAGTATTGATGGTATGCCAGCCAGCGTGAATGACATTACCATTACTTATACATCGGCTACCCAGATCAACCTGTCGGGGTCAGCAACAAAGGCTGACTATGAAGCTGTTATCAAGCAGGTGAAATACAGCAACAATGCGGCGGCTGTCAGCACGACAGCCGGAGACCGAACCATCAACATTACCGTGAATGATGGTGAAGACCCTTCCGCTTCTGAAGAGTCTACGGTTTCCGTTATCTCGGCTCCCATTGTGAACGTTGGCTCAGGTGCAACCTATGTCGAGAATGATTTGAATACACCGGTATCGCTTGTCAGTGCCAGTGCCAGCATCACGGATATCGACAGCGCTAATCTGAATGGCATGGTAATTAATATCAGCAATGCCAAAACAGGGGATAAAATCAGCCTGTTTGGTAGGTCTGACGGTCAGACGGTGAATGGTATTTCCATCACTTATAACAGTGATAGCCAGATTACACTCGCAAACTCGGCGACAAAGGCAGACTACCTGAGTCTGTTAAAAGAGCTTCAGTTCAGCAATAGCAGTCAGAATCCTGATACCACCAATCGTACTCTCTCTATTTTAACGACCGATACCGACAATAACACTGGCACTACCAGTACGACGGTTGTTGTTCAAGGTGTTAATGATGACCCGGTAGCCACCAATGACACAGGCAGCGTTAATGAAGATGCGACGCTGACGATAACCAAAGCAAACGGTGTCGTTGACAGCCATGGCAGTGATGATGATGGTGACAGTCTTACTGTTAGCGCGGTTCGCACCGGAGCAGAATCGGGCAGTGGTACTTCTGGTACAGTCGGAACCGGACTGACAGGCACTTATGGCACATTAACGCTGAATGCAGACGGCAGTTACAGCTATGTAGCGGATCAGGCGGCAGCGGATGCATTAAATATCAATGAGGATGCTACAGACATCTTCACCTTTACCCTCAGTGATGGTCAGGGCGGTACCGATACCGCCGAAATAGTGATCACGGTTAATGGCACCAATGATGCCGCGGTGCTCAGTGTTGGCAATAAGTTGCTAACAGAAACCAATGCGATTTTGAGCACCAGTGGAACGCTGACCAATAGCGATGTTGATAATGCCAATGCCTTTCAGACTCAAACCAATGAGGCAGGTAACTACGGCACGTTCAACATTGGCACTGATGGTGCCTGGAGCTATGTGGCTAACAGTGTATTCGACAGTTTAGATGCCGGAGATGTAATCAGCGATACCTTTTCTGTCACAGCTGCCGATGGCACTCAAACCAGTGTCAAGGTGATTATTAGTGGTAGTAATGATGCTTCGGTGGTGAGTGGTACCTATACCGGAAGCGTCACCGAGGGTGATGCAGGTGATGCTCCTGTCACCGCAACAGGGTCATTGAGTATCAGTGATGTGGATGACGATGATGCACCATCGTTTGCCGATCGCGCAGCCATTGCGGGTGATCAGGGCTATGGCTCTTTTGTTCTGAGTGCAGGGCAGTGGACGTATACGTTGGATCAATCCAAAGTCCAACAACTGAGCACAGGACAGCAGGTCAGCGACAGCATTGACTTCACTGCCACTGATGGCACAGTTCAAACCATCACAGTGACGATTACCGGTACAAATGATGCCGCGGTTGTCATCAGTGCCGATGTACCAATGTCAGAAACCAACGAAGCTGTGAGCACTGGCGGAACACTGACGAGTAATGATGTTGATAACGCGAACACTTTCGAGCCCCAAAGCAATGTAGCGGGCAGTTACGGCACATTTAATATCGACGTTAATGGCAACTGGACGTACGTCGCTAACAGTGCATTCGATGCTTTAGATGCAGGTGACAGTGTCAGCGATAACTTTGTTGTAAAATCGACTGACGGGACAGAGACCCGTGTCAAAGTAACGATTAATGGTAGCGATGATGTTTCAGTCATCAGTGGAACCTTCACAGGTACTGTTACCGAGGGAAGTGCAGGTAGTCCAGCAGCCTCCGTTACAGGAACTCTGGACATCAGTGACCCGGACACTAGTGATAATCCGTCGTTCGCAGATCAGGCTGCTGTTGTAGGCGATCAGGGCTACGGTTCTTTTGCATTAAATGAAGGACAGTGGATCTACACACTGAACCCGTCGGCTGTTCAGAACCTTAATGCCGGTGAGCAGTTATCGGACACGTTTACCTTTGTTGCCAGTGACGGAACGCAGCAGGTGGTAGCCATTACCATTCTCGGAACCAGTGAAGCTCCGATTGTTCAACAACCCTCTGATACAACCCCTCCTGTTAGTGAGCCTGTTCTGGAGTTTGCACCAGAGCCTGCCATTCCTGATCCGGTGAGACAGGGTGATGGCAATATTGTGACCGCTTTGGCCGAAGGGCAACCTGCCGAGACGCCTGCCAGCGATATTGATGCCGGTGCAGGCAATGCAGCGGATACGGTTAAAAACGAGCAGGGATTAATTTCATCGGGCAGTGTTAATACCAAGGCTTTTACTGTGCAGGGGCTGTTTAACCAGCAAGGTGCTCTCGATGTGCGTTATGGTTCTAATCTGGTGACCAATATATTGAGTGTTTTGCCATCTTCTGCCCAGTCAACCAATACCATTTCGGCACAGCTAGCCAGTATTTTATCCAGTTTTGGTTATGAGGCAGAACAGAGCGAAGTGCTGTTGGAGGACGATACAGAGCTGGAAGAAGAGGATGAACGTGATCAGCCTGCGTCTGAAAAAGACGCTTCTGATTCTGACTCTGAAGGTGAAGAGCCTTTGCCGGAGTCACCCGATCGTGCAGAGATACCGACTCGATTCAGTGATTACCTCGCCCTGGCTGTTGATCACGATCAGGATAATCTGATGCAGCTGAACAAGGCTTTGATGACGATTGCAGAAACAAAATAATAAAAACAGGGCGCATGCAGTTTTTTTGCGTTCAGGGAGTGAACACAATGAACAACGGATTCAAGATAACTTTACTGGCTACGTCAATCTTTATTGCAGCCTGCTCTGTGCAACCTGTCGTGATATCAGAGCAGGAGCATCAGGCGCGGGTTGCGGAAGATAAAAGTCAGCTTTATACCGATCAGCAACCTGTAGGGGCTGAGTTGACTCTGCATCAGGCTATTGCAAGGGCGATTCGCTATAACCTTGATCACCGGCTGAAAGTGATGGAACAAGCTCTGGCGAGCGACATGCTTGATATTGCCCGGCTTGACATGTTGCCTAAATTAACGGCGAATGCCGGATATAAGGGGCGAAACAATGATGCGGGTTCCAGTTCCAGATCTTTAATTACAGGTAATGAAAGTCTGGAAGTTTCGACATCGCAGGAGCGTGAGCGGCTGGTGGGTGATTTGGGGTTGTCCTGGAATGTGCTGGATTTTGGTGTCTCCTATTATCGGGCAAAGGAGCAGGCGGATCGACTTATGATTGTCGAGGAACGCCGTCGCAAGGTGATTCACAACATTACTCAGGATGTTCGCAGCGCTTACATGCGTGCTCTTGCAGCGCAAACGGTTCTGGGGGATATCGAACCGCTTATGCAGCGAATGGACAGTGCCCTGATGGCTTCGCGCAAAATTGAGAATCAGGGGTTAAAAACACCTTTCGAGAGTCTGTTATATCAGCAGCGTTTGTTGACCAGTATGCGGCAACTGCATGAAGTTCGAAAAGATCTGGTGAGTGCCAGAACCGAGCTGGCGACATTAATGAGCCTGCCTCTGAGTACTGACTTTAAACTGGTCAGACCTGCTGATCCTCCCCTACAGATGAATATACCAGCCGATAAGCTGGAAACACTTGCCTTACTGCAGCGCCCGGAGTTACGGGAGGAAGGCTACCATGATCGTATTTCTGCCATGGAGATCAAGCGCACCATGGCAAGCCTGATGCCGTCGTTAACCTTGAGTACCCGCTATAACTACGACAGTAATGAGTACAACAAAAACGCCAACTGGTTTGATTTCAGTGCCATGATCTCCGGTAACCTCCTGGACATCGTAACCCTGAATGACCGCCTTCAGGTGGCAAAGTCACAAGCCAGTGTTGTTGACACCCGTCGTCTGGCGCTCAATATGGCAGTGTTGAGTCAGGTGCATATTGCTTTGCTGGACTTTTCTGAAGCCAGTCATGCTTACCAGACCGACAGTGCTCTCAATGATGTTGAGCATCGTCTGTTGAAGTACGTTAAAGCCAGTGCCAGCTCACAGTCAGGTAATGAACTGGACGTGATTGAGCGGGAAATCAATGCAGTGCTTGCCAAGCTTCAGCAGGGTGAAAGTTATGCCCAGCTGCACTCGGCCTACGGTCGTATATTCCTTTCCATCGGTGCTGATCCTTTGCCGGAGCGTATTACTTCGCACACCATTCAAGGGTTGGCAGACGCCCTTGCTTCCGGTGAATCAAAATGGAGTCATCTGGACGTAGAGGCTGAACAGCAGGAATGATGTTTCGAATTGCATTGGCAGGGATTTTGTTCAGTCATTGTCTGGCAGCGCAAGAGCTTCAGGATGACTTTACGGTTCGGGCAATGCTTGAACCTGTTAAGGAAGCAACGGTATCCAGTGAATTATCAGCCAGAATTGCTGTAATCCATGTTCGCAATGGCGATGCTTTTTCCAAAGGCGACAAACTATTAGGGTTCGACTGTTCCATCTATCAGGCTGGACAGGATGAAGCCGCTGCAGACCTTGGCATTGCCAGAGCGCAATTTGAGAACAAGCGGAAGTTACAGCAGCTTGACTCCGCGGGTGAGTTGGAAGTTCATATTGCCCAGCTGGAAATGCAACGCATGCAGGCCAAGCTCGATTCAGCAAAACTATTGGTTGAGCGTTGTCAGATAGTCGCACCTTTTGATGGTCGGGTTGTTGATGTTCTGGTGAATGAACACGAGAGTATCGAGCTTGGTACTAAATTGCTCTGGCTGCTGGAAGACACGAAGCTTGATGTTAACCTGGTGTTACCGTCAAGGTGGTTAGTCTGGCTTGATGAGGGCTCTGAATTCACATTGCAAGTTGACGAAACGGGCAAGAAGTATTCAGGCCATGTCGTTCGTCTGGGGGCGCGCGTTGATGCGGTCAGTCAGTCAATACGCGTCACCGGTGAATTAACCGGCATCCATAAAGAGTTGATGGCGGGCATGAGTGGCACCGTCTCCTTTAACAGGGAAAGTCAGTCTGAGTAATCACAAATCGACCATGTCATCACAGTCTGAGAATAACCCTTATCTGCGCCTGATTGCTCTGGAGAAGGAGCTTCGTCAGGCAACGAATGAAACCGAGCTTCAACTGATTATGGTGAACCGGCTGCGATCATTGATTGAAGCCCGTCATCTGATGTTATTTCGGCTAACAGCGGCCGGGAAACTCCGGCTCTGTCGCTGTAGCGATACAGGCAGTGTTGATCAGAACTCGTCGTCAGTCATGGATCTGGAATCCATTGCCCAGACTTTTCATTCGAACTCTAACCCTTCTGGAAGTCAGAGTTTCCCTTTGGAGTCTCTTGATGCTGCCGCATTGTCCCGCCTCGAATGGCTGCAGGACAGTTGTCTTTGGATACCGGTGATTCATCCTGACGGTAAAACACTTGGCTACCTCTGGTTAAACCGGCAATCCGGATTTACGGAACAGGAACAGGTTCTGGCGAATCATATAGCAGAAACCTTTGCTCATGCCTGGAAAGCCACCATGCCGGTTCGCAGGCAGTGGTTATCTATTTTCAGTCAACATCGTTTTCGTTGGGCGGTGGTTGTGTTTCTGGTTGTACTGATGTTTTTTCCTGTTCGTTTATCGGTTCTGGCTCCGGCTGAAGTGATGGCTTTTCACCCTGAACTGGCGACAGCACCGCTGAACGGTGTGGTTCGCGAGATTCTGGTTAAACCGAATGACAGGGTGCAGAAAGGGCAACCGCTGGTAGCTTTTGAAGATACCCGACTGCGCAATCAATTGACTCTGGCTCAAGAGGAACTGCAGGTTGCAGAAGCCCGTTTGCGAAAAGTTCAGCAGCAATCTTTCACAGACCCGGGCTCTACCGGAGAACTGGCGGAGCTGCAGGCAACTGTTCAGTTGAAACAGGCAGAGCTCGATTACGCCAGAGAGCTGCTGGATCGTTCACTGGTTAAATCCCTGAAAGCGGGTATTGCAGTTTTCAGGGATGAGGATGACTGGTCAGGTCGGCCTGTGCAGCAGGGTGAACGGATATTGTATGTGGCTGATCCCGGGTCGGTGGAGATTCAAATCATGTTACCGGTTCGGGACGCGATTACTCTTGAGGCCGGTACTGTCATAAAACTGTTTCTTGATACGGACCCGCTGAACCCCCTGTCCGCCACGCTTCGATATGCGTCCTATGATGCAGAAGTAACACCACAGAATGTATTAGCTTATCGCTTGAAAGCGTCGTTTTCTGATACAACGGATTTGCCTCGAATTGGTTTGCAGGGTACTGCAAAACTTTACGGGGAACGGTCTTCTCTCTTTATTTACCTGTTTCGCAGACCTTTGGCATTTTTACGACAATGGTTGGGAATGTGATGGATCATCCGTTACCGTTGCGTGAAGAGCTTGAGCTGTTCGAGAGAGAATCCGATGCCATGGGTGCTCCTTCTTGGTCGATTTACGATCCGGTACGCAATGTCTGGTTTCGGATTTCACAGGAATCGTTGTTGTTAATGCGTCATTGGCAGGCTGGTTCTGTTACGCGGATTCTCGCATCGGTAAAGGAAAAAGAAGGTGTCGCTGTTCAGCAGGAACAGCTGGAGCAGCTTTATGCTTTTTTGTTGGACAATCAATTACTGGTTGTTGACTCTAAAGCCGATACCAAGCGGTTTGTTGAGCAACAACATAAAAGCCGGAATAGTCTCTTGCAGCAAATGCTACTGGGGTATCTGTATTTTCGTATTCCCTTGGTGAATCCTGACCGGTTTCTGGAAAAGTTACTGTCGGTTGGTGCTTTTTTTATTCGTAGACAGTGGCTGGTTATTATCATGCTGGTGGCTGTTGCCGGATTGTTTTTAACCCTCCGGCAATGGGATGCATTCATAAACACAGCGGTTCAGTCCTTTAGCCCAACAGGGTTCCTTTATTATCTGATTGCTCTGGTGTTCGTTAAAAGCGTTCATGAAGTAGGACATGGTCTGGTGGCGAAATACTATGGTTGTCGTGTGCCAGCCATGGGGGTTGCCTTTCTGGTGATGTTCCCGGTGTTGTATACCGATACAACCGATACATGGCGACTGGCCTCCTATCGTCAGCGTATTCATGTTGGTGCCGCTGGGCTGTTTGCAGAACTGGTGGTTGCCAGCCTTGCATTGTTTCTGTGGCCATTTCTTGCGGATGCGGCAGTAAAAAACATTGTGTTTATGCTGGCCGCTGTTACCTGGGTGACCAGTTTGCTGATTAACCTGAACCCTTTTATGCGGTTTGATGGTTACTACCTGTTATCGGACTGGTGGCGCATTGATAACCTTCAGCACCGTGCGTTTACTCTGGCTCGATGGCAATTGCGGGAATGGCTGTTCGATCTTAATGCTCCTGCGCCCGAGAACTGGAGCAAAGGGCAAAAAAGGAAATTACTGTTTTACGCCTATGGTACCTGGATATATCGCTTCCTGTTGTTTCTGGCTATTGCCTTATTGGTCTATCACTTCTTTTTTAAGGCACTGGGTCTGATTCTGTTTCTGGTTGAAATCGTCTGGTTGGTATTCAGACCGATTTATCAGGAAGTGCGATTCTGGTGGCAGCAACGTCAGAACATCCACTGGAACCGGCGCAGTATCATTAATTTCTCTGTTGTCTTATTTATAGTGATGTTGCCGCTCATTCCGTTTGACCGGTCGCTCAATCTGCCAGCCGTATCGCAGGCAACGGATAATGTTAAGGTATTTGCACCTGAATCGGGCGGCTTGATAGAAGACGTTTTGGTGACAACCGGTCAGCAAGTTTCCAGAGGACAGCCTTTGTTCAGGTTGTCTAATCCGGACTTAAGCCATAAACAACAGCAGCTGCTTATTGAACTGAACCTTACGCAAACCCTGCTGGATCGAAAAGCCGCTGATCTGGATTATCTACAGGCGACTCCCGTTGTTTTGCAAAGAAAGAATGCATTGCTTGAAGCCTTGAGTGGAATTGAACAGCAGCAGGGGGAACTGGTGGTTGAATCGCCGTTCAGCGGTAAGGTGGTTTTCCTTGATGAATGGTTAACAAAAGGACAATGGCTGCATGCTAAAAGTCCAATGCTACAGTTAGCCCGTACTGATTCTGTTCAGATTGAAGCTTATGTCTCGGCAGCGGATTTGAATCGTATAGCTTCGGGTTACAGGGGCTGGTTTTATCCTGATGATCTGACTCAGGCTGCTGTTGAAGTCTCGGTATTGCAGGTAAGTCCTGTCAGCAGTCGGGTCATGGAGACAGAGTACCTGAGCTCGGATTACGGTGGTGCCATTGAAATCACCAGAGATCAGCAGGGTAGGGCTCTTCCGGTAGAAGGCTCTTACAGAGTTATTCTCGCTCCAGTATTCGAAGGAATCGATAGTCAGAGACTGTTAACGGGCAGTGTGCATCTGGAGGTAAAAGGGCGGAGTGCCTTTTCGCTATTCTGGGCCGATTTCTGGGGTGTTCTGATCCGGGAAAGTGGTTTTTAACCCATCGTCTGGCAAACAATTGTATCGGTCTCGTAGTGGAAAGAGGCTGTATTGTTGAACTTTCTACAGATATTCAGGGTCTTCTGACTCATTCATGTGCTTTTTCCGTAAGCCTTAGCCTGACTCCTCTTACTGATTGTTTTGGATTCCTGCTGTATGATCTGGTCATTTTTTGGCTCTGGCAATACTGCGGTCTTGGATATCCACATGACAAGAACAAAAAAGTCAGGCCATCGTGCTACTTTGCACGCAATAAATGATTAGCTTGTTGTTTTTATGATGAAAAGTAAAAAAGATCTGGATCGCCGGTTTTCTGTTGCGCCTATGATGGACTGGACCGATCGCCATTGTCGCTATTTCCATCGGCTGCTGTCTGAGCATGCGGTGCTTTATACCGAAATGGTGACCTCCGGGGCCTTGGTTTATGGTGATCAGGAGCGATTTCTGAAGCACAATGTGGCTGAATATCCTCTGGCGCTCCAGCTGGGTGGTCACGATCCGGATCATCTGGCGCAATGTGCCAGAATGGCAGAATCCGCCGGTTATCAGGAAGTGAACCTTAATGTTGGCTGCCCCAGCGACCGGGTTCAGAATGGCCGAATTGGTGCCTGCCTGATGGCAGAACCCCACACAGTAGCTGATGCCGTAAAGGCTATGAAAGATGTGGTGGATATTCCGGTTACTGTTAAGCACCGTATCGGTATTAATGGCCGGGATTCTTATGAAGAGCTGGTGGATTTTGTAGGTACTATCAAAGAGGCAGGGTGTGAGACCTTTATTGCCCATGCCCGTATCGCCATTCTGGAAGGCTTATCTCCGAAAGAGAATCGTGATATTCCACCCCTGAAGCCGGAAGTGGTGTATCAGTTGAAGCGCGATTTTCCTGATCTGGAAATTACTATTAATGGTGGCATTGCCAATTTTGACCAGATTGACCAGCACATGCAGCATGTGGATGGCGTGATGCTTGGACGTGAGGCATATCATAACCCTTACCTGATGGCCGAAGTGGATAATCGTCTGTATGGACGTTCCAAGCCTTTGCCTGAGCGTCGTGCCGTGGTTGAGCAGATGGTACCGTACATTGAGGAACAGATGAGTCAGGGGACTTACCTCAGCCATATTACCCGTCATATGCTCGGTCTCTATCAGGGAGAGCCCGGTGCGCGTAAATTCCGACGCTTTATCAGCGAAAATGCCCATCGAAAAGGCGCCGGGGTTGAAGTGCTTCTGGCGGCGGTTGATGAGGTTGAAGCGATTCGGGAACAGGCACAAGAGCGTCAGGCTGCGATGGCAACCGCTTCAGGTGCCTGAGCTTTCGTCATCATCGTTTTTATTGGATTTTCGGCCTTTTTCCAGCTGTTCGACCAGCTCGCTGAAGGCTTTGCGGTTGTCTTCATTTAACGACATCAGCACCTTGTGAGCATTCAGAACCCGCTCCTGAGTCGCGGGTTCGGTGCTGCCTTCACAGGGCAGGTCGTTCATTGGCAGCTTTACCAGGCCGTCAAACTCCCTAACCAGCACAAAAACCGAGTCAAAGCCCATGCTGAGCAGAACACGGGTAATGTCTTCCTGAGTGGAAATAATAATAGGCACAAGGTTAAAGCGTTTCTTGGCCTGTATAGACAGCTTTGCCAGTATGCCAAGGGAAGTGCTGTCGATGGTTGACGTTTCAGACAGATCTACGATCACCGAACTGAAATCAGGATCGTTAAACATATTGTCCAGAAAACTTTCGAGGGATGAACTCAGGGTCAGCCGAATTTCCCCTACGAACTTCAGCACGTAGGTGCCTTCATTCTCTGCGAACTGTATTTTTCCAGCAGTCATTCAATTCCGGGCCAGTACTAGCAAAGCGACATCATCCGGTGCTTCACGCATAGCGTCAAGCCCGAGCTTTTTGGTGAGAGCAGGAACGGTATGAGCACCATCCCTGATCACAGACAACATGTATTGCTCTTTTTCTTCGTGGGAAGACTGAGGCAGCACCTCAAGAATACCGTCGGACAGGATAGTCAAGGTGAATTGCTCCGGCAAGTCGATGGTGACATCCTCAAACCGGGCGTCTTCAAACAGGCCAACGGGCAGTCCTCTTCCTTCAATAAGGCTGGTTTCCCCAGACTTCTGCAGAATGGGCAGGGGGTAATGCCCGCCAAAGGCATAAGTCAGTGTGTGGTTGCGGGTATCCACCACTCCGCCAAACACGGCAACATGTTTCCCAAGGGCACTCTTTAACAGATTGCGGTTAATAAAGCTGAGCACATGGGATGGTTTGACCCTGGCTTTGCCACCGTGTGCCTGATATTCCTGCAGAAGATTGATGGACATGTGTTTCAGCAGAACCGTAACGAACGCCGAAGAGGCACCGTGACCGGAAACGTCGGCCAGATAAAAGGCAAAGCAGTGATCGTTGAGAGCAAAGTAGTCAACAAAATCGCCACTCAGATAGAGTGAAGGAATAATGTGGTGATCCACTTTATAGCCTTCAAACTCCAGAGGCTTGCGCGGTAGCATACGCATCTGGACTTCCCGGCCGGCCTTCTGATCTTCTTTCAGCAGCTGGAGATTACCTTCCAGAGTTTTTATGGCTTCTTCCAGGCTTTCACGGTAGCGTCGGTTTTCAACCGCCAGCTGGGCGGTTTCGAGTGCGCGGTTGATGGCGTATTCCAGCACTTCAAGGTCAACAATGGGTTTGATGATGTAATCGCTGGCACCGAGCCGCAGGGCCTCAACCACATCAGCCATAACGCCGGCACCAGAAACAACAATGAAGGGGATTTCCGGTGAAATTTCCCTGACATTGCGTAACACCCCAAGGCCGTCCATGCGTGGCATGCGCAGGTCGCAGAGAATAAGATCCGGATGGGAATCTTTGAAGACAGTTAGCCCCAGTTCACCATTTTCAGCCTGCAGAATGTTGAAACCGCTGTCTTCCAGATAAGCTACGATGCTTTCCCGAACAATGGTGTCATCATCAATAACAAGAATGGTATTGCCAACTCTGCTCATAGAATATTCCACGGCTGCTGGCTAATAAAATAAAACCGGTCTTGCAAAATCCTGTGCATAGATTGTTCAACCACCTTTGGTGCACGGCTGTAAGATACAGTTGAAACATACTCTCAACCTTTGATGGCTGCAAGCGAATGTGTATGGTTGTGATCTATTATTAGAGGGATTTATGATCGACGACAGAAGCAGTGCATGGGCACCCGGTCGGATCATCATGCACTGATGTTCAGCCGCTGTCAGAAGTCGTCGTCTTCAGGCAGTTCGCCGGTAATAATGTAATTACGGCGCTGCAGGTAGGCGTCTCGAATGAAGGAGTAGCGATCTCCGACGATCAGGTCTTCAGAGGTCAGTAATGCGGCACGGGTGTTAACAATATCCAGACCGTTAGCAATGATCCGGTCACTCATGGGCTCAACCATTTGCTTGGGGCTGACCATACTGTCCGGCACAATACCAACCCCGGAACGAACCGTTCTGGGGCCCAGTAATGGCATGACAACATATGGACCGGAGGGTACGTTCCAGTGTGCCAGCGTCAGGCCAAAGTCCTGATACCGGCGTTCTATTCCCAGTGGGCTGGCAACATCCAGCAAACCGAGCATGCCAATGGTTGAGTTCAGGCCAAACCGTCCCACCGCCGTGAGCGTATCCACCGGTTTAAGCTGCAACAGTGAATTCACGGCATTTCGCAGTTCACCAAGATTGGAAAAAAAGTTGCTGACCAGTGATTGAATGGGTTTCGGGGTAATTTTGTCATACCCTTGTGCAGCGGGTTTCAGGGCATGGGTATCGACCCAGTCATTGAAGCCAAAGATGGACCGGTTCACATTTTCCCAGGGGTCGTCAAAGGACACACCTTTTGCGGCATAAGAGTGAGAAATGAAACCGGTCAGAAGCACTGCAGTCAGGATTTGCAGCATTCGTGACAGTGCGCAACGACTATTAGAACAAGCAAAAAAAGTCAAAGTCCTGTCCTCATGTCCTTTTATTTTTCTTAAAGTAGTCCAGCTTGTTTGGCTTGTGCTGACTCTTGCTCATGGGAGCGCAGGCTATAACGCTAACAGTATCCCACTAACCGTTGATAAAATACAAATATTGCCCGGCATATGGTTTTCTGGTCTGCACAATACGCTTTATCGGTGATTATTTGCTAAATATGAGCCACCTCAATCATATCTTTAATCAGCATAAATTTACGTTTTGGTTTGCCGAAAATGAGATAGAGTTCGCTGGAAGCCTTCTTCAGCTTATGTCACTATTATTCGTTCACTAGGCAGGGGAGGAATCATGGAAGATAAAGTCCAGCCGGAATATAAAGCGACACAAGTTGTAGAAGTGGGTGGCTCAGAGGAGAAGGTTAAAGCTTTCAGAGAGGCTTACCTGGACGGCACGTTAACAGTCAACAGTTCGAAACTCGCACAAAAAATAATAGATTTTGAACGGAGTCTGGATTACCCGAGTCGCACTGACAGCAAAGAATGACTTTTAATGCGGGTTATAGCGCAGACAATGTTTGAAACCAGCACAGATTTGGTTACAATACGCAGCAAGCCAGCCGGAACTACCAGCCCGCTGGCTTTTCTATGCTCCCTTGGCACAGCTGGATAGCGCGGCCCCCTCCTAAGGGGCAGGTCAGAGGTTCGAATCCTCTAGGGAGCGCCAGCTAAAACAAAGCCCGAAGCGATAGTGATCACTTCGGGCTTTGCTGTTTTTACTGGATGGGTGTAGGTACAGGTGTAGGTTTTGGCTTTGGTCAGGCAAGTCTGCCTGAAAACCTGTCAGGAACCAAAGCTGTATGCCACCCGATACACAATGGCATCGCCCAGATTGTTGTAGCCTAGCTTGTTATGAAAGTAACGGTAGGCCAGTTCAAGACTGATTTTGTCCGTAGCATTCCACCCCAGTGAAACAGCACCATTGACGCCAGTTTTGCCGTGATTGGCCCGGGCGTATTTGCCATTACGTTCGAACTCTATTTCATTCCAGTTGCCAAGAAAGAAATTCTGTGAACCCACATTGAACCGATAGGCGGCAGTCCAGCCTAGCGCGAGACCGTTAAAACCGGAGTATTTCAGGTTGTCGAACTCATTGTTAACGTTCACATAATGACTGGCAAGCCAGGGCTTAAACCACCAGTTGTTACCTTGCAGTCCGGTATACCCGAGTCCGAGAAACTGATTGGTTTCATTGTTATGAGTACTGTTGATACTGTACACCTTGCCAAACAGGCTTAAGCCGGTGTCTGCAAGGTAATAATGGGCTTCAAGGTTCACCACCTGGTTTCTGTTGGCACTGTTTCGGTCAATGCCTTCCAGATCATAGAAACCGTAGAATTCCCCCCAGTCGAAAGCCGAGCCTCCTTCTATACCAAGGAGTTGTTGATTCGGCCTGTTTACATTTTCAGTGCCATGGTCAAGGGCTTGATAGTCGTATTTAAGTTTTGCCCAACCGTATAACTCGATGCTGCAGTTTTTGATATTTGAGGGAGAGCAGGAAATGGCAGGGTGGCATAAGAGCAGACTACTACTGCAGCTCCGAATTCAAGCCTTGCGAGATTCCATCATAGCCACAGCAGCAGGTTGGAGGTAAGATCTCATAGGAACTTAATAACCGTCAAGTGTCGTATCTTGCTAATTCGCCCATTACCCGTTGTCACTGCCTTTCTGGATGCTTTGAATGATTCGCTCAAGTCCATCAATTCCTCTGCGCAGTTGAGTAGATCCCAGAAAGTGGCACTGGGCGTTTTTATCATGGGAATCGTGGTAACTAAAACTATTAACTGGGCTGCTTTTGAGCGCAGAAGCTTAGGCAGATTCAAAGCGACCCGTCTGTGCTGGATGTTTTATCAAGCAGAAATTGCATGGCAAAGCCTGCTACAGGCCAGCGTCAGAAATATTCTTCTACGCTATGGAATACAAAGTGGAACCCTTGCTATCGACGATACAGGAAAAAAGCGCACTAAAAGGACTTCAAAAATCGACGGTGCCCATAAGATAAAAGACAAATCAACAGGTGGTTATTTTAATGGGCAGGAACTGGTGTTTATGGTGCTCGTTACTGAAGTAGCTACCTTTCCAGTAGGGTTTCGCTTTTATATTCCTGACCCTGAGTTATCTGCATGGAGGAAGAAAGACAAGGCGCTCAGGAAGCAAGGCATTCAGAAAAAAGAACGACCGAACCGTCCTGAGCCAGATCATGTTCGTTACCCCACCATGCAGTCGTTGACGCTGGTTATGCTGCAAGAATTTGTTGATTCGTTTCCCAACATTACGATCAAAGCAATTCTCGCTGATGCACTGTATGGCACAGGAGACTTTATGGATAAGGCTGCGGAAATAACAGGCGGAGCCCAGGTTGTCAGCCAACTGCGCTCGAATCAGAAAGTATCCAACCGAAACCACTCGGAAGCGACTCTCAAAGCTTACTTTTCGCGCCAGAAAGGCGCTGAAACTCAACTCATAATACGCGGTGGCAAAGAAGAGCAGGTCACGATGCTGGCTGCTCGGCTGTATGTTAAGGCTCATGGGAAAAGACGTTTTGTTATTGCCCTGAAGTATGAGGGTGAAGAGGATTATCGCTATCTGGTGGCTTCAGATATGTCATGGCGGCATACCGACATAGCCAGGATTTACACCTTGAGGTGGTTGGTCGAGGTTTTCATTCAAGACTGGAAAGCTCATTGTGGCTGGAACAGGTTGAGCAAACAGCAAGGTGCTGACGGATCGCAGCGCGGCGTGATCCTGAGCCTGCTGTGCGAACACATGCTGTTACTGCACCCTGAGCAATTCGTCCTACTGAAAAACAAACAGGCCGGAATGCCCGCAGGCTGTCTGATCGAACGCCTCAATGCAGAAGCCTTGCTTGCTACGGTGAAATCAGTGGTTGAATCGGAAGATCCAGATACCGAGCTTAAGGCTCTGGCCTTAGCCTTAGAGCATACTTTGCCCAAGCGGGAGTCGAGCAGGCATATGGCTGGTAGAGACCTGGGAGAACAAAAGGCAACTGACTCACTCAAAGCACACGCCCGGAAGTTTAAACTTTTAGATGCAGCTTAGAATCGAGATAAATACGTTACTTGTTTAGGTAAAACTGCAGCATCGAGTATAAGAAATCAGCCTGTGCAGCACCCGTAATAAGAAACAAAGACAACAGGGGCAACATATACTTCGTTTTCATCAGCGCCTCTTTGTATTGAGATTATGTTGAGAAGCTTTGGTTGAATACTCCGGAATAAACTCCGGAGCATTGAGTGGTTAATTTATTACTTGGAAGATGAAAGCAATTCCGGAAACATCTTCTTTATGGATTGTCTGTTGGCATCACAGAAACCACGCTCAGTGATTAACCCGGTTACAAGCTCTGCCGGTGTGACATCGAAGGCATAGTTAGCGCAACGGGTTCCTTCAGGTGCGGTATTAACGATACCCCGCTTTCCCAGTTCTGTTATACCCTGCACGTGGGACTGCTCCTGACCGGCACGCTGTTCGATAGGAATTTCTTTTACGCCGTCAGCCACTTCAGGGTCGATCGTAGGAGAGGGCAGGGCAACATAGAAAGGAACCCGATTCTCTTTCGCGGCCAGTGCTTTCAGGTAGGTGCCAATTTTATTGCAGACATCGCCATTAGCAGTAACCCGGTCGGTACCGACAATGACCATATCCACTTCACCATGCTGCATCAGGTGGCCGCCTGCATTATCAGCAATAAGAGTATGTTTTACGCCGTGTTTGCCAAGTTCGAATGCGGTCAGTGTGCCCTGATTACGGGGTCTGGTTTCATCAACCCAGACATGTACATCGATGCCTTCGTTATACGCCATATAAATAGGAGCCAAAGCGGTTCCCCAATCGACGGTTGCTAACCAGCCCGCGTTGCAATGGGTCATAATATTAACGGTTTCGCCTTCTGGTTTGGCTGCAGCGATCTGCTTGATCAGTTCAAGACCATGAATACCAATGTTTTTGCAGAGCTCTACATCCTCGTCAGCAATGTCTGCACAGACTTTGAAAGCCAGTTCTTTTCGGGATATTTCTGGCACGTTTAAAACAGCCTGTTTCAGTCGCTGTAGTGCCCATTTCAGGTTAATGGCCGTTGGACGTGTTTCAACAAGCACCTTGTAACTGTCTTCTATATGCCTGTCACTGGTATCTTCGCTGATGGCAAAGGCAAGGCCGTAGGCACCAACCACGCCGATGAGTGGAGCCCCTCTGGTTTTCATAGTAACAATAGCGTCTGCAGCTTCTGCCATTGTGCTGAGAGTAAGAATTTCCAGACTGTAGGGAAGCCGTTCCTGATTAAAAATATGGATACTTTTTTTATCGTCAGAAAGCCAGACGGAACGGTATTGCTTGCCATCAATTTTCATAGAACTGCCTTTAATAATGCGGTGGGTTCAGAGTCGAACGTAAATGCAACTTTATGGTAGGCATTAATGTGTGTGGCAAAAATGACAATTGTCATGAACGAAAAATTATTTTTTAAATAAATGATTAGCGTTTGTATGAGGGCGAGTGAATAGAAATAGTTTGAAAGGAAAATGCTGAATAAAAGAAAACGGGCAGGTAATAGAATTGCCTGTCCGTTTTCAGGTTAAATGAAACTAATTTAGTTGAAACTTATTTTTGATTTTCAAAGCGATAAATCGCTTCTAGCACTATTTGAATTTCATCTTCCCACGCCTGAACCAGCTTCTGGTTATCACTTTCCTTGGTACCATCATCGTAATAAATTTCGTTAGTCGCCAGGTTCACCGAGGCACCATAAATAGCCGCGGCACGAATCCCCTTACGATGCGCAGTGGTAAAGATGGCAGAGGCTTCCATTTCAATGCGAAGCCTAGGGTCTGATTCCCCGCAGCTTGCTGCGATTCTGCGGCGTTAGCCGCAGCATGGGTTTGTGTCTACATTGGAGAGATGGCTAAAAGCAGTTTTATCCGAAAATCTCACAATGTAACTGTACTTATGTATCATTTAGTCTGCCCTGCAAAATATAGACGAGTAGTGTTCAGTGCAGATGTAGACGACACACTCAAGAAAGTTTGTTTAGATATAACTGACCGTTATGAGATATATTTTTTGGAAATTGGAACAGACAAGGATCATGTCCACTTTTTGATACAGTCAGTACCAACGCTAAGTCCTAAGGATATTGTCCAAACGGTAAAAAGCATTACGGCGAGAGAAATATTTAAACGCAACCCAGAAGTAAGGAAGGAGCTATGGGGTGGTGCGTTATGGAGTTCCGGTTATTTTATGACGACAGTAGGGCAGAATGCTGGAGAAGACGTAATAGCTAAATATGTTAAGAATCAAGGAAATAACGACTATCAACAGCTATATAGGTCACCAATGAACCCAAATCAAATGAGCTTGTTCATGCAGTGAACTTGCGACTATGCATAGATACCTCGCAGCTTGCTGCGAGGTAGTTCAAGTGTGCCGAGCATGTTGCACAGCTTGGGGGTGAAAGTCCCCTGCCCAGCCAGATGAGGGCGAAGGGCTAGCGAAGCACAAGGTTTGTATCGCGAGGTGCAGACTGAAGGCAGTGTGGAGCAAAACTGCGAGCTGACGAATAGAAATCGGATATGAGGCTGTCTGCGTGAGGACGAGTCAGCATGTGATGACGAAGTCCCATACTCATCCGGACACTCGGACAGTAAATCCGGCAGTTGTGCAGGGAAGGCGGTGTAACTTACCTCGGGAGGTCTGTCTGGTGTCTGATATTTCAGACTGAGGTCATCGTAAGATGTCCTGATCGCCATACAGAAGTCAGCAGACGGCATAGTAGCTGGCGAAGTCAGTGAAGGCCTGAACGGTTAGAGCGGTGATTAGTTTCTGTTTCTCGATATATCGGACGCAGACAAAGGCCAGCAAACACTGGTGCTCATGCCAAGCGGTGACGGCGGAACCGAAAGCTGCAAGGTCATAAGAGCTGAGACTATATCGGCATTACAGGATTACAAAAGCCCGGCGGGTGGTGTGAGTCATATGTCTTGTATCACTGACCCTTCCATTGTCATGTTTGTGCTGATGGTAGACGCTTAACTAACCGAAACGCCCAGTACGGACCCGTACGCTGGGTGTTGTGGGAGGAGTGGAGCCGCGAGGCTCCACCCTATCCCGATTCGTGGTCGATTCCCACCTTCGTGGGAATGAGGTAAGTTGGTATATTCTGTGTTGCTAGTCCCATAAGAGGCTGTTTTAAAACTAAACCAGCCCCTTATACCAATTCCATCTTCAAGCCACCCAAAGGTTCTCTCTACGACCTATCGCCTGGCTTGCACAACAAATTTACCCCGTGGGCGCTTTGTGATTTCCAGCTCTCGTCTCGGCTTTCTCCGATAAAACCACTCTTCCAGATACCCTCTGTAACCGCAGTCTGCCCAAACCTTAGGATTTTCTTAAAGTGCTTGATCATACAGGCAAGTAATATTTCTCCAGAAATACTGTCACTATATGAAGGGTAATACAATACATTGTGTACGAATTTTCTTGAGTCAGTGGTCTATAGCTTTTAAAACAGCGTCTTACAAAATTTTTGTGATTATTATTGATGAAAATTCTAACAGGATTAGGAGTAGACTTCCTGCCCGAAACCATTAAAATCAGAGCCAGAACACGCAGGTTAAAAAATAGTCAATATGATGGTTTTATCCAACTATCAGCCTCTCTCCCAAAATGAAATGATCCAGCTACAATCCTTGGATCTCCGTATTTTTTCTTCTCAGGTGTAAAATCCCATGAACAACAAGTTAAAAGATTCTTCTTCATCCGTCAGCGCCCCTTTAAGAGTGGCTCTGTTGGGTACGGCTGGTGGGGAAGGGAAGCTTATGGTCCAGCGATTCAAAAGGATGGTCGAGCAGAAATTGTGGCCGTCTGCGCCCGCAGCAAAGCAACCCTCGATAAGGCCAGAGAGGATATTGGTGCGCACCTTTCCCTGTACGAGGACTTCACAAAACTGTTAGCGCAAGAAAGCCTGGATGCCCTGTTCATTGCAGTACCTGATGAATTGCATGAAAGCTACCTGAGGCAGGCTATTGAAACCGGGGTTGCTATTTTTTATGAACCGCCCATTTCTAATCAGCCAGAACGTATTCCGGCGATGCTGGACGTTTTGCAGAATGCTTCTCAACTGCTTCACGGTGATACGGAACTGGTTTATACCCCGGTGTTTCAGCAGACTTCTGATCTGATCAATGACAATCTCATTGGCGACATTCGTCATATATCTCTGGAGCTGAACTCAAACTGGGGACCAATTCCTGACTGTGAGCTGTCCCTGATCAATAATATTGCGCCCTGGTATTTTGATGTTATCTCACGGGTGTCAGGCAAACTGCCCAAACGGGTCATGGTGCTTGAAGATTCCGACTATATCAGCAGTCTTAGTCAGAACCAAAGCCTCGCGGTACTGGATTTTGGTACTTTTTCCGCGACTTTAAGAGCCAATATTGCTGCGGCTGTGGCCAGTGACGAGACCACACTGACGGTACATGGTACGGAGGGAGACCTGGTAGCCAGCTACTTTACTGGCAACCTGAAATGGCGCACCAGAGCGAATCCTGAGTGGTCGCAGAAGCAGGTAGACCCAATCCTTCCAGTTGCAGGTTGGCCAGGTATTCATGAGTCGGTTATCGCATTTTTTAACGCCTTGCAACAAGGTGAACGAACCTTGAACAATCCTTGGCGAATGGCTCAAATGTGTGCAGCTGGTGCGGCAGCCGAAACGTCCAGACTGAATCGCGACTGGATTGATGTTCAATATCCCGCTGAAAGTGCTGCGCCCTGACAACTCCCCCAACTAAGAGGTTGTAGCAAAAGTAATGGAATGACGGAATTAACTCTCAATCGTCATCTCTGCGAATGCGGAGATCCACTATTTATGGTGGGTTCCCGCCTGCGCGGGAACGACGAAGTTTTAATACTTCGCGTTTTCAGGACTTTTGCGACAGCCTCCTAAAGTTGGGGGGCTTCCTTTGTGCTGGTTCTACGCTTGTTTGTGAACACAGCGACAGCATTGTGAGAAAGGCGTCGTATTCTGACTCTTTCAAAATCGCTCTAGCGAGGTATAGGGATTACCGGATTCTCGGTAAGATAAAAAAGAAAAAATACCATCGAAGTGGTCGTTGATTGATTCAAGATCCGTGACGATATTCAACTACGTCTCTCCGAGTCTTTTGAAACTGCCCTTGAGCTAATCGTGATGAGTCATAGCAGGGTTTTGTTAATCTTGATCACAGCCTTCTGAATTTTCTTATCATCCTTGCGATAGCAGGGGCGATGAATGTCTCCTGGGTAGAAAATGGCAAAGTCGCCTTCGCCCAGAGACAGGTACCTTTCATCTTTGATGCCTTCTACGTAGGCAACGTCCTGATCCAGAATATGATCATCAGTCACTGTGTCGTATTGATTATTTTCTGAATAACCAATCACTTCACGGCCTTTCAGTACCACTTCAATATCGACGTACTGGTCATGAAATTCCGGCGAGGTTTCCTCACAGTCACAACCTTCGAGGGTGTCTGAGTACCAGTACAGGTCTTCGCCCATCACTTCGTAACGTTTGCAGGCGGTCAGAGCATCATCCATCCTGGCAATGATGTCTTTCATTGCCATCTTGATGATGGGGTTAAACTGGTGGATATCGTCGATGTCTTTCAGATTACCGGTAATCATATCGTTCTCGTTATAGCGTTATTGGAAAAGGAATCCGATACAGGCTGAGTCTGTCTGTTGAATTTTTTGTACGACAGCTCATTGATACTCAGTGATAAGCGTGCAGAGTTCTTTTAAAATAATGGCGTTGGCCAGAAAAAAAATTGATCTGTGACAAGATAAAAAACAATCAACAGATTTTATTCGTACGGAGGAAAGGCAGTGGACACCATTAAAGGGTATCACGCCCATATCTATTTTGATCCTGACGAATATGCGGTGGCTGAATCATTATGCAGAGCCGCCGATGAGCGCTTCAATCTTAAAATGGGACGATTGCACAGTCAGCCGGTTGGGCCACACCCGAGAGGAAGTTGCCAGCTGGCTTTCAGTGCCGGGCGGTTCGGAGAACTGATTCCCTGGCTACTGGTAAACCGGAACAGTCTGACGGTGATGGTTCACGGGCTGACCGGCGATGATATCAGAGATCATACCGAGTACGTGTTCTGGCTGGGAAATCAGGAAACGCTGGATCTGGACAAGCTGTAGAGGGGGGATTTAAGCCCTGATCAGGGCTTAATCTGACTGACATCGGTCAGCAGTTCGTTAAGGATTTCCATTTTTTCTTTCGACAGGCTACTGGTGAGCTTGTTGTAGCTGGCGTCAACTTCCGGTGCCATTTCTTCCAGCAGGCTGCGGGCTTTTTCTGTGGCACTGATCAGGGTACGACGGTGGTCGTCGGGAGACTTACGACGCTGTACGTATTCCTGCTGCTCCAGTCGCTGGATAATGCCTGTCAGGCTGGGGCTGAGAATGCAGCAGGTTTCGGCTAACTGTTTGGTTTCCATTTCCTCATGGTCATTCAATACCCTCAGTACACGCCACTGTTGTTCGGTAATCGAGTGCTCCTGAAGCATGGGGCGAAAAAAGCTCATAGCCGCTTCACGCGCTTTCAGCAATTTCAGGGGTAAAGAGTTTTCGTATTTACGCATGGGGAATACTGCTTTAGTAGGAGGGTGCCGATTGTGTTCATCTTAGAGAGGATAATCAAGTCTTTGATTAAAATATGAGCGCTTTTTACGACCTGTTGACCGTTTGGTAGTGGCACAGTTCTGTGATTCTAGCCCTGTCTGCTAAAATACGACATTCGGCAACTTTGAAAAATGCGGTTTAAAAATGTGCCTTACGCAAGTCCTCTGTACAACATGTGGCAGTAACCAAGTTCGGCCTTTCGGATACAGCACTCATGATGTTCCACGATACTATTGCTGTAATGACAAATGTGAAATCAAAACCTTCATGCTTGAATATCGCTACAAGGCCTGTGAGCCTGGCGTTAAAGAAAAAATCATCGATATGGCAATAAATGGCAGCGGAATCAGGGATACAAGTAAAGTACTCGGAATAAGCAAGACAACAGTAATAAAGACTCTAAAAAAAAAGAAAGCGGTCTGGTAAAGGTCAACCCAAATATTCAAACTATTGATCTCAAGTCAGATGCAATTATTCATGTAGGGCTTGTCTGCCAAGAGGCTGAGCTAGATGAGCAGTGGTCGTATGTTCATGATAAATCGAACCAACGCTGGCTTTGGTATGCTGTTGATCACGCTACAAATACCGTGCTTGCTTATGTTTTCGGAAAACGGAAAGATGAAGTTTTTAAAGAACTCAAAACACTTCTGAAGCCATTTGGTATTAATAAATTTTACACCGATGATTGGGGAGCCTATGAGCGACACCTTGATGAAAACATGCATATTATTGGTAAAGCAAACACTCAGAAGATAGAGCGTAAAAACCTTAATTTTCGGACTTGGATTAAACGGTTGGCCAGAAAGACAATTTGTTTTTCAAAGCTCGAAAAGATGCACGATATTGTTATTGGATTATTGATTAATAAAGTTGAGTTTGGGGTCAATATTCACGCGATATAACAGTTCTGGCCCACTACCGACCGTTTTTTGTTAACGGATGGGAATGAGGGAGTCAGAGCCTTCTTTGGCAACGGGTCAGGAATTCAGGTATTCTCTGGCGCTTTTTTCGGACAACCTCAAGTGGCTTCACTATCTGATGATGGTTAATCCTGCATGGTTTCGCCGAAAATCAGCTACCTTGTACAATTGTTCTTCTCAATAATGGAGTCTTCCTTTTATGCCTGCCTCTTTTCCTGAACAGGAAAATACCCTGAAGCATTATCTCGATAGCCATGCTGATGACCAGCAACAGGCTGACCTGATGGGGGAATTACTCATCCGGGTGACAGCCGGTGATGAGGTAACAGGCAGCGTGTCCAAATACCATGCTCATGTTGGTACCGGTGTATTGCACAGGGCGTTCAGTGTGTTGCTGTTTAATGAACAGGGGCAACTGCTGATTCAGAAACGCTCTGCTGACAAAATTACCTTTCCCGGCTATTGGGCAAATACCTGCTGTTCCCACCCGCTTTATTCAGAAGATGAACTGGAAACGGATGGCAGTGCAGGGGTGAAACGGGCAGCTATCAGGAAACTGGCTCAGGAGCTGGGGATCAGGGATGAACTGGTAGAAGGCGACTTTACGGCCATGACCCGCCTGCATTATCGGGCAGAATCCGGTAATGGCTGGGTTGAAGAAGAACTGGATCATATCCTCATTGCCAGAGCCAGTGTGACACTGGCTCTGAATGCCAACGAGGTTGAATCTGTCCGTTGGGTGTCCCGTGATGAACTGGCTGAATTGCTCTTGAGCCAAGAGGTTCTTGTGGCTCCCTGGTTCCGGATTATTGCCGAACAGCTGTTGCCGGGCTGGTGGCCACATATTCAGGATCAGAAGGCCCTGGAGCAATTGGCTGATCAGCGGATCATCAGGGTTTGAGTACGGTTACTCTGTAACAGCGCGAATGCCTTTCTCTTCGATGGTAATCAGGCGCTGTTTGTATAAGCCGCCCAGTGCCATTTTAAAACTGCGTTTACTGGCGCTAAACTGTTTGCGAATAATAGCAGGATCAGTTTTGTCGTTAATGGGCAGAAAACCATTATTGGCATTCAGTTGATCCAGTATCGCCTGACCCAGACCGGACACGGCGCTTTTATCAAAGCCCGGCTTTTTAAGGCTCAAATCAATTTTACCGTCGTCACGAACCCGTTTGATAAAACCATCCAGATGGTCGCCAATAGACAGCGCTTTACCAGACTCCTGAACGTCCTGATCGAAGATCAAACCTTGGTGGCGGTTGTTAATAATCGCCATATAACCAAGATCGGTGCGGTCACTGATCAGCAGTGAGACAGGCTGACCGTTTTTGTAGGTGGGCTTTTGCTGGCTCAGGAAACGGTTGATTTTGCTGGAAGCAACAATGCGACGGCTCTGGTCATCCTGATACAGATACACGACATAGGACTTTCCTGCTTCCATCCGGGTTTTCTGTTCCGGGTAAGGGCACAGCAGGTCTTTGCCCAGGTTCCAATCCAGAAACGCCCCCACCGGATTCACCTGTTTAACCATAAGGCTGGCAAACTCACCCACCCGGGCCAGCGGTGTTTCGGTGGTGGCAATCAGGCAATCGTCGGAGTCGAGGTAGACAAATACATCTACTTCATCACCCACCGAGCAGCCTTCTGGCACAAAGCGTTTGGGCAGAAGGATTTCGTCAAACTGCTTACCGTCCAGAAATACACCGAAGCCCACCTTGTCAACGACCTTCAGGCGGTTCTGGCGTCCAATTTTAACAAACTGTTCAGTCATAAAAGCAGTCCTGAGTAAAAGTGGCGCCGAGTATAAACCTCATCCGGGTGCGAGCAAATGGATATTGCTACCAATAAGTGATGTTCGAAGTTGATAGTCAATGCATCAGGGTAGATGAATGATGGTTCTTTTTATGGTCTAGACTGCTTGGCGTTCCGTTTTGAGCAGGACGAATGCCCGGAGTGAACGGGTATCAACAGTCTTTGATGTGTTTCTGCATGAAGGTGTTAATCAAAGTCATGAAAATAAAAAAAACGATCGGCTATGTTGATCTGAGGGAATGTTTTACCTTGGGTAAATATGGGAGAAGGTTGCTGACCTTTGGGCTTGGTAGCCTGATTTTGCTGTTTGCTTTGGAGTCCGGTGCAGGGCTTAACGGGCGGTCTGATTTTGATAGTCGCCTAAACCAGCTGCTGCAGGTTAATAACAACAAAAGAGTCGTGGATTATTTTAATCAAGACGGTGTTCGGGATCGCTTGTTTAGTGCCATGATTAGTCACGGATATTTGATTAACCCAAATGATCAGCAAATCAACCAGGATCTGAGCTCTGTCATTCGCATGTACAATGATAGGTTCTCATCTTCAGGCTCTTATTTAGATCCGGAAGAATTGGTGAGTGCTGCTGAATCTTCAGGCATTTTCGATAGTGGTGCGACTTTTAATGAGGCGCAGCATTCTTCAGCTTCTCAGAGGCTGTTTCAAAAGCTATAGACCACTGACTCAAGAAAATTCGTACACAATGTATTACCCTTCATAGAGTTACGCGAAGACCGACTTTTAACAGGTAGGGCAGAAATTACTACTTTACGGACGGACGATAAGTTATTTTTTAAACACCAGCCCTTTCATGGCGGAGATCAACTTTTCAAGCGGCTATCAAGTTCTCGAATTGAATAGCAGGCTTCCCTGCCTGCACATTCAGGAACACGCCCACGTTATAGGCCAGCAGCTTGCGGGCTATCCGTGCGGTCATATGCCACATGTTACGACAGCCGCTGTACTCAATATCGAAGTAATGCGCCAGCTGCCCTATGACTGTTTCAACCCTGCGCCGAACTCGCATAATCAGTTTTACGAACTTTTTGGGACGGCTATCCTTCATGTTTTTCCTCAAGGGTGTTTGCAGGTCTATGCCAATAGCTTCGCAATCTTCTCTGAAAATCGGCCTGATGTAGCCTTTATCACCCAGCAGCAATCCGGCAATAGTTTCTATCAAGTCGTAAGCGGCATCTCTTTCGTCAACGTTCGCAGGTCAAACTCAGAGAAACAGGTATCCCTGTCATCGAAATTAATAGGTGACCCTGAAAACCAAAAAATGATTTCTTTTTGGATGCACAGTAGCCATAGGCCACTTCGTCGTTAAAAATCTTTCGCCGCTTTGCCCTGGCTCTGTTGCAAACCTCTATAGGGAAGCCATCGATCAGGTGAACATCATCCATGTCAGCACCCAATAACTTTACTAATCGTTCAGTGATTTTTTGCTTTACGGCCCAGAGATTCGCCCCTTGTGAGGCCAGTTTTGTTCGGGCCGGTATATTGGGGAAGAGGTGCAGCCAGTGTCGTCGAAAGTACCGCCAGATATCCTTGTCCTTATGATAGCCAAGCCACTCACCGACAATTTCTATGGTGATCACCTCACTATCAGTGAGCTTGGGCTTGAAACCACGAGTTCTTAATGGCTTCGGGAAAAGCTCTTTGAACAGGTCATCAATCAGACAAAAGACATTAA
Source organism: Endozoicomonas montiporae CL-33 (assembly GCF_001583435.1). Lineage (NCBI taxonomy): Bacteria > Pseudomonadati > Pseudomonadota > Gammaproteobacteria > Oceanospirillales > Endozoicomonadaceae > Endozoicomonas > Endozoicomonas montiporae. Next base: position 3,549,960 of record NZ_CP013251.1, on the reverse strand, counting down.
TGATAAACTCTTCTATGGGCATGACTGTCACCGGCTATTTTAGCAATCTGTCTTTGTATACAGATGTTGGTGTAGTCATGCCTCATGAGAAGTCAAAAAAGTCGTCCTTCGCGTTATAGAATCAATATCAGATGCCGCGCGGTTAACGTGTGGTGTTCAGGTCGGTGTCAACAGTGTAGGGTTCAATTTTTCCTGTATTCATCAGCTGGTTGCGCAGTTCCGTAAAACCGAAAACTGGTTGCAGCTAATCCCGCACTTTCAATTACAACCAGTAATCACAAGGGATTCAGCAGCGTAGAAAATTGAAGCATTCGCAGACTTTTGCGTCTAATTTTGGGGGATAGACGACCGTAATCAGTTATTCAGAGCCATGCCTGATCATAAACCACGAAAGCATCTGTGCCTCGACAGCATGATCCAGATGATCTACGACAGCTTCGACAGCATTCCAGACCACCGCCCAAACCGCCGTAAAGACAAGATTTCATTGCTGGACACCTTGATGTCGGCTTTCGCTATGATGCACCTCAAGTACCCATCCTTGCTGGAGTTTGACCGTGAGCGGGAAACCGAAGAACTCAAGTTCAACTTGAAGCATCTATACCGGGTTCAAGGCAGGATACCCTGTGACACTTACATGCGCTCCACCCTTGATCCTGTAGATCCAGGGGCAATGAGAGAACCTTTCAAGCTGCTGTTCAATGAAGTACAGCGGGGTGGAGGGCTCAAGGGCTTCCGCTTTTCTTGCGCCGGCCTGAAGGATCATTACCTGTTAGCCATTGATGGGACAGGGCTTTACTACTCAGGCAAGTGCCGCTGTCAGGAGTGCTGTATAAAAAATGAAGGTAAGGCCAATGAAGCTTACTATCACCAGATGCTGGCCGCCTGCATTGTCCATCCTGACAGAGAAACCGTATTGCCTCTGGCCCCCGAGCCCATTGTTCACCAAGATGGCACAACCAAGAATGACTGTGAAAAAAATGCCCTCAAACGTCTCCTTTCAGACATCAAGCGAGATCACCCACAATTGAAGCTGGTTATTGTGCTGGACGGTCTCTACGCTGATGGCCCGACAGTTCGACTGATAAGAAGTTATGGGTGGCACTACATCATTGTTGCCAAAGATGGCAATCACACTTCGATGATTGAGGCTATGGATGCGCTGGATCAGAAGGGCGATGTCAAACGATTTGAGATGACTGACGGCAACGGTGCCAAACACTGGTGCCGTTATGCCAATGGGGTTCCCCTGAACAAGACTGAACCGGTTGAAATCGTCAATGTGCTTGATTACGTCGAAACAGACAAGAAAGGCAAACGGCACACCTGGGGCTGGATAACCGACATCCCGTTAACCGAAGAAACTGTACTCCCCACAGCCGAAGGAGGAAGATGTCGTTGGCACATAGAAAATGAAACCTTCAATACCCTGAAGAACCAAGGCTACGAACTTGAACACAACTATGGTCACGGTGAGCAGCACCTGGCAACCAATCTGGCTTACCTGACCTTCCTGGCTTTCCTGGTGGATCAAATACAGCAACTATGTTGCCCGGTCTTCCAGAAAGCCCTGAAACTAAGGGCGCGTGGAACACGCACCTATCTCTGGAAATTGATTCTGCGTTACTTTCTTTCCTGGCTGATTGAGAGTTGGGAGGAGATGTTCCAAGCGATCATTCACGGTACTGCTGCAAGAAAGATCCAGTTCGACACATCATAGCGATCATCGTAGCCGGGGTTTCAGGGTAAACAAACTGGAAAAGGAGCACGAAAAGCGTGAGGCAGTTTTTATGTGCTCATCAATTATCTGTACGACCAATCAGTTTTAATACGACTTAAGGCGTATGTTGTGCGGGATTAGCTGAACTGGTTGCTTTCGACAGATATTGCAAAGTACCTGATGACCATCGCAAAACGAGAAAAAAATAATAAAGCAGAAGGTCCGGGGCTTGCACTACTACGACAGGTTAGAGGCGATTTAAGTTTATCGTCACCCGTTGTTTTCCCCATCCATGTTTCTGGATTATCTGGCCAGATGGTAACCGCTTCGGATCGCATCCACAGAGAAGTTAATGTTGTTATTGATGGTCTGAAAGAAGGACGCTACAACATTTATCTTTTGAATAAATTACTTCAGTTTACGGTTTTTTCTTTTGATCACACTAACCCGGATATTTCATAAACAAGCAGCAACTACCATCCCATCCTCTTAATTTTGGACTTTTCCGCAAGCCTGTTGCTCTGTTAACCATGTGAAAGACATTGCAGCCCATACTTGCTTACAGATTAGACGCTAATCAACGAATCCTGCTATTTCAGGATAACGGAAAGCCCCAAGGCTCTTTCATCTGGTTGCTATGTACCTTGATTGAGTCTTATGAAAGTTGCTACCCCGGTCGAAGTATCGGCATCTGGTAAAAGACTTCTGTCACATGCTGCAAAAGCCTCTTGAATGGGCAGCTACGCGGCAGATGAAGTTTAATTCGGTCTTTATATTCAACCACTTTGACTGCAACTTTACAGAGCTTCATGATCACCGTTGATGGCTGCGCTTTTTCCAGCTCCGTACCTTTCAAAGTCTTGGTTCTTAACTCATAGTGCAAAACATAAGCGGCACAGGCATAAAACATTCTCAAATGGTTAGCCAAAAAGCCCTGATCGGACAATCTGTCGCCGGACAGATCACTTTTCAGATGTTTGATGAAGTTCTCATCCTGTCCTCTTGGACAGTAAAGCTCTTCATAAATTACCTCTGGAGAAGCTTCCTTCATCGACGTCACAATGAAACGAGGGTTGTCGCCTTTTTGGTTGACCTCCGCCTTGTAAATTATCCGGGTATCGAGACCTTTCCAGCTCTTGGCCTGGTATTCTGCTTCCCCGTAAAGTCTGAGCCGATCAGGTTCTGGCATGTTGTTCAGTCTTGCCAGCTCAGTCTTGACCTTCAGAGCTTGACGCGCTTCATCCAACAACTCTTTGGCTTTTGGCCGCAAAGCCGTTTTGTGGCCTGCACCTTTGCCCAGGACATAATCCGAATGAGGGGCATTCTGAACCACCCACATTAACTCTGGTTGAGCGAAGTGGCTGTCTCCCCGAACCAGTAGATGGGTTTTCGGCCACTTTTTCCGAAGCAGCCGAATGACCCGTTCGAGAATAGCTGCATTTTCCTTGCCCGTTGGGGTTTTCCCCGGACGAAGAATCGCCGTAATCAGCTTGCCGCTGAGTCCCTCAAAAATCATCAGGGGCAAGTAGCAGTAGTCCTGATATTTGGCATTAAACAGGTTCATCTGCTGGCCACCATGAGTAATGGCCGGTGTATGATCAAGATCGATAACGATCACCGGGGGTGGCAGCTTGTAACTGCTGATAAAGTGATGCACAAATGCTTCAGCCATCCTGTAAATGTCGGAGCGGGTCATAGATTGTCCCAGCCGGGTAAAAGTGGGCGCTGATGCGAGATGGTTATCGCTGTCCAACGGATTGCGACCAGTGGCCAGTTTGAACATAGGGTCTTTACGCAAACGGTTACTGTCGTTGGCATCTTCATAGCCGCAGGCCATTTGCAGAACCCGCTGAACCAGAAGTTCTTTCAGGGAGTGGTCGATATAGGATTGATGGCGTCTGTCATTGATGGCATCAGTCATTTTGCAGATAAGACCGCTCTGCAGAATGGTTTCCCGTAGCAGCAGAGTGCCAAAGTCAGAAGATAACTCCCCACCATTGAAGTCTGCCCGGATGGTTTTTCCATTTGAGGGATGAAAACGAAGCTGTTCTTGTGTAGATTTGGGCATGGCAAGTTCCGGTTTGCTTCTTCCGAAGCTTTCTTTTGGTCGACCCAATTATATCAAGTGATTGGGCGGAACTTGCCTCCTTTTATGAAATATTCGGGCTAAGAACATGGTTCCATTTCTGCCTTCGGGGGCTGCGATTCTACGTAGGGAACAGAAGGATGGTCAAGGCGATCAGTTTATTTTGAATCATCACAACCCTTATAAGGAGATCAAGGTACCATTGTATGAATCGCTGCCTCTTCTGTATGCCTCTACCAGCAGTCATGTCAGAAAACTTTCCGGCCAACAGGTTTCAAAAGAGAGCTGTTCTGCTCATTTTGGCATTGGTATCAGCAATGGGCTTTGCAATACGCTGCATAAAAGAGAGTCTCTGGATTTGCTGAGCGAGCTGTTTGAGCTGACCCGTCATAATGCCCCTGAAGATATTTTGGTGACTAAGTATCACCCTTTTTATGGAAACCGGTCCAAAGTCACGAATATTGGCAGTTCGTTCAAGGGTGCCTGTGTTTCCCAGGTAGAACGTAATCAATATCTTTTGGATAACCATCACTACAATAGCAATCAGTTTTATCTGGTATCTGGTGACCGTCGTCGCTTAAATGAGTTGACGGAAAAAGATGCTGACTGGCTGACTTACCTGTTCGACGTTGTTGATCAGGCTGGCATCATTAATGAGCGCTGGAAAGTCATGCATTTGTTGATGTCGGTTTGCGATGTTTCCTGTGGTGAAAAAGCCAGAGATTGTATGGATCATGTCATTACTAAGCTTCAGTCCGATAAACAGCCGGTCTGGGAGCAGGTATTAGGTTATACAAACGAGATAACGCCTGTTTTGTTGGCGGACAGCCCTCCAAAAAGTAAAAAAGGACATTCGGCATCCGCCAGACTGGCCAGAGGCTGGCAAATCGATCCTGATCGATCTGGTCAACTGTCTCAATATCTATCGGTTTTACCCATTGTTCAGGTTAATGGTAAAGAATACCTTGCAGGCACTTATACGCGAAGACCGACTTTTACTGTAAATGCCAAAATTCGGACTTTTCAGAATTCCCAAGGCTTAGATAAGAAAATAGCACCATGTTACAACATTAATTTGCCGCATTTCGAAAGACATGTGTCGTCCAAATGCGTCGATTTTGCTGTATTTTTAATGTACTTATGTGCAATATATTTTCCTCTAGACCTTGGAAATCAACGGGTGGCCGACTTTGTTGTAAATCAGAAAAAGTCGGCCTTCGCGTCACTTATGTGAATAATCAGAGCAAACTCTGGACCCACAAAGTCAAGCTTAAAGGGCTTAAGCCTGAGAAGCCGTACAGGCTTGAACAGTTTAATGGGCGCACCGGGCGCTGGTCTGTATCAAAAAAAGCATTCCAAACTCTGGAAGACCGGACAGATTACGACATTATGTTGTCTGTTGATAAACTGTTCAGGGTCAGTGAGGTCAACCAGCCGTCGTCCTACAGTTATATCTTCTTCCCTTTGCAAGCTCTGGAGGGCAGCAAACAGCCAGGCGATCGCTATAAGGCATGGAAACTGCTGACAAAGAAACTGGTTATGCCGGCTCTGGCGTGGAAGCAGGATATTACGGCTAAGGTTACGGATTCTGTCAGCGAGCTGGAGAACAATTAAAAATTACTTTTCCACATTGTGAAGAAGCCCGGGTAACAGCCGATGACTTTTATTCGGGTTTGTTTTAGCTGTGGAGGTAAGAGTGCGACTGGCCATCTTTCTGCTGCTTTTGATCGTTAATGTTCAGACCAATTTGCAGGCTCAATCTTTACCTGCACCAGGACAAAAAATTTATAAAGTCGCGATACTGGATCGATTCTATCCACGGCTAAATGGTTTTGGCTCGGATGAAGACCGCACCAGCCACAGCTGGCTGTATGGCATGGTGGATATCGATAACGATGAAGTCAAAGAACCTTTCTATCATGGCGACATTGTTCGCATGATTGCTGCCCACCCCCGCATCACATTCATCACTTATCCTATTCAGGACGATCGTTCACCCATGAGTGAGATTCGTCGTAATCTTCAGAAAATTAATGCACGGTTGCAGATTCAGCCGCTTGATGCACTGGTGTTGTCATGGGAGTCGTCCACCTTGATCAGTGCGTTTGATCAACCGCTGAAACGCTCAAGCGTTGATCGGTATAAAAAACAGATTCACGCCATGGGACGTGAAGATCCTGTGTGGAATGATACTTATGAAATTATTCTGCTGCTGGAAAAAATAGTGAATTATGGAGTGGCTGTTTACACCATTTCTGGCAATGGTGGACGCGGGATGGTCAACACGTTTTCATTTGCTGAAGGTGTGGTGACAGTGGGTGCTAGTGAGTACGAACTTCGTCACTATGTTGCGGATAACCCCTTTGTGGATGTTCATGCTCAGGCCGCCTACGAACTTAAGCGGGTGGATGACTTTGAAGGTAATGTACTGGGCTATGACATTAATGGTGATCATTGTGTTGATATCAGTAAGGAGCGTCTGTCCAGTGCCACTGCTGACACCCCCGATGTTGATAAACAGTGGCCGCAAAAATACTGGAAATTGCTGATCGGTTCTTCATTTGCTGCTCCAGCCGCCTTGAGGTCATCGCTGTTTTCCGATCTTGAACTTAATCTTTGCTCACAGTTATAAGCTGCCTGTTTAACCGCATATTCACGGACAGAATCCGTACCGCTAGCGAGTTACTATAGTACCATCTTGTTGATGGTGCTCTTAGATGGCTTCGCTGTATTTCTATTATTCTTCCATGGACTCCGGAAAAAGCACATACCTGCTGCAAGCGGCTCATAATTACGAGTCGGCGGGTAAGCGTGTACTTCTGCTGACGCCAATGGTTGATGACCGCTTTGGTGTTGGAAAAATTACTTCTCGCATTGGACTGCAGAAAGAGGCCGTTGCTATATCCGGCAATGAAAACCTGTTGCAGCAGATCCGTCATGAACACGACGAGTCACGTTTAACCTGTGTCATGGTCGATGAGGCGCAGTTTCTTAGTGAACAGCAGGTATGGGAACTGTCGGCAGTGGTTGATCAGCTGGGCATTCCGGTGCTGTGTTTTGGTTTGCGCACGGATGCTTTTGGAGAAGCTTTCCCAGGTAGCAAAGTGTTACTGGCCGTTGCAGATGAATTGTCTGAAATAAAGAGTATCTGCAAAAAGTGCGAGAAGAAAGCCATCATGCAGTTACGATTGGACGGCGATGGTCGTCCGGTTAAATCGGGTTCCCAAGTACAGATCGGAGGTAACGATACTTACCTGTCGGTTTGCAGAAAGCACTACAAAGAATTACTGGAACAGTGATTTAAATAGGCTGAATCCTCGCACAATCCGCAGCAGATTCCTTTTTTATAACGGTATAAAATAGCTATTTACCTATCGATAGCATCTGGTTAAATGGATTTTTCGTTATTTGAATTACTCACGGTTTTTGTTGCGATTTTCTTTGGTGCCCTGGTTCAGGGAACTATCGGTTTTGGCCTGGCTATCGTCGCCGCGCCGATTCTTTATCTGGTCACACCCGAGCTGGTGCCCGGCTCCATTATCCTGATGGCAATGCTGGTGGGTGGGCTGACCGCAAAACGTAATCTTCATGCGGTGGAGCTGAGTGATCTCAAATCAGCGATCATGGGGCGTATTCCGGGTTCGTTGTTGGGGGCTGCTTTGTTGACCGTTGCTTCACAACGCACCATGGGGTTGTTTATGGGCGGGTCGGTGTTATTTGCGGTGATGGCCAGCCTCAGCCCTTATAAAGTTCAGGCCAATGGCAAAACGCTGTTCTCGGCTGGACTGGTGTCGGGAATCATGGGGACGGCCTCATCCATTGGCGGGCCTCCCATGGCACTGGTGATGCAAAACCAGAGCAGCGAACGCATCCGTGCCAACCTTTCTGCCTATTTTGTTGCCAGTGCAGTGATTTCATTGTCGATTCTTACCTACAGTGGTCAGTTTGGCTGGGTGCAGTTGAAATATGGCCTGATGTTCGTGCCCTGTGTGCTGGCAGGCAATCTGGTGGCAAGAAAACTGGTGCCTCACGTCAATCAGGCTATGATTCGCAAAGCGTTACTTTTGCTGTGTTCTGTGGCAGGTATCAGCGCAATTATTTCGGCGATCTGACGGGCTATTTCTGATTTACAGTTGACATCCCCTACCGAAATTGCATAAATTGCGCCCATGCGCTGATTTGTCTTGGCTTGCGGGCGCACTAAAAATACCGCTAAAAGAAGGGTTTATCGAAAGAATTCATGAAAAACCACTCTGTTTAGCCAGAGTGGTTTTTTTTTGTCCGGGATGGACGTCCTGCCCTCGACCGGAGTCTGCAGTTTAGTTTGCTGCTCCAGCCAAGCCCTAACCTGAATGATCTGCCGAAGTGATGCTGTAAAGAGCCAGAGCTTGGTAAAGGCAGGAGCAACAATGATAGAACTGAAAAATCTCAACAAAGTCTTCAAGGCTGGCAACAAAGAGGTGAAGGCCGTGGACGGCATCAACCTGTCAGTACCGGAAGGCTCTATTTACGGCGTTATTGGCTCCAGTGGAGCCGGTAAAAGTACGCTGATTCGCTGTGTCAATCTGCTGGAACGGCCTACGTCGGGTCAGGTCATGGTCGATGGTCAGGATCTGATGCAGCTCAATGACCGGCAGTTGCGCGATGCCCGTCGCAATATTGGCATGATCTTCCAGCACTTCAACCTGCTGTCCAGTCGTACGGTGTTTGACAACATCGCACTGCCTCTGGAACTGGCTGGTGCCAGTCGTCAGGCGATTGATGAGGCGGTGCTGCCGTTGCTGGAACTGACCGGTTTGTCGGACAAGCGCGACAGCTATCCGTCCCAGTTATCCGGTGGTCAAAAACAAAGGGTAGCCATTGCCCGTGCGCTGGCCAGCAAGCCTAAAGTACTGTTGTGCGACGAGGCGACTTCGGCGCTCGACCCGCAGACCACTGCTTCGATTCTGGCTCTGCTGAAAGACATTAATCGTCAGCTGAAAATCACCGTACTGATCATTACTCACGAAATGGATGTGGTGAAAAGCATTTGTGATCGTGTAGCCATTCTAAGCCATGGTTGTCTGATTGAAGAAAACGACGTTGAACAGTTTTTCCTGAATCCGAAAACCGAACTGGCTCGTGAGTTCGTTCGCAGTGCGATTCATGAGAAACCTGTGGCTGAAGTGGAAAGCCGTTTCCAGCAGGAGAAAACACCCGGAGCCAATCCGGTGATTCGCATTACATTTGTGGGTCAGCGAGTGGTTGAGCCCCTGATTACTCAGGCAGCAAGAAAGTTCGATACGGATTTTGTCATTCTTCAGGCGGATATTGAAACCGTTCATGACAAGGTGATGGGCTTCCTGATGGTCGAGGTAACAGGAGACGAACCCTCCATTGAAGCGTCTCTGGATTTCCTGAGCGAAAATGTACAAGTAGAGGTGGTAGGTTATGTCGGCTGATTCCTGGGCATTACTGGCTCGTTCACTCTGGGAAACGATTTATATGACCGGTCTGTCCGGTCTGATGAGTTTTGTGTTTGGTATCCCGTTGGGGGTGCTGCTGTACATCACCAAGCCAGGCCGTTTTATGGCCAGTCCGTTGATTAATATGGTTCTGGGTGCGGTGGTCAATGCAACACGTTCTGTGCCGTTTATTATTTTGATGGTGGCGATTATTCCACTGACCCGAATGCTGGTGGGTACTTCCATCGGAACCACGGCAGCGATTGTACCGCTGACGCTGGCTGCTATTCCGTTTGTGGCACGTATTGCTGAAGGTGCCATCAATGAAGTGCCGGGTGGCCTGATTGAAGCAGCACAGGCCATGGGGGCGACACCTCTGCAAATTATTACCCGGGTACTGTTGCCTGAAGCCCGTCCGGGCCTGATTAATGGTATGACCATTACTCTGGTGACGCTGGTTGGCTATTCAGCTATGGCGGGTGCCATTGGTGGTGGCGGTCTGGGTGATCTGGGTATTCGTTACGGTTATCAACGCTTTGACGGCGTGATCATGCTGGCGACAGTTGTCGTTCTGATTGTGCTGGTACAGCTGGTTCAGTCTGCCGGTGATCGTTTGCAGACGTATTTCGACAGAAGTCATTAACTCAAAAAGTCATTAACTATAAAAGCACTCATTTGGAGGAGTAGCAATGAAGGCTATCAAACAATTAAAAGCTTTGGCCGGTACAGTAGTGATTGCCGCCAGCGCCATGCTGGCAGGCTGCGGTGGCAGTGATTCAGCAGACGGTGCCCTGAAAGTCGGTGTGATTGCCGGTCCTGAAGCGGACGTAATGAAAGTGGCTGCTGCCAATGCTGAAGCGGATTACGGTGTAAAGGTCGAACTGGTAGAGTTTTCTGACTACATTTCACCGAACATGGCTCTGGCTGATGGTTCCATTGATGCCAATGCGTTCCAGCATCGCCCTTATCTGGACAGCATGGTGAACGACCGTGGTTTTGACCTGGCGGTAGTGGGCAACACCTTTGTTTATCCGATCGGTGCTTACTCCAACAAGATCAGTGATATCAGCGAACTGAAAGATGGTGCTCGTGTGTCCATTCCTAACGACCCAAGTAACGAAGGTCGTACGCTGATCCTGCTGCACAATGAAGGTCTGATCACGCTGAGAGATGTGAACAATCTGGAAGCGACCCCGGCTGATATCATCGAGAACCCTAAAAATCTGCGTTTTATCGAGCTGGATGCAGCCCAGTTGCCACGTTCCATGGATGATGTTGATCTGGCATTCATTAACTCCACTTATTCTGTAGCTGCAGGTTTGCTGCCAACCCGCGATGCTCTGCTGGTGGAAGGTAAGGATTCTCCTTATGTGAACATCATTGTCAGTCGTGAAGACAACAAAGAAGACGAGCGCATTGCCAAGCTGGTGAAGTCTTTCCAGTCTGAGCCTGTTGAAGCGAAAGCGGAAGAACTGTTCAAGGGCGGCGCAGTGGCTGGTTGGAAATAATATTAACCAGTGCTGTTAGTTTTTGACGAAGCCCTCTGTCAGTAATGACAGGGGGCTTTTTTGTGTGAGCACCATTCAGAGCACCTCTGACAGAGGGGTGACTGTCTGAAAATTGCAGGTATTGTAAGAAAAGTAAGGGTAGTTATGTGAGCTGTCGAGTGATGTATAGCTATCCAGCTCTTCGACTCTGTGTCTTCCGGTCAGGCTTTCGCTAGTATTAAAGCATTGATTGTCCTGCCTGCTCTGGGTGGCTTTGGCTCCAATGGCTTGCAGAACATCGAGCATTGTTTTGGGCTTGGGCGAGGTGTTGAGTCCGCTGGTGGCGACACTGTCATCCGGAGTTGATGCTGTATTGGCTTCGGGGGTCTCAAGAGCTGGGTGCTCTCTCAATTTGATAGTTGATTCAAAAATCAACTATCATCCTGCCTGACATAAAGCTAGACCAAAGTTGATTCCAACGCCCTTTACTCTGGATCAAAGACCTCGTTTCAAGAAGAACTTCTGCACCTGCTGGTTTCCACCTCATACCTGAACCACACAGCCGTTGTTTGACCAATGTCTTACAAGCAGCTTCTGTCACTCCAGAGCCTATCGGCCAGTTATGTTTCAGGGCTTGATGGTATTTCATCAAATGATGGTTGTTCGTAAAATAGGTCACCGCCTTGTAACGCTTCTCTATCAGTGCAGTAGTCTTTTTCGGGAGTTCGGCAGATTCAATTTCTTTCAGTATTTTTTTGGCTGCCCCTCGCTTGTTTTTCAGGTTGTGGAGCTTGTCTTCAAGCCACTGCTTTCTCTTGGCTTTACTGCTCGGAAACAACGCTTCTGCCACTCCTCCCAGATACTCTGAGGCATGAAAAAAATCGAGTATTTGAGCTGAGGTATGCTGCTTCAGGTATCGCCAGTTTTCTTTAGCTCCATCGGCTACGCCAATGTATGTTGCTTGCGGATAGAGACGTTTGAGATCCGCAATCTCATCGTCCAGCTTGTTCATAAAGCTTTGTTTACCATATTCAGGCGAACTGGCGGTGTAGATTGTGTGAAGTCTGTCGCCATTGGCAGAATAAAGGCTTAAGGTTCCACACATGGCTTCTCGCCAGCCTTCTTCGCAAAGCAGCATGCAGGTGCCATCAAGTCCTATAGCAATGGTTTCCACTGCCTCTGGTAACGGCGGTAAATCATAACGAGTCTTTTTTTGATCTTCAATTAATGCACAGACCCTGTCGGATAAGTGCTTGATATAGGAGTTTGACAACACTCTTTGATGGTTGGTTTCAAAATCTTCTTTTACTGCGGGAGCAGGCATCTGGCTGTACTTCCAGGCGAGAGTTTTTGCAAATTTGGGCGTAGCTGAGCCAACAATCCCAGAGTGATAATCAAGCGGAGCCAGAGTGACTCCACCTCTGACACCCTGATAGACAGAGCGTTCCATGGGCACGCATCCGTAAAGGGTTTCGTAGTGCTTTAGCACTTTCCCCTTATAGCTCCATTTTTGCTGGTTAAGGACAATAGGTTCGTTGTTGGGTGGTTCAAACAACTTTAATAATTCTTGAGTGCCAAGTACTCCTGCCTCATTCAACGCTCGCTGCAATCCATCTTCAAGACTCAGCATGTTGTTAGATTCAATGGGTACTTCAATTTGCAGTACGATAGTTTTTGACTGACGGGCAATGACGGATGCAGGCATGATGGCAGGATTTAGCGATAATAAGTTGTCTTCATAATAGTCGCTTAAAATGCGTACTTTTGTTTCAATCAGTCAGAGAGAGCACCCAACTGAAGACCTAAAAACCAGACTTCATGGTTTTGTAGATTTCTTCAATGAGCGGATGGCCAAGCCTTTTAAGTGGACTTATCGGGCTCGGCCTCTGCAAGCATAAGAGTGTATGGATATTTGAGCTTTCCAGCACTAGGCCACATTCTAAAAGAGCTGCCTTATGCTGACACAGTTGAGAAACTGGAGCAGCTTCTACCTTGGGCAGTGAAGGCATCTCAAGAATAAGCCTGTCTGTGTGAGTTGGCTATGACGCTACTTTTATTGGCGCATACAGTATAAGTGCCGGTTGTCGTTTATAATTTTTTATTCAATGTTGTGTCGAATATAACCAGGGGAGCGACGCCCGCTTGTCTCCCCTCTTCGTTCGCTGGAATCGTTAAGCCATACACTCGTTCTTCTCCAGCCACTTTAAACTCCCATAAAAGCTCTTTTTTATATTTAAAGCATTTGTAGCCTGTAGCGCTTTTCTCATGCGACGCATAACGACCATCTTCATGAATGCTTTGCATTTTTTGAATGGCATCATCGGATATTGTGCTTTTGATTGCATCTGATGAAGGGTCAAAATAGGCATAGGCAACAATGTTTTTTGGATCAGTTTGTTGGCTTGATGGATTCAAGCCTTTTCTGTAAATAGGTTTAATGCATTGGTGATTTATTGGTATATCCGCTTTCCATGGCATTTGAGGCACCTTGTCTTTTGGCATAACAATATCCTTAAGTTTCTCAGTTATTGCCCGAAGACCTCGCTTGGGACGCTTTTTTGGGGGTGCAATTAAAAGTGTTCCGAGAATGCTGAAATCATGATTTTTCGGAATTTTGTTCCGAGCATTTCTGCAGGGTTAGGGCTTTAAAAAATGGAAAACCTAACATGTCAGGAACACTTTTAATTGCACCCCTTTTTTGGCTTAGCCTGTCGTACATCAAGATATTTCGATAGACTTGCCTGCTTCCAGCCCTCAGGATACAGCTTTAAATTACTGCTTGCCGGGTTTATATTTTTTGTTGCTTCTGCACGATCACACTCATTCATAGATTTTTCAAAGTTTTTTGGTATCTTTGTTTTCGTATCTTCGATTATTTTTTTCAATATACGACTAGCCCGGATATTTCATAAACAAGCAGCAACTACCATCCCATCCTCTTAATTTTGGACTTTTCCGCAAGCCTGTTGCTCTGTTAACCATGTGAAAGACATTGCAGCCCATACTTGCTTACAGATTAGACGCTAATCAACGAATCCTGCTATTTCAGGATAACGGAAAGCCCCAAGGCTCTTTCATCTGGTTGCTATGTACCTTGATTGAGTCTTATGAAAGTTGCTACCCCGGTCGAAGTATCGGCATCTGGTAAAAGACTTCTGTCACATGCTGCAAAAGCCTCTTGAATGGGCAGCTACGCGGCAGATGAAGTTTAATTCGGTCTTTATATTCAACCACTTTGACTGCAACTTTACAGAGCTTCATGATCACCGTTGATGGCTGCGCTTTTTCCAGCTCCGTACCTTTCAAAGTCTTGGTTCTTAACTCATAGTGCAAAACATAAGCGGCACAGGCATAAAACATTCTCAAATGGTTAGCCAAAAAGCCCTGATCGGACAATCTGTCGCCGGACAGATCACTTTTCAGATGTTTGATGAAGTTCTCATCCTGTCCTCTTGGACAGTAAAGCTCTTCATAAATTACCTCTGGAGAAGCTTCCTTCATCGACGTCACAATGAAACGAGGGTTGTCGCCTTTTTGGTTGACCTCCGCCTTGTAAATTATCCGGGTATCGAGACCTTTCCAGCTCTTGGCCTGGTATTCTGCTTCCCCGTAAAGTCTGAGCCGATCAGGTTCTGGCATGTTGTTCAGTCTTGCCAGCTCAGTCTTGACCTTCAGAGCTTGACGCGCTTCATCCAACAACTCTTTGGCTTTTGGCCGCAAAGCCGTTTTGTGGCCTGCACCTTTGCCCAGGACATAATCCGAATGAGGGGCATTCTGAACCACCCACATTAACTCCGGTTGAGCGAAGTGGCTGTCTCCCCGAACCAGTAGATGGGTTTTCGGCCACTTTTTCCGAAGCAGCCGAATGACCCGTTCGAGAATGGCTGCATTTTCCTTGCCCGTTGGGGTTTTCCCCGGACGAAGAATCGCCGTAATCAGCTTGCCGCTGAGTCCCTCAAAAATCATCAGGGGCAAGTAGCAGTAGTCCTGATATTTGGCATTAAACAGGTTCATCTGCTGGCCACCATGAGTAATGGCCGGTGTATGATCAAGATCGATAACGATCACCGGAGGTGGCAGCTTGTAACTGCTGATAAAGTGATGCACAAATGCTTCAGCCATCCTGTAAATGTCGGAGCGGGTCATAGATTGTCCCAGCCGGGTAAAAGTGGGCGCTGATGCGAGATGGTTATCGCTGTCCAACGGATTGCGACCAGTGGCCAGTTTGAACATAGGGTCTTTACGCAAACGGTTACTGTCGTTGGCATCTTCATAGCCGCAGGCCATTTGCAGAACCCGCTGAACCAGAAGTTCTTTCAGGGAGTGGTCGATATAGGATTGATGGCGTCTGTCATTGATGGCATCAGTCATTTTGCAGATAAGACCGCTCTGCAGAATGGTTTCCCGTAGCAGCAGAGTGCCAAAGTCAGAAGATAACTCCCCACCATTGAAGTCTGCCCGGATGGTTTTTCCATTTGAGGGATGAAAACGAAGCTGTTCTTGTGTAGATTTGGGCATGGCAAGTTCCGGTTTGCTTCTTCCGAAGCTTTCTTTTGTTCGACCCAATTATATCAAGTGATTGGGCGGAACTTGCCTCCTTTTATGAAATATTCGGGCTAGTATCTATTTTTTTTCTGGAGGCGAAGTAACGGGTTATTTTTCTTGGTAAAGGAATTATTACAAGTGAAGAACCTATCAGGCTCATCAGAGATACTAAGTAAGTTACAGAAAATAAATTAAGTAACTTCATACCAAGGCTCTTCTTGTTTGCTTCTCTCCTGGCTCTGACTCTTTCAGCAATCTCTTTGGCTTCAGCCTGCTTTTTCTCGTCATGGCATTTTTTTTGATTCTTCAAGCATTGTTGGAAAAGCCTTTTTATTTCTGCAGGACTAATAACAGCTTCTAATTTTTTAAACTGAGAATCAATGTATTTTTTGTGTTTTTTAAAATTACTTCCTTTACTGTCGCTATTAAATTTTAATGCGGCTGATGTATATCTTTTCAATGTATTAAGATCATTTTTTAATGATTTTAATAATCTCGACAATACGACATTGCGTCCTTTTATTAATCCATCCAGTTCTTTGGCATAGGCTTTATAATCTCCTAATTCTTTCTGGTACATGAAAATTTCTTTTAATGCCGTATCGTAGCTGTCGAGTTCATCAAATAGGCCTTTTACACAGGTAGTTAAAGGAAAGGTATAGTACATATTTTTAACAACGTGTTCTTTCTCATCGTAAGAAAGCATTCCAAAATCATTGTTGTTCTGAGTGATGTATTGATTAATCTGTTCCAGAATCTTTTTTAACTGTAATGTCTTGAATTCCAGACTGACAAGGTCTTTATATTTTTTCATCACATGAACTGTTTCAGGGTTCTTAATGCCAAGCACTATGCTGGTCTCATCTGACTTTTTATATACACCGGTCATTCTGCCCACTGGACCGATCTGCTCCATCAGGTCTGGTTTGAGACAGGATTGAGGCTGACTTTTTCTTTTAGGTGCAGATCTTTTTTTGCGGGTTGTTACTTTGGATGCTGAGCACTTATCTGCCAGATACTCTGCCAGTGAATCATCTTTTCGGCCGGTTTTCTCTAACGTTGCGACCCAGTCTGAAAAGCCAGCTTTTGGGCAAGTGTTGAGTTCACTGTTAGTTGGGGTGGCCACACTGCAAATGTCACTTTTTCTACTGCTCTGTGCAGACACGCACTGTAAACCTGACAAAAGACTAAGAACAAAAACGAAGCGCTCTGTTATCGACATATCAGAAAAGTTTTTACCACGGACTGCAGGCGGTTTTATTTTACTGTTTTTGCTGGGAATGTTTTTTCTTACCTTTCGGCAATCCCATCGTTTTTCTTCGTCAAATTCGGTGGGTTGTTCTGGTAGAGTACCAGAACAACCATAGATTGAGTCACAATGGCTTGAAATAGGAAATGACATCGTTATTCTCCTTAATCTCTTAATGTCAGGTTCAGGGCAAGATAAGCAGATCTTGCCTGACGGAGGTATAGATTGGCTGATTTCAGTAAAGTTCCTTTGTTTCATTCGTTTTTTAATGCGAAGCCTTGGGTCTAATTCCCCGCAGCTTGCTGCGAACTACTCAAGAGCTAATCGGGATAGGGCGTAGCCTCACAGCTACGCTCCTCCCACACCACGCAGCGTACGGGTCCGTACTACGCGGTTCGGCCAGTTAAGCAGCCAACAACCTGATCAATCCTAACCCGTCAAACCAACTATTCGGTAGCGCCATATGTAGAGCTGGACTCCGGCTCATTCGCCAGTGCCCTTTTCCTGAAGCTACCGTTTGCCTTGTCAGTTTGTCACTGATTCCCTACTTTCGCAGTTCCTTGTACCGCTTTGGGCTCCTTTTCCATTGATACCAGAGTAAACTTCTTAATCGCCTTCTTGGCAATGCGCGCCCTTATTGCTAGTACCGAAAAGTACCCCAAACAAGGCTGGTTTATCGGTCTTCCTGATGAACTTTCACTGATTAACCCTTGGTACTAAAGGCTTGCAGGGGGGTTTTTAATTGGGGTATCGCTTTGGTGTATACACCAATCAAAAAATAGTCTCTAAACCTTAGAGCGACGTGTGAATCAGGTTTTTCGGTATACATTTAACTGATACTAAGCGCCCGATACCCCAAGTTGAGCGGGATTTGATTTCTGAACGCACAAAAGAAGGGCTTGCACGGGCGAAAGCACAGGGGAGACAGGCGGGTCGGCCTAAAGGTTCGTTAAGTAGTGCCTTTCAGAAAACCTCAGAAAATTCGCAGCGAATTCTGGCTGTCATGCACCCATCGCAGCTGAATTCTACTGTTATGGCAAGTAGAGGCTATTTTTTGTACTCAGCAGCGTGAAGTAAAAGCAAAAATGCCACTTCTGAAGCGTGCAAAACCCTCATGCCAGGCGTGATAAAACAAAAACTGACCGGTAGCTGGCTGAAAAGCTATTGACGATCTCTGGTCAGAAGAAGTTTGCCCAACCGTTTCAGATTGCCGGCAACAACAGCCAGTGCAACGTATCGCTTAAAGCCCTCAATGCCTTTATCCGGACACTTATCGAGGCCGTTGGATTCCAATGCATTTATATCCGACTCCACGGCTGAGTGTTTTCTTTTTGCCCGGATAAATTCCAGATGGGTTTCACGCTTTTTGTCACTGGCTGACAGTCTGCCTTTCTTGGGCAGAACCGGACGTTCAAGAAGAGCTTCCAACTTCTCAAGATTGTCCGGGCTCCAGAAACCCTTGTCGTAGCTCACCTGATTCAATGCTGGAAACCGCTTTTTAGCATCTTCTGCCATAGGTACAGTAACCTGGTCGTCTGTTTGCTTTTGCATGACCTGATGATGCAAAGTAAAACCAAATTGATCCTGTAGCACGCAAACTCGTAGCCCCAGTTCTACCGGTGTACCGGCCTTGCCTTTGCTGATCCACTCGGTGTGTGGTTCAAAAATCGAGAATATCTTCTCGCTATGGGGAATCTGTTCGTGCTCAATAACTCGCCGGTAAATCAGAGCTATCTGGTGCTTGCCGTGAGCAATGTGGTATTTGAGATTTTCCAGCCTTGGTTCATCGGGTTGTTTCTTCACCAACAAAGACAAGGTCACTTCCGCCTTGTGCAGAACGGCGCTGCTGTACTTGATGTACTCAACATGAGCCATCTCAATATCGTGCTGTCGCAGGCGCTTTTTCAGCTCACAGGAAGCGCCGGAGTGTTTCAGGTTCCGCGCTTTGTGGTAACGCTTACGGTGTTGATTCTTGAGATATTCACGCTGGCGCCACCCCGGAAGCTGGTATTGTTCAGCAAGGGTTGATGCAAACTCGATACTTTTACGGCAAGCATCGCTCAACAGGCTGATATCCGTAGGGAAGTGGACATCGGTTTTAACTACGAACGAATCGGCACGGCCATGTAACGGTTCGTCTTTTTTTTAACCAGCATATGGCCTGCTGCCACGACGACCTGATTGATCTGATCGAGAATTTCAGGGGTGAAGTGGCTGATATTATCCTGCAATGTCTGTATATGGTAAGAGCGCGTACAGTAAGGACCGTGGCCAAGCATTTGTCTAAGAGAACCATGTTCATTGGCAAGCTCTCTCAGACGGTCGTAGTCGCAGTTAGTAACCAAACGAAGTGTGCCAAGCACCAGTATTTTCCAGAACTCCATACCGGGACGACCATTGTTCTGGTCAGTGGTGGTCATGGTATCGAGTACCTGAAAAACCTGATTACGCAGTTCGATATTTGTCCATATGTGCTGTAAAGCCCGCAATAGCCGGGGAATATCGTCCCTCGATTTGGCGTCGAAGGTGATGGCAGAGATATCAATCTCTCCCAGCTGCATTTGTGGGTTGATGGTTTGGCGCATAAATTGAGAAAAACAGCCTGTTTTGGGAAATCTTCATGAACTATATGGGGCTGCAGGCTTCTGTATTCAAGTGCTTGAGGGTTTCCGGACAGGCACAAATTAGACGATGATGTTCGAACAGAGTTTCTTGACTCATTATCTCTTTCATCTGATGTTAAAAATGGCCTTTCAATGCTTACTCAAAGTGATTGTGCATCCGGTGGTTGCTTAAGTGTTGATGAGGCCAGGGATCTTTCTTACGCTTTTTCAAAAATCAATATGTCCTGGTCAGAGTTTATTTATCATCACTGGGATAACGCAGCTCTGGCTGCTCTTGGATTTATTGGCTACAACGGTTTTATGTATCATCAGGAGCTTCGTTCAGCATTTAAGGTGGCAAAGTATGCGGCGGTCAGAGTAATCGTAAAAAGAGAGCTAGGTGACATTGAAGGCTGGTATATAAAGAGAAAGCCTATTGAAACATTTGGTAAAAAAATAACAAATTATAAAGTAGATGGCGTTTTTAAAAAGAATAGCCACGATCTGAGTGTTTTAGCTTCATCATTAAAAAATAGTGGAGCATGGGTGATAGCTGGCTATGCACTGAAAACTCTATCGGACTCGATGCTTGGTGACAAAGGCGCTTATTATTATTTTTTAAGGAAATATACAGGACAAGACGTATTTCTGGACAATTATTCCTATTGCGGTAGTTTTTTATACGGCTTCCATCAGGCTCAGGCTAATTCAGAGGTTTCTTTTGGTTATCCAGCTAAAGAGTACTTTAAAATTTCACTGGATATGGCGTTGTTCAATCATCTTATTCTTGCATTTGTAAACAGTACGGCTTTGGTGAAGTTGCAAAAGGCTGAGACGACTTTTGATAATACGCTTTTTACCGGTGCTGAAAAGAAGAATCTGGCAAAAGTTACGCCTACCTGTACTTTGTATGATCAGACTTGCGGTCAAACAATGACGAAGCTGAGCGAAATGAAGCATTGTTTTCTATTGTCTTTTGAGGCAGAAGATGCCTTTGGGAATGCTGTGGCCTATATGAACTTTTGTCCGGGTTCTGCCCCTGACTCTGCAGTGCTTCAACTTTCATCGGACAGTACGTGGTATCAGATCAGCAAAGATCAAATCGATTGGCTGGTTCGCAGGTTGGTCGATATTTTAAATGCCTATCGATTAAATCTTTATAAAACCATTAAATTGGACTCTATTCCGCCTGAACCCAGTTGATCTCTCTGGCGGTATGCCAGCCAATCGTGATTTGTCTCAGGCTTGTGGGCATCTTCTTGTTGTTTGTATCAATTGGAATGTGTCCGCCCATGATCTCTGCGTAGCGTTGCGGGTACAGCGGCTTTTTCCCGGGTTCGGCATAGCCTTCAGGGAATTGAGGTAAGCCGGTTTGCAGGTTGTATTTATCGGTAGCGCCGAGGGTGTGCAGTAATTCATGTGTCATCACCACATGGTTGCTGCCGGTATAACGTCTGTCGCCATAGGCGTTGACAATGCCAGCCATACTTTTTTGCATGCCAATGGAATGTTGCAGGACAGGGGTTGAATCGGGGTCAAAATAGACGACATAAAGATGAATGTCTGCGTCTGCCTGGGAACTGTTTCTTTTGGTTTGCCAGTTCCAGTAGCGGAACTTTAATGACCAGAGCATGATAGCCAGTGTGCTGCTTCTGTCCGGCTGTTCCGGAGGGCTGCTGCTCAATGGTTCTGCAAGATACATTGAAATAGGCTGATCAATATCGACACCGTAGGCTTGCGCCTGCTTTGCCAGAAATCTCTCCATGCCAGCAAAATCTATCGGGTCCAGTTGTGCAATGTAGCGTTTGGTTTTTTCCGAATTGTCACCGCTGAATGGATGAACAGCGACATAAAGGGGGTGTTCCCAGCTTATGCTGTGCTTTTGTGTCAGCCAGGTTTTACCACCCACCACAATAAGAATGAGAAGAAGTACAGCGATCCGTGCTGCTTTGAACATGGTAGAGCCCTTCTGACGGTGTATTTTTTATCCTACACAGTTTCTTCAGGGAAATCTTCAAATGCAAGTAGCAGCATTGCCCGGATCTGACTAAGCAGACCCGGGCACCCAGGCACAATAAGGCAGAGTTTATCAGAAAATAGCGTTGGCAATAAAGTAGCCAATCACACAGGCGGAACCGACAGAGATGATACCCGGCACCATGAAGCTGTGGTTGAAGTAGAACTTACCGATGCGGGTAGTACCTGAAGCATCGAAGTTACAGGTGGCGATATCGGAAGGGTAGTTCGGAATGAAGAAGTAACCGTAGGAAGAAGGCATCAGGCCCACCAGAACCGCAGGCGGGAGACCCATTGCCATGCCCACAGGCAGCATCATGCGACAAACTGCAGCCTGAGAGTTCACTACAACTGATACCACAAACATCGCCAGGGCAAATGTCCACGGGTAGTTCTGCACCATGCCGACAATGCTGGTTTCGAAGGTTGGCATGGCGTGGCGGAAATAGGTATCACTCATCCAGGCAATACCAAAGATAGCCAGGGCAGCAACCATGCCCGACTTGAAGACAACGCCTTCAGGTACCTTGGATGTCGGTGTTTTTGTGACCAGTAGAATAATACCGCCAAAGGCCAGCATCATCATTTGAATGATGGTGGACATGCCAATGGTAGCACCCTGTACGGTACGCACGGCCGGGAACATGGCCACTGCGACAATGCAGGCCAGAGCCAGCAGAAACAACATAACGGAGTTTCTGGCGGAAGCTGGCAGTGTTTCGTCCAGAGAGGTCGCTGTGGTAGACAGGATCTTCTCGCGCATATCCGGATCTTGCATACGACGCTGGTATTCTTTGTCGTCTTCCAGTTCAACACCTCGACGCATGCTGTACAGAGACATCAGCATGGTTCCCAGGAAGGTGGCAGGAATGGTCACGCCCAGAATATGGAACAGGGTAATGCTGCTGCTCAGCTCGCTCATGGAGGTCAGGTAGAACACCACAGCCGCAGACAGGGGGCTGGCCGTGATACCCATCTGGGAAGCAACGGAAGCCGCTGCCATGGGGCGCTCGGGACGGATTTTGTTTTTCAGGGCGACGTCACCAATGATCGGCATGATGCTGTAAACGGCGTGGCCGGTACCCAGCATCAGGGTCATGGTGTAGGTCACAATTGGTGCGATAATCGTAACGCGCTCAGGGTGCTTGCGCAGAATACGCTCAGCCACCTGAAGCATGTATTTCAGACCGCCAGCGGCTTCCAGAATGGAAGCACAGGTCACCACTGCCATGATGATCAGCATAACGTCCACCGGAGGGGACCCCGGTGCCATTTTGAAAATAAACACTTTGACCATCAGGCCAATGCCGGAAACAACACCCAGACCAATACCGCCAAAGCGGCTGCCCAGATAGAGCATCAGGAGAAGAAAAATGAACTGAAGAATTAACATGAAACGACTACTTAAGAAATAGAACCAGAGGGAAATTGAATAAATTACGACCTGATTATTTATCATGTTAAGCGGTTAAGTATTGATCGCGGTCAACATCATTGAAATAAATAGAAACCGCAGTACAAATAGTAAACATGCTGGTTATATGTTGAACAATTTCGAATGTTCTGTTCGTAAAGTGATTCTTGCCTCTGTCCTGAAGCCGGTAAAATTTGCTAACATACCCCGTTATTTCGCGAATCGACCGGTTTTCCTGTGTGTTCGAGCTGGCAGGCGACGGTTTGTCTGATCTGTACAGTGCCAGGTAGACATGTTCAGGAAGGTCGAAATCACTCAACCTTGCATGAGGGCGGGGGTACTTCATGGCTGTAGTTGCCAAAAAGTCATCCATGATTTTTTTCTCGGATCCGGCTGATCATTACTGTCACCGGGTTCGTATTGTTCTGGCGGAAAAAGGCGTCGCGGTTGACATCCAGAATGTCAATCCTGAAAACCTTCCGCAAGAATTGTCGGATATGAATCCTTACAACACGCTGCCAACTCTGGTTGATCGTGAGCTGGTGCTGTATGAACCAAACGTGATGATGGAATACCTTGATGAGCGTTTTCCTCATCCGCCGTTGCTGCCTGTTTATCCGGTGAGTCGAGCACAGAACCGTCTGATGATGCACCGCATCCAGAAAGACTGGTGTGCTCTGGTTGATATCATCATGAACCCTAACACCAAAGAAACACCTGCCAATCGTGCGCGCAAAGAACTTCGTGAAAGCCTGCTGGCTATCGCCCCGATTTTTGCTGAAAAGCCGTACTTTATGAGTGAAGAGTTTACTCTGGTGGATTGCTGTGTAGCGCCTATCCTGTGGCGTCTGCCGGCTATGGGTATTGAATTGCCTAAGCAGGGCAAGCCGATTCTGCAATACGCTGAGCGACTGTTTGCACGGGAGTCTTTCCAGGAAAGTCTGTCCGAAATCGAAAAAGAAATGCGCGAATAATCGGGCTTTATAAGCACTCAACTAAGCGAAGTTATGCTTCGTCTGGTCGGGTGCTTCTGATCGGCAACGGAGTTAAAGCTGTTGCCGATTCTTTAATTCGGAGACAGATATGACAATGACCAGTAGTCGTCCATACATTGCCCGCGCATTGTATGAATGGATTCTTGATAACGACTGTACACCTTATATTTTGGTGGACGCTGCTCGCCGCGGTGTTGAAGTGCCTTGTGAATTCGTCAAGGACGGTCAGATTGTGCTGAATATTTCTCCATCTGCTGTGCGGGCTTTGCAGATGGATAATGACATGATTACCTTTAGCGGTCGCTTTGGTGGCGAGGCGTTGAATATTACGGTTCCCTCCGATGCGCTTATGGCTATTTATGCCCGTGAAAATGGTCAGGGTATGGTGTTTGAGGTTGAGCCTCAGGTGGACGAGCCAGAAGAGCAGGAAGCCGAAATTGGTCTGGTGGAAGTGACTTCTGAGTCCAAGCCTGCTGAAGTAAAGCCTGCCGATACTGATCAGTCTGACGAGTCTGATGATAAAAAGCCTAAGAAACCGGGGCGACCGCACTTGAAGGTGGTCAAGTAAGGTTGTAGACAAATCATGCCCCGTGTCATGAAGGTCCGGGGCATTTTTTTTATCACAAAACACTGTCATGAGGGTGCTATGAAGTTAACAATAATAACGGGTAGTCATCGTCGGGAATCTCAGAGTGAGCGAATAGGGCATGTTCTGTCTGAGCGGGTTGCAGCGCTCGGGCTGTTTGATGAATGTGAGGTGTTCAGTTTGTCGGGCAACCCTTTGCCGCTCTGGGATGAAGTGATTTTTAGTGGTGATGAGCAATGGAAAGCTCTGTTGTCTCCGCTGAAACAGAAGCTTAGAGAGAGTGACGCATTTGTTGTGGTATCACCCGAGTGGAATGGTATGGTGCCGTCTGCCCTGAAAAACTTCTTTCTTTTGTTTGGTGCGCTGGAGTTGGGGCACAAGCCCGCGCTGATTACGGCTGTTTCCTCCGGTCAGGGGGGCTCTTATCCGGTGGCTGAGTTAAGGATGAGCAGCTATAAAAATGCCAGACTGTGCTTTATTCCGGAACATCTGATTGTCAGGGGTGTTGAGTCAGCTTTGAACGGGGAAGATCCGGCAGCTGATGCTCTGCTACAGGATCGGGCGGATTATGCCCTGAAGTTGCTGGGTGAGTATTCAAAGGCGTTACGTCAGGTAAGAGCCAGTGGCGTAGTGGATCATAAAACCTTTAGAAATGGTATGTAATCAATGAGAATGAATCGTTGAATGTCTCTGGCATTGAAAACGGGTCATTCTTTACTAGGCTTGCTCTCTGTTACAGCCTCTCTGTTGCGGCCTCTTTGTTGCTGCAACAGCGAAAGGTTGTTTTTAAGAACCGAATAATAAGCACTTAACCGGTATTCAGAGACTGGCTTTCTATGAATTTAAACACAGTGTTTATGTTTTACGCTGCCTTGCTGATCTTGGCAGGGGTGTCTGGCTGTGAGCGCAATGATCGCTATAAGCTTGAAGCCGCTCTTGAGTCGGCCAGTGTGTCGCTGGCCAGACAGGCTGAACTGTCAGGTTATGGCCTGATTACTTCTCAGGAACTGGCTACTTTGTTGAAAAGGGATCCTTCAGTGATGCTGGTGGATACCCGAAGACCGTCTGACTTCGGAAAAGGTCATATTCGCTCAGCCAGAAATTTTACCTTTCCCAAAGGGGTTATCATGGATGAGGGCTGGGAAGATTCGTTGATGATGGGGCACACCAGCGAAGAGCTTCTCCAGCTGCTGGGGCCTGATCGGAACCGGTTGTTGGTGTTCAGTTGTAGCAGAACCCGTTGTGAGCGGGGGCATAATGCTGCCTTGTGGGCGGTTCGGCTAGGGTATCGTCGAGTGTTGCGTCACCCGGGCGGGGTTGAAGCCTGGCAGGGTGAAGGTTTTGAGCTGGTCAGGTAATCGAGTGTTGTTTTTCGGCCCAGTGCAGGAAGTTGCTTATGAGTTGCGAGCCGGCTGTGCCTGATGTTTCAGGATGGAACTGTACTCCAATGAATGGCCGGTTGATGATCTCGAACGCTTCCACGCTGTAGTAGTCTGACTGTGCCAGAACATGCATGTTGTCACAGGGATGAATACCTTCGCAGTGGTCTTCGGAGAAGCGTCTTGAAGGCAGGTTGTCGAAAACGGGATGAGGTGTTGTAATCTCTATCTCGTCGTCAGTCCTTCGTTCCTCACCCAGATAGACCTCAGCACCAAATGTCAAAGCGATGGCCTGATGACCGAGGCAGATGCCCAGGGTTGGGTGTTCCAGATGCTTCAGGAACTGAAAGGACTGCATCAGTTCATCATGCTTCTGTTGGCTGTCGGTGAAAAGATGAGGGCCGCCAGAGAGGATGACGGCTGTGGATTCGGCAAAGTTCCAGCGGTTGGCGTCCTGTAGTTCAATATTGATGGGGTTGTAGCCTTGGTGCTTAACGATGTCGATAATCTTTGGGAGTTTATCGCTGCCGCAGTTGATGATGGCAATCGCTTTGCTGGTCATGTTTGTCTCTTTTGTTGAATAAAACCGATCCGCCGCCGGAACGGTTTCATAGAGTGGTGTCTGCAGGCAGTATAGAGCGGCCTTTAAAAGCTGCTTCTGTTAAGTACTCAACCATACGAAATCATATTTTCTGACTCATTGATCAGTCACTCTGACTGCGTTGCAACTCTGGTCACATAGCTTGCTATGCTCCCGTCGTTGCGCCTTGCAGAGCACCTGCCCAATAAGCCAGAAATATTCGATTCCGTATGGCCGAGTACTTAGCGCACATATTCAAAAATTTTGACCACTTTCTGTACGCCTCTTGTATTTCTGGCGGCTTCAACGGCGTTGCTGGCTTCTTTGGGTGTAGCCAGTCCCATCAGGAATACAGTGCCTTTTTCTGTATTGACTTTGATTTTGTCGGCGGAAACGATTTCATCCTGAATCAGTTTGGTTTTGATTTTGGTCGTCAGCCATGCGTCGCTACTGTGCTCCATAACACTGGCTCGTGGGCCAATGGTCAGCTCGTTATACACTTTGCGCACATTCTGTATTGGCGTGACAATTCGGGTCGCTTCGTCTTTCATTGACTGGTTGGGAACCTGTCCGATAATCAGCACAATCCCGTTAAAGCTGATGACTTTGATGCGGCTGTTGCGTCTGAACTCGTCACTGGACTTGTTAATATTGACTTCAGCTACGGTTTCAATCGTCTGGTCGTCAAGCCAGTTGCCCCAGGAGCGCTCCGTGGGGTCTTGTTGAATCGGGTCTTCATTGACGCTGTCCACAACGGTGGCGCAGCCGGTTGTGAGCACTAAGAGTCCGGCTAGCAGGCTGGCGAAAAATACTCGATGGGTGCGTTTCACTCGATACTCCTTTGCATAGTTTGCTGTGAAAACCTTTCATCATGGGGTGTGACGAAAAATATTTCCTTCACTGGGTGTTGCCATTGTTCGTTTATCTCAACCGCAGATTGTCAGTTTGCGAACTGTGCGGATAAAAGGCGCTTGTTGTTTACTCGGTTGAAAACAGGAATTCGTCAATCAAGTCGCACAGGCAATGAATAATGAGTGTGTGGACTTCCTGAATGCGCGGGGCTTCATTGGCAGGCACCCTGATTTCAATGTCTTCAGGGTGCAGAAGTCTGGACATGTCACCACCGTCTTTGCCGGTCAGGGCGATAATGCTCAAGTCCCGGTCGTGGGCTGCCTGAATGGCCTGAACCACATTGGGGCAATTGCCTGTCGTCGAAAAGGCCAGCAGGATATCGCCCTGCTGGCCGAGTGCGCGGATCTGTTTCGAGTAGATTTCGTTAAAACTGCTGTCGTTGGCAATAGAGCTGATGGTCAGGCTGTCGGCGCACAGGGAGACGGCCGGCAGGGATGGGCGTTCCCGTTCAAACCGGTTCAGCAGTTCGGAAACGAAATGTTGTGCATCACCTGCAGATCCGCCGTTGCCGCAGGCGAGAATCTTGCCGTCACTCAGCAGGCACTGCACCATAAGCTCCGCTGCATCTGCAATATAGGGAGGCAGGGCGTCGGCAGCACGAATTTTTGCGTCAATGCTGTCCGAGAAATGACGTATAATCAAATCATGCATGTCTCGAGTCCTGAACGTTTATAAACGCCTTTAGAAAACCGTTAAAAAATACCTTGTAGCCATTCTATCGGTTTTGGCAGTCGTTCGTCATTGCTACTTATAGCGTTGCTCGTAACGTTTCCGGTTGGGTTAAAAATCAGAACGGCGTCGAACCGGCAGTGACGGTGTTGGTGCTTTCTGTGATTTTGCAGGAAATGAGCCGCTGTTTGCCGCATTTTCTGCTGTTTTTTCGGAGTGATGCTGGCGGAGGCACCGCCAAACGCCAGACTGTTGCGACTCCGTACTTCGATAAAAACCAGTGTCTCACCATCCAGCATGATCAGATCCAGCTCCCCTGACCGGCAGGCATAGTTACGGTCAACCAGTTTCAGTCGGTTTGCTTTGAGGTGATGTAATGCCCGGTGCTCGGCCCGGGCACCGGTTTTATTCCGAAGACTGAGACGCCAGTACATCAGTGTTCTGTACAGGGATGGGGAGGGGAGTCAGTTGGCCATTGCGGAAAATCTGCCATGACAGTTCCCTGCTGACGCGGCCATGGTCGTCTATGCTCAGCCAGCCGGTCAGCCCGTCAATCCGGCTGCCGCTCAGGCTTCGCAGTTGTTGTAATCTTGGGTGCAAGTTATAACTGTCGGCTCCCAGGGCGAACAAGCTACCGTATTGGCCACGGGCTGTGGGCCAGGTGCCGGTGATGGACTGCTTGAGAGATGAGCTTTTTCCGGGCGCATTCCACGGCATGATCGGAACCCTGAGAAAGTTCAGATCCTGATCCCTGCTTCTGTTTGTCTGTCCGGAGTAGGCGTTAGAGGTGGCATAAGCAGGAACGTTGCCTGCGTATTGGTAGGCCAGTGCCGGCTTGATTTGTCTGGCCTCTTCCGGTGAAGTGGCCATGAAAATCATATCAATATCCTGTCGGCGACGGGGCTCGAAGCCTATCTGCTGTCTCAGTAACCGGCTAATCTGTCTGGCGCGTTGCTGGCTATTATTGACCAGTAAGGCTTCTCCGGCCAGCTTGCTGTATTCAGTCTTGTTGTCAAACTGGCTGATGCCAGCTACTTCGCCTTCCAGCTTTTTCCACTCATTGGTGAAGCTTTCAACGGCTCGCTGACTCCATGAAGCATTGGAGGTAAAGATGAGTGCACGACGGTGCCCGTCCAGTATGCCTCTCTGGGCGGCCAGTCTGGCTTCGTCTTCCGTAGATAGGCCAAACTGGTAAAAGCCGTCGGTTGAGGGGCCTTTTGCCGGTTGTGTTGGATTGTCTTCTGAGCCAGTGTCTGCGTAATTCAGGGCAAGAATGGTGACGCCTTCTGGTGGAGACTGTTTCAACCGGATGACATTGCTTTTGTCCAGTGGGCCGACAATCAGTTCGGCACCTGAATCTCTGGCTTGTTCAGCCAGCTGAACAATGTCGGCTTTGTAGGTGTCAAAGAACAAAACCTCGGGGATTGATTGTTCGCCTGTATTGCTGCTGGTTGCATTGTTGTTGGACGAATTCTTATTCTTGTTGGATGAATTCTTGTTGGATGAATTCTTGTTGGATGAATTCTTGTTGGATGAATAGTACGCGGCCATAAAGCCGTCCCGTACTGACTTGCCTGCTGTGGCAAGGGGGCCGCTGGTCGGGAGCAGTAAAGCTATTTTTTGTGGGTGTCGGACGGCTTCTGCCGTCAGGCTGTCGAGGTTGTCTGGCAGAAATTTTCGTGCCGGATGGTCGCTCCAGTGATTTTGCCACTGGGTCAGATTTTCCAGTTGTCGGTCAAGTGCCTTGCCCGGGCTGTAAATCATGGCCAGTTCCAGCCAGCCCTTGAGGTTGTTATCTCTGGTCTGCGCGTTTAGCGACATTAAACGCTCATGGGGTGTGTGCAGCAGGGTTGCCCAGAAGTCGTGGTAAAGTGGCTCCTGTTGCTCCGGTTGCAGATTCGGCATGGCTGACAACCATTCGTCCAGTGCTGCCAGATATTCACCGTAGCGGTTGAAGGCTTTAGCGCGCAGAATATGTGAACGGGAGATCAGTCCGGGGTCAGTGCTGTTAATGACCGGTTCACGATCCAGCCAGTGGAAGACTTCCCAGTTCTGTCCGCTGTGCTCGGCGATTTCGGCTCTCAGCAGGGACAGTCTGGCCTGCAGGTCAGAGGGAAGCTCATCGTAGGGTATGCTTTCCAGTATATTTTGGGCGCGGTAAGACTGTTCAGTCAGTAGTTGTTCAGCGGCGGTAATTTTCAGTTCTGCACTTTGTGGAAAACTGGCACGCTCTGCCTGAACCAGAAGTTGATCCGCTGTCCTTGGGGTAGTGTCCACCGTTGGCAGGGGTTGTTGAATGACCTGCTGAGGTGGTTGAGAAGAACAGCCTGCCAGGATGGCAGTGATGATCAGGGCTGTGATCGGTCTGAGTCTGGAAGGGTTGTCCCTCATAAAATCCTCATTATTAATGAGAGCTGACAAGCACAGTGGTCTTTTCAGTAGATCGAACATTGTACCTTAACTGTGATTGCCGTGAATAATATTTCAATATGAATTTATTGTAAAAACTGTCAGGGTTTCGCTTTTGCAACGTGTTGAATGGTGTTGCCATCGATTGTGCCGATGTCGAGTGTCGCTGTAGACTTCCGCATCTAGTTAACTGTCTTGATGATCAATAGCATGTCTGAAAGTACGCTGTATGTTGTAGCCACACCGATTGGGAATCTCGGGGATATGACGCCCAGAGCCATTGAAGTGCTCCAACAGGTCGATGTGATTGCGGCTGAGGATACCCGTCACAGTAAAAAACTGATGAACCATTTTGGTATCACGACGCCCATGGTGCCCTGTCATGACCATAACGAGCGACAGCAGACAGTAAGCCTGCTTGCGCGTCTGGCAAAAGGTGAGGCGGTGGCGCTGGTCAGCGATGCCGGTACGCCCCTGATTTCGGACCCGGGTTATTTTCTTGTGCGTGAAGTGCGGGAGGCGGGTTACCGCGTAGTGCCCGTGTTGGGAGCCTGTGCCCTGATTGCAGCTCTGTCGGTGAGCGGACTGGCAACGGACCGGTTTTACTTTGAAGGTTTTTTGCCTGCCAAGTCGTCAGGGCGCCGTAAAAAGCTGGAGGCTTTATCCGAGCTGACGGCTACCTGGGCGGTTTATGAATCGACGCACCGAATTTTGGACAGTCTTGCTGACTTTAATCAGGTGCTCGGGGCTGATCGATATATTGTGCTGGCAAGAGAGTTGACCAAGACCTTTGAAACGGTGTTGGCGGGTACTGTGGCAGAAGTTGAAGCCATTCTTCAGGAGGATTCAAACCAGTGTCGTGGTGAATTTGTTGTGCTGGTCGAAGGCTGCAAAGAGGAAAAGGCCAGTGATATTGATTCGCAAACCGCTCGTTTGCTTCAACGGCTTATTGAAGAGTTGCCGCCAAAAAAAGCCGCGGCTGTTATCGCTGATATTACGGATTACCGTAAAAAAGAGCTTTATAACCTGGCTTTGACAATGAAAGCTTGATTCGACGCCGTTAGCTCTATAATATTCGCCGCCGCGAGTTGGCCGGGCAGTCGCTGCATGGAGATTACTGGTATTTATCAGTGTATCTGTGTGGAGGAAAGTCCGGGCTCCGAAGGGTAGGGCGCCAGATAACGTCTGGGGGGCGAAAGCCTACGGAAAGTGCAGCAGAGAGTAGACCGCCTAAGTCTTCAGTCGAAGACCGGTAAGGGTGAAAGGGTGCGGTAAGAGCGCACCGCATGGCTGGCAACAGTTCATGGCACGGTAAACCCCGCCTGGAGCAAGACCAAATAGGGACCCTACAGGTGTGTACCCGCACTGGGTCCGGGTAGGTTGCTTGAGGTGTCTGGTGACAGGCATCCCAGATGAATGACTGCTCAGGCTGGACAGAATTTTATTCTGGCTGGCCGGACAGAACCCGGCTTACAGGCCAACTCGCTTCTTTTCATTCTTGTGTGAATGCTTTTTTCAGATCATTCTTGCTTGTTCAGGGTTGGGTTCTTTGTTTGAGAACGATGATTCTGGTCAGGTTGTCATCAATTGTTATTGAAACAATAAGCAGTACTTTTTATTTGCGCTGTCTGTTGTTGTCAGCATTTCTTATCAGCTTGTGGAAAAAATAATATCCACAGCAACTTTTCCACAACTTCCTGTCATCTCTTTTTATCCGGCTATTTTTGTTCAGTGCCTTCAGCTATCGAGATAGCTTGTTAATTTATAAAGACTTTTTCAGTAGTTTGGGTTTGTCATGTTATTCACAGATTGACAAATTCCTGACGTAGTTCGTAGTTGCCCTGCTTGACGTGGGTTTTCCAGATTTCTATAGTGTGCTTGAGTGGCGTATTGTGGATAAAAGTGGGTTTAATTGGTTTATTGTCCGATCTGGTGGAGTTTTTTCCCGGTCATACACAGCAGCCATAAAAACGTGATTTTTCTGAAAAAGTAGCATTTGGGGTTCAGTGTTGTTGTTAGCCGGAAGCTGCCTGTAGGGAAAGTTCTGGAATTAAGGAGAGAGATTTGTTTCGCGGTGTTAACGCTATCAATCTCGATGCCAAGGGACGATTGGCTATTCCTACCCGCTATCGGCAGGGTTTGAGGGATCGTTGCGCCGGAAGTCTGGTGGCAACCATTGATACCGATGAACCGTGTATTCTCATTTATCCGGTTGATGAGTGGGATATCATTCAGAAAAAAATCGAAGCACTGCCCAGCTTTCATCCCATGACCCGCCGCATACAAAGACTTCTGATCGGCCATGCTACTGATCTGGATATGGATGGCAATGGTCGGGTTTTGGTGCCCCCACTGCTAAGGGATTATG
The DNA here is from genome assembly GCF_001583435.1 of Endozoicomonas montiporae CL-33. Taxonomy (NCBI): domain Bacteria; kingdom Pseudomonadati; phylum Pseudomonadota; class Gammaproteobacteria; order Oceanospirillales; family Endozoicomonadaceae; genus Endozoicomonas; species Endozoicomonas montiporae. The sequence goes on along the minus strand of NZ_CP013251.1, from coordinate 3,517,498 downwards.
CCGGGCTGGGCAAAAAATGCATTTTGCTCGGGCAGGGCAAAAAGTTTGAACTCTGGGATGAAGACTGCTGGAATCAGCGCCGGGATGACTACCTGAGGGAAGCCAGCGACGCCGAAGAGGTTCCGGTTGAGCTACAGTCTTTATCCCTTTGATTGATTTAACTCTGGCTGGCAAGAGCCGGTTGGCGTAAAGAGTAACCGTAGTAAGTGATGGGTAATACAGACAAGCACATTACCGTGCTGTTGGATGAAGCCGTAGAGGCTGTGTTAACTGACCCCCAAGGTGTCTATGTGGATGGCACGTTTGGCAGGGGAGGTCACAGCAGGGCGATTCTGGACGGGCTGGCTGATGAAGGCCGGTTATACGGTATCGACAAAGACCCGCGGGCAATAGCCGTTGGCACAGAGCTGGCTGAGCGTGACAGGCGTTTTGCCATTCATCACGGTTCGTTTATTGAGCTGGATGAAATGCTGGAAGGCACACAGGTAGATGGTGTGCTGCTGGATCTTGGAGTGTCGTCTCCACAGCTGGACTCTCCTGAGCGTGGGTTTAGCTTTATGCACGATGGTCCTCTGGATATGCGCATGAACACCACTGAAGGTGAGAGTGCCGCAGACTGGATTAATCGGGCTGAAGAGCAGGAGATCAGCAAGGTGATCTGGGAGTACGGTGAAGATCGCTTTTCCCGGCGTATGGCGAGAGCCATCGTGGCAGCCCGGGAGGAAGCGCCGATCACCACAACCCGGCGTCTTGCCGAGATTATTGCCGCTGCCTGCCCGACGCGCGAAAAGGGCAAGCATCCTGCTACCAGGGCGTTTCAGGCAATCCGTATTCACATTAATCGTGAACTGGATGACTTGATTGAATGTCTGGATAAGGCGCTGGAAGTTTTGAAGCCGGGTGGGCGACTGGTTGTGATCAGCTTCCATTCACTGGAAGATCGCATTGCCAAACGCTTTATCCGCAAGCATGCCAAAGGTGATGAATTGCCCAGCTGGTTACCGGTGCGCGAAGACCAGCTGAACAAGCGGATGAAACCTCTGGGCAAGGCGATCAAGCCTGGCAAAGCAGAGGTGGATGCTAACCCGCGAGCGCGTAGCGCCGTGATGAGGGTGGCCGAAAAACTGGTTTGATCCTATGGATAAAGAGCCGTTATTAGCGTTGTTTAATCGTACCAATGCACTGGTAGCAGGTTTGCTTCTGCTGGTGCTGGCGTCGGGTGTGGCCGTCAGCTTTGTCGGCCATGAAAACAGGCGGCTCCATAATGTTCTCCAGCAGGAGCAGGAGAATTTGAATACCGCCCAGATAAAGTGGGGCAAGCTGCTGCTTGAGCACGGCATGCTGACATCACCGGGGCGTATTGAATCATTAGCCAGGGGTGAATTGGGAATGAATGTTCCGGATTCCGGGCGTATAGAAGTGGTGGCACCATGATGGCCAATACTCGCAGAAACGACAAAAATTCTAAAAAAAATGCGAAGGCCGGGGGAAACCTGCAAGGCTATCCTGCCCGTTATCGAATTCTCAAAGGTTTGTTTGCACTTGCCGGACTCGTGATTCTGTCACGGGTTATGTACTTGCAGGTGTACGATAGTCGTTTTCTACAGCAAGAAGGCGACAAAAGAGCGATACGTCACGAATCGATTCCTGCCCACCGGGGTGTTATTTTTGACCGCAACGGTAAGATGCTGGCAGTCAGTGCTCCGGTGATGACGATCTGGGGTGATCCCCGAGTTCTGGTTGATCAGCAGGAGCATTGGCCAACCCTCGCCAGAGTTCTTGATATCCAGACATCCGAGCTGGCAACCCGGATTCGGAACAACAGCAGCAAAGAATTCATCTATCTCAAGCGACAGGTTACGCCCGAAGAGGGCATGACTGTTCTTAATCTGAATATTCCCGGTGTTAACAGTTACGACGAACACAAACGTTACTACCCAATGGGTGAGGTGGCGGCGCATCTGGTGGGTATTACCGGTATTGATGACAAGGGGCAGGAAGGTCTCGAGCTGGGTTATGACAGCTGGCTGACAGGACAATCCGGTACTCGTCGAACCTTGAAGGACCGGCGTGGGCGACTGGCCAAAGAAGCGGAAGTGATCAAAAGTGCCGAGCCGGGCAAGGAGATCATGCTCAGCATCGATCTTCGGCTTCAGTATATGGCTTATCGGGAATTGAAAAGAGCAGTCACCGAGCTGAAAGCCAGTTCGGGTTCGCTGGTGATGCTGGATATCGAAACCGGTGAAGTGCTGGCGATGGTGAATCAACCTTCATACAACCCCAATAACCGTTCCGGCATGCAGGCGTACAGGATGCGTAACCGGGTGATGACCGATTTGTTTGAGCCGGGGTCTACTCTGAAACCTTTCACGGTGGTGGCGGGTCTGGAATCCGGACGATACAACCGGGATACCGAAATTAACACCGGCAATGGTTATATGCGGGTCGGGCGAAATGCCGTTCGTGACCTTGGTGGGTACGGAACCATCGATATGGAAACCATTCTGGTTCGCTCCAGTAATATCGGGGTTAGCAAGATTGCCATGGATATAGGTGCTGACAGTCTGGTCAGCGTTTTGCGTCGGGTTGGTATAGGTCAAAGTATTGGAACAGGGTTTCCCGGTGAACGAACCGGGTTTCTGCCCTATCAGGATCGCTGGAGTGATTTTGATTTATCAACACTTTCCTTTGGTTACGGTTTGACGGTGACACCTTTACAATTGGCTCAGGCTTATATGGTTCTGGGGGCTGGGGGTATCCTGCGGCCGGTTTCGTTGATTAAGCGCGATGTTCCGCCCCAGGGCAAACGTGTCATTGATGAGCATATTGCCAGTGAAGTGCTGGATATGCTGAGTGCTGTTGTTCGACGAGGTTCCGGACGCAGAGCAGGTATTCCGTCTTATCCGGTGGCGGGTAAAACGGGAACAGTGCGCAAAGTGGGTGGCAGTGGCTACTATGATGATCGCCATATCGGCTTGTTTGCTGGTGTTGTACCGGCTGATAACCCCAGACTGGCAACGGTTGTTATTATTGATGACCCGTCCGGTGAGAATTATTACGGAAGTTTCACTGCCGCCCCTGTCTTTTCCAAAGTGAATGCTCAGGCGCTTCGGATGTTGGGCGTTAAGCCCAAGCATAACGATGTGCTGACCGCAAAGACGGGGGGCTGGTTCAGATATGTTCTCAATGATGCGGGTTAGACATTTTAAAGAAGAGTCTTTTATGACTGTTCAAAGGCAGGTGCTCCATGAAAGCGAGCCCGTGAATAAGCAGGAAAGTAATGGCTGATAGCCCATTAAATACAATCAACGATGTACTGGCGGTTCTAGACTACCCGTCGGTCGAGATAGACAGGCCGATATCAGGATTAGCCCTCGACAGCAGAAAGTTGATCGGGGGTGAGTTGTTTCTGGCGGTTCCCGGATTCGCAGTGGATGGTCGGCGCTTTATAGAGGCTGCGGTTTCTGCTGGTGCATCTGCTGTGCTGGCGGAAGCTCAGGACTCAGAAGTCGGGTATGAGGCTGTTCATTGGGCTGGTACTGCAGAAGAAAGTGCTGCTGAAGAAAGTGCTGCTGAAGAAGGTGCTGTTAAAGAAGGTGCTGTTAAAGAAAGAGTACCGGTTATTTTTGTTTCAGGGCTGAAAGACCGGATTGGTTTTCTCGCTGATCGTTTCTATCGGCAGCCGTCTGCAAACTTGAATGTGGTAGGAGTGACCGGAACCAATGGTAAAACCTCCTGTTGTTGGTTTATTGCCCAGCTTTTGTCTTTGCTGCAGCAGCCCTGTGCCATCATGGGCACCATTGGTAAAGGGGTTCCGCCGTCGCTGGAGCCCTGCCTGAACACTACGGCTGATGGCGTTTCCCTGCATCAGTATATGGCTGATCTGAAAGCGGACGGTGTGAACGCTATAGCCATGGAAGTCTCTTCCCATGGTCTTGATCAGGGACGGGTTGATAGCGTTCACTTCGATGTTGGCGTGTTTACCAATATCAGTCGCGATCATCTGGATTACCACGCCACGCTGGATGCGTATGCAAAAGCCAAGTCACTACTGTTTGCTGGTGGTCGGGTAAAGCAGGCCGTTATCAATCTTGATGATAACTACAGTGGTATGATGCTGTCTGCTTGTGGTCATCAGACAGAGGTTTTAACTTATTCGGTGTCCAACCCGGAAGCGGATGTGTTCGCAGAAACCATTGAACTGAAGGCTGCTGGTCTGGTGAGTCAGGTTCGTACTCCCTGGGGTAGCGGTCAGTTGCGCACTCCGCTGTTGGGGCGTTTTAATCTGGAAAATCTCTTGGCTGTTCTCGGTAGTGTCTGCATTCAGGGATATGCTTTTGAGCAAGTGTTGCCGTTGATGACTCAGTTGACGACAGTGCCGGGACGTATGCAGCGTTTTGGTGGACACGGAAAGCCCATTGTTGTGGTTGATTATGCCCATACGCCGGATGCGCTGGAAAGTGTTCTGGTTGCGTTGCGTGAGCACGGCGCCAGTCGTTTAACCTGTGTGTTTGGCTGTGGCGGAGATCGTGATCGCGGCAAGCGCCCTTTGATGACACAGGCGGCCATCAAGGTAGCTGACAAAGTTGTGGTAACCAGTGATAACCCACGCAGTGAAGACCCCGGACAAATCATTGCTGATGCCGTTAAGGGTGTTGATGTGGGTAATGTGACGATTGTTACTGAACTGGATCGTGGCAAGGCCATTGCCAACACCATCGCTGAAGCACAAGTGAGTGAAATTGTTGTGGTAGCGGGCAAGGGGCATGAAGATTATCAGGAAGTAAAAGGTAAACGTTTTCCGTTTGACGACAGGGATCATGTTTCTCGCGCGTTGACAGGGTGGAGTGCATTATGATCCGGGCTTATCAGTTATCAGAACTGGCGGCAGAACTGGGTGGACGTTTAAACGGCCAGAACCTGAGTGTTTCCGGAATCAGTATTGATTCCCGCTCGGTGCAGTCCGGTGAGTTGTTTATTGCCATCAAAGGGCCTAATTTTGACGGGCATGCTTATGTGGATAAGGCTATTGAATCGGGTGCTGCAGCGGTACTGGTGCAGGAGCAGCCTGTCAATCCCGATAGCTTTAGCTACATTCTGGTAGACGACACATCAGAAGCGCTGGGTCAGCTTGGCGCATTCAATCGCCATCAGACCGATATCCCTTTTCTGGCGATCACCGGGTCCTGTGGAAAAACATCCGTTAAGGAAATGCTGGCAGCCATTCTTGATCAGGAAGGCTCGACGCTGGCTACGCACGGCAATCTGAATAATGCCTTTGGCGTCCCACTGACTCTGTTCTCTGTTGAGGCAGGCAATCAGTTTGCTGTTATAGAGCTGGGAACCAGTTCGCCGGGCGAAATTGGTTATATCTCGGAACTGACTCGCCCTGATGTGTCGGTCATTACCAATGCCGCCGAAACGCACCTTGATGGTCTGGTCGATGTTGCTGGTGTTGCGCAGGAAAAGGGTTTTATTCTGGACTCCCTGTCACCTTCAGGAACAGCGATATTAAATCTGGATGATGACTTTTTTAATGACTGGCAGCAACGGACGTTATCAGGGAGTGAGCAGCGTCGGGTGCGATCTTTCAGCTTGAACAATTCTCAGGCAGACAGCTATGGCAGTGATATTGAAACCACGACAGAAGGCATGCGTTTTACTCTGAATCTGAACGGACAGAAACGAACACTTCGGATTGCCTTCTGGGGGCAGCATCAGGTACAGAACGCCTGTTGTGCCGCAGTTGCCGCCTCTGCGGCAGGAATCGGACTGGACAAGATCGTTCAGGGTCTGGAAAATGCCCGCCCTTACCAGCGTCGTGGACAACGTTTTGCATTAGACGACCGGACGCTGGTGATTGACGAAACCTACAATGCCAACCCCAAGGCAACGCTGGCCGCTGTTGATCAGCTGGCCGAGTGTGAAGGTCACCGGATTATGGTGCTTGGGGATATGCTGGATCTGGGTGCTGTGTCACAACAGAGGCATCACGATGTGGGTGCCTATGCCCGTGACAGGGGTATTGAGACCTTTATTGCATTGGGCGACGCTTCCCGACAGGCGGTGTCTGCCTATGGTCGTGACGGACGTCATTTTGAAACGAAAGCCTCTCTTGTGAGCGGGTTACGGTCTTTGCTGTCAGAACTGGATGTTCCGGCAGTGACTGTGCTGGTGAAAGGTTCACGGGGGATGGGAATGTTGGATATCGTAAGGTCCCTGGTGGGGTCTGACTATAAGGGAGAGCGCTGACAATGCTGCTCTGGCTGGCGGATTTTTTATCCCAGTACTACCACGGTTTTGCCGTGTTTCAATATTTAACGCTCAGGGGCATCCTTGGCGTACTGACCGCTCTGGCGCTGAGCCTCTGGCTTGGGCCGCACATGATTCGTCGTCTGAGTTATCACCAGATCGGTCAGTCTGTTCGTGATGACGGGCCTAAATCGCACCTCAGTAAAGCGGGTACGCCCACCATGGGTGGCGCCCTGATTCTGGTGTGTATTGCCATCAGCACCCTGTTGTGGGCGAATCTGGAAAATCGTTATATCTGGGTTGTTCTGTTGACAACGGCCGTATTTGGCATCGTTGGCTGGGTGGATGACTACCGCAAGGTGGTGGAGAAAAATTCCCGTGGTTTGCCTGCGCGCTGGAAATTTTTCTGGCAGTCCGTGGCAGGGTTTGGTGCCGCTATGTTTTTGTTCATGACTGCGCCGGGTGCTGCAGAGACCACTCTGATTGTGCCCTTCTTTAAAAACTTCACCATTGCTCTGGGGCCGTTTTTTGTTGTGATCACCTATCTGACCATTGTTGGAACCAGTAATGCGGTCAACCTGACAGATGGTCTGGATGGTCTGGCGATTATGCCAACCGTGATGGTGGCTTCGGCACTGGCTATTTTTGCGTATCTGAGCGGTCATGCCAATTTTGCCCAGTATCTGCATATTCCGTTTATTTCCGGTAGTGGTGAGCTGATTGTGTTCTGCGGAGCCATCGCAGGTGCCGGTCTTGGTTTTCTCTGGTTTAACACCTATCCGGCTCAGGTTTTCATGGGTGATGTTGGCGCGCTGGCGCTGGGTGCGGCACTGGGTACCATCGCGGTGATTGTCCGGCAGGAAATTGTTCTGATCATTATGGGCGGTGTGTTCGTGATGGAAACAGTGTCGGTGATTTTGCAGGTGGCTTCGTTTAAGCTGACCGGTCGTCGTATTTTCCGGATGGCGCCTATTCACCATCATTTTGAACTGAAAGGCTGGCCGGAGCCCCGTGTTATTGTTCGTTTCTGGATCATCACGCTGGTATTGGTGCTGATCGGTCTGGCAACACTGAAGCTCCGCTAAGGATTAAGGCAGGTATATGGGTTCGGAACTGATAGCTTCGAGTTGTTCACGGGTTGTCGTTGGTCTGGGAAAGACGGGGCTGTCCTGTGTGCGCTATCTGTCCTCAAAGCAGTTGCCGTTCAAGGTAATGGATACCCGTGACCAGCCTCCGGGTATCGACCAGCTGCGCAAAGAATTTCCGGATGTCGAAGTGCATACTGGCGGTTTTAATCAGAACTGGCTGAACAGTGCTGATGAGCTGGTAGTGAGTCCCGGTATTGCGGTGGCCGAACCGGCGATTGCCGAGGCAATAGTTGCAGGCGCGCACGTTGTCGGTGATATCGAACTGTTTTGCCGTGAGGCAAAGGCACCCATCGTTGCAATCACCGGTTCAAACGGTAAAAGCACGGTGACCACTCTGCTGGGTGAAATGGCTGAGGAAGCCGGTCTTTCAGTTGGGGTGGGAGGCAATATTGGCATACCGGCACTTGAACTCCTCGAAGACGGTGGCAAAGAGCTCTACATCCTTGAATTGTCCAGCTTCCAGCTTGAAACGACGCATTCGCTGGAAGCTGCGGCTGCGACAGTGCTGAACCTGAGCCCGGACCACATGGATCGCTATCCGTCCATGGTTGAATATCATCAAGCCAAGCAACGCATCTATAAAGGCTGCAAAAGTGCGGTTTACAACAAGCAGGACGCTCTGACGACACCTTTGTTGCCTGTTGCGGTCAGTGGTGTGGCATTTACAGCGGGTAAGCCTGATCTGAACGACTATGGTCTGTTGCAGGAAGGTGATACCACCTGGTTGTGCAAGGGCGTTGAAAGGTTGCTCGACTGTTCGCAGATGAAGCTGTGTGGGCAACATAATCAGACCAATGCTCTGTCAGCACTGGCTCTGGGTGAGCAGGTTGGCATTCCTCTGAGTGCGATGTTGGAAGTACTCAAACGCTTTACTGGTCTGAAACACCGTTGTGAATGGGTGGCTGAGCGCGATGGTGTGGTCTGGATTAATGACTCAAAGGCCACCAATGTCGGCGCGACTGTGGCAGCGATTGAAGGACTTGGCAGTACGATTAAAGGAAAGCTGGTTCTGATTGCCGGAGGAGATGGCAAAGATGCCGATTTCTCCGATCTGGAACAGCCGGTCAGTCAGTATGTCAGAACACTGGTTTTAATGGGGCGTGATGCGCCCGCAATTGAGCAGGCAGTGGAGCATTCTGTGTCATCCGAATATGCACGTGATCTTGGAGAGGCGATTGCCGCGTCAGCCAGAGCCAGTCAGCCGGGTGATATTGTACTGCTGGCACCGGCCTGTGCCAGCTTTGATATGTTTGCCAGCTTTGAACAGCGCGGAGATTTATTCCGTCAACAAGTGGTTGAGTTTCTCGGCATAGATCGTCAGGAGCTCCCATGACCATTCACCAGAAGCTGCTTCAGGAGTTCAACAGTAAAGGTACAAAAGCCAGCATGGTTGATTTGCCTCTGCTGGGTGCCATTCTGACACTTCTGGTGATCGGACTGATGATGGTCAGCTCGGCGTCCATGGGAGAATCCGACAGTATATACGGTAATCCGATGTACATCATGCTGAAGCAGTGCCTGTTTATTGGAGCCGGTCTGTTCTGCATGCTGTTTATGATGCTGATACCCGTTAAAAAAATAGAGCGATACAGCTGGGCATCGTTGTTTCTTGGTCTTTCACTGCTGGTGCTGGTGCTGATTGTGGGGCGGGAGATTAACGGCAGTGTTCGTTGGATACCGCTTGGCGTGTTCAATTTGCAGGCATCGGAAGCGGCAAAGGTGTGCATCGTTGTATATCTGGCGGCCTACCTTGTACGTCGCCTTGATGAAGTCAGAACCCAATGGGGTGGCTTTTTGAAGCCGCTGCTGATTCTTATTACCTCAGCCGTTTTGCTGTTGCTTGAGCCGGATCTGGGGGCAGTGGTTGTGTTGATGACCGCATCCATGGGCATGATCTTTATGGCCGGTGCCCGGAAAATGCAGTTCACCGTATTACTTATTCTGCTGGGTGTTGCTGTTGGTTTGCTGATCTGGATTGAACCTTATCGAATGGCACGCCTGACGTCTTACCTTGATCCCTGGGGTAATGCTTTTGGCAGTGGTTATCAGTTAACGCAGGCGTTAATCGCTTTTGGTCGCGGTGAGTGGTTTGGCGTGGGTCTGGGTAACAGTATCCAGAAGTTGTTCTATCTGCCAGAAGCGCATACCGATTTTGTGTTTGCCGTTCTTGCTGAAGAGTTTGGTGTGTTTGGCTGTTCAGTGGTTGTGCTGCTGTTCCTGTTTATTTCCTGGCGGGTTTTGCAGATTGGTTTCCGTTGTGAACAGAAAGGTTTGTTGTTTCACGCCTATGTTGCCTACGGGTTCGCTCTGTTATTCGGCGGACAGGCATTGATTAATATTGGCGTGAATACCGGTCTGCTCCCGACTAAAGGTCTGGCGTTACCGTTAATCAGTTATGGTGGCAGTAGTCTGTTGATTAACTGCCTCGCGTTTGGGTTGTTGTTACGAATTGATTATGAGCGACGCTTGTTCAAGGTTAAAGAGAAGCCTGCAGAACGACGCAGGAGGGCCGTCAGCCGGGGAGGTCAGCATGCCTGAACATTCTCCGGCCGCTATTCAGCCAGCACGTCAGCCAGCACGTCAGCCAGCCCATCAGCCAACGATTGTTGTGATGGCGGGTGGTACGGGTGGTCATATTTTTCCGGCTCTGGCGACAGCCCGGGAACTGAAGTCCAGAGGATTTAATATCCACTGGCTGGGTACACCCAACAGTATGGAAGCCGAACTGGTGCCGAAGCACGGTTTCGACATCAGCTTTTTGCCGGTGACCGGACTGAGGGGTAAGGGGCTTGGCTTTTTGTTAAAAGCGCCCTGGCGAGTTTCAGTTTCTCTGTTGCGGGCAGTCAGGGCTTTAAGGCGTCACAAGCCCGTTTGCGTGTTGGGCATGGGCGGTTATGTGACAGGGCCGGGTGGTCTTGCTGCCCGTCTGTTAGGCGTTCCGCTGGTGATTCATGAGCAGAATGCCATTGCCGGACTGACGAATAAAGTGCTGGCGAGAATCTCGAGCCGGGTGCTGGAGGCTTTTCCGGGAACGTTTAAAAAAGCCGGTATGAAGACTGAAAAAGTGTTTCACACTGGTAACCCGGTCAGAGCCGATATTCAAAACGCCGTACAACCGCTTGAACAACGGGGCGATGCTCCGGTTCGGTTGCTGGTTGTTGGTGGCAGTCGTGGCGCTCAGGTGTTTAACCAGACAGTTCCCGAGGCGCTGGCATTGCTATCCGAGTCAGAAGGTGTGCCTTCGGTTCAGATTTGGCACCAGACAGGCAAGGGTAACCTTGAAGCAACCCGACAGCTGTATCGTGACCATGGCGTTGAGGGGCGGGTTGAAGAATTTATTGATGATATGGCAGAAACCTACGATTGGGCAGACCTGATTCTTTGCCGGTCTGGTGCGTTAACCGTATCAGAGTTGGCTATTGCCGGTCGCCCTTCCATCCTGGTGCCCTATCCCTGGGCGGTTGATGACCATCAAACCGCGAATGGACATTATCTGGTTGAACAGAGCGCGGCTCTGATGATCCAGCAAAGCGAATTTAACAAAGGCAGTTTGGCCCGAATGTTACAGGATTTAGTTGCAAATCGTTCACGGCTTGAGCAGATGGGGGCAGCGGCCCGGTCTATTGCTCTGCCGGAATCAACCCGACAGGTGGCAGAGCACTGTCTGGAGGTGGTGAATGTCTGATAATCGAATGTTTCCAGTGACACCGGTTCCGGAAATGCGTCGTATTCGTCGTATTCATTTTGTCGGTATCGGTGGCACCGGAATGTGTGGTATTGCGGAAGTTCTGTGCAATCAGGGCTATGAAATATCCGGATCGGATATTCGGCAGTCACCTGTCACCCGTCGTTTGGAAGGGCAGGGTATCAAGGTATTCATCGGACATGATGCAGATCATGTTCGTGGTGCGGATGTAGTGGTAACGTCAACGGCGGTTGCCAGTGAGAATCCAGAGGTGACAGAAGCAAAAGCGTTACGTCTGCCGATTGTACCGCGGGCAGAGATGCTGGCGGAGCTGATGCGTTACCGGCATGGTATTGCCGTGGCGGGTACTCATGGTAAAACAACGACAACGAGCTTGCTGGCGTCGGTGTTTGGTTATGCCGACCTTGACCCGACCTTTGTTATTGGTGGACGCCTGAATTCTGCAGGTACCAATGCCAAGCTGGGAGGCAGTCGTTATCTGATTGCTGAAGCGGATGAGTCGGACGCTTCCTTTTTGCATCTGCAGCCTATGGTATCCATCGTCACCAATATCGATGCCGACCATATGGCCACTTATGAAGGTGATTTTGGCAAGCTGAAGAAAACCTTTGTGGACTTTCTGCACAACCTGCCTTTTTACGGGCTGGCTGTCGTATGTATCGATTGTCCTGTTGTGCGTGAACTGTTACCGTCAATTAAACGACAAGTTATCACTTACGGTGTGAGCGAAGATGCTGATATCCGCGCGGTGAATATTCGTCAGGATGGCATGAAGACCCGTTTTGACCTGATACGCACCCAGTCCGGTGAGACCATTGATATGGAGCTGAATATTCCGGGGCATCACAATGTATTAAACGCCCTGGCAACCTTTGCGGTAGCGTCGGATGAAGGCATCAAAGATTCTGCCATTCGTGAAGGTTTACGACAGTTTCAGGGTGTTGGGCGTCGCTTTCAGGTGCAGGGGCATTATCGGCATACAAACAGTGCCGGTGATACAGGCAATATTATGTTGGTGGATGACTATGGTCACCACCCGACAGAAGTGGCGGCAACGGTTAATGCGATTCGCAGTGGCTGGAAAGATAAACGACTGGTGATGCTGTATCAGCCGCACCGTTATTCGCGTACCCGCGACCTGTATGAAGACTTTGTGGATGTGCTGTCCAGGGTGGATGTGCTGCTGCTGATGGAAGTCTATGCCGCAGGCGAAGAGCCTGTGCCCGGAGCCGATAGTCGCAGCCTGTGTCGAAGTATTCGCCAGCGGGGGCAGCTGGATCCGATTTTTGTATCCGATCCGGAATCACTCGATGATATTCTTTCCGGCGTCTTGCTCGGCGGCGATTTACTTTTGACCCAGGGCGCTGGTGATATTGGCGCGCTGTCGTTGAAACTGAGTGAAAAATTAGGAGAGCCGGTATAATTTACCGGCCTGATGAGAGTGAAGTCCATGCCACAAGCAGGTCTTACAGGAATGAATGAATCCAACACCAACGTAACTACAGGTCGGCATCAAGACCCGTTTGATCCCCGGGCGTTTGGTAAAGTGGCAGTCCTTCTCGGTGGAGCCTCTGCCGAGAGGGAAGTCAGTCTGGTGAGCGGTGACCGGATTTATGCGGCACTGGTTCGTAGCGGTGTGGACTGCAAAATGATTGATCCGGCGGATGACCTGATGGGTCAGCTTGCAGCTTACCAGCCGGATCGGGCATTTATTGCCCTGCATGGTCGTGGTGGTGAGGATGGCACCGTTCAGGGGCTGCTGGAGTCCATGGGGATTCCTTATCAGGGTAGTGGTGTTCTGGCGTCGGCGCTGGCAATGGATAAATACCGCACAAAACTGCTGTGGCAAGCTGTCGGATTACCAACTCCGGACTTTCGTCTGGTCGAGACGCCTGACATGCTGGAATATTGTGCTGAACTGTTGCCGGTGTTTGTGAAGCCCAGCCTGGAAGGCTCTAGTGTCGGGGTGGCCAGGGTGGATCGTGAACAGGATCTGCTGCCCGCTTTTGAGAAAGCGTCCGGACACAACAGTTCGGTTCTGGTCGAGCAGTTTATAGACGGGCCGGAGTACACTGTTGCCATTTTGAATGGTGAAGCCCTGCCAGTCATTCGCATTGAAGCGCAGAACGAGTTTTATGATTACGAAGCCAAGTATTTGTCCGATGATACTGGCTATCGTTTGCCATCGGGTCTGAGCAAAACCCGTGAGCAGGAGATGCAGGCAATTGCCCTGACAGCGTTTGAGACGATAGGCTGCTCTGGCTGGGGGCGAGTGGACTTTATGGAAGATCAGCGCGGGCGTTTCTGGTTGCTGGAAGTGAATACGATTCCAGGCATGACCGAGCACAGCCTGGTGCCTATGGCCGCGAAAGCGGTGGGGCTGGATTTTGATGCACTGGTGCTGGAAGTTCTGAAATCTTCAATGCCAGACAGTAGTCCGGTAATAATGGATGCAGATCAAGAAAGGGAAAGCCAGATTGTTGCTGAAGCGGAAGCCGACCCGGTCTGAGCGTTCGCGCAGTCAGATGGATACCGTACAGATCAGAAGGAGGCGGCAGTCGCCTCCTTCCGGGCGGATCAGGGCTTTTTTCTCTACGCATTCACGCAACGGGTGGCAAATAGCCCGGGTGGTGGCAGGCGTTATCAGTTTGGCAGCGGTTCTATGGCTCTGGCCGTCGTTGATGAACTGGCTGAACCGGCCGATAGCACGTGTGGAGATTCATGCCGGCTTTGAGTCTCTCGATCGGGTTGATGTGGAAGCCGAGCTTGAGCCGTTTCTGGTGAATCGCTTCTTTCATCTTGATCTCGAGGCGATGCGTCAGACGCTACTGCTGATGCCCTGGGTTCGCGAGGCCAGCCTCAGGCGACGCTGGCCTGACCGTCTGGAGGTATCTCTGCAGGAGCGTCAGGCGGTAGCGCGGTGGAAGCAGGATAAGTTAATCACCGGAGAAGGTGTTGTATTTGCGCCTGACTCGGTAGATAAGTTTGCATTATTGCCATTGTTATCCGGATTGGATGACGAGGCACTTGAGGTCATGCAGCAATACCTGTCGATCAGTCAGTTGTTGCGACCCATGGGGTTGTCAGTCAGTGAGCTGCAGCTGGGTTCAGCGGGCTCCTGGCGGTTTAAAGTGGATCACGTAACCGTTTATGTAGGACGTGATCGGCGTATGGAACGGTTACAGCGGTTTATCCGTCTGTACCATGCCCGGTTAGACAGTCGCTGGAGTGAGGTGGAGCGCGTGGATATGCGCTATCTCAATGGTGCGTCTGTCTCCTGGCGGCAGAATTAGTTTTTCGCCAGTGGCGAAAGGAAAGGCAAACAGGGGCGGTGGAATCAGCGCGCTGATTATTTGTGCTCACTATTATTTGTGCTCACTACGGTAGCTTTTGCGGTTTAGGAAGATTAATGCCATGACATCGGCAGAGAATGGGAATTTGATTGTTGGGTTAGACATTGGCACCTCCAAGGTTGTAGCCATCGTCGGCGAGATTCTGGAAGACGGTGAACTGGAGGTCATTGGTATCGGTTCCCATACTTCCAGGGGTCTTAAGCGCGGAGTTGTTGTGAATATCGATTCCACAGTGCATGCTATGAAACGGGCCATTGAAGAAGCCGAATTGATGGCTGGCTGTCAGATCCATTCTGTCTATGCCGGCATTGCCGGTAACCATATTCGCAGTCTGAATTCTCATGGTATTGTAGCTATCAGGGAGCGTGAAGTAACCAGAGCTGATATTGATCGGGTTATTGATGCTGCAAAAGCAGTAGCAATTCCTGCCGACCAGCGTATTCTTCATATCCTGCCTCAGGAATATGTCATTGATTCTCAGGATGGAGTCAAGGAGCCTCTGGGAATGTCAGGTGTACGTCTGGAGTCCAGAGTTCATCTTGTCACCTGTGCGGTCAATGCCGCCCAGAATATTGAAAATTGTATACGACGTTGTGGACTTGAAGTTGACGACATCATTCTTGAGCAACTGGCATCCAGCTACTCCGTTCTGTCCGAGGATGAGAAGGAGCTGGGTGTCTGTATGGTGGATATTGGCGGTGGTACCACTGATATTGCCATTTTTACAGATGGCGCTATTCGCCATACTGCAGTAATTCCTATCGCCGGGGACCAGGTAACAAACGACATTGCCATGGCATTGCGGACGCCTACCCAGCATGCGGAAGAACTGAAGATTAAATACGCCTGTGCACTGACTCAGCTGGCTGGTGCAGACGACATGATCAAGGTTCCCAGTGTCGGTGATCGTCCGGCCAGGGAACTCTCCAGGCAGTCGCTGGCGGAGGTTGTAGAGCCTCGCTATGAAGAGCTCTTTACGCTGATACAGCAGGAGCTTCGTCGCAGTGGTTTTGAGGAGCTGGTCCCTGCAGGTATTGTCCTGACAGGTGGAACGTCGAAAATGGAAGGTGTTGTCGAGCTGGCAGAAGAAATATTCCATATGCCGGTTAGGCTGGGTATGCCACAATCGGTGCGTGGTCTGGCCGATGTCGTTTGTAATCCGATATATTCGACAGGGGTCGGGCTTTTGCATTACGGTCTTAAAGTCCAGCAGGAAGGACGTAAGGAAGCTGTATTCAGCAAGCAGGAGGACGGTGTGTTCAATCGGTTAAAACAGTGGTTTCAGGGTAACTTCTGATTGAACGCCACTGCCAGTTTTTAGAAAATATCCTGTTTAGGGTGAGAGAATAAGGAGAGGGCCACATGTTTGAAATGTTGGAAGATAACGTGCCGCAGGAAGCGGTCATTAAAGTTATCGGTGTCGGCGGTGGTGGCGGCAACGCTGTCTGCCACATGCTGAATAGTCAGCTGGAGGGCGTAGAGTTTGTCTGCGCTAACACTGACGCTCAGGCTCTTAAGAAACAACACATGCAGGCTCACACACACCTGCAGCTGGGTGCTGGCATTACTCGTGGTCTGGGTGCCGGCGCCAACCCGCAAATTGGTCGTGAAGCGGCCATGGAAGATCGGGATCGTATCAGCGACCTGCTGCAGGGTGCTGACATGGTGTTTATCACTGCCGGTATGGGTGGTGGTACAGGTACGGGTGCTGCACCGATTGTGGCTCAGATTGCCCGTGAAATGGGAGCCTTGACCGTTGCGGTGGTGACCAAGCCCTTCTCCTTTGAGGGTCGTCGTCGTATGACTGTGGCCGAAGAAGGTCTTAAAGAACTGCAGGAAAATGTAGACTCTCTCATCTGTATTCCTAATCAGAACCTGTTGCCAGTTCTGGGTAAAGATGTCAGCCTGCTGAATGCGTTTGGTGCGGCTAACGATGTACTGCTCGGTGCGGTGCAGGGTATTTCCGAGTTGATTACCCGTGATGGTCTGATTAACGTAGACTTTGCGGACGTTCGCACTGTTATGTCTGAAATGGGCATGGCGATGATGGGTACCGGCTCTGCTACTGGTAGCAACCGTGCTGTTGAAGCGGCAGAGCGCGCTATTCGCAGCCCGCTGCTGGAGAACGTCAATCTGCGTGGTGCCCGTGGTGTACTGGTAAACATTACCGGTGGCATTGATATGGGTCTGAACGAATACACCGAGGTGAACGAGACGGTAGCCGAGTACGCTTCCGAGAACGCCACTATTGTGGTAGGTGCGGTCATCGACACCGAAATGAGTGATGAATTGCGTGTCACTGTGGTGGCAACCGGGCTGGGGGCTGAGGACTCTGAAGCAGATCCTGCCCTGAAAGTGGTTGATGGTTCCCGCCCTCGTACTACTCGCAATGATGGATCACTGGATCTTAAAACACTGGACATTCCACCCAGTATCCGCAATCGAACCAAAGAGGCGGAAGAGGCTGGAAGACCTGCGACTGTAACCACAGAAGCAGAGCCGGAACCGGCAAAACGTCAGACGGCATCGACTGACAATGTGGATTATTTGGATATTCCGGCGTTTTTGCGTCGGCAAGCAGATTAATTGAGTGCCTGTTACGACTTGTGTCAAATGTAACTTTTGTTACAATGAGTCGTTGCATTCAAATAACAGGGACCTTACAGGTCGCGGAATTGCGTAATCATGATCAGACAGCGTACCCTGAAAAACATTATTCGTGCCACGGGAGTAGGGTTACATTCTGGCGAAAAGGTCTACCTGACCCTGAAGCCAGCTCCCGTTGATACAGGTATCATCTTTTGTCGTACGGATCTCGACCCAGTTGTAGAGATACCCGCACGCGCCGAGAATGTGGGGCAGACTACGCTGTGCACATCTCTGCAGAAAGATGGTATTCGCGTAGATACTGTCGAGCATCTTCTGTCCGCTCTGGCAGGACTGGGTATTGATAATGCCTATGTTGAAGTCAGTGCCCATGAAGTGCCAATAATGGACGGTAGTGCCGGTCCTTTCGTTTTCCTGGTTCAGTCTGCGGGCATCCAGGAGCAGGAAGCACCGAAGAAGTTTATCCGGATCAAAAAGGAAGTCACGGTTTCCGACGGTGATAAAACCGCTACCTTCAAGCCTTATGCCGGCTTCAAGGTGAGTTTTACCATTGATTTTGATCATCCGGTATTCAAAAGTCGTTCACAGACAGCAACGATTGATTTCTCCAGTACATCCTTTGTGAAAGAAGTCAGTCGGGCCCGTACGTTCGGCTTTATGCGGGACGTTGAATACCTTCGCTCCCAGAACCTGGCTCTGGGTGGCAGTGTGGATAACGTGGTGGTGGTGGATGACTACCGTATTCTCAATGAGGATGGCCTGCGTTATCACGATGAATTTGTAAAGCACAAGATGCTGGACGCCATTGGTGACCTGTATCTGCTGGGCAATAGCCTGATTGGTCAGTTTGTCGGTTTTAAATCCGGTCATGAACTGAACAATAAGCTGGTTCGCCATTTGCTGGAAAATCAGGAAGCGTGGGAAGTGGTCACTTTCGAAGATGCGGAAGTATCGCCTATTTCTTACCTCAAGCCTGTCGCTGTTACCGCCTGAGTCGGTATCAGTACTCCGGGGTGAGTTGTCTTGGAAAAGGTCGCTTTTAAAGCGGCCTTTTTTTGTAATTCAGGTTAGGGCTTTTGTAACTCCTTGAATTGTAAGTGAAAGTTCGATTATTTTCCTGTTTTCAGATTAAACAGTGGTAGTTTGTTGATCTGTATTCTTGCGGGGATTTGTTCGTCGGTGCTAAAGTCCTTCACTTGTTATAACTCTTGGTTCATCGTTCCCTGTCACCGGTTCGGGTCGGGACAGGCGTAAGGGCCGTGCCTGAAAAATGGGAGCTCAGGGCTTTTCAATGAAAGTCATCGTTGTCAAACAGGATCATTCCCGTACCCGCTCATTCCGGGTTAGCGGGCGACATCTGGCTGCAGCTGCTGTGCTGGCTGTTACTTTGTCAGTGTCGTTGGGTGGCGGTCTGATGTACGGCTTCCTGAAGTATGATTCGGACATGATTCTGACCGAAGAAGGTCTGGAGAACTGGAAGCAGACACTGCTTGGGCAGAAACAGGATCTGGCTTCTGTCCGTGAAGATGCTGAAAGGCAGCTGGATGCCCTGACATTACGGCTTGCTGAATTGCAGGGTCGTATCACCCGACTTGATGCGCTGGGTGAGCGACTGACGTTGCTGTCCAGTCTTGATGATGGTGAGTTTGATTTCAGTCAGGTCCCCGCATTGGGTGGCCCGGAGGAATTGCCCGACAGTTTTCAGGTATTTGCCAAACCTTCCCTGACCGATGCGCTGGATAAGCTGGCAGAGCAGATTGACAATCGTGAACAGCAGTTACAGCTGCTGGACAACCTGCTTGCCAATAAAGCGCTTGATGGTGAAGCGTTCCTCAGTGGTTTGCCTGCAGCAAAGGGTTGGTTGTCATCCCGCTTTGGTGCACGAACCGATCCCTTTACCGGTAAGGACAGTTGGCATAATGGTATTGATTATGCTGCACCACGCGGCACCGACATCCTCTCTCTGGGTGCAGGTGTAGTGGTCTGGTCCGGTGACCGGTGGGGTTACGGCACCATGGTTGAAATTAACCATGGTAACGGCTACGTCACCCGCTACGCCCATAACGACTCTAACGATGTCAAAGTGGGCGATATCGTGACAAGGGGACAGGTGATCGCCAAGATGGGAAGTTCAGGCCGTTCTACCGGGCCTCATGTGCACCTTGAAGTGCTGGAGAATGGTAAGGCTGTCGACCCTCAGCGATATATGTATCGATCTGCGAAGTGATCTCACTATCCGGCAGTTCGATCAAAGAAATGTGGCACTGCATTTTTAGCTGAACTACATTCTTACCGGCAATTAAGTCGGCAAGGATTGAAAACCGGGCGACGTGTTCATATATAAAGATGGGGATAGAATCTGGTCCACTGTCGTGATTTGACGATATTTAGAGTCGCTAAGTCACACAGACTGCACCAGGCGTCTTAAGTACAACAGACACCTGGCAGATTTTATGCGGTTTAAGTTCGCCGGATTTAGCCCAGTAAACCGGTTGAGAGATAGTCAATCACACAAGTATGTTTGCTTCTTTAGTCAAAAAAATTATTGGTAGCCGAAATGACCGGCAGCTGAAACGAATGCGCAAGCTGGTTAAGGCCGTAAATGCACTGGAAGACAGCATTTCAAGCCTGTCTGATGAGGCGTTGCGTGCCAAGACACAGGAATTCAAAGACCGCTACCAGCAGGGGGAAACCCTTGATGCCATTCTGCCTGAAGCTTTTGCGGTGGTCCGTGAAGGTGGTAAGCGCAGCATGGGTATGCGTCATTTCGACGTACAGCTGATTGGTGGTATTACCCTGCACGAAGGTCGTGTGGCAGAGATGCGCACTGGTGAAGGTAAGACATTAATGGCAACTCTGCCTGCTTACCTGAACGCGATTACCAGCAAAGGTGTACATGTTGTTACCGTTAACGACTATCTGGCTCGCCGTGATGCTAACTGGATGCGCACCCTGTACGAATTTTTGGGATTAACGGTTGGTGTGGTAGTGCCACAGCAGGATCCTGAAGAAAAGCGTGCAGCCTATGAGGCCGACATCACTTACGGTACCAATAACGAATTTGGCTTTGACTACCTGCGTGACAACATGGCCTTCCGTAAGGAAGACAAGTTTCAGCGTCCGCTGCACTTCGCTGTTGTCGATGAAGTTGACTCCATCCTGATTGACGAAGCCCGAACCCCTCTGATCATCTCCGGTCCGGCTGAAGACTCTTCTGAACTCTATCGCAAGATGAATGAACTGGCACCAAAGCTGGAGCGTCAGGTTGAAGAAGTGGCTGAAGATGAAGAGCCGACCAAGCATTACACTGTTGACGAGAAAACCCGTCAGGTTGAACTGACGGAAGTGGGTCACCAGTTTGTCGAGGAAATGCTGCAACAGGGTGGCCTGTTGCCTGAAGGTGAAAGCCTGTATTCCTCTCACAACCTGACTATGCTGCACCACGTTAATGCTGCACTGAAAGCCCATGTTCTGTTTACCCGCAATGTTGAGTACATCGTTCAGAACGGTGAAATCCTGCTGGTTGACGAGCACACCGGTCGTACCATGCCGGGTCGCCGCCTGTCTGAAGGTCTGCATCAGGCACTGGAAGCAAAAGAGAACCTGCGCATTCAGGCTGAAAGCCAGACCATGGCGTCTACGACTTTCCAGAACTATTTCCGTATCTACGAAAAACTGTCCGGTATGACCGGTACAGCCGATACCGAAGCGTTCGAGCTGCGTCAGATTTACGGTCTGGACGTGGTGGTGATTCCTACCCACAAAGAGATGGTGCGTAAGGATCATAACGACCTGGTTTATCTGACCATTGATGAAAAATACGAAGCCATCATTGAAGACATCAAGGCGACTGTTGCCGAAAATCGTCCGACGCTGGTGGGTACGGCTTCCATCGATGCTTCTGAGCACCTGTCTGTTGCTCTGGACAAAGCGGGCATCAAGCACAGCGTGTTGAACGCCAAGTTCCACGAAAAAGAAGCAGAAATTATTGCCCAGGCCGGTAAGCCGGGCGCGGTTACCATTGCCACCAATATGGCGGGTCGTGGTACCGATATCATTCTGGGTGGTAACTGGGAAGCCGAGCTGGCCCAGATTGAGAACCCGACCAAAAAACAGGAAGATCAGGTTAAGGCTGAATGGCAGCAGCGCCACAAAGGCGTGCTTGATGCTGGTGGTCTGCATATCATCGGTACCGAGCGCCACGAGTCCCGCCGGATTGATAACCAGTTGCGTGGTCGTGCCGGTCGTCAGGGTGACCCGGGTTCTTCCCGCTTCTATCTGTCTCTGGAAGATAACCTCATGCGCATCTTTGCCTCTGACCGGGTGAAGAACTTCATGAAAGCCCTGGGTATGGAAAAGGGTGAAGCGATTGAACACCGCATGGTGTCCAACGCTATCGAAAAGGCTCAGCGTAAAGTAGAAGGTCGTAACTTTGATATTCGTAAGCAGCTGCTGGAATACGATGACGTAGCCAACGATCAGCGTAAAGTGGTTTACACCCAGCGTGATGAGCTGCTGAACGCCGAAGATGTGGTTGAGAATATTGAGGTGATGCGTGAAGAGGTTGTCAGTGATCTGATCTCCGAGTTCATTCCACCGCAGAGTCTTGAAGAGCAGTGGGACATCAAGGGGCTGGAGAAAAAGCTTGAAACTGAACTGGCTGAAAAACTGACGGTACAGAAGTGGCTGGATGAAGACGATCGTCTGGACGAAGAAGGTCTGCGCCAGCGCATCCATGAATCTGTAGTAGAAAGCTACAAGAAGAAAGAAGAGCTGGCTGGCGAAGAGTCACTGCGCAACTTCGAGAAGCATATTCTGCTGCGTATTCTGGACGACAAGTGGAAAGAGCATCTGGCCACTATGGATCATTTGCGTCAGGGTATTCACCTGCGTGGTTACGCCCAGAAGAACCCTAAGCAGGAATACAAGCGAGAAGCCTTTGAGCTGTTCCAGCACATGCTGGAAGACATTAAAGGCGACACTATTCGTATCCTTTCCCATGTGCAGGTTCAGCAGGATGACCGTACTGAAGAGGAAGAAGAGCGTCGTCGTCAGGAAATGGCTCGCCGCATGCAGTTCCAGCACGCTCAGGCGGGTGGTATGTCTTCTGGAGATGAAGGGCCTGAAGAAGCTAAGGAAGGTGAAGCACCTCACCCGGAACCATTCGTCCGCGATGGGCGCAAGGTCGGTCGTAACGAGCCTTGCCCCTGTGGTTCCGGTAAAAAGTACAAGCAGTGTCACGGTAAAATAGCTTAAATCGCTACTTATAATAGCTACTCAAACACTGAGTCATAGAAACGGGTCGCCCTGGCTTTATGGTCAGGCGGCCCGTTTTCTTTTTGCGGAATTCTTTTTTAGTAGAAAGTGGGGTACCTTTAGCGACTTCAGAACAAAGAATAAATTGGAGTCGTTATGGCTGTTGGTTCCGGTGACTGGCCAGATTTGAAAACTGTTAAGGGGTTTCGTCTGGGGACGACAGAAGCAGGTATTCGTAAAGTAAATCGCCGCGATTTAGTGGTAATGAACTGGGATGAAGGCGCGACCGTTGCAGGCGTTTTTACTCAAAATAAATTCTGTGCAGCACCCGTACACCTTGCCAAGGCTCGCCTGAATCAGAATCCTCGTTGTTTTGTTATTAATACTGGTAATGCCAATGCCGGTACCGGCCAGCAGGGAATGCAGGCTGCAAAGCAATCAGCTGCTGGTGCTGCAGAATTGCTGAATATTCCTGCAGAGTCGGTTTTACCTTTCTCTACGGGTGTTATTGGGGAGCAACTGCCTGTTGATCGACTGCTGGCAGGTTTACCCGCAGCCGCTGCAGATTTGTCAGAGGATGGTTGGTATAAAGCCGGTGAGGGGATTCTGACCACGGATACGCGACCCAAAGGTGCCTGTCGTCAGTTTGAAGTCGATGGTGTCGTTTATACCGTATCAGGCATCAGTAAGGGATCAGGAATGATCCGGCCAAACATGGCGACGATGCTGGCTTTTATCGCCACTGATGCCGCAGTAGAGCAATCGCTGTTGCAAAAGCTGCTGAATGACGCAGTAAATCTGTCGTTTAATCGTATTTCGGTTGATGGTGATACCTCCACCAATGACTGTTGCATGCTGGTGGCTACAGGGCAAACAGGAGCCGAAGCGGTCAATTCCGAGGCTTCTGATTTATACGTTAGTTTGCGTCAGGCTCTGAATGACGTTGCCATTGAGCTGGCCCAGGCGATTGTTCGTGATGGCGAGGGTGCTTCCAAGTTTATTACCGTCAGTATTGAGCAGGCTGATACCGTGGCTGATGCTCTGGAAGTGGCTTATACCATCGCTCACTCGCCACTGGTCAAAACGGCACTGTTTGCCTCTGATCCGAACTGGGGTCGAATACTGGCAGCAGTGGGTCGTGCAGAGGTGGATTCGCTGGTGATGGAGCGTATTACCATCTGGCTTGATGATGTCTGCATCGTTGAAAATGGTGAACCGGCAGCTTCCTATACGGAAGCTGCCGGGCAGGCTGTCATGGATCAGGATGAGATTACCATTCGGGTGTCTCTGGGGGCGGGAGAGATCACAGAACAGATCTGGACCACCGACCTTTCCCATGAGTACGTTCGCATTAATGCGGAGTATCGCAGCTAAATCAATTCAGAATTTGCCTTCACACGGTAGCCATAATGCATCATTTATGGCTACTCTAAATCTTTATCCGTTACGATGAAATGAGCTTTACCATGGTGCAAGAGCAGCAGTTCAGTGAACGAGATTCCAGTCAGAAAAAGTCTGATGTCGTGCATGTTGCAGTGGCGGTGATTCGTGGCGAAGACGGTCGAATACTGATCGCCAAACGACCGGATGACAAACATATGGGAGGCTTATGGGAGTTTCCCGGTGGTAAAGTGGAGCCTGATGAAGATTTTAAAACAGCTTTGAATCGTGAGTTGCAGGAAGAGCTGGATATCAGTGTCAGTCAGTTTGAGCCTCTGATTACGATTCAGCATCGTTATCCTGAAAAAACGGTCCTGCTTGATACCTGGAAGGTGTCGGGTGTTCAGGGCACCCCAAAGGGTAACGAAGGACAGGAAGTACAGTGGGTTGAGCCGGAGCAACTGACTACTCTGAGTTTCCCTCCGGCAAACGGTCCCATTGTGAATGCGGTTTTGCTGCCAAGGCAGTACATGGTGACCGGGCTGTTTTCATCGGCCGCAGAGCTGATTGAAAAGGTCAGTCGTCAGCTTGAAAATGGATTGCGGCTGATTCAGTTCAGAGCGCCCTGGCTTCAGGAAAAACCGTATCTGCACCTTGCCCGTGAGTTGCATCATCTTTGTCAGCCATTCAATGCAAAATTGCTGTTAAAGGGAAATCCTGAGCTATTACAGGAATCATGGTGTGATGGTATTCATCTGCGCTCTGACCAGTTAAGTGTTCCGGCGTCCGAATGGAAAAAGTATCGCCGGGAAGGGCAATGGCTGGCTGCATCCTGTCATAATGAAGAACAGCTTCTTGAGGCTGAGGCCGCTGAGGTGGACTTTGTGACATTGTCTCCGGTGCGCCCAACCAAATCTCATCCCGGGCGCTTATCCATGGGGCAGGAAAGAGCGACAGAATTAACCCGCGGCAGTAAACTGCCTGTTTATTGGCTGGGTGGTTTGGGTCGTTCGGATGAACAGCTGGCCGTTGAATCCGGCGCCCAGGGGGTTGCAGCAATAGGTGCGTTCTGGTCGATTCGCTAAGCTATGACATAGGCTTTCATTATTTCGCTTTTGCACAACAGGCAGGGACGCCATGCTGGACAAGCTTCGCAGATTCACGAGAGGTCATGGTTTTTCCAGACTGGGCAAATCGGATGTAAAGTCTCAGGAAGCAGGTCAGCACAATTTCCGAAAGGTATCTGAGGCATCTCCACAGACTGAAATCCCGCGCCAACAAAGTCCATATGCCGAATCTAAAGTTCGTCTCATTTCTCACCATGACCCGGCACGGGTAAATGACTACTACACTCAGACTGGCCAGACAGACCCTGATAGTATTCCGTCCATGAATGCCTGCCCTCATCGTCATTTTTGGCAACTGGTACAGGGGCAGAAAGGTGAGACCGATACTGTTGATCACAAGATGATGTTTGTTAATCCGGAGTTGCCCGAGGCTCAAAAGTACTCCGGAAGCTGGCATGTCAAAACACCGGGTCGTGAGTCAACCGGCGAAAAGCTTAAGCGCTATTTGCAGAAGATGATTTACTGGATTACCGGGCAGCGCTACAAAGCCGACTACTACGACAATAAGCAGTTGCTTGCCCAGAAAGAAGTACTGGCGGCCAATGTCTACCGGGGGGTGGTGAGTGCAGAAAGTGATTGTTGTTTTAACAGGGATTATCAGGTTGGCTACTCACTGCGTGAAGCGGAAACCATGGCAGGTGACGATGGGCACTGCATTGCAAGCAGACATCTTCAGGGCTACGAAAAAGGACATCGTCTGGTCAACAAGCCTTCAAACAGTGCTTCGCCGGTGTATCACACACGTTTTCATAAGCGTCATAATCCTGTTGTTAATCTGGTGATACGGAGGTTTTTGCTGGGTGATGAAGATTATCTGAAGCTGGATAACTATATGTTTGTCGGAGAGTCCAAACGAGCTGTCGGTGCTCATACAAGACAGCGTTTGGTGAATATTGATTTTGGCATGTCTTTCTACAATCGCTTCAAGCTTCCCCTGAAATGCACGTTTGAACAATTTCGTAGCAAAATGATGACACCTTCCTTGAAGCATCGGTTGCAGTATCGTGGCAGGCATACGATTCATGCGGTGATCAGGGCGATGGAACGGGCTGATGAAGATGTCGATGGATTGATGAAGAAGGGGCTGACTTTGGTCGCTGGCATGAGTGACAAGAAGCTTGAAAGCCTTGTCGGGCATGTACATCACCCGGAAGCTCGCTCAGCCCTGTTTACCATTTTAAAATTCAAGCGCGACCAGGCGAAAGCTATTATTCATCCTGAACAATTTCGCTGGCCGGAAGAGCCCGGTCGCTGGACTCTCAGTGCTCTCGTTGGTCGAGTTCGTCCGACATAAGGTCATCGAAATCGGAACGACCCGGGATAGAATGCTCCTCATTGGCCCATGCACCGAAATCAATCAGCTTGCAGCGTTCGGAGCAGAACGGGCGGTATTTGTTTTCCTTTTTCCACTCAACCGGCTTATTACAGTTGGGGCATTTAACAGTCGTTGGCATGGTGGTCAATCAATCCAGTTTCATTAAAAAAGCCTCTGACATGCAGAGGCTTTAGCTGTTCAGTGAAGACTTTTGTCAGTCATCCTGAGCCGGAGGTTTAGGGGCGGGCTCTTCCGAGAGGGCAGGAATGTTTTCCAGCTGCTGATCGACTCCGGAATCCCCGAGCAGTCCGAAAGTCAGAGTGTAGAGCAGTGACGGGTTTACATCACCAAATGACTGATAGCCGATGAACTCACCTTTCTCGTTAAGTGCATCGGATTCGGGGTAGTTCAGGCGCAGAACTTCCAGCGCTTCATTGGCTGGCTCAATCAGTCCCATACGCTGATAACCTTCCACCATGATCGCCAGAGCTTCCGGAACCGCCGGGGTTTTCTGCAGATTCTCTATCACGTAACGACCACGATTGGTGGCTGCCACATAGGCTTTACGCTTCATGTAGTAGTTCGCAGCATGAATCTCGTAGGCGGCCAGACGGTTACGCAGGGCCACCATGCGCTGACGGGCGTCGGGTGCATAGCGGCTGTCCGGATAACGGTTCAGCAATTCGGAAAACTCACCAAAGGACTGGCGTGCCTGACCCGGATCTCGTTTGGTGTAATCCAGTGGCAGGTAGCGTTCAAGCAGTCCCATTGCCGAGGTGTTGGACGCTAGTCCTTTCATGTACAGGGCATAATCTGCGTTGGGATGATTGGGATGCAGACGAATAAAGCGGTCAGCCGCTGCACGAACGGCTTCTGGCTCGTAGTTCATGAAGTAGGCATAAATAATATCCAGTTGTGACTGCTCGGCAAAGCTGCCAAATGGATAACGGGACTCCAGGGTACGAAGGGTCTTGATCGCCTCTTCGTACCGGCCACTGTCAATGGACTGTGTGGCCATTTTGTACATTTCGGCTTCAGACAGCGTCTCCGGCACTTCTTCATCCGGAGAAGATGCACAGCCCACCAGTGCCGCACTAATAAACAGGGCGGACAGAATGCGGGTAATATTGAACTTGAATATTCTCATGACTTTTATCGGTTTCCGTACTCCGGCATGCATTTTTACGGATAGGGATCGGCGGCGATTCACCCTAATCTGCATCGGTGGATATGATAAACTACCGAGTTTGTTAATCAGTCTAATTTAAACACAGTCCGTCAGAAACGGAAAGAAAGTACACGGGAGAATCGCTACCACCGATTCTTGAGGGTGCAGTATATACCTTTCCGGTTTTTTGCGCAGGTCAAAACAATAGTGGCATTCGAATAGTGGCATTCGTCGCTATAGTGATCTGTCTGATGTGTTATTTTTGAGTATCAGTTGAATGAGTGAACAATTCGATCAGCAGGTCGTTGTGCCTGACGAGTTAGGTGCCAAACGCTTCGATCAGATCGCTGCAGCCTGTTTTCCCGATTTCTCCCGGGCACGCCTGCA
Organism: Endozoicomonas montiporae CL-33; assembly: GCF_001583435.1. Classification (NCBI taxonomy): domain Bacteria; kingdom Pseudomonadati; phylum Pseudomonadota; class Gammaproteobacteria; order Oceanospirillales; family Endozoicomonadaceae; genus Endozoicomonas; species Endozoicomonas montiporae. The sequence continues at coordinate 3,489,799 of NZ_CP013251.1, read as the reverse complement.
GGAGTGGATCAAAAACGGTGACTTGCTGGTGAATGGGGAAAAACGTAAACCCAAGGAAAAACTGATTGGTGGAGAGACTCTGTCATTGTCAGTGGTTGTCGAGGATGCCGAACATTGGGAAGCAGAAGAGATTCCGCTGGATATCGTTTATGAAGATGATGATATTCTGGTGATCAACAAGCCTGCAGGGCTGGTGGTGCATCCGGCGGCGGGCAATCGCAGTGGTACCCTTTTGAATGGACTATTGTTCCATTACTCCGATCTGGCTTCAGTGCCACGTGCCGGAATTGTGCATCGACTGGATAAAGACACTACCGGCCTGATGGTGGTGGCTAAAAACCTTGCGGCACACACCGATCTGGTGGCACAGCTGCAGGAGCGCTCGGTCAGTCGTGAGTATGAAGCGATCACCTACGGTGTGATGACCGCCGGTGGAACCGTTGATCAGCCCATTGGTCGTCATGCCACTAACCGGCTGAAGATGGCTGTGACAGCGGGTGGTAAACCTTCCGTCACTCATTACCGTGTTTTGCAGAAGTACAGAAACCATACTCATATCCGTTGTAAGCTGGAAACCGGTCGTACTCACCAGATCCGCGTACATATGAGCCATATCCGTTATCCGCTGTTTGGTGATGAAACCTATGCGGGTCGTCTGCGTCTGCCAAAAGGCTGTACAGAAGAGATGATTGCCCAATTGCGTCTGTTCCGTCGTCAGGCTTTGCATGCCCGTCGTCTGGGTCTTATCCACCCGGCAACCGGTGAGTTTATGGAGTGGGAAGCGCCGCTGCCAGATGATATGGTTAGCCTGCTGGCTACTTTGGAAGAAGATGCCAGCTCAATGAAGTAAACCGAGGCTGCCCTGATGACCTTTGAACTCCGCTATCTGATTCCCGACTGGCCAGTGCCTGCTCATGTCAAAGCCTGTGTGACCAGACGGGAAGGCGGTGTTAGTCAGGGCAACTTTACCAGCTTCAATATGGGTACACGCTCGGGCGATGCGCCTGAGTACGTTCAGGCAAACCGTCAGCAAATGCACAATGACTTTGGCTGGTCTTGTGACCCCCAATGGCTAAAGCAGGTTCATGGCACTCAGGTTGTAAAAGCTTCCGGCAAAGGGCAAGAGAAGGAAGGTGATGCCGTATGGACAGATTTGCCCGGGCAGCCCTGTGCCATCCTGACCGCAGACTGCCTGCCGGTATTATTCTGCAATCGTAGTGGTACCAGAGTTGCTGCAGCCCATGCAGGCTGGAAAGGGCTACAGGCCGGCGTACTGGAAAACACTCTGAAGGCATTGTCGTGTCCGGCTTCCGAAGTCATGGCATGGCTGGGGCCTGCTATCAGTCAGAAACACTTTGAAGTGGGGCCGGAAGTACGCACAGCCTTCATCGACCAAAACCCTGCCGCCGAAGCTGCTTTTATTCCCGGAACCGGTGATCGCTGGCATGGTGATCTTTACCTGTTAGCGCGGCAACGGCTGGCAGCAGCCGGAGTGAATGCTGTTTATGGCGGTGGCTTTTGTACCTTCGAAGAGCAAAAGGCATTTTTCTCTTATCGTCGGGATGGAAAAGAGTCAGGCAGACTGGCCAGTGTTATCTGGCTGGATAGAGCATCCTGAACAGTTCTGATAGTAGATGCCCGAAGTCTTCATAAAGCATGCTGAGAAGGTTGCGGGTTGTTACTGCAATCAGGCCCAGCTGCTTGACAGAACCAAAATATGACAGGGACTGCCTGCTAAGGTGGTACCCCTTGAGGTCTGTCTTTATTGTGTATAGTTGAAAGCCCGCTCTTCCTGCACCTGCAATGAAGTAAACAGTGTCTCCAACTTTTTCGTTTATTGTTGTGCTGACTAAATCCCGGGCATATTCTCGTGGTGACCAGTCGGCGACTTCCAGTCCGTGGTCGAACATTTCCGCAGTGCCTGAAATCAAATTATCTTTTACCCAATCTTTGGTAAATACCTCATCGTAGTTGCCAGTAAGATAGCTACTGAGACTTTTCAAAATATTATAGAAGCGGGCGCAGAACTCATAGCCATTACCAATCTTCCCAAACCCATAAGCTGCCATAGACAAGTAGCTCATTGGCTGTGAAGCGTCGTCAGGCAGTTCAACGAGTTGTGGAGCGCTCTCTTTAAGAGGGCAGAAGCATAACGTTGCATTTGACTGGTGGTTCTGACGAACGCAGAACTCTTCAGCCTGTTGTGCATAAGCACTGTCTGTAAGAGTCAATAGAGAGCAGATCACCCAGAGTGTTCTTATACGCATCTTAACACACCTTCTCTTCGCCTACCGCTACTCACGCAATGGAGCTGAACCAGAATAGCTGCTTTTGTCATGGTCAGCTGTTTATTGCTGCCTTGAAAATGAAAACGATGACGCCATATAGAAAACAGAAGCTTAAAAGAATGGTGACAGACGCAGGAGAATAATAATGCGAGCTGACAGACTAACCAGTAAATTACAGTCCGCGCTGTCCGATGCGCAGTCGCTGGCGATTGGCAAAGATCATAACCAGATTGAGCCGGTTCATCTGCTGATCGCGCTAATCGATCAACAGGGTGGCTCGGTCAGGCCGCTGTTAATGCAAACCGGATTTAATATTCAACAACTGTCGGAAGAATTGAATCAGTTACTGTCTCGGGTCCCGGTTATTCAGAACCCTACCGGTGATATACAGCCATCGCAGAATACCCTCAGAATTCTTAACCTTTCGGATAAAAAAGCCCAGCAGGAAGGCGACCAGTTTATTTCCAGTGAAACGGTTCTGCTGGCCATGATGGAAGGTCACACACCTCTGGCGAAACTGCTCAATAGCCAGGGCGTCAGCAGGCAGGCACTGGACAATGCCATTAAAAACATCCGGGGTGGCGAAACCGTTGATGATCCGAATGCGGAAGATAATCGCAACTCTCTCAGCAAATACACGGTTGATTTAACGGCACTGGCTGAAGAAGGCAAGCTGGATCCGGTCATTGGTCGTGATGATGAAATCCGTCGAACGATTCAGGTGTTGCAGCGCCGCACCAAAAATAACCCGGTGATTATTGGTGAACCGGGTGTGGGTAAAACAGCCATTGTTGAAGGGCTTGCCCAGCGTATTGTTAACGGTGAGGTGCCGGAAGGCATTAAAGGTAAACGGCTGTTATCGCTGGATATGGGCTCGCTGATTGCCGGTGCCAAATTCCGGGGTGAGTTTGAGGAACGGCTGAAAGCCGTGCTGAATGATCTGTCTAAACAGGAAGGCCAGATCATACTGTTTATTGATGAGCTACATACCATGGTTGGGGCAGGCAAGGCTGATGGTGCCATGGATGCCGGTAATATGCTGAAACCGGCACTGGCTCGTGGTGAGCTGCACTGCGTGGGAGCGACGACACTGGATGAATATCGCCAGTACATTGAAAAGGATGCGGCGCTTGAGCGGCGTTTCCAGAAAGTGCTGGTGGATGAACCAACAGAAGCCGATGCTATTGCTATTCTGCGTGGTTTGAAAGAACGCTACGAAGTCCATCATGGTGTGGATATCACCGATCCTGCGATTGTTGCTGCAGCAAGGTTATCCCAGCGCTACATTACCGATCGACAGTTGCCGGACAAGGCGATTGATCTGATTGATGAAGCGGCGAGCCGCATTCGCATGGAGATGGATTCCAAACCGGAAGCGATGGATCGTCTTGAACGTCGTTTGATTCAGCTCAAAATCGAACAGGAAGCACTGAAAAAAGAAGACGACAACGCTTCTAAAGAACGCCTTGGTCGTTTGAATGAACAGGTTGCCCAACTTGAGCGTGAGTATTCTGATCTGGAAGGCGTCTGGAAAACCGAGAAAACCGTTCTGCACGGTTCGCAAAAACTGCGGGAAGAGAAAGAACAGCTGTTGATTGAGCTGGAAGCGGCTCGTCGTCAGGGCGATCTGACCAAAATGTCCGAGATACAGTATGGTCGCTTGCCTCAGCTGGAAAAAGAACTCGAACAGGCCGATGCAGCCGATGCCGGTGATTTACAGCTGCTAAGAAACCGGGTCACGGATGAAGAAATCGCCGAAGTGGTTTCTAAATGGACAGGCATTCCGGTTGCCAAAATGCTGGAAGGAGAACGGGACAAGCTACTGCGCATGGAAGAAGCTTTACATGACCGGGTGATTGGTCAGGATGAAGCGATTGTCGCGGTGTCCAATGCGGTGCGACGTTCCAGAGCCGGACTGGCTGACCCGAACCGCCCCAATGGTTCATTTATGTTTCTTGGCCCTACCGGTGTCGGTAAAACCGAACTGTGTAAGGCACTGGCGCAGTTTCTGTTTGATACGGAAGATGCCATAGTCCGAATAGATATGTCCGAATTTATGGAAAAACATTCGGTTTCTCGTCTGCTGGGCGCACCTCCCGGTTACGTGGGCTATGAAGAAGGCGGGTATTTGACCGAAGCCGTGCGTCGTAAGCCGTATTCAGTGGTCTTGATGGATGAAGTCGAGAAGGCACATCCTGACGTGTTTAACATTCTGCTGCAGGTGTTGGAAGATGGTCGTCTGACCGATGGGCAGGGTCGTACTGTTGATTTTCGCAATACGGTTATTGTGATGACATCAAACCTCGGTTCCGATGTGATTCAGACCATGCAGGGTGAAGACTTTGAAGCCCTGAAATCCACCATGATGGATGTGGTCGGGCAACATTTCCGTCCGGAGTTTGTGAATCGCATTGATGAACTGGTGGTATTCCATCCTCTGACTCAGGATCAGATTGCAGGCATTGCCAGTATCCAGATTCAGCGTCTTAATAAGCGACTGGCGGAGAATGACCTGTCGCTTACTCTGTCCGATGAAGCCATGCTGAAACTGGCTCAGGTCGGGTTTGATCCGGTCTACGGTGCGCGGCCACTGAAGCGGGCGATTCAACGCAGTATTGAGAACCCGCTGGCTGAAGCGATTCTGTCAGGTGCTTATGTGCCGGGTGATTCGATCAGGGCTGTTGTTCGTGAAGATATAATTGAATTCGAATAACATTTAACTCGATGCTGCAGTTTTACCTAAACAAGTAACGTATTTATCTCGATTCTAAGCTGCATCTAAAAGTTTAAACTTCCGGGCGTGTGCTTTGAGTGAGTCAGTTGCCTTTTGTTCTCCCAGGTCTCTACCAGCCATATGCCTGCTCGACTCCCGCTTGGGCAAAGTATGCTCTAAGGCTAAGGCCAGAGCCTTAAGCTCGGTATCTGGATCTTCCGATTCAACCACTGATTTCACCGTAGCAAGCAAGGCTTCTGCATTGAGGCGTTCGATCAGACAGCCTGCGGGCATTCCGGCCTGTTTGTTTTTCAGTAGGACGAATTGCTCAGGGTGCAGTAACAGCATGTGTTCGCACAGCAGGCTCAGGATCACGCCGCGCTGCGATCCGTCAGCACCTTGCTGTTTGCTCAACCTGTTCCAGCCACAATGAGCTTTCCAGTCTTGAATGAAAACCTCGACCAACCACCTCAAGGTGTAAATCCTGGCTATGTCGGTATGCCGCCATGACATATCTGAAGCCACCAGATAGCGATAATCCTCTTCACCCTCATACTTCAGGGCAATAACAAAACGTCTTTTCCCATGAGCCTTAACATACAGCCGAGCAGCCAGCATCGTGACCTGCTCTTCTTTGCCACCGCGTATTATGAGTTGAGTTTCAGCGCCTTTCTGGCGCGAAAAGTAAGCTTTGAGAGTCGCTTCCGAGTGGTTTCGGTTGGATACTTTCTGATTCGAGCGCAGTTGGCTGACAACCTGGGCTCCGCCTGTTATTTCCGCAGCCTTATCCATAAAGTCTCCTGTGCCATACAGTGCATCAGCGAGAATTGCTTTGATCGTAATGTTGGGAAACGAATCAACAAATTCTTGCAGCATAACCAGCGTCAACGACTGCATGGTGGGGTAACGAACATGATCTGGCTCAGGACGGTTCGGTCGTTCTTTTTTCTGAATGCCTTGCTTCCTGAGCGCCTTGTCTTTCTTCCTCCATGCAGATAACTCAGGGTCAGGAATATAAAAGCGAAACCCTACTGGAAAGGTAGCTACTTCAGTAACGAGCACCATAAACACCAGTTCCTGCCCATTAAAATAACCACCTGTTGATTTGTCTTTTATCTTATGGGCACCGTCGATTTTTGAAGTCCTTTTAGTGCGCTTTTTTCCTGTATCGTCGATAGCAAGGGTTCCACTTTGTATTCCATAGCGTAGAAGAATATTTCTGACGCTGGCCTGTAGCAGGCTTTGCCATGCAATTTCTGCTTGATAAAACATCCAGCACAGACGGGTCGCTTTGAATCTGCCTAAGCTTCTGCGCTCAAAAGCAGCCCAGTTAATAGTTTTAGTTACCACGATTCCCATGATAAAAACGCCCAGTGCCACTTTCTGGGATCTACTCAACTGCGCAGAGGAATTGATGGACTTGAGCGAATCATTCAAAGCATCCAGAAAGGCAGTGACAACGGGTAATGGGCGAATTAGCAAGATACGACACTTGACGGTTATTAAGTTCCTATGAGATCTTACCTCCAACCTGCTGCTGTGGCTATGATGGAATCTCGCAAGGCTTGAATTCGGAGCTGCAGTAGTAGTCTGCTCTTATGCCACCCTGCCATTTCCTGCTCTCCCTCAAATATCAAAAACTGCAGCATCGAGTTTAAATGAATAACTGATGTTACGCACCTTAAACGAAGGAATCAGGGCTACAGAGCAATGACCTCGTTCGGAAATCTTGATGATTCGTACTTGATGATTCGTAGAGGGTGCGTAACTCCAGTGAATAAGGGAGGAAGGGAGGAGCGTACCCTCCTCCCTTATAATACCAATCATACGAAATAACGGTAGTGGGCCAGAACTGTTATATCGCGTGAATATTGACCCCAAATTCAACTTTATTAATCAATAATCCAATAACAATATCGTGCATTTTTTCGAGCTTTGAAAAACAAATTGTCTTTCTGGCCAACCGTTTAATCCAAGTCCGAAAATTAAGGTTTTTACGCTCTATCTTCTGAGTGTTTGCTTTACCAATAATATGCATGTTTTCATCAAGGTGTCGCTCATAGGCTCCCCAATCATCGGTGTAAAATTTATTAATACCAAATGGCTTCAGAAGTGTTTTGAGTTCTTTAAAAACTTCATCTTTCCGTTTTCCGAAAACATAAGCAAGCACGGTATTTGTAGCGTGATCAACAGCATACCAAAGCCAGCGTTGGTTCGATTTATCATAAACATACGACCACTGCTCATCTAGCTCAGCCTCTTGGCAGACAAGCCCTACATGAATAATTGCATCCGACTTGAGATCAATAGTTTGAATATTTGGGTTGACCTTTACCAGACCGCTTTTTTTTTTTTAAGAGTCTTTATTACTGTTGTCTTGCTTATTCCGAGTACTTTACTTGTATCCCTGATTCCGCTGCCATTTATTGCCATATCGATGATTTTTTCTTTAACGCCAGGCTCACAAGCCTTGTAGCGATATTCAAGCATGAAGGTTTTGATTTCACATTTGTCATTACAGCAATAGTATCGTGGAACATCATGAGTGCTGTATCCGAAAGGCCTAACTTGGTTACTGCCACATGTTGTACAGAGGACTTGTGTAAGGCACATTTTTAAACCGCATTTTTCAAAGTTGCCGAATGTCGTATTTTAGCAGACAGGGCTAGAATCACAGAACTGTGCCACTACCATCGAGTCGTTTTGAGAAAAAAGCCATCAATTATTTAGGAATACTGGCAATCGTAGCCATCATGTTGTGGCTACGATGAAACGTCAACAGAACCTAGTACTTTATTGCTAAATTGGCACACCTCAGGTTCAATAAAGCAGCGAGTATTTTGCAGAACCCGAGGTAATCATGCATTCAGTTGTTGTTTCAGATCTGGACGGAACGCTTCTTAACAGTCAGCACAAAATCACGCCGTATACCAGGGAGGTGATTCGTCGTTTACATGACGCAGGTATCAAGTTTGTGTTTGCTACCGGACGTCACCACATTGATGTGGGCAGGCTGGCGAACGAACTGGGCATCAGCATGTACCTGATTACGGCTAACGGTGCCAGAGTGCATAACCCCTCTGGCCAGATCATTATTCGCCACGATATCTTTCCGGAAATAGTGCCGGAACTGATTGACCTTGGTCGCGAGTTTCAGGGTAAAGTGCTGACCAATATGTACCAGGAAGACTCGTGGTTTATTGAGGAGCGGCATGAATCTGTTGATCATTTCAGCGATGAAAACAAGTTTGCCTATCAGCTGCAGGATCTGGATACCGTCAACACCACCGGTGTCAGCAAAATCTTCTATCTGGCAGAAAAGCATGAAGACCTGCTGCCTCTGGAAAAGCGCATTCGTGATGAGTTGGAAGACAGTGTAAGTATGACATTCTCGCTGCCTAACTGCCTTGAGGTGATGGCACCCGGCGTCTGCAAGGGAGTCGCTTTGGCTGAAGTATTAAAACTGAAAGGGCTTGATTTTAAAAATGCGGTCGCTTTTGGGGATGGCTTGAACGACTATGAAATGTTGCAGGGCGTGGATAAAGGACTGCTGATGGGGAATGCTGACAAGAAGCTCAGGGCTTTGCTGCCTGACAATGAAATGATTGGCGACTGTAATGAAAACGGCGTGGCAGCGTTTCTGGAAAGGCATTACTCCCATTAAAAATCACCCCATTAAAAATTAGACACCCGGAGCCAGAGCCATCATTATTAAATAACTGATGTTACGCACCTTAAACGAAGGAATCAGGGCTACAGAGCAATGACCTCGTTCGGAAACCTTGATGATTCGTAGAGGGTGCGTAACTCCAGTTAAATAATCAGTTTATTGAGAGGGAACTCAATGAGCATCGAAGTGGGCGATCATTTACCGGACATTACTCTCCACGAGTACATTTCTGAAACCTCCAAATACGATCAGGTGGGCCCCAAAGCCTGGCGGCTACCCGACCTGGCGCACAAAAAGAAAGTGGTGGTCATTGGTGTTGTTGGTGCGTTTATGCCCGTTTGCACCAACAGTCATCTTCCCGGATATCTTGACATGGCTGATGATTTTAAAGCCAGAGGTGTGGATGAGCTATGGTGTATCTCGGTGAATGATCCTTTTGTTCTGCATGCCTGGTCTGAAAGTTTGAATATCAATGGTCGCATGCGAATGCTGGGGGACGGTTCTGCCGAGCTGGTGACGTTGATGGACGTGACTCTGGACTTGTCTTCAAGAGGCATGGGGGTTCGTGCCGATCGCTTTGCCATGGTAGTAGACAATGGTGAAATTACCCATTTCTATCGGGAAGAGACCGGCTGCTTCTGTGTGACTTCTGCAGAAAATGTTCTGAAAAAACTCTGATCTCAACAGGTTGGGAACTTACGTATACCTTTAACCGTCAATAGATGGTTATATGCCGCACAATTTCGCTCTTTTTTGACAAGCTTATTGTCATAATCCAATCGCGTCGGAGCGCGGCAGAAAGTGGAACTCGACCTTATTGCACTTTTAGAAAAAAGTGCCCCACTGTTGATTTTTTTAAACCTGTTTTTAGGCTATGTGGTCGGTAAGATTACCATAGGATCGTTCCAGATCGGGTCAACGACGGGGGTGTTGCTGGTCGGATTGCTGTTTGGTCACTTTGGTTTTTCGGGTATGGAAGGACTCGATACCATTGGCTTTATTCTCTTTATCTTTTGTGTCGGTCTTCAGACCGGTCCCCGCTTTTTCAGTGTGTTTCTCGAAGACGGTGCCAAGTACATTGCTCTTGCTGCCATCGTTGCTGTTGCTGCCATTGCTATCACCCTGGTTCTGTCACATGTGCAGGGTATTTCTGCGCCTATGTCCGCCGGAATTATGGCGGGCTCTCTCACCAGTACACCGGCGTTAATTGGTGCTCAGGATGCTATTCGAAATACATTGATGGAGTCGTCTGATGTGATGCAGGTGGCATTGTCTGATATCAGTGTCGGGTACGCACTGACGTATATTCTGGGCACTGTCGGGCTGTTAGTGATGATCAACTACACACCGGCCATGCTGGGTGTAGATCTGAAAAAAGAGTCCAAGAAAGTCGCTGTGGCAAAAGGGCTTGAAAAAAACATTAAAAAACATACCGAACTGCCTATTGTTCGGGTATTCCGGCTGGATGATGAGCGAATCGGGCAGTTTGAAGGGAAAACACTGCGGCAGCTGGCACTGCAGGAACGAACCGGATGCCTGATCGATAAAATTCGTCGTAACGGCAGTATCTTTGAGCCGGATGGTGATACGGCACTGGTTGAAGGTGATTCCATTGCACTGGTGGGGCGCCCGAGGGAAATTTATAAGTTTCCTTACGAGCTGGGGCAGGAAACCTTTGACAGTGAATTGCTTGATTATGAATTTGGCTCCCGGGAAGTGGTGGTGATCAACCCGCAGATAGCCGGAATGCGTTTGCAGGATGTTGGGATTGATGCACTCTATGGTTGCTTTGTCAGTAAAGTCAGTCGCTCCCAGATTGAAATGCCTATTAACGACGATCTGCAACTGTCTCGCGGTGATGTACTGGAAATCAGTGGTGAAAAAGGCCGCCTGGAGCGCCTGACGGAAAGGCTGGGTTATGCCGATGAGCAGTCTCATATCACCGATGTAATCACCTTTACTTTTGGTATTGTGGCGGGACTGCTGATCGGACACCTGATTGTCAAAGTGGGTAATATCGACATCACACTGGGCAATGCGGGTGGCTTGCTGTTGTCAGGTATCACTATCGGTCATCTGCGCAGCAATTACCCAACCTTTGGACGTGTACCTCCGGCAGCCACCTATGTGCTCATGGAGCTCGGCCTGATGCTGTTTATGGCGAATATTGGTCTGAGTGCCGGTGATGGTATTGTTGAAGCCCTGATGAATATCGGCCCGATAATTCTGCTGAGCGGGATGATTATTATGATTGTACCGGTCATGGTAGGCTACCTGTTCGGTCACTATGTGCTGAAGTTAAATATTGCCCTGTTACTGGGGGCGTTGACAGGCGCACGGACCAGTACAGCAGCGTTGAATATTCTGACGGAAGAAGCCAAAAGTAATGTACCTGCCCTGAGTTATGCAGGGACTTATGCATTCGCCAATGTTTTCATGACCCTGGCGGGCACGGTGCTGGTGAGTTTGCCCTTATAAAGCGGAAGTAGAAAAAGGAGAACCGGATGGGATTTTTCTCGAAATTGTTTGGTCTGGACAAGGAGCAGGCAGAGCCGGAAGTGACAGTTGAACCTTTTGACTATCAGGGCTTTCAGATTTATGCCGAAGCGAAAGCCGTCAGCTCGCAGTTTCAGGTGAATGGCCGCATCTGCAAAGAGATTGATGGTGAACTGAAGACTCACGACTTTATTCGCTCCGACCTGTTTATGATGCCGGAAGATGCCAATGAGGTTATGCTGCGTAAAGCCAGAATGTGTATTGACCAGATGGGTGATGGCATTTTTGGCTGATCAGGGCGTCACGGGCTGAAACATCTTATCAAAGCCTGCGTCCAGCTTCTGCTGGGCTTCGGCTTCTTTTTTCATTTCCAGTTCCGGTAACAGTTGCTCGGCAACATCCAGCAGATTGGCGACCATGTTATCCAGCATTTCAGCCGTGGTATTTTCTGCTGTTGCCCGGTGCGACAATACAATACGTTCGCCAATGGTATCCCAGCCCAGTGCAGCTCCGCGGGTTTCCAGAGCATAGGCGTTGAGCTTCATGGCCGTTTCCAGACGTTTTCGGCGAATTTCACTCGTTCCAATGGACGTCATTTCAATAATAATAAACAGATCGTCACAGTAGGCCGGGGCTTCCAGAGTCACCGGAAAGATGTCGTTAAAGGTAAAGGCACAGACTCGTCCACTGTCGTCTTTAGCGGAATCGTCAAGTCCTGCCTGCTGCATCCAGGCTTCCAGAAGTTCAATGCCGGTCATGATAGAATCCTTCCATAACGAAAATGATTGGGAACAGTTGCATAGGCAGGTCGGAGCCTGAGTTTTGCATGATGGGGCTTTATTTCGGACTGACGGGAGCCTTTTACTTTACCGGTATCAAACGTCAGGCTGTGACCGGCAGGAATGGTTCCCTGTTGGTGTCGTTTCGGGCGAAGCTTTCCAGCCAGCCACAATGAGCCTGACTTTATCCGCTTGCCCAGTGCCGTCAGGCCAACAATGTATAACAGGGTTTTTCCGGTTTGTTTTAATTGCAGTCCTTTGAATTTGACTTTGTCCTGATACAGAATGTTCTGCAGGCTTTTCATGGCGACTTTTTCCGGAGCCAGTTGCAGCTTTTTGATGGTGTTATCCGTGACACCGAAATTGCGCAGAAACTCAATGCTGTCGTTTAAGGCTTTACCTTCAGCCGTGCGCAACCGTAATAGAAAGCATTTCTCTGCCACACCAATATTGTCTTTTGCCAGTCCGTCGAGACTGTCTTTTGCAGCCAACAGTGCTTCGCTGCCTTCCCGCGCTTTTGCCAGCTTCCGGCTATGGTAGAGGTCGAACGCCATAGTGCCCAGACCGGTGGCTGTCCCCAGAGCGCCTGCTGCAATCAGGGCGGCAGGAGCGCCGGCACCTGACGCCATCAGTCCGATGGATACACCGGTAAAAGCTGCACCGACGGCGGTGTTGATCAGGTGCTTTCGGGCCTGAATGGTTCGTTCTTGTTTAATGTGTCCGGCCAGAGCTTTTAGCAGTGGATCATTAGTCGCTGCTTTGGCTTTGGCAAGGTTATTCAGGGCAACAATTTGTGTGCCCGTCTTTATGGCAAAATGTACGGTGGCGATAGCGGAAGACACAGTTCCAACAACAGGTGTCGCCTGTGCAGCGGCTTTGCTGAAGTCTTCGGCAAACAGCAGCGAACTTTCAATGACGCTGACGCCTTTCGCCAGAAGGTCTTTGGCTCTGACCAGATGATCCACCGCCACCTGACTTCTGCTGCGGGACAGGTCTGAAACCTTGGTGGCAATGCGCTCTTTTAATGCTTTCTGATGGCTTGGGTGACCAATCAGCTTTCGGGTGTGCGGATTATATAGCTGCAGCAGTGTTTGTGTCTGTTTGCGTTTGCTGTGATGGCGGATATCCTTGATAGCCTGCCATGTACCACTGACGGAATCCTGAATAAACGACAAAGTGCCCGTTACCGCAGCGATAGCATGCAGACTCTGGTAGGTTTCAACAAAATCGTGATTGGGTACTTCCCGGGAGCCAGTGTGTTGCTTGAATGCGGCTTTGACTGTTTTAACACCGGATAGCCCGACTTCATGCACGACCTGCAGAGCCGTACTTATATTGCTGCCAATAACGCCTGCTTTTTCGAGCTTGCCGGAGCCTTTTTCTAAGTGTACCTGTGGATGACCGGCAACAATCTGCCTGGCTAGATTCAGGGCCTTCCCCGGTGCCCTGGACAGGGCACTGTTCTGCTGACCTCTGGGGTGAACATGGATATTGCAGCTGGATGAACGTTGAAACAGTTTTTTGGTGTTTCGTTGGCTTTTGCCACTTGTCAGATAACCACGATGAACCATTGTTGAACTGCGTATGGAGCGGGAATGATTGATCATGCCGACACCCGTGACTGAAGTTGGGCAACAGCAGACTGGATGGCTTCGGTCAGGCTGATGGTTTGCTGACTGAGATGAATGGCTGGATTGAGAAGCGCACCGGCTGTAAATCGCAGTTGTATGATCCCTTCATTGATCAACTTCAGATGGTTACGGGTTTCTGACTGAATCTGAAGCCGCACTGCCATCTGGTGTCGTGTCTGACAAAGAATCAGTGGAGCAATCAGCTGGCCGGTTGCCAGAGCAAAGGTGTTCAGTTCTTCTGATTCTTCGAGGTCAATGGTGACCATCAGGGTGGTGGAAATCAGGTTTCTGGCAGGCTTGCGGGTAATGCACTCGGCTTCAATGCCGGGGGCAAGATCAAAACTGATAGCGACAAAGGCATTTCCCTCGCTACTGCTTTTGCCCTGAAACAGCACCGGTTTCAGTCCGGCTGCTTTCAAGTGTCTATACAGCAGTTTTTGTTCAGGCTTCATGACCGATCACCTCAAACCAGTGTTCCGATAACAGGTCGGCCATGGTTCTGGCTTCTTCGCAGCTCAGTTGCTGCTGCTCGATTTGCAGGCAGGCATGGTGCAACAGGGGCGCCAGTATCTGAATGGTATCGAGCATTGCGCGGCTGTTGATTTTGGTATTCAGTGAAATAAGACGTGCTTGTCGTATGACCAGCTGAACCGCTTCCGGGTTGATGATCAGGGCGATGGGTGCAAGAACCGCAGAGGCTTGTTGAATAAAGGCCTGTGTCGCAGGGCTTAAAGTAATGGTGGCAGGAAGTTGGGCATCAATGACCGCACTGAGTGATTCAGGGTTTAAGCCCTGTTTTAAAACGGCGGTTAGCTGAATATTGGGAATGTGTCCGGCAGTCAGACAGGTGGACAGATAAAAAGCGTGATCGTCACTGGCTTCAACAATGCGTTTCAGACCCAGCTGTCGCCAGTAGCTTTTCAGGTGTGAGGATTTTTCCTGCAGATCCTTTGCGTTCAAACTTGCGTTCAAAGTAGTGGCTCCCTGCCGTTTTGAACGTTATTTCATTACTCTACCGGATTGATTAATTACAAGGCAAGATATCAGGAAGAACTGCCCTTCAGACGAGTGTTTGAAGGGCAGAAGGAAAAGGCAGAATCAGATCCAGCCGCCCAGGTCTTTCCACTGGTTAACAATGGCGCAGAACAACTCGGCGGTTTTTTCCGTATCGTAACGGGCTGAGTGAGCCTCGCCTTTGTCAAAGCTGATACGGGCTTCGTCACAGGCTTTTGCCAGTACGGTCTGACCATAAGCCAGTCCGCCCAGTGTGGCGGTGTCGAAGCAGGAGAAAGGATGAAACGGGTTACGTTTGATGTCGTTTCTCTCTGCAGCGGCCATCAGAAAGCTCAGGTCAAAAGCAGCATTGTGTCCAACCAGCACCGCACGGCTACAGCCCTGACGTTTCACTTCCTTGCGAACGTTTTTGAAGATGGCTGATATGGCCTGTTCTTCTTCATTGGCTATGCGCAGTGGGTGAAAGGGGTCAATGCCAATGAACTCAATGGCTGCTTTTTCGATATTCGCACCTTCAAAGGGCTTGATATGGAAAGACTGGGGCTTGCACGGATGCACATAGCCCGTTTCGTCCATTTCTATCACAACCGCTGCAATTTCCAGCAGGGCGTCGGTGGCTGGGTTAAAGCCGCCGGTTTCCACATCAACCACAACCGGCAAAAAGCCGCGAAAGCGGTTGGCCATCAGATGGCTTTCATCAACCACGGAATCTCCTTAATTCATCATTCAGACAGTCAGCGAACCAGACGCCAGGTCAGGGTTTCGCCAGCTCTCAGGGGGATTACCTGATCATCACCATAGGCAATGCTGTCAGGTAACTGCCACTGCTCTTTTTTCAGGGTGACAGTCTCGGTATTTCGGGGCAAACCATAAAAGTCCGGGCCATGGTGGCTGGCAAAGGCTTCCAGTTTGTCCAGTGCGTCCATCATTTCAAACGCTTCAGCGTACATTTCCAGAGCTGCCGGTGCGGTGTAACAACCTGCACAGCCACAGGCAGCTTCTTTTGCGCCCTGTACGTGTGGGGCAGAGTCGGTGCCAAGGAAAAACTTGGGATTGCCGCTGGTGGCAGCTTCCAGTAGTGCTTGTTGGTGGATATTGCGCTTCAGGATTGGCAGACAGAAGTAGTGTGGGCGAATGCCGCCAACCAGCATGTCATTACGGTTATAAAGCAGGTGGTGTGCAGTAATAGTGGCACCCACATTGTCAGGGGCATTGGTCACAAACTCCACGGCATCGGCTGTGGTGATGTGTTCCATGACAATTTTCAGAGTCGGGAAACGCTTGACCAGATCGCGCAGGTAGCGATCGATAAACACTTTTTCACGGTCAAAGATATCAATGTCTGCATCGGTGACTTCGCCATGCACCAGCAAGGGGATATCGCATTCGGCCATGGCGGCCAGCGTGTCATAAACATGGCTCAGGTCGGTGACACCGGAGTCGGAATTCGTGGTGGCACCGGCCGGATAAAGCTTCAGGGCTTTAATATTGCCCTGGGCTTTGGCGGCATAAATCATGTCCGGTGTGGTCTGGTCGGTCAGGTACAGGGTCATCAGCGGCTCAAAGCCTGCGTCCTGAGGAATGGCTGCCGTGATACGTTGCTGATAAGCAGCAGCATCGTCTGCATTCAGTACTGGCGGGCGCAGGTTAGGCATTACGATTGCGCGGGCAAAGGTTCTGGCCGCGCTGGCTACGGTTTCAGCCAGTGCATCACCATCGCGCAGATGCAGGTGCCAGTCGTCAGGGCGTGTCAGGGTAAGCTGTTGGGTCATACGAAGGGATGTACCTGTTCCGGGTCGCTAAAAAAGCGAGTTTATATCCGGAAGGGCATCCTAGCGAATATTGTTTGTACATGGTAGTGATATTTTGCCTGAAGCACACGGATTTCGCTGTTTTTTCTGCTTTCTGTCATGAAACCACAAACGTGATTGCTCGATGGCTGACATTGTGTGGCAGATGGATGTATTGTGTCGTTTACCTGCTGGTGGCAGGCCGCTGTTATAGTCAGCCTTGTAGTGAATTGAGATTAAGAACTTGCTAGCAGGGAGTGTGTGAATTAATATGCTGAAAACAAGCATAAAAATACATAAATACTTAAAGTTCATGCATCTTAATAGCTGATTTCCTTGGTTTTAGTGAATAGCTATCCAATCAGGGATCTGGAGTGCTCGATGAAAGACATAAAAAAAGTGGTACTGGCCTATTCCGGCGGGCTGGATACGTCGGTTATTGCAAAGTGGCTGGAAGACACCTATGAGTGCGAGGTGGTGACCTTTACGGCTGATCTTGGGCAGGGTGAAGAGGTCGAACCGGCTCGTGCCAAGGCGGAATCGCTCGGTATTAAGGAAATCTATATTGAAGACCTGCGCGAAGAGTTTGTTCGTGACTTTGTATTCCCCATGTTTCGCGCCAATACCGTCTATGAAGGTGAATACCTGTTGGGTACTTCCATTGCCCGCCCGCTGATTTCCAAGCGTCTGATTGAAATTGCCAATGAAACCGGTGCGGACGCCATTTCACATGGTGCGACAGGCAAGGGTAATGATCAGGTGCGTTTTGAACTGGGCGCTTATGCCCTGAAACCCGGTGTTCAGGTTATTGCGCCCTGGCGTGAGTGGGATCTGAATTCCCGGGAAAAACTGCTGGCCTACTGTGATCAGCATGGCATTGAAGTGGAACGGAAGAAGGGTAAATCGCCTTATTCCATGGATGCCAACCTGCTGCATATCTCCTATGAAGGCGGCATTCTGGAAAACCCGTGGGCTGAAGCAGAAGAAGATATGTGGCGCTGGACGGTGTCGCCTGAACAGGCACCGGATGAAGCCACTTATCTGGATCTGACTTATGAAAAGGGCGACATCGTTGCCATTAACGGTGAAAGCATGTCACCGGCAACCGTATTGGAATACCTGAACAAGGTGGGTGGAGCCAATGGTGTTGGACGCCTGGATATAGTTGAAAACCGTTACGTTGGCATGAAGTCCCGTGGTTGTTATGAAACACCGGGTGGCTCCATTATGCTCAAGGCGCATCGGGCGATTGAATCCATCACGCTGGATCGTGAAGTGGCGCATCTGAAAGATGAGCTGATGCCACGTTATGCCAAGTTAATCTACAACGGTTACTGGTGGTCACCGGAGCGTGAAATGCTGCAGAAGATGATCGATGAAAGTCAGCAGCATGTGAACGGCATTGTTCGGGTGAAACTTTATAAAGGCAATATCATTGTTGTGGGTCGTCAGTCTGACGACACGCTGTTTGATGAAGCCGTGGCGACTTTTGAGGAAGACGCCGGAGCTTATAATCAGGGTGATGCGGAAGGCTTTATTAAATTGAATGCCTTGCGGTTGCGGATTGCGGCGGATAAGGGGCGTGATCTGGGCTGAATTGTTCAGGTCGCAGTGAAGCTGACTTTAATACGGTGGCTTTGTCGGAGTCACCGTGTTGGGAGGTTACCCTGAAGGGCATAAACGCTTCGCTCGTCCCAACCTACACATCGCCCTTATAGAAATCTTTTTGGGCTGTGGTTACCTTTCTTAGATAATTTCTTGATTCTTCTCGTGGGTGTCGCTGGGTCAGTGCCCAGTACACCTGTTCGGGCTGCATACTGTTGAGGATTTCCATGGCTCTGCCACGATCCGAGTGGAAGGTTCTCAGTACATTGCCTGTGCCGCCGTTGTAGGCCGATATGACCGCATAATGCTTGGACAGCGGGTCCTGAACATTTTTCAAGTAGTGGGTTTGCAACAGATGCAGATAGGCGACGCCGGTATCGACATTGTTCCAGGGCTGGAACAGATATTCCCTGGTTGGCTGATCGTTGCGGTTTTTCAAACGCTGGAATACATCCCGTCCCGCTGTGGCAGGAATAATCTGCATTAATCCGTAGGCATTGGACGGGCTGACTGCGTAAGGATTAAAAGAGCTTTCGGTGCGCATGACGGCATAGATCAGGCTCTCATCCACATTATATTTACTGGAATGCTGTCGTACGATGTTGGCGTACTGATACTGTCGTTGTTCTAAGTGGTTGTTAACCAGATCAATATCCACCGCATAGATGGTACCCCGGCGACTGCTGCGGGTGGTCTGGCGGTGAGTTGTCAGGTAATCGGCAAAGTTGCCTGCGCGCCACTCCCAGCGAATAGGCTGGTTCTCATGGTCTAAAACCTGCCCGTACAACATGGGTTCTTCACCCAGTTCAATGGCTCTGTCACTGAACAGGTCTACTTTATCGGGGTCATAAGGTGTCAGCAGGGTGACAATAATGGCATGACGCAGATCTTGCTGATCCAGGGTCTCGACATGTATTTTGCCGGTTTCAAAGTTAATAAAGACCCGGGTGCGATAGTTGTTGGTGTACTTCACGTACTCATTATTGGTCGCCTGTCTTTCATCGCCCCAGTGGCTGCGCGCCTGTCGTGCCAGTATTCGTACCAGTGCTTCAAAGGCTATTTCGTCTTTTTCGATATTCCGGATGGTATCGACCCAAGTTGGGTTAGTATTCGATAGCTCTCGTACAACGACCTTACTGGCGTCACTGGAACAGCCGGAAAAAAATGGAATAACAATAATAAAAGGAAGAAGCAGTAAACGCTTTAGGGTCATATAACTTGCGCATCCCTGGCAATGGGCTTTGAGTTAGCCATTTCCGGTAAAAAAGAGATAAAAACTGTTTTCAGGGTGTGACTTGTAACGTAGGTTGGGACGAACGAAGTGATTCCCAACACAGTGACCAGCATTAAACTCCCATGTTGGGAATTACTTCGTTCGTCCCAACCTACAGAAAGCCACTAGCCTTTAAGACCTTTGGTGGCACCTTTCATCTGGATCAGCTCGATTTTATAACCGTCCGGATCGGTAACAAAAGCAATTTCCGTGCTGCCACCAAGTACCGGGCCCGGCTCGCGGGTAATGTTGCCGTTGTTGGCACGGATGGTGTCGCAGGTGGCGTAAATGTCGTCAACACCAATGGCAATATGACCAAAAGCAGTGCCCTGATCGTAACTGTCGGTACCCCAGTTGTAGGTCAGTTCAATGACGGCTTGCTCGGATTCATCGGCATAGCCAACAAACGCCAGCGTGTACTTATATTCTTCATTATCGTGCTTTCGCAGCAGCTTCATGCCGAGGACGTCGGTGTAAAAAGCAATGGCACGATCCAGATCGCCAACACGCAGCATAGTGTGTAGAACTCGCACAGGGCACTCCAGTTCAATTTAAAGAAAGGGCAAAGTCTAAAGGCTCTGTGATGCTTTTAAAATAGATGCAGCTAAATCAGAAGGAATAAGGTGGGGAATAATTGACGTAAAAAAGGGTGCAGGAGACGAGGTATACTCCTGCACCAAAAGACCAATAACTTAAGGCTCTTATCGGATTCCAGACTGCTGAGCTACACTTCATCAAAATCTTGCGAATGGCTGATCACGCAGTGAATATTTGTAAAATTTCAGAACTCATCAGCAATGTAACTTGCTTTGAAATGATCCGTGAAAACCGCTGGCCTGACGGGGTGGTTCATTGCCCCCATTGTGATTCAGGCCATGTAAAAAAGAACGGGCATGACACGGTACAAACTGAATGCCAACACTATCAATGCAAACATTGTGACCGCTACTTTGATGACCTGACTAATACTGTCTTTGCTGGGCATCATCAGCCTCTTAAGGTGTGGGTTTCCTGTCTGTACCTGATGGGACTCAATGTTTCCAACAGCCAGATTTCTAAAGAACTTGACCTTTCACTGAGTGATGTACATGTAATGACAACCTTGTTGCGAACCTCTGTCGTTAAACGCAAGCCTGACATTACTCTTGAGGGAGAGGTAGAGTTCGACGAAGTGTACATCGTCGCAGGTCACAAAGGACATCCTGAAGCTTTAAAAAAATCTATCGCGCCCTCCCCGAAAAAGAAGATTAAAAGGAGCTCCGGGCAGAGGAACTCTCGAAAAAGACAAGCCTCCCGTTCTGGGAATGATTCAGCGAGGAGGTCAGGTCATTATCAACATGCTGGATAATGTTCGAAAAGCCACCATAAAGCCTTTCATTACGAAGCATGTAGCCAAGGGAACCCAAACTTACACTGATGAATACAGCATTTACAACTCCCTTGAAGAGTGGGGTTACAAACATAAATCTGTCTGTCATGGTAAAAGCGAGTACGCCCGGGATGATGACAAGGATGGTATTTATGAAGTACACGTAAACACCATGGAAGGCTTCTGGTCATTGCTCCGTTCATGGCTCAGACCTCACAGGGGGATTTCTCAGGAAAGCTTACCTTTGTACCTCGGCTTCTTTGAGTTCGTTCATAACGCCGGAATCCGGGGTAAAGGGTTACTTCAACCATTAATCAGCTTGCTGGTTACGTAGCAGTCTGGAATCCGATAAGAGCCAAGAGAGTTAGCAGCGAACATAGAGGTTCAGGCTTCTCTGTTATCGCAGTTTTCTCTCATGGTCGCTCCCATCTGAAAACTGTCCACAGTCGCAGTATTGTGACTATCCTGAGACTTATAAACCGATTATTCATGAATAACTGGAGTTACGCACCCTCTACGAATCATCAAGATTTCCGAACGAGGTCATTGCTCTGTAGCCCTGATTCCTTCGTTTAAGGTGCGTAACATCAGTGAATAATATAGGAGCGAAGGGAATTCGCCTTATTCTGTGTTTAATTTTATTGCACAGTACTTAAATCGACTTTCCGCTGCCCCACAGGATTCAGAGAGAGTACAAAAATATGAATTCAGGAGATTCTACGCCTGCTATTGGTGAGATCACAGCAGCATCAGGCAAAGTCATTGTCACAAAACCGGATGGAACCCAAAAAATTCTTGAACCAGGGGACAAGGTTTTTCTTAATGACCGGGTAATTTCAGAAAACGGTGATCCCGTTGTAATTACAACAGCCAATAACCAGGTTCTGGAACTGAGTGGTCAGCAACCGCTTGTACTGACTGATAGCCTGGTGTCCGGTCAGGATACTGAAACCGATGAAGAGCTGGCTGATGAAGATGTTCAGGATGCTGTTGCCGAAGGTGCTGACCCTAGTGTCGTTGCAGAAGCTTCTGCAGCAGGAGAAGAAGCTTCTGAAGAAAGAAGCCCTGACCAGACAGAGTCCCGGCGTGCTCCTCCGGACATGCCCGTTATCAGGCGTGAAAGTGATGCCCAGACAGATCAGGGAGCCATTGCGGAGTCTTCAGAGATCTTTGCTGCCAGTGACAACAGGTCTGCCAACACCACTTTTCAACAACAGGATCCCGAAGATGAGGCAGGGTCTACAGAGCCTGTCGTCATTTCTTACCAGCCTGTAGCTCAGGCATCCTCACTGGTCAGCAATGAAGATGCACCGGTCCTTCAGGGACAGTTGTATGCGACAGATAACAGTGGTGGTGCTGGCGGCACAATGACCTATTCACTGGTTTCTGCACCAGAAGCAGGCTCAATAACTATTAACAGTGACGGCTCTTTTGAGTTCAGGCCGGAATCAGACTTTGATTATCTGGCGGTTGGTGAAAACCAGATAGTTACTTTTGTTTTTGAGGCAATCAATTCACAGGGAAACATAAGTCAGGCATCCATTGATATCACGGTAGAAGGTGTTAATGATACACCTGAAGTGGAGGCCCCGCTTGTTCTTGATGCAAACCAGGATGACTCCGGCATTCGTCTGGATCTTTTGCAAAAAGCCAGTGATAAGGATCTGACCGATGAACTGTCTGTTACCAGCCTGCGCCTGGCTTCTGGTAATGAAGTCGGCATCAGTGTGGCTGAAGAAGGCTCAGAGCTGGTTATTGATCCGGCAGCTTATAACTACCTTGCCGTTGGAGAGACGGAAACCATTACCTACGAATACCGTGTCACGGATTCACAGGGAGATTTCATTACCCAGACCGCCACCATCACTCTGGCAGGAAGTAATGATTACCCGGTGGTTCAAGATGCAATTTTATTGAGAACTGACCAGGGTTCGCTATCACAGAGTATTGATTTACTGGCAGGTGCCAGCGATGTTGATAAGACCGACACCTTAAATGTTGTGAATCTCCAGCTCACTGCCGGTGATCCGGTGGGGATCAGTATCTCGGAGGATGGCAATAGCTTGTCGCTGGATTCATCCGCCTATAACCATTTGGCGGCAGGAGAGTCGGAAACCCTTGAATACAGCTATCAAGTCGATGACGGTCATGGGGGAATGGTTAGCCAGACTGCGTCAATGACAATTGAAGGTTTCAATGACGCACCCACCATCAGCAGCGCCACCGACGTGGCCGGGGCGGTGGCCGAGCTGGGCGACGGCGCCGCGGGCGAGAACAGCAGCCAGCTGACCGACACCGGCTCGTTCACCGTCGCCGATGTCGACCTGGCGGACCAGCAGAGTGTCAGTGTCAGTGCGGCGGCCAATGGCTACCTGGGCAGCCTGAGCGCGACCGTGGCGGACGACACCCAGGGCGACGGCAGTGGCCGGGTCGACTGGCAGTTCAGCGTTGACGACGCCGACCTCGACTACCTGGCGGCGGGCGAGACCCTGACCCAGACCTACACGGTCACCGTCGACGACGGCCAGGGCGGCAGCGTGGACCAGGCGGTGACCGTGACCATTACCGGCAGCAATGATGCGGCGGTGATCACTGGCACGGACACCGGCAGTATCACCGAGGATGCTGGCAGCACCCTGACGACCACGGGCAGTCTGAGTGTGACCGATGAGGACAATGGCGAGGCCAGCTTTACCAGTGAAACCGTCACCGGCACCTACGGCTCGCTGACCATGAACACCAACGGTCACTGGAGCTACTCGGCGGACAACAGCCAGTCAGCCATCCAGGCGCTGGGTGACGGTGACAGCCTGACCGAGACCCTGACGGTGCAGTCCCTGGACGGCACCACCCACGATATCGTCATTACTATCAATGGCAGCAATGATGCGGCGGTGATCACTGGCACGGACACCGGCAGCATCACCGAGGATGCTGGCAGCACCCTGACGACCACGGGCAGTCTGAGTGTGACCGATGTGGACAATGGCGAGGCCAGCTTTACCAGTGAAACCGTCACCGGCACCTACGGCTCGCTGACGATTGATAACAACGGCCACTGGAGCTACTCGGCGGACAACAGCCAGTCGGCTATCCAGGCGTTGGGCGACGGTGACAGCCTGACCGAGACCCTGACGGTGCAGTCCCTGGACGGCACCACCCACGATATCGTCATTACCATCAATGGCAGCAATGATGCGGCGGTGATCACTGGCACGGACACCGGTGCGGTGACTGAAGACGATGCTTCCACACTCACTGCCTCCGGTACCCTGGCAATCAGCGATACCGACACTGGCGAGGCCAGCTTCACCGGCGAGACCCTCACCGGCACCTATGGCTCGCTGACCATGAACACCAACGGTCACTGGAGCTACTCGGCCGACAATACCCAGTCGGCCATCCAGACGCTGGGTGACGGTGACAGCCTGACCGAGACCCTCACGGTGCAGTCCCTGGACGGCACCACCCACGATATCGTCATCACCATCAATGGCAGCAATGATGCGGCGGTGATCACTGGCACGGACACCGGCAGTATCACCGAGGATGCTGGCAGCACCCTGACGACCACGGGCAGTCTGAGTGTGACCGATGTGGACAATGGCGAGGCCAGCTTTACCAGTGAAACCATCACCGGCACCTACGGCTCGATGACGATTGATAACAACGGCCACTGGAGCTACTCGGCGGACAACAGCCAGTCGGCTATCCAGGCGTTGGGCGACGGTGACAGCCTGACCGAGACCCTGACGGTGCAGTCCCTGGACGGCACCACCCACGATATCGTCATCACCATCAACGGCAGCAATGATGCGGCGGTGATCACTGGCACGGACACCGGTGCGGTGACTGAAGACGATGCTTCCACACTCACTGCCTCAGGTACCCTGACGGTCAGCGATACCGACAATGGCGAGGCCAGTTTTACCAGTGAAACCGTCACCGGCACCTACGGCTCGCTGACCATGAACACCAACGGTCACTGGAGCTACTCGGCGGACAACAGCCAGTCGGCCATCCAGGCACTGGGTGACGGTGACAGCCTGACCGAGACCCTGACGGTGCAGTCCGTGGACGGCACCACCCACGATATCGTCATTACTATCAATGGCAGCAATGATGCGGCGGTGATCACTGGCACGGACACCGGTGCGGTGACTGAAGACGATGCTTCCACACTCACTGCCTCCGGTACCCTGACGGTCAGCGATACCGACAATGGCGAGGCCAGCTTTACCGGCGAGACCCTCACCGGCACCTATGGCTCGCTGACCATGAACACCAACGGTCACTGGAGCTACTCGGCCGACAATACCCAGTCGGCCATCCAGACGCTGGGTGACGGTGACAGCCTGACCGAGACCCTCACGGTGCAGTCCCTGGACGGCACCACCCACGATATCGTCATCACCATCAATGGCAGCAATGATGCGGCGGTGATCACTGGCACGGACACCGGCAGCATCACCGAGGATGCTGGCAGCACCCTGACGACCACGGGCAGTCTGAGTGTGACCGATGTGGACAATGGCGAGGCCAGCTTTACCAGTGAAACCGTCACCGGCACCTACGGCTCGCTGACGATTGATAACAACGGCCACTGGAGCTACTCGGCGGACAACAGCCAGTCGGCTATCCAGGCGTTGGGCGACGGTGACAGCCTGACCGAGACCCTGACGGTGCAGTCCCTGGACGGCACCACCCACGATATCGTCATTACCATCAATGGCAGCAATGATGCGGCGGTGATCACTGGCACGGACACCGGTGCGGTGACTGAAGACGATGCTTCCACACTCACTGCCTCCGGTACCCTGGCAATCAGCGATACCGACACTGGCGAGGCCAGCTTCACCGGCGAGACCCTCACCGGCACCTACGGTTCGCTGACGATTGATAACAACGGCCACTGGAGCTACTCGGCGAACAACAGCCAGTCAGCCATCCAGGCGCTGGGTGACGGTGACAGCCTGACCGAGACCCTCACGGTGCAGTCCCTGGACGGCACCACCCACGATATCGTCATTACTATCAACGGCAGCAATGATGCGGCGGTGATCACTGGCACGGACACCGGTGCGGTGACTGAAGACGATGCTTCCACACTCACTGCCTCAGGTACCCTGACGGTCAGCGATACCGACAATGGCGAGGCCAGTTTTACCAGTGAAACCGTCACCGGCACCTACGGCTCGCTGACCATGAACACCAACGGTCACTGGAGCTACTCGGCGGACAACAGCCAGTCGGCTATCCAGGCGTTGGGCGACGGTGACAGCCTGACCGAGACCTTGACGGTGCAGTCCCTGGACGGCACCACCCACGATATCGTCATTACCATCAATGGCAGCAATGATGCGGCGGTGATCACTGGCACGGACACCGGTGCGGTGACTGAAGACGATGCTTCCACACTCACTGCCTCCGGTACCCTGGCAATCAGCGATACCGACACTGGCGAGGCCAGCTTCACCGGCGAGACCCTCACCGGCACCTATGGCTCGCTGACCATGAACACCAACGGTCACTGGAGCTACTCGGCCGACAATACCCAGTCGGCCATCCAGACGCTGGGTGACGGTGACAGCCTGACCGAGACCCTCACGGTGCAGTCCCTGGACGGCACCACCCACGATATCGTCATCACCATCAATGGCAGCAATGATGCGGCGGTGATCACTGGCACGGACACCGGCAGTATCACCGAGGATGCTGGCAGCACCCTGACGACCACGGGCAGTCTGAGTGTGACCGATGTGGACAATGGCGAGGCCAGCTTTACCAGTGAAACCGTCACCGGCACCTACGGCTCGCTGACGATTGATAACAACGGCCACTGGAGCTACTCGGCGGACAACAGCCAGTCGGCCATCCAGGCGCTGGGTGACGGTGACAGCCTGACCGAGACCCTGACGGTGCAGTCCCTGGACGGCACCACCCACGATATCGTCATTACCATCAATGGCAGCAATGATGCTCCCACCGCAGCGGACAACAACCTCAGTCTTAGTGAGGCGGGACAACATACCTTTACCCACGCTGAATTCGGGTTCGGCGATGTGGATTCCGGGGATAGCCTGGCCTCTATTACATTGACAGCACTGCCCGCTACGGGAAGCCTGACGCTGAATGGTAGTGCTGTCACCATTAACCAGGTCGTCAGTGCCAGTGATATTGCCAGTCTGGTATTTACTGCTGATGCCAGCATCAGTGGTAGTCACCACGGCGGTCTGGGCTTTAAGGTGAGTGATGGTACACTGGAGAGCAGCATCCATACCATTGACTTCTATACACCACCCAAAATTGACTCGGTTGAGCTTGATGGCAGTTTCCAGCCTGTGATGACCGGTACCGGTCAGCCGGATGCCACTCTCAATTTCACCATTAACAGTAACAGCTACAGTGCAACGGTTGGCAGCGATGGTAACTGGAGCTTTACGCCCTCACTGACATTGAATAACGGTGATCCGCTGAATATCAGTGTCACATCAACGGAAGCTGGCGGTGTGGCCAGCTCTGCCACCACCTACAGCGCGGATGTCAGCCGTGGGGATGCACAGGATAATACTGTAACCGGTGGCAGTGGTATTGACTTGATCTACGGTGAAGCAGGCGCAGATGTTCTGAGGGGGGAAGCAGGCGATGACCGGTTCACTGGTGGTGCCGGCAGGGACCGTCTGGTCTGGCAGGCTGGCGATGAAGGTACTGCGGCAGCTCCGGCTGTTGATCGCATTACTGATTTTTCCGTCGGTGCCGGTGGCGATATTCTCGATTTGCACGCCCTGCTCACTGGTGAGGAAAACACTACGGCTGACCAGTTTATCCAGTTTCGTCTGGAAGGTAGTAATACCATAATTGATGTCAGCACTACTGCCGGTGGTGATGTGGTGCAGCAGATTGTTTTGGAAAATACTGACCTGTCGTCCCTGGGCAATACGAATCAGGAAATCATCGAGCAACTTCAAAGTGATGGGCAGTTGATCCTGACCCGCACCATTGCGATAGATGACAACATAATGGGCGATAACCAGATCAGTGCTGCCGAAGAAGCTGCCGTTCTGATCTCTGGTGTGGGCGAACCCGGAGCTTCCATTCAGGTCGTTATAGAGGACTCTTCGGCTGCCACTGTCTCTACGAGCATCACGGCTGATGTGGATGGCACCTGGAGCCTGACAGGCAGTGAGCTGGATGTCAGCACCCTGTCTGATGGCGAGTTGGATATAACGGTTACCCAGACCGACAGTGCTGGTAATGTCACAACGGACACTTCAACCGTCACCTTCTCCGGTACTGCTCCTATGCTGTCCTCTGCTGAAATCGTAGCCAACACCCAGAACCTGGTACTGACTTTCAGTGAAAATATGGACAGGGATAGTATTCCTGACCTTGCCGACTTTGATGTGGCCATTGATGGCAGTGCAGTCAATATTCTTAATGTCTCTTACCTCAACGATACCCAGATTCGCCTTAGCCTCGACACAGCGGTCACGACAGGGGGTGCTGTTGAGCTTGATTATACACCGGGCAATAGTCCCATACAGGAACAGGTGGGGATTAATCCTTTTGCGGCATTAAGCAGTTTCTTTGCCACAGTGACCCCCGATGTTTCCGCCCCGGTTCGCCAGGACATGACAGTGGAGGGCGACCAGCTGGTGATTGATTACAGCGAGGACCTTGATCCAGCCAGTGTTCCCGATGCCAGTGCATTCACTGTGTCCCTGGTGGGCGGTGGCAGCCGTACCGTATCCAGCGTCAGTATTTCCGGCAGCCGGGTGACCCTGACCCTCGACAGTGCAGTGGCCGATGCTGACATTGTCCGGTTGTCCTACAGTGTGGCCGATGCCAGCAATAATGGCGGAGGTCCGGTCCAGGATGACCAGGGCAATGACAGCAGCGGCTTCAGCAATACAGTGGCTGAAAACAATACTGATACATCCGTACCGACCCTCAACAGTGCCTTGGTGGATGGTGACACCCTGACCCTGACCTACTCGGAAGACCTGAATGAAAGTGCCAGCCTGACGGGCATTCTTGACGTTGAGGTCGCCGGTACCAGCAGATCGGTCAGCAGTGCCACGGTCAGTGGCAACCAGGTGACCGTACAGCTGGCCAGTGCAGTGGCAGACGGGGAATCGGTAACCTTCAGCTATAGCCCGTCAAGTCTTGATAGCGGCAGCAACAATGACCGGATCGAAGACCTGCGGGGATTTGATGCCGCCGCCCTCAGCCATGGCGATGTAACTGTCACTAATATTACCGACACCATCTCGCCCAGCCTCTCGGGTGCCGAGGTCGATGGCGATACGCTGACCTTAACTTTCAGTGAGGAACTTAATCACGATGCCACCATCAACCCTTCCCTGTTCAGCATTTCTGTAGACGGGCAGAGTGAACCGGTCAGCAGCCTTGCCATCAATGGTCGACAAATCGTCCTGACCCTCTCCGGAGCCGTCACAGACGGGCAGGAGGTCTCCCTGGACTACAATCCGCCCTCCGCTGACAGTGCCCCGGACAATGACCGGGTTGAGGACCTGGTGGGCAATGACGGGTCGACGGTTTCGAGTTTTTCTGTCACCAACTTGACCAACAGCGAGGGCAACCCCGAAGTATTGCGCCTCTACAGTGATGACCCGGATCAGTGGTATCGCGATGGTGATACCATTACCGTCAAGGTGCAGTTCTCCGAGCGGGTCGAGGTGACCGGACAGCCCACCCTGCAACTGGAAACCGGTACCGTGGACCGGCTTGCCTCCTACAGCGGTGGTTCGGGAACGGACACCCTGTTGTTTACCTACACGGTAAATAATCCGGATGAATCCGCCGACCTCAATGCGTTATCCACTTCGGCACTGGATTTGAACGGTGGCACGATCACTGACCTGTTGAACAATAATGCCGACCTGCTTCTGCCGGCACTGGATTCTTCGCAAGCCCTTGCCCAACAGGGTGACATCAGGATTGATACCGTATCACCCACTGCCGGGATCAGCAGCAGCTCGGCCAGTTCGGCCGGGATATTGGTGTTGTCGGGCAGTGGTTTCAGCTCGCTGCTCTCGCCAGGCGAAGCGACGGATACGGACCTGACTGGAAGGCTGGACTGGTCAAAACTGTCCTGGCGTGTTGTGGACAACAGTGGCAGTCATACGGATATCGGCTTCACCCGGTCGGATATCGACTCGGCACTGGCGGTGAATGACCAGCAACTGACCATCAAGATAGGTGCCGGCAAGCTGTCGACCCTGCGCGCGACTTCAGGCTTTGGCAATGACAACGGTCAGGACCTGATCCGGATTACCAGCGACGGCTTCTTCCAGGACGCAGCCGGTAACACCATGAACGACAGCAACAGTGCGGGTGTGGAAATTTTTATCTTGCCCCCTGACGGCATTGCCCCAACAGTCACCGGCATCACCAGCCTGACGGCGGACGGGGAGTACGCGATTGGTTCCGTTATCCGTTTGCAGGTAAGCTTTGACGAGGCTGTGGAGGTGACAGGCATGCCGGTACTGTTGATGGGGACCGGTGACAATATCACCGCCGCCCGGTTCAGCTCCGGCTCTGGCACCCAGGAACTGGTGTTTGAGTATACCGTGCAGGTGGGGGATGAGGCATCGGACCTGGATGTACTCAGTGCCAGCGCCTTGCAACTGAATGGTGGCACCATCAAAGATCTGTCAGGCAATGCGGCGGTGCTGGCGGTGCCTGTAGCGGGCAACAGCGACTCGCTGGCCGGCCAGAGCGACCTGATGATTGATGGTACGGCTCCGGACGTCTCGATTACCGGCGTGAACCTGGCTCCCGATGGTGTGGACGACCAGAAGCTGACGATCATTGGCAGCGGTTTTGATACCTTGCTGGGCAGTGGTGAGTCTGCAGGCTTGAGCTTGCAGGGAGATGATCTGTCACGCTTTGACTGGAGCCGGCTGACCCTTGGGCTGAGGCAACCTGATAACAGCGTTGACAGCGTTAGCCTTGAGCAGTCCGACATCCGCTCGGTAGTGATTAACAACAACCAGGTGGAGATTGTTATTGACGAGGGCGTTAACAAGGTGCTGGATAATAACGGTTTCAGCACCACCAATGGCGACATGACCCTGAGCCTTGCCGAGGGCTTTATGGCAGACCGGGCGGGCAACCGCTCCACTACCGATGCCCTGACGGATGAAGCGGTCAGCGTCACCACTAACGGTGCAGCGGTGGTCAGTGTCAGTGCCGATACTGCCGACGGTAACTATAATGACGGTGACGAGATTCTGATCCGGGTCCGGTTCAGCGAAAAAGTCACACTGCAGAACTACGACGCCAACAATGACCCGCTGCTATTGTTGCTCAATGACAAGCTGCCCAGTCAGGGCGACCCTTATGGTGGTAATGCAGGCTATGTCTCCGGTAGCGGTACCCGGGAATTTGTGTTCCGGCATACGATAACCGCCGGGGAAAACATTGATGACCTTAACTACCGGGATACCAGTTCGCTGACATTCAGTAACAGTTTGTTCGGCCTTCCGGCAGCCAGCTCCCTGGTCAACGGTGCCGGAAATAACGTTACCCTGACCCTGCCCGCCACAGGCAGCGCCGAATCCCTGGCGGCCAACAGCCAAATCGTGGTGGATACCGATGCCCCGGCAACGACCATTTCCGGTGCTGCCTACGACGAAAGCAACAACCAGCTGTTGCTTCAGGGTGCAGACTTTGACCAGCTGTTGAACAGTGAAGAAAGTGCCACGAGTGATATTTCTGGCCGACTGGACTGGAGCAGACTAGTCATTGACATCGACGCGGATGGAGACATCACCCGTAACATCACTTTTTCTGGGGACGACATTGTCTCGGCCAGGCTGGCGGGCAATAACATGTTGACCATCCAGCTTGACGATGCCAAGGCCGCCGAGCTGGAGGGTGCTTTTGGCTACAAGGGAGCCGCAGACGGCCTTGATATCCAGGCCGGTTTTTTGCGGGACCTGGCGGGTAACGAGAGCTCCGCCTCGACCAGTGACCTGACTCTGGACTATGCCGACAGTGCGGCCCCGACCGTGGTGCGGGTGAGTCTGGAGGAACCCGGCAGTTACAAGCCGGGGGATGAGGTAGTGATTTTGCTGGCGCTGAGTGAGGTGGTGAACATCACCGGAGTAAACGCCAACGATGACCAGACCAAACCGAGCCTGCTGCTGGACAATGGCGCCACGGCGTATTACGAGAGTGGTGCCGGCAGCGATACCTTGAAGTTTATCTATACCGTCAGTAACAGCAACAGTGAAACCAGTGGCGGCCTGAATTACAGTGCCACCCATTCGCTCTCCATTCCTGCAGGTACGATGGTCATTGACAATGCCGGGAACGGGATGATAACTACCCTGCCGGCAGTGGACAGCAGCGATGCGCTGGCACAGACGGGCACTGCCATTGTGGATGTGGCAGCACCGGAAATCCAGCAAATCAGGAGCCTCACGCCGGACGGTGACTACAACGAAGGGAAGCTGATTCAGATCGAAGTCGCCATGAACGAGGTGGTCGATGTAACCGGTGCCCCGGTCCTGAATCTGGACAGTGGAGGCCAGGCCACCTACGCCAGTGGCTCCGGAACGGATCGCCTGATTTTTAATTACTTGGTTTCGGGGGGGGAAAATGAGACTGACTTGGATGTATCAGGTATTTCACTGTCAGGTGCCAGCATACAGGACCGGGCCGGAAATGATCTGGATACAACGAGCCTGCCCACTGGCAACGATATTAATTCGCTGGCCAGTCAATCGGATATTCAAGTCGATACTACCTCTCCCCAATTTGATATAGATAAAGTCCGCTACCGAACAGACGCTTTCGTCATTGACCTGGACTATGACCACAGTTTCTTGACTCAAGGGGAAAATCTTGCTAGCCAATACGATATTGATTGGTCAAAAATGGTTCTTTCAGGAACGGACGACTTCGGTAATCCAACAAGCTACTTTTTTAAGGATAACGACATTGATAGCTTTATAGTTCACCCCAGCATGACTAGTAGATTAGTTCTAAAGCTCACGGACTCTGGCTTGGAAAACTGGATAAGCTGGGAGGGTTACTCGTATTTCGCTAACTATATAAATGGCAAGGGAGACAATCAGGACATGGACATCCAGATTGATGCCGGATGGTTGGCAGACAGTGCTGGTAATCTTTCAACCTTCCAGGTTTCAAAACAAGCTTTGTATCAGGATTCATGGGATGGCTCTAATTCAAAAGTTGCAACTGAATTGAAAGATATTAATTCAACCTCTGAAAGTGGTATCTATAAGGCAGGTGACGTTATTAATATCACCGTTAGTTTCAATCAGAAGGTGATTGTGGATACCACCAGCGGCACGCCGACCTTAACCCTGAACAATGGCCAGACGGCAACCTTGGTGGAATCAGGTGGTACTAAGGCCAGGGTCTTTAATTTTTCCTATACCGTCCAGGCCGGGGACTCGGTGAATGATCTGGATGTTGTCAGTATCAACAACAACGGTGGCCGCTTTTACGGGGGCGGTGGCCCTAATAATGGCACCGTGGATGTGTCTTCCGCTGTTGTGAGCAGTCTGGACAGTGAAGACACACTGGCCGGAAGCAAAGAGATTCATATTGATACTACCGCTCCGGCCACGACGATATCATCGGCCCAGTATGATCCCGATACCAATATGCTGGTACTTGATGGGGTAGGCTTTAATGGTATTCTCAGTGCCAACGCCCCGGCGGACAGCACCGAATTAAGGCTGGTGCTGGACTGGAGCAAGTTGAGTTACCAGGTGAATGGCTCGCTGACCGAGAGCTTCAGTGAAGACGATGTGCTGTCTGCCAAAGTGGTGGATAACAGCACACTCATTATTGAGCTGGCAGCGTCCAAGGCTGAGAGTATCGAGACCAACTCCGGTGGTGATTACAGTAACGATGAAGTGGATATTGCGGCCGGATTTATCAGGGACCTGGCTGGTAACGTGGCGACTACGGATGCCCTGTCTTCTGGCAGCGTCAGTGAATCGGACCTGAAAGCGCCTGATTTGACTTCATCCCTTGCCTCAAATAATGAGCTGGTACTGGGTTTCTCTGAAGTCCTTTCCGGCTCGCCTTCGACCTCTGACTTTAGTGTCAGGGTTGATGGCAGCAACCGGCTGGTGACTAATGTCAGTGTGAATGGGCAGGAAGTCACCGTGACCTTTGATGGTTCGCAGATCGATAACTCAGGGCAACTGCTGTTCAGCTACACCGGCAGCAGCCTGAGCGACAGTGATGGCAACGCAGTGAGTGCCATCAGTGACCGGATGGCGGGTTTCAGCCATGCTTCCGGTAATGCCCTGGATACCCTGATTGGCGATATCGGGGACGATATTTTCACCATTGACCATGACGACGTCACCGCTACCGGGGGCCTGGGTGCCGACACCTTTGATTTCAATGCCAGCGGCACAGCGCAAAACCCCTCTGAACTGATTATCACCGATTTCAATACCGATGAGGGCGACATGCTGAAGCTGGATGATATTCTGGTGGATCCCAATGACGACCTTGATGAGCATTTCCATTTTGTCAGCAGTGGCGATGATACCGTGATGGAGATCAGTGACACCGCCAATGGCGATGTCACGAAGAAAGTCACTTTCAAGGATGTTGACCTGTTTGCTCTGGGTAGCACCGATGCCGATATTCTTAATCACCTGATGAATAACAACAATCTGGATCACGGCTCCAGCAGTTAGTGACTCCCGCACAGTAAAAAGCAATGGTGCCCTGAACAACCCGATGATGTACTGGTGAATGAAGTTAAGTATTAACGACAATATTTATCTTTCATTTCGCGGCTCAATGGTTGTTCATAGGGACGACATTAAGCGAAAGGCCTTGGCAAATAAGGCCTGCAGATAGGCTCACAGGTGACAAGTCTTGCAAGGGCTTTCGCTCAGGTCACATTATACCCGTGACCATTGAAGATGCTTGATTTTTCAGTACTTTTTTAACATTCTTCGCTCATGCCCAAAATCATCCTGACTGATCAGCAAAAAGCAGCTCTGGAATCCCGCCATAAAAAGTCGCAGGATGCCCGAGAGTGTGACCGTATAAAAGCAGTTTTGCTCAGATCTGAAGGTTGGACTCCGTCTTCTATCGCACAAGCCTTGAGAAAAAGTGAATTCACTATTTGTCGCCACCTTGATGACTATCTGAAAAAGGAAAAACTAAAGCCTGACAACGGTGGTAGCGAAAGCTATTTGAATGATGAACAAACCCGGCAGCTAATCGAGCATATTTCTGAACACACCTATGCTCATACGCATCAGATCGTCGCCTACATTTCTGATCGCTGGGACATCAAATACACCGTATCAGGTCTGAACAAGTGGCTGCATCAGAAAGGCTTTACCTATAAAAAACCAAAAGGCGTTCCGCACAAGACTGATGCTGACAAACAAGCTGAATTTGTCAAACACTATGATGCCCTGAAGGCCTCATTACCAGAGGATGAAGTGTTGCTGTTCATGGATGCAGTTCATCCAACACAGGCCACCAAAATCACTTCAAGATGGATTCGCAAAGGGGTTGATAAGATCATCAACACGACGGGGAGCCGTACCCGATTAAACATTGTTGGCGCCATTGAACTGAACAATCTATCTGCCGCTGTTTTCGATCAGTTCAAGACCGTCAACGGCGAAGCGATTATCAAGTTTTTCAGAACAGTTCGGGCATCCTACGCATCCATGACAGTCATCCATATGGTGCTTGACGGTGCTGGTTATCATCGTTCAAAAGAGGTGGTAGAGGAGGCGGAAAAATTGGGGATAAAACTACATTACCTACCACCTTACAGCCCAAATCTGAACCCGATTGAGCGATTATGGAAGGTGATGAATGAATATGCTCGGAATAATGAATACTTTGCCAAGGCTAAAGAATTTCGAGAAAAGATTAATCATTTTCTGGACGTTACGTTACCTGAAATTGGTGCTTCGTTAGTCAGCAGAATTAACGATAATTTTCAGAGGCTAAATCCTGCATCTTGAATTCACTTGGGTATATATGGCTCAACAGCAAAGTTCATGTTTATCCCAGTCATAGCTGTAGGCCTTGATTACCAAAGGATTGCTCTTAATGTCGTCCCTGTGAATGGTTGTTTAGGAATAGTCTAAAAATAACTTCCGCATTTCCGTCATTTCCACGAAGGAGGCTGTTGCAAAAGCCCTACTTCGCTGGCGAAAACAGTCTCAGCACAAAATGCTGTAATTTTATACAAATTTCTGCCTGAGGCTGTCTAATCCAAGGCTCTTATCGGATTCCAGACTGCTACGTAACCAGCAAGCTGATTAATGGTTGAAGTAACCCTTTACCCCGGATTCCGGCGTTATGAACGAACTCAAAGAAGCCGAGGTACAAAGGTAAGCTTTCCTGAGAAATCCCCCTGTGAGGTCTGAGCCATGAACGGAGCAATGACCAGAAGCCTTCCATGGTGTTTACGTGTACTTCATAAATACCATCCTTGTCATCATCCCGGGCGTACTCGCTTTTACCATGACAGACAGATTTATGCCTGTAACCCCACTCTTCAAGGGAGTTGTAAATGCTGTATTCATCAGTGTAAGTTTGGGTTCCCTTGGCTACATGCTTCGTAATGAAAGGCTTTATGGTGGCTTTTCGAACATTATCCAGCATGTTGATAATGACCTGACCTCCTCGCTGAATCATTCCCAGAACGGGAGGCTTGTCTTTTTCGAGAGTTCCTCTGCCCGGAGCTCCTTTTAATCTTCTTTTTCGGGGAGGGCGCGATAGATTTTTTTAAAGCTTCAGGATGTCCTTTGTGACCTGCGACGATGTACACTTCGTCGAACTCTACCCCTCCCTCAAGAGTAATGTCAGGCTTGCGTTTAACGACAGAGGTTCGCAACAAGGTTGTCATTACATGTACATCACTCAGTGAAAGGTCAAGTTCTTTAGAAATCTGGCTGTTGGAAACATTGAGTCCCATCAGGTACAGACAGGAAACCCACACCTTAAGAGGCTGATGATGCCCAGCAAAGACAGTATTAGTCAGGTCATCAAAGTAGCGGTCACAATGTTTGCATTGATAGTGTTGGCATTCAGTTTGTACCGTGTCATGCCCGTTCTTTTTTACATGGCCTGAATCACAATGGGGGCAATGAACCACCCCGTCAGGCCAGCGGTTTTCACGGATCATTTCAAAGCAAGTTACATTGCTGATGAGTTCTGAAATTTTACAAATATTCACTGCGTGATCAGCCATTCGCAAGATTTTGATGAAGTGTAGCTCAGCAGTCTGGAATCCGATAAGAGCCTTCAGGTTATGCAAACTACTGGTTGATAATTAGCCTGAATGTTTAATGGGCATTATTAATCTGTTTAGTCTGAGTGCCAGTATTATCAATGGCTTTGGGCAGTAGTTTGCTTTTTTAGTTGGTTTCTGGAGGTAAGTACAGTGACTGAATAATGCTATTTTTAGTCGGTAGTAGTGTATTTATTTTCATTTGGGAAGGTGCAAAAACAGTGCTTTTTCATGAATAAAAAAGCACCTAAACAAAGGTGGTCAAAGTGTAACGGAATCTTGCGGATCATTGTGTTGTGTTTATTTTTGATAGAACTGTTTCGAAACGTCAGATTCAGGATCGGGATAAACTGAAAATCGTAGCCAGCTGCAAACACTCTTCAATCACGATTTTTCGCATGAACTGGTGCAGTGGATCATTCTCGCAGCGTGGATGCCACAGGGCATAATTAGGCACTGGCTCCATTTGCTTCAGTTTGTGGAAGTGTAGCCCCGGAGTGCTGTCCAGAGTGTATTTGTCTGCCTCCGAGCAAAAGGCAACACTTTCCGATCCCGGTATGATTTCTTTTAACAGATTGAAAGACTGGGCAATAAAACTGACGGTTCGCTTAAGGTTTCTGGATTCCAGAATTCGGGTTAATTGATGTTCAATACTGCCTTTTGGGTACCGTTGTATGGTGGGGTAATTGAAAATATCTTCATAGCTGAAGCCGGTTTCCCGTAGAGGATGACTTTCATCCATCACAAGGTAAGTCGCCATGCTGGTGATAAACTGGCTGTTCAGTTCGGGCAAATTTTCCGGCAGGTTGTAGATGGCGATATCAGCCTGCTCTGTTGCCAGTGCTTCAGTAATCTCATGCTGTGCGGGAACGTGCTCGATGGTAATGGAGGGAGCTTCTGTCCTCAGACGGGTTAACAGACGGGGAATCAGTAATCCTGCCCCAATGGGGTCCGTCATTATCTTATAAGTTCGGCTTTCGGTCAGTGGGTTAAAAGGTTTGTCAAAAAGGGTATCCTGAAGTGTTGATAGGCTGTCGTGTAGTTTGTTGTTGATACTCGTGGCTCTGGAGGTGAGTGCATAGCCTTTGCCAGACTTAACCAGAAGCGGATCGTCCAGTGCTGTCCTGAGCTTTGCCAGATGGTAGCTGACGTTTCCCTGTCGCATATTGAGCTGCCTTCCCACCTCGGAAAGGTTGCGGGTTTCCAATAGAATATCCAGAACCAGAATGGATTTCAGCTCCAGCTTGTGTAGCTTTTCATAGACACTTGGCGACATAGAATGAGAGTGTACGTGAGATAAAAAGGTATGATTCTACTGATCAATACACATTCATTCTAATACAGAAAAATTGATGCAATGTATTTAATCTACAGAAAATAATGTTGCGTTTTTTCGATAAAAAAAGTCTGATGTCGTTTATATAAAGTA
The DNA here is from genome assembly GCF_001583435.1 of Endozoicomonas montiporae CL-33. Lineage (NCBI taxonomy): Bacteria > Pseudomonadati > Pseudomonadota > Gammaproteobacteria > Oceanospirillales > Endozoicomonadaceae > Endozoicomonas > Endozoicomonas montiporae. The sequence continues at coordinate 3,451,451 of NZ_CP013251.1, read as the reverse complement.
ATTAGTTTTTATATTGATAAAATCGCCTGAAATTATCCAATTTATCTAAAGAATATTTTGTTTTTCTTTTTATTCAGTTTTTTCGTGATTTGACTCGTTTGTGACTCGTTACTTGGAACTGCAAATTTGAGCAACTACTGGTCATGTCGGGGGTGGGGTTGTCAGGTTTTGTAAAGAAATATTACTCTTATTTACAAGGCGGTGTTGGCGACAGGCTGTTGCCTGTCGCTTTTTGCTCGGATCAGGATGATTTGAGGCCGGTTATCTTCTTGCCGTTTACTTCGCCCTCAGCAAACTCTATAAGATACTCTGATTCATCTTTTTGATGGAACTTGACCAGAACATAGTCCCAGTCTTTAGCGAACCAGATCCATGTTTGTCGTTTATTGTTGTCACGTTTTATCTTGACCCTTACCGTGTTCAGCTTGCCTGCGTCGGTTTCGAGTACTTCTTCACCTTCAATAATAAATTCCCTTTCGTAGACTTCGTCATCATCAATCACGGGGTATCGAAGGTCGGTTTTTCCTGCTGCCAGATCCAGCCCGAGCTGGTACTGGTAGGAGAGTTTATCCTGAGCGTTGGCTGGGAAGGTAACCGGCAGGTCTTCGTGATCCCATTTTGCCTGCATGGTTTTCCAGTCGAAGGTGGCTTCTTCGGGTTTACTGCCAAATAGACCACCACGTTTATAACGGTACTGAAGGGGCTTTACCTGACCTTTATTTATGGTGAAACGGGTGGTTTCCATCAGGCTGACAACGCTGGCATCGGCACCAAATTCCAGAATCCATTCGTTATCCTGTTGGGTCAGTGAGCGGGAACCCCTCGCCCTGAAACCGCTGTAACGGGTACTGTAATGGGCAGTAAACGGCTTTGGTTGTATGGTTTGTGCTGGGACAGTGGCCTCGGGTTTGCCCGGAGCTGCGCCAGTTTGAGGCTGAGAGGCGGCAAAGGTATGGGGTGCTGCCGCCAACAGTAAAGAGCCAAGGAGGGGTAAGCTCTTCAGGGTTTTATTAATAATCTTTGACATTGTCGGTCCAGATTTTCTTCCTGCACTGAATATCCTTGTTTGGGCAGGGGTTGATTGTCAAGGCACACTTTAGAGTTCTTAGTGCTGATTCGGCCAGAACTGAGCCAGTCTAAAGCCAAAGGGTAGATTTTTTTCTCCATGGCTTTAACGCGTTGCTCAAGGCTTTCAATGGTATCAGCCGCATTTATTGGCAGGGATGCCTGCAGGATATTGGCACCACTGTCGAGTTCTTCTGTGACAAAATGAACCGTTGTTCCATGCTCGTTATCATCCGAGTCGAGAGCGCTTTGATAGGTTTTCAGCCCTTTGTGTTTTGGTAACAAAGAGGGGTGAATGTTAATGAGTTTGCCTGAAAAATACTGAACAAATGCAAGGGTAAGAATACGCATATAACCTGCCAGCACCACATAATCCGGGTTTAACGGCTTGATGACCTGAAGCAGGTGTTGGTCGAACGCAGTCCGTTCTGCAAAGTCGTTGTGATCAATAATGTGGTTCGGGATGTTGGCGCTGGCGGCCCGCTTTAGTCCATACGCATCAGGGCGATTGCTGAACACCGCGATGATTTCATAATGAGCGTCAGGTTGATGGTCAATCAGTGCCTGCAAGGTGCTGCCATTTCCAGACAACAGTACGACAATGCGTTTGCGACTCATGGTGATGGCTCTTTATTGTAATGGCTATTGTGTTTCGGGTATTTGTGTAGGTTGGGAATCACTTCGTTCGTCCCAACCTACGTATTAAGGTTATTGAAACAGTGTGTCAGGCAAAACTATCGATAAACAACCTGTTCGCCTTCACCTGCTTCCATATGACCTATGACAAAAGCCTCTTCACCCAGTTCGTTCAGTCGGGCAACGGCCTGGTCTGCCTGCTCTGCAGGTACGCAGACGATTATGCCGACACCGCAGTTGAAAGTCAGGTACATTTCTGACTGGGCGATGTTTCCACCTTTTTGCAGGAAGCGAAAGACTTCCGGAATGTCCCAGCTGTCGGTGTTGATGACTGCGCGGCAACCTTCAGGTATTACCCTTGGCAGGTTTTCAGTCAAACCGCCCCCGGTAATGTGTGCCATGGCGTGAACCGGCATTTCTTTGCACAGCTGCAGCAGGGATTTAACATAAATACGGGTAGGTGCCAGCAAAGCTTCAGACAACGGCTTGCCATCCACGGTCTGGTTCAGGTCGGCGTTGGTGACTTCCAGAACTTTTCGGATCAACGAGTAACCGTTAGAGTGCGGGCCGCTGGATTTCAGGCCGATCAGTACATCGCCGGCGGCGACTTTAGAGCCGTCGATAATGTCTTCTTTTTCCACAATGCCGACACAGAAGCCCGCCAGATCGTAGTCTTCGCCCTGGTACATGCCGGGCATTTCAGCTGTTTCACCACCAATCAGGGCGCAGCCTGACTGTTCGCAGCCATTGCCAATGCCGGTGACGACCTGTTCTGCGACATCGACGTTCAGCTTGCCTGTTGCGTAATAGTCGAGGAAGAACAGAGGTTCGGCACCGCAGACCAGAAGGTCGTTGACACACATGGCCACCAGATCGATGCCAATGGTGTCGTGCTTTTCAAGGTCCATGGCCAGCTTCAGCTTGGTGCCAACGCCGTCAGTACCGGAAACCAGAATGGGTTCTTTATAGCCTGCAGGAATCTGGCAAAGGGCGCCGAAGCCGCCCAGTCCACCCATGACTTCCGGGCGTCGGGTGGCCTTTGCTACGTGCTTGATACGTTCAACCAGTGTGTTGCCTGCACTGATGTCTACGCCTGCGTCTTTGTAGCTTAGAGAGTTTTCAGAAGAATCGAGGTCGATTTTACTCATAAGAGGTGGTTCCGCACCTGTCGATGTAGAGGGTCAATGATCAGAGACGGCATTCTAGCGTAAAGCTGGGCGATGTTGCGAGTTTTTACCTGTTGTGTGTCGGTTTGTTATGGCAAAATCACCTTTTGATAAGTTTTCAGGGTTCCAGACATGTCGTTAGCTGTCATGGCTTCTTGTGTGGTGAAAGGTTTGAAGTTTTCAGGAAGTCCGATGTCGGGGCTTACCCGCCAGTCATGGATGTTAGTGGTGTGTTTGCTGCTGTCTGCGGTGTTGATGCCCGGTCAGTCCCAGGCTTCCCGTGGCAATGACCTGTATCAGGTGGAGGTGCCTGTAGACAGTCAGGGCAGCAGCGATCGAAATCGGGCAACGTCCAGGGCGATGTCAGAAGTGCTGGTACGGGTGACCGGGCAGCGTCAGACGCTGTCGAATCCGGCGGTGAAAAGTGCGCTTCAGAAAGCGACCGGTTATCTGCAGGGCTTCAGTTATCGTCGGGATGAAGCAGATGGGCAGCGTCAGTTGATGCTGGTGACCCAGTTCGATGAGAAGGCCATTTCCCAGCTGCTGCGAAGCAATGGTCTGGGTATCTGGGGTGGCAATCGTTCGACGACCCTGATGTGGCTTGCTATTGATGACGCCGGACGTCGTCAGATTCAGAGCAGTGGCTCGCCATCGTTACTGTCTGAATCCATTAATCAGGTGTTTGAACAGCGGGCTTTACCATTGATATTTCCGGTGATGGATTTTGACGATAACCTTGCTATTAGTGCAGTGGATGTCTGGGGACTGTTTTCCAGCAAACTGACCGAAGCCTCTGTCCGTTACGGTTCTGAATCGATACTGGGTGGCCGGCTGTCGGTGCGCAAAACAGAGAAGGGTGCGCGGTACAATGGCCGTCTGATGTTGTTGTTCCGGAATCAGCGTTTTGATGCCAGCGTTGATGACCTGAGTGCCCGGGGGGTTGCTCTGGCGATGGCGGACCTGGTGGGCAACACACTGTCGAGACACTATGCCGTCATTGCCGGAAACAGTGAAAACCCCATTTTACTTATTGATGGCACTGGCAGTACTCCGGCGTATGCCGCAGCCATTGCTTATGTTGAAGGGCTGACGGCTGTCAGGAATGTTATGGTGAAGCGGGTGCTGGGGGATCAGCTGGAGCTGGAGCTGACGATTGACGGTACTGTTGATCAGTTGTCCGACTCTATAGCCCTTGGGCGGCAGCTACAAAAGCTTGAATCCAATGATCAGTCAGTAACAGGCAGTGGCGAGAGTGTTCTGCATTATCGCTGGCGGGGACGATAACAAGAAGCTGACGACAGTCAACAAATAACAAAAATAATGTCACAGGACTGGGTATGACCATACAACAACGCTGGATGCTGGCCGGTGTGGCATTGGCCACAGGCGTAGTCATTCATTTTCTGAGTCCGATTCTTGCGCCTTTTATGGTCAGCCTGGTGCTGGCCTATCTGGCAGATCCGGTGGCTGACAGGCTGGAAAAAATGGGCATGAGCCGGTCTCTGTCGGTGACGGTGGTCTTCCTGGCTTTGTTTATGGCCGGTCTGCTGATGTTGCTGGTGTTGATTCCGGCGTTGTTTCATCAGGTTAAAACGGTGGTGCAGCTGCTACCGGTCTGGGAAGCCTGGGTGCGTAACAATCTGGTACCTGAACTGCTGTTGTATATCGATGTTGATCCGGAGTGGTTTGACCTTAGTGTGGTGGTCAGGCAGCTGGCCACGGAGTGGCAGCAAACCGGTGGTATTATTGCGGATCTGAGTCGTAAGGTAACAAGCTCAGGGCTGGCGATTGCCGGTTTTGTTGTTAACCTGTTTCTGGTGCCGGTGGTCACGTTTTATCTGCTCAGGGACTGGGACAAAATGATGCTTCACCTTCGGCTGATGATGCCTCTGAACATGGAGTCAGAGGTGGTCAGTTTGTCAAAAGAGTGTGATGAAGTACTGGGAGCCTTTCTAAAAGGGCAATTAATGGTTATGCTGGCGCTCGGTGTAATTTATGGCGCTGGCTTGTGGCTGATCGGTCTGCAGTTCGCTATGCTGATTGGTCTGTTGGCAGGGCTGGCAAGCATCATTCCCTATATGGGCTTTTTTGTCGGTTTTGCCACGGCGATCATTGTTGCACTGTTTCAGTTTGACCAATACTGGGCTTTACTGGCCGTGACGGCTGTGTTTACCGTGGGGCAGATGCTGGAAGGCTATGTCCTTACGCCATGGCTGGTTGGGGATAAAATTGGTTTGCACCCGGTCGCTGTTATTTTTGCCTTAATGGCAGGTGGACAGCTGTTTGGTTTCATTGGCATGCTGATTGCACTGCCACTTGCTGCAATTATTATGGTACTCTTGCGTCATCTGCACCGGAATTACAAGGCAAGTGACCTTTATCATGCGGGCGAGCCTGGTGAAATGCCTGAGGAGTGAGCCATGATGGGTGTAACAGAATACCTAACACCGGTGCCAGAAAAGTCAGGGGCTGTAGCGTTATTAATACGTTGCCAGTCTTTGTGAAATACACTCAATCCATTGCCTGATGTCGTATATGAGTCTGCCTGTGCAATTGCCGCTCAGCGTCCAGTTAAGGGACGATGCCACATTCGCTAATTTTTTCAGCGGACAGAATGCTGCATTGGTTAATATGCTGGATATTGATCGACAGGTTCCCGGCATAGAAACTGAGCAGTTTATTTATCTGTATGGTTCCAGTGGTGTCGGTTGCAGCCATTTGCTGCAGGCTGCCTGCCATCAAGTCGATAGTCGCCACGGGCGCAGTATTTATCTGCCCATGAATGAGCTGGTGCACTATCCTTCAAAACTTTTGGAAGGAATGGAAAGTCTGCAGTTGGTCTGTATTGATAATATCAATGCGGCTGCAGGTATTCCTGAATGGGAAGAAGCCCTGTTTGACCTGTTTAATCGCCTGCGTGATGCCAATACCCGCCTGCTGGTAGCGGCTGAGGGGCCTCCCAAGGCATTAAAAATAGAGCTGCCAGATCTGGTTTCCCGGCTCAGCTGGGGGGTTGTGTTTCAGGTTCAGCCGCTAAGCGATAAAGAGAAAGTGGCTGCCTTGCAGTTGCGGGCTCACCTGCGCGGGCTGGATATGAATGAAGATGTTGCCCGCTTTATTATCTATCGCAGTAATCGCGATATGGGTCACCTGTTCAGGATTCTTCAGAAGCTTGATAGCGCCTCGTTGAGAGCGAAAAGAAAGCTGACCATTCCCTTTGTTAAACAGGTTCTTAGCTGGTAAATCGGGATCACCTGTCCGTTCTGCTGCGTCTGTTGAAGCCGAACGTTCATAGCGGTGATCTGTCAGTACCGTAACCAGAGAGTGTTTATGCAAAAACAGACGCAGTCCCGTTGGTTTGCGGGTGTCATAACCGGGCTGCTTATCTTTCTGACCTTTTTGTCCGTCTGGTTTCTTTTACCGGGGCGTCTCGCTCATCACTTCCTTGACAGGCTTTCTCGTGAGTCTGGCGTTAAAATTCTGCCAGTCAGGGTCGATTATTCGCTGTTTTCCGGTGAATTACTGTTAAAAGACACCGACCTGTTTCTGGCGCCCGGTCTGCAGATCAGTGCCGATGAAGTGCACGTGCATATTCCCCTGTCACAACTGGGTTCTGCTAACACCTTACAGCTGACCCGTCTTTATTTTGAAAGTCCTTTTATCAGTGTCGATCTGGAGCGGCTGGGCAGTGCTGCTCAGGCTGAACTTTCGCCACTGCGCGAATACTTGATGACAGCAGTCAAATCGTTTGAACTCGGTAAAGGCGGTCTTTATCTGTCACGCAGTGGAATACAGCCAGTGGCTGCTTCTCTCGCTTATCAGTCTATGCAGGTGCTGACCGACAATGATGGCGATTTGCGATTGGATGTGGATGGCTTGCTGAATAAAGGTGACTGGGCGTTTAATGGTTTGTTTAACCTGAACAGTGGCGAGTTGAATGGAGAGCTTGATATTCGCAGCGTGCCTCTGGAAACCATCAGGGGTGTGTTTCCGGGCGAACGGTTTGAACAGTGGGAGCAGGTGACCGTGAGCGCAAGCCAGAGTTTTTTTTGGTCTCCCGATACTGGAAGCCACCTGGAGGGAACTGCGGTATTGAGTCAGGGCAGCATGAGTTTTTCCGATACCCAGAAAATTCGCTGGGAAGAACTGGAACTGCTGGGCTTTTCACTGTCCGATGAGCAGGTCTCTGTGGTGAAGGGGTCTCTCAACGATGCGGATGTTCTGCTGAATCAACAGGCACTGGGCTCTTTGCCTGGGCTGTTGTCACCATTTTCCCAACTGGAACTCAAACGACTGAATCTGTTTACTCAGCCTTCGCAGTGGTCAGATAAAAATGGCAAAGCAGAGCTGAGTCATCTTAACGGGCAGCTTGGCTTTACGAATGAATCTGCAGTGACGTTAAAAGCCACTGCTCTGGCTTCTCGGGGTGTACCTGTTGCGTTGGACGCGATGGTTAACGCCGACGGTCAGGGCAGTGCCCGATTCGGTTTGAAAAAAATCGATCTTGCTAAACTGCCGCCTTCTGGACGAACAGTTGCTGGCTATGATTTGTCAGGCAGTCAGGCCAATGCGTCCCTGCAGCTGGTATGGGGTGCCGGAATGGGTGAGAAAATGGCCAAAGGTCGTTTGACGTTTACCCGGTTTCAGGCGAAGCCGGGCAGTACTTCTGCGAGTGACTGGAATCTGTCTTTGATCCGGGCAGCCATGACGGACAACAAAGGCAGGATTGTTGTTTCATTACCGCAGCGAAAACTGGCTGATGAACCACTGACGTCTGCTCTGGTCAGACGGTTCAAAGAAAGCATTAACAGCAGTTTTAAAAGGGTGACGAATGAGCCTTATCAATATCTGAACCGGCTATCGGGGAGTGAGGAACCACTGACTGAAGAGATTGGTTACAAACCCGGGCGCGCCCTGCTGTGCGACGAGTCAGAACAAACGGTTAACCAGTGGACCAATATTCTGAACCGCAGACCGGCACTGGATTTATCGTTTCAGGGGCTGGCATCCCTGAAGGATGACAGAAAAGGGTTGGCACGGGCAGAGCTGAATGCAGACTTGCTGGAGCTGTATGCGGTTGTTTCAAAGAAGCCTGCAAACAATAACGAATCTGATAAGAAAGCCCCCGACACTGTTCGCAGTATTCCTCTGCAAACCCGTCAGCGACTGGTTGAGCAGATGTATCTGAGAATTCATAATCGCCGCCTTCCTGATATTGGTGATGAGACTCAGCAACAGCGTGTTGCCAAGGCAGAAAACTGGTTGGTGAACAACTGGCCGCTGAAGCCTGAAAGTCTGCAAACACTGGCAGAAGAGCGTGCTGAAACCATTAAAAACTGCCTGATGGAAGCGGGCGTTGACAGCAATCGCCTGCACATAGAGCCTGCCCGCGTGGTGGATGGTCAGGCTCAGATGCACTTGAAGCTTCTTTATTAAGCGCCCTGGCTGTTCATTGACTGACTCTGCCAGCGAATAAACAACAGTGACACACTGAACAGAAGGCAGCTTATGCTGGCGGTTAACCAGCCGTGTGGTGAATCCGGATGGGCCGAAACGGAAAGTACGCCGCTGATAAAGTAGAAACACAGAATAAAGCACAACCATGCACCCGATCTGGGCCTTCGCTGCAATAACCCCGGTAATGGCAGCATCAGTGGGATCAGCTGAATCGCAGTGATAGCCAGTCTGGAACCGGGTGGCGGATTCAGCCACCAGGTTTCAGCCAGCAATGTCATCACCAGAGCAGCGTATAGGCCCATGGTTAACTGATAAGCGAAAGCGGCTTTCTTCGTTATTGTTGAATTATTCACGTTGTCTAAAAAGGTTCCCTTTAGAGAATTTCTAATACCGACTCTGGCGGTCTGCCAATACGTGCCTGCCCGTTATGCACGACGATGGGGCGCTCTATCAGTTTCGGGTATTGCACCATTGCCTTAATCAGCGCGTCATCATCCAGTTCCGGGTTTTTCAGATGGTTGTCTTTGTATTCCTGTTCGCCTTTCCTGAGTAATTCTCTGGCTGACAAGCCGAGTTGTTTCAGCAGTGTCTGAAGGGTTTTTTGGTCAGGAGGCGTTTCGAGGTACAGTACGATGTTCGGGCTGATGCCTTTTTCTTCCAGCAAAGCCAGAGTCTGGCGCGATTTGGAACAACGCGGGTTGTGATAAAGGGTAACCGCCATGAAGAGCACTCCTCGTTTTTATACGCTTTTTTATTCAGATGAAGACTAAACCCGATTCTGTTTTTGTACAACTGTTTAAGAGCCTCTGGCAGCAGGCAAATATTGTGTAATTTGTCAGCATCAAACTGGCGAGTGTTAACAAGAACGAATATGCTCTGGCTTCGGTCGCAAACACAATTGAGAAGCATCATTATGTTACGCAACAGGCATTGGCTGGTGTGCTGTCTGGCTCTGATACTGGCTGGGTGTGCCAGCCAGAGGGTTGACTGGGATTATGATATGTCGGCAAAAGCCAGACAGCAGATGGCTGGCTGGAAAACCTATGCCTGGTTGCCCGTCGATCAGGAACAGTCATCCGTCTACCATCTGGACGGTTTGCAGGATCGTCGGGTGCGGGCAGCCGTCAACCGGGATTTGCAGGCTAAAGGTTTCAGAGAAGTGAAACAATCGGATGCCGATTTTCTGGTGAACTATCTCAGCAAAACCAAAACCCGCCGGGAAGAAAATCAGGTGTCCACTTCGCTGGGTTATGGCTACAGCAGCTGGGGCATGGGCTTTCAAACCGAAACCCGCGTAAGGGATTACGAGGAAGGTTCGCTGATGGTCGATTTTATTGATCCTGCCAGTAAAGAATTAGTCTGGCGTGGGCGTTCCCAGGCTCGTATTCCTGACCGTTCTACCCCCGAAAAACGCACCGAGCAGATTAATAAAGCTGTAGATGCCATTCTTAAAGGCTTTCCGCCAACCTCCGGTAGCTGATATCCTGAGCCGATAACAAGAGTAAAGGCTCTGCTTGCCTTTACTCTCAGCGTGCTGAGGAGCAGCCCATGGTCAGGCCAGGTTTTTCCCTACGTTCTATTAAGCAACTAGTGTTGTTTATCAAGTCAACGGTTGAGCGCTTTGTTAACAATGGCTGTATGGACAGTGCGGCAGCGCTTACTTATACCACGCTGTTCGCCGTGGTGCCGTTAATGACAGTGACTTACAGCCTGCTGTCGGCTATTCCCAGTTTTCAGGGCATTGGTGAAACCGTTCAGTCTTTTATCTTCAGTAACTTTGTCCCCACTGCCGGTGAAACCGTCAAAACGTATCTGGTCAGCTTTTCCCAACAGGCACGTAAACTGACAGCAGTCGGCGTGGTGTTTCTGATTGTCACGGCGTTTATGATGCTGAAAACCGTAGACAAAGCCATTAACAAGGTGTGGCAGGTGGATAAGGTGCGTCGTGGTGTTTCCGGCTTTTTGCTCTACTGGGCGATTCTGAGCCTTGGTCCGTTTCTGGTAGGGCTGGGTTTTGTGCTCACGTCTTATCTTGCGTCCCTGAAATTTGTATCGGATACCACGGCGTTTTTTGGCGCGGAGTCTGCGTTGCTTCGCCTGATGCCTGTACTGCTCAGCACCATGGTGTTAACGCTGCTTTATGCCGCTGTGCCTAACCGGAAAGTGCCGTTTCGATACGCGTTGACGGGGGCTTTAGCCATTGCCACGATTCTGGAAATTGCCAAAAGTGTGTTTGCACTGTTTATTGCCCAGACGCCCACTTACGAGCTGGTGTATGGTGCTTTTGCTGCGGTACCGGTGTTTCTGATCTGGATATACCTGAGTTGGAATCTTGTGCTGTTGGGTGCCGTTCTGGTGCGTAACTTAACACTGTCGGTGGGGCAGCAAAAAGATGAGCACTGGCCACCACTTTTGGGGCTTCTGGTGATTCTGTCACTGTTCCGACAGCAGTTTCGTCAGGGTAAAACAGCCAGTTTCAAACTGTTGCAAAACGACTGGCCGCTGTCTCTGGAGGACTGGGAGCGATATGTTGTCTTGCTGCAACATCAGGGCATTATCTGTAAAAGCCATCAGGGTGAACTGGTGCTGGTGCAGGATTTACGACAGATGCAGCTTGCTTCGTTCTGTCAGCAGCAGCCCTGGCCGATGCCCGACGCGCGATCTTTATCAGCCATCAGCCGGGAAGGTCGCCCTGTATGGTTTTCTGCGCTGATTGACCGCCTGCTGCATTTAAATGAAGTTAAAGCCGCTGCACTGGATGTTAATCTTGATGAGCTGTATCAGTCCTGACCGGATGAATCTGGCTTAGCGGGTCGGTCACATCCACCGCGAGCTGTCGGTAATGGGTATTCTTGCGCTTCATGATGCGGTAATAAAGCCCGCGGACGGTATTGCTCAGGTAACTGAGACCGATCAGCTGACCAAAGGCATCCATCTGCGCCCGGTTTAGCGAAAGTCCGCAACTGTCCAACGTTGCCAGATGATCTGAATGCCCTGTCCGGGTACACTTTGAAAGCCATTGCTGAACCGGTTCCGGTGCACTGGCCTGAGAGTCATAGCCAAGGTTTTTCCACCAGTGATGTTGAGCAATTATACGCCTGTAGTCGTCAGGGGAGAGCTGCTCCAGTACGTTCAGCGTTGAAGACGACACTCCACGTAATCCATAGAGTAGCAGTTCGCTGGTCATGAAGGTCGGACAGCCGGGATTTTCGGAATAGACACGTTGCAGAAACGCTTGCAGCTGATCGTGCTTAATCACCTCGGCGGTTAGTTGCTGAAGAAGTTTTCGATCGGGTGTGGTTCGAACAATAGGGTAACCGCTTTTTTCAAGCTCAAGTAATCGTTGTTCAAGGGCAGGCGAGAGGCTGTCGGAGAATACGGTTATGCCGTTGGGGTAGGCGAAGGTAATGTCAGAGAGCGTTCTGGAATCGAGCTCGGTAGCGGATACCAGTGGTGGTGTGTCTTTCTCGTTTTGTGCATGAACACCCGGGCAGCTACTCAGGGAGATCAGGAACAGGGCGAACGCATACAGGTGTTTCATTGGCAAACTTTGACGTCAGGAAAAACAGACAAGCTTAGACTATCGCCAGAAGTTCCCAAAAAGTGACGCTCGTCAACAAAAACCGGTTTCATGTAGCCGGTTGCTGAAACCCGTTACATTTGTGTTTTGAGCTTGTTATCGTAACCCCCGTAATAACAAAACTGGTCACATAAAGCCGAAGCCAGTTAATTCAATAAGACAGTGAAAAGAGTCTCGGCAGAGCTTTTTTCAGAGAATAAAAGACAAGTTAACGATGGCGCATTGGGGGTCGTAATGGAAAACTTTGCGAACAAACTCGAACAAACTCGAACAAGTGCTGATGCCGGTGGCTACCCGGCTGGCGAATATCAAGTATCTTATCGCTCTGCGCGACGGCATGGTCTATGCCATGCCGTTTTTTTATGTGTGCCGAGCATGTTGCACAGCTTGGGGGTGAAAGTCCCCTGCCCAGCCAGATGAGGGCGAAGGGCTAGCGAAGCACAAGGTTTGTATCGCGAGGTGCAGACTGAAGGCAGTGTGGAGCAAAACTGCGAGCTGACGAATAGAAATCGGATATGAGGCTGTCTGCGTGAGGACGAGTCAGCATGTGATGACGAAGTCCCATACTCATCCGGACACTCGGACAGTAAATCCGGCAGTTGTGCAGGGAAGGCGGTGTAACTTACCTCGGGAGGTCTGTCTGGTGTCTGATATTTCAGACTGAGGTCATCGTAAGATGTCCTGATCGCCATACAGAAGTCAGCAGACGGCATAGTAGCTGGCGAAGTCAGTGAAGGCCTGAACGGTTAGAGCGGTGATTAGTTTCTGTTTCTCGATATATCGGACGCAGACAAAGGCCAGCAAACACTGGTGCTCATGCCAAGCGGTGACGGCGGAACCGAAAGCTGCAAGGTCATAAGAGCTGAGACTATATCGGCATTACAGGATTACAAAAGCCCGGCGGGTGGTGTGAGTCATATGTCTTGTATCACTGACCCTTCCATTGTCATGTTTGTGCTGATGGTAGACGCTTAACTAACCGAAACGCCCAGTACGGACCCGTACGCTGGGTGTTGTGGGAGGAGTGGAGCCGCGAGGCTCCACCCTATCCCGATTGTCGGTTCGATCATTCTTTTGCTGTTGAATTTGCCTCTGACCGATCCTAATAATTTTATGTACTCCGAGTGGTACACCAATTTAATGGCTGAACACAAAGGTAACTGGTTGCAGCCATTTTATGCGACGCTGGGTATGTCCTGCTTGTTCATTTCATTCGGTATTGGCTCCAGTTTGGGTAAGCAGTATGGCTTGCCTGAAGTGACCAGTGGCTTTCTGTCTCTGTTTGCCTTTCTGATGGTAGCTGCCCCTGTGGATGGCTGGCCACCTGCGATTAATGCCAGCTATCTGGACAGTAAGGGCATGTTTACGGCGATCGTCTTCTCTTATCTGGCGATAGAAGTGTATCGTTTCATGCAGACACGCAATATGACAATTCGTCTGCCTGAACAGGTGCCACCTGCCATTGCCCGTTCATTTGAATCCCTGACACCGGTCATTGCTCTGATTCTGATTCTCCAGCCATTGAACCTGCTGGTCGCTTCTGTGGGTGAGGGCGGCATGCTGGTGCCTCAGCTGATGATGGAAATCTTCAAGCCATTAGTCAGTGCTGCCGATTCCCTGCCGGGTCTGCTGTTCATCGTGCTGCTGGTTCATGTACTGCGGTTCTGTGGTTTGCACGGTGCCAACATCGTTACCGGCGTGATTGGCGCGATTATGCTGACCAACCTGTCTGCCAACCAGGCGGCTCTGGAAGCCGGTGAAGCATTGCCTGCGATTTTCGCCGGTGGATTCCTTGATAGTTTTGTTTATCTGGGTGGTTCCGGTGCGACTCTGGGTCTGGCCATTGCCATGTCTATCAGCAAGAGTGCTCACCTGCGTTCCATTGGCCGACTGTCTGTTGTACCGGGTTTGTTTAACATCAATGAGCCGGTTCTGTTTGGTGCGCCCATTGTAATGAACCCTATTCTTGGGATTCCATTTATTGTCGTACCTCTGATCAACGTTACTGTGGCTTATCTGGCAACGTCTCTTGATCTGGTGGGTCGTGTGGTAGCGCTGGTGCCATGGACAACCCCTGGTCCTCTGGCAGCCTTTCTTGGTACTAACTTCAGTATCAGTGCATTGATTCTGAGTCTGGCGCTGGTAGCTTTCTCAACCGTGGCTTACCTGCCATTCCTGAGAGTCTATGCCAAGTCTCTGGAGTCTCAGGAACAGTCAGAAGCCCAAGGAGAAGCTGTGCCAGCCTGATAAAAAACTAGATTTGAGATGTGTGGCGCGTTGTGTGGAGAGATAGGGAAACCGGCCTTGTGTCGGTTTCCCTTTTTTAAACTGTCCGGGCGACAGGCTTGAAAAATAGTCTATTTTACCTTCCATTATTTTAATACTCAAAAAAATAGAATAAGCAATCAGTATATTTGACTGATGTAACTAGCAACATTCGCCGGTATGATTCTGGCATCACCTTCGTTTCTACGACCGATCTTTACGGAGAGCTTTTTTATGGTTGCCATTGGTACACCGGGTTCTGTTTCTGCAACAAAAGTGCTCTTGCTGGGTTCTGGCGAACTGGGTAAAGAGCTTGTGATTGAACTTCAACGGCTCGGGGTGGAAGTAGTGGCTGTTGACCGTTATGACAATGCGCCTGCCATGCAGGTGGCTCATCGTCGTTATGTGATCAATATGCTTGATGCGGATGCCTTAAGGGCAGTGGTGGCGAAAGAGCGCCCCGATTATATTGTGCCCGAGATAGAGGCCATTGCCACCGATGTGTTGATGGAGATTGAGCAAGAAGGCATGACCACGGTGGTTCCCTGTGCCCGTGCAACAAGACTGACGATGGATCGGGAAGGAATTCGCAGGTTAGCTGCAGAGGAGCTGAAATTGCCAGCTTCGCCGTTTCAGTTTGCTGAATCGGAACAGGCGTTGCGAGCAGCGGCAGACGAGATTGGCTTTCCCTGTGTGGTCAAGCCGGTGATGAGCTCTTCAGGCAAAGGACAAAGTGTTCTGAAATCGGAAGACGATGTGGCTTCGGCCTGGGCTTATGCGGTGGAAGGAGGCCGGGGTGGCAAGACGCGGGTGATTGTTGAAGGTTTTGTAGACTTTGATTACGAAATTACTTTGCTGACCGTAAGATCACGTCAGGGTACTTATTTTTGTGCTCCCATCGGTCATCGTCAGGAAGGTGGGGATTATGTAGAGTCCTGGCAGCCGCAGAAGATGTCAGACAGCGCATTGCAGCAGGCTGAATCGGTGGCTGGTGCCATCACCGGCGCTCTGGGTGGTTATGGTGTGTTTGGCGTTGAGTTGTTTGTGAAAGGCGACGAAGTGTTGTTCAACGAAGTGTCACCCCGTCCGCACGACACGGGCATGGTAACCTTGATTTCCCAGAATCTGAGTGAATTTGCACTCCATGCGCGGGCTATTCTTGGGCTGCCTGTGAATGCTATACAACAGTTAAAACCGGCTGCATCGGCTGTTATTAAGCCATCCGGTCGATCTTCGCAGATACTGTTCAGTAACCTTGCAGCGGCTTTGTCCGAGCCAGAGACCGACCTGCGGTTGTTCGGTAAACCGGAAATAAATGGCTCCCGTCGTATGGGGGTGGCACTGGCTCTGGGAGGTAGCGTTGAGGATGCGCTTGAAAAAGCGGGTAATGTTGCTGAGCAGGTTAAGGTGAGTGTTGGGTGATGTATGGCTAAAGGGTGCCTTTCCTGCATTGCTGTAGATACTGGTTATTGATCAGGTGCTATACCAATTCTGCTTTCTAAATAAGACCATGAGCAAGCCATTCATGGTTAGAAGATGGA
The DNA here is from genome assembly GCF_001583435.1 of Endozoicomonas montiporae CL-33. Lineage (NCBI taxonomy): Bacteria > Pseudomonadati > Pseudomonadota > Gammaproteobacteria > Oceanospirillales > Endozoicomonadaceae > Endozoicomonas > Endozoicomonas montiporae. Next base: position 3,435,741 of record NZ_CP013251.1, on the reverse strand, counting down.
ATTGGTATTAGCTGCAGTAAAAGCCAGCAGAGCCATTAACAGCAGTTGAGCATAATTCAGCTGCTGTGTTTGGGATGAGGATGGCAGATCGAATAGCGTAGCTAAACTGGATGGCACCCTGTTTGAGTTTTTGTTGTCGTGATACCGCTTTGACCAGGCAAGCGGATCAATGCCAGAGTTCAATAGCTTTGTCATAACAATGACTGTTTCAGTTTCATAACAGTCTTTCCCAAAGTCATAAAATGGGCAGGGTTGATGTCTGGTTCGTGTCAGCGGGATATAAAAATAGCCAGTTTTTGAGAGAGTTGGAGTGCCTGTATCCCAATTAAAATGAGGGCCGGTTTTTTCATCATAAAAATCACTAAGCACAATCGTTCTGGACGATTGCCTGATCGGCTTACTGTGGGAAATGTCGTAAATATCGATGTGAAGCGTTGCTGGCATCTTCAGGTAAGGAACCAGTAACTGATGATTGTCCGTGAGAACAAGCCCTTTTGCCGGCAGTCTGCCAGTCAGGTCGGTGTCGATGTTAACGTCTTTGCCTTTTTGGTGTTTGGAGATGGCGTAGACCTCTGAATGATCATGGGCATACAGTCTGCCATTTCTGTCAACAACCAGCCCTTTCAGAGGTTCAGTAATGGGATAGAAGTGA